>NZ_QGOK01000027.1 GCF_003259175.1 Marinomonas shanghaiensis | reverse complement strand
GCTATGCGTTACCACGCAGAGCGTGGGAACGGGTGCAAAAAGACCTCTTACTAAACTGCTGTCGCTAGTTCCGCTTTTCTCAGTTCTTTCATACGCAGGCCAATATTACCAAGGATGAGCATCAAGCCACCGATGATTTGATAGCCGGTTAAGCCCATGTCGAGGAAGAACCAGTTGATGGCGGCGGCGAAGACGGGAAAAGACAGTTCCGCTAAGGTGGCAAGTTGCGCGGGTACGGTTTTTAATCCTTGATAATAGAACCACATGCCGATAAAGCCACTCAGCAGAGCCATAACAATCGCTAAACTCAAATCGACAGACGTCATGGGGGTTAAACTGTCTAACTGCGCCAGCGCCATGGGCAATAGCACCAATAAACCTGCCACAAAACGTCCCGACATAATCGCGTTGGCTGGCATGTGTTGATGGGACAAATATTTACCACACACGGTCGCGGCGCCCCATGCAATAACGGCAATCAAGGTATAACCATAGCCTTTCATGATGCTGGACGTGTCACTTGAATAATGCCATTGCGCGTCGCCTAGTTGACGTAAATCCGGCCACATCATCACAAAACTGCCCAGTAAAATCACCGCTGCCCAGCGGACAAACTGCCCTTCAATGCGCTCTTTCAGTAACCAATAGGCCAGCAAAATCGCCACAATGGGCTGTAGTTTTTGCAGCAAAATCACCACGGTAGGGTTCAAATAGTGAAAGGCTTCGGTAAACGCTAAGGTGCCCATGGCAGAACCGATGCCGCCAATAAAAAACAAACAGGAAAAGCCACTGATCGACATATGGCGATACACATGACGGTAGCGCCACAGCATAGGAGCGACGAACAAGACTAAAGTTAAGTGTTCAATAAGAACAATTTGCAGAGTGGAATAACCCGCCCCCAATAAGGGATAACGAATTAAAGTATCAAGCGCCCACGTGAAGCACGCGATCATGATAAAGAATGTGCCTGCCATCTTTGTTTTCTCCAAATATCAAGATGCACAGGGGTGATGAGGAATATACCAAGCTTCTTGCATGGCAAAACACGCAAGATAAAACGCATAAGCAACGCCAACGCAAAGCATCATCACTCTATAAAGAGCAATGACTTTATAAAGAGCAATGACTTTTGTGCTGCTTGGTCGATCTTCTATCATCCGGACTGTAACCGTCGGCTCTGGAGTCTCACCAGATCTGCTGACCCTTGTTTCTTAAAAGACGCTTCTTAAGATGCTTTTCTTAAAATAAGAAACAAGGCGCTCGCGGGCTGTTGATAGATTCTTCAATCTCATCAAATCACCGCCGGTGGGGAATTCCGCCCCGCCCCGAAGTTCGATTAATGTAAAATTTATGACTTAACTTTAACCCCATCGTCAGTCTTAGGCAATAAGTTCGCTCTGTAGACGCATGAAATACTCTCTTTCTTTATCTGCACAAAACGTCAACAAAAATCTGACCATTTAACCAGTATTGCTATACACTCTTATGCCTAAAAACAACATTCATTGAATAGGACAATTTCAATGCAAACCTCTTCCAGAAGCGGCATTTTCTACGCATTAACGGCCTTTACTCTATGGGCCATTGCACCTATCTATTTTAAAGAAATGTCGTTTGTGCCCGCGACAGAGATTCTCGCCCATCGTGTCATCTGGTCTTGTGTGATCGTGTTGGTGTTAATTGTTTTGTTACGCTATACGGATGCAGTAAAAACGGTCTTACGGTCACGCAAAACTTTATTAGCCATGCTGGTGTCGACAGTGCTGATTGCCATTAACTGGGGCACTTTTATTTGGGCCATTCAGAATAATAAGATGCTTAGCGCCAGCTTGGGCTATTACATTAACCCACTGATCAGTATTTTATTAGGCGTGATTTTCTTCAAAGACAAGCTAGATAGAGTGCGCAAAGCGGCTGTGGCATTGTGCTTTTGTGCGGTAGCCTTTGAGGTGGTTCAGTTTGGTTCATTGCCTTGGATCGCGCTGGTACTGGCGGTGACATTTGGCTTTTATGGCTTAGTGCGTAAAAAAGTGGCCGTTGATAGCTTTACCGGTATGGCCATCGAAACGGCCTTACTACTGCCTTTTGCTTTGACCTACTTAATGCTGAGCCCATCGCCAAGCGCCAACATGTTTGAAAACAGTGCCACGGTTAATTGGCTGCTCTTTGCGGCAGGGCCAGTGACTATGATCCCACTGATGTGCTTCGCTGCTGCGGCAAACCGGGTCAGTATGGTAACGCTTGGTTTCTTTCAGTATATCGGCCCAACCGGCATGTTTTTTCTAGCGGTATTCTTGTACGACGAACCGCTCAGTCCAGAAAAGCTAACCACCTTTGTGCTGATATGGTCCGCACTTGCCATGCTGATATTAGATTCTATTCGCCGTCTGCGTAAAACCAAAACGTCAGCCATTATTTGAGGAAAGAATTTTATGCTCAGTGATCCACATGAAAACCATCCTTTTGTACTCTTGAAAAGGATTCTTAAAAACAGCCCTTGAAGCGTCATTATCAACAGACTACCATTTAAAAAAGTTGCGATAATCGGAGATACTTATGCGTCCTTCCATTGCTCTTAACCAAAAACGCAATGCTATTCGCCAAGCCGCAAACCGCTTTCATACGGAAAACCCACGAGTTTTCGGCTCCGTGTTACATGGAACAGATAAGGATGGCAGTGACCTTGACCTGCTTGTCGATGCATTACCCGGCACAACCTTGTTTGACCTAGGTGGTTTACAAGCAGAACTAGAGCTATTGCTAGGAATCCATGTTGATTTGCTCACACCAAAAGACTTACCCATTAAATTTCGCGCTCAGGTGCTTGCCGAGGCATTACCTGTATGAACGAAAATCGGCTACCTGATTACCTAGAATACATGCAGCAAGCCGCAACAGACGCTTGTAGTTTTACTGAAGGTTTGCACAGAGATGACTTTCAAGAGGATAAACGTACTCAACAAGCGGTTATCATGAGTCTCATCATTCTTGGTGAAGCTGCGACAAAAATAATGGATACCTATCCCGAGTTTTCACAAGCACACTCTGAAGTCCCATGACGTAGTATGCGCGGGATGCGAAATCGTATAGCTCATGGTTATTTTGATATCAACCTTGATGTAGTGTGGGATACCGTTCAAATAGCACTACCGACATTGCTAAAACAACTACTTAACATTCAAGACAAACTCAAAATCAACAAATAAAACACGGCTCAAAATATATATACCCAACAGACATGTTTTTTCTAGTGGTATTCTTGTAAGACGAACCACTAAGCCCAGAAAAATTGACCACTTTTCTGTCATTCATAAAGATTGAACTTTCCTCACCATCAAAAAGGAAGCCTATTCACGCTCAAAACGCATGAAAAACGTACTCTTTTTTGTTTCTTTTTTTTACAACAAGCCTCACAATCGCGCCATGTTTGGCTATTGATTATACAGAATGAAAATTATCTCTTTTGACGCACTAAGAACCCTCCACTTGCCTCAGGTTAAATACATTAAACCTGAGTCGATGTACGATCATTTGGAGGAAATCAAAGAGGCGGATTGGCTGTTGTTCCCACAATATTGGCAGCTAACCGCGTTGGTTCATGGCTTAAGAAAACGTATTTTTCCGAGCCTGGCGTCCTATATGATAGGCCACGACAAAGTCGAAATGACACGAACATTTCGTACGGTAGTACCACATCAACACCCTTACACTGTGATTGCCGCTAATACGCCTTATGAAGCGGAAAAAATTTGGGACGAAATGCCCTCCCCTTTTGTGGCCAAAATTCCCCGCAGCAGTATGGGCAATGGCGTCTTTTTGATCGAAACACCGAGCCAGTGGCGCGATTATGTGGCGAAAACTGATGTATTGTACGCACAAGAATATCTGCCAATAGACAGAGACATGCGCGTGATTTGGGTAGGAAATAAAATTGTCAGTGGTTACTGGCGTTTGCAATCGGACAACGGTTTCCACAACAACATCAGCCAAGGCGGCCAAGTGGAAGTGGCATTGATTCCAAAAGAAGCCCAAGAGTTAGTAACCTTTTTGGCGCAATCTTTAGACATCAACCACGCAGGATTCGACATTGCTATGGTTGGATCTGTGCCTTATGTTATTGAAATAAATAGAATTTTTGGTAATCAAGGATTGCCAACCATTCAACAAGATGTCAATACTGAACTACTCAACTATCTAAACGAACAGTATTTATTATCAACCGCTATGCTGATCGATCAGCCAAGCGGGTTTTGAGCATCTCCAAGAACCAAGGCTAGCTCTGTCGCGCTAGCCTTATCATCATATTTAAAGCAAGGTTTAATGACTTGGCAACGTCTGGTCTTATTCGAGTATAGGCGGTACAGTCATTAATGGCCGCAGCGTACTCAGTAAAGAGCTTTCTTTCAGAATAACGCTCGCCAAGGTGACGAAAAAAAGTCACTTTTTGCCGGTCAAATAGGTTTTGCATGAGTTTTGCTTGATCAACATTACCACCGTACATACCTAATAACATGGGCGTTATCACATCATTTTGTAGAAAGTTACGGTAGGCCGATAAGCCTTTGTGAACCAGTGCAATGTCTTGTGCAGCGTAATGATCCGCAAACTCATCTAATTTAACATCCACAAACTCCACTAAAGCTTGACAAGCATTCAGCTCGTTGATTGATACCTTATTCGCGGCTGACAATGGAGAACAGAGTAAAACCAGGATGAAGATGAGATTATGATAATTTTTCACCACCCTTCTCCTTTTTATTATTTTTCGTTTTGACTAAAAAACAATCAAAAATTGACAATACGCCTTTTCAACAGACTAAGAAAGAGTTAAACAGAACCCTATTACCAGTAATAATCGATTCTTTGCCAAAGTATTGATGAAAAAAAACCGTTAGCACTGAACAGCACTAACGGTTTTTTTAGAACCTTGATGAAGACTGAGCGACTAACGATTAACTCTTCGCTAGGGTGAAGTGCGACATGGTGTCTCTCATCACCGCACTTTGGCTACTTAATTGTTCGGCCGCTGCTGCGCCTTCGACGGAAGCGGCGGCGTTCAGTTCGACTACGTCGCCAACCGATACGATCGCACGTGTTACTTCGTCTACCGCCAGGGCTTGCTCGCCACTGGCTGAGGCAATTTTCGTCACCAACTCTGTGGTTTCATTAATACCATCAAACACAGCTTGAAGGGCTTGAGCCGTACTTTGTGCAATGGCGACCCCACTTTCCGTTTTGGCAGAAGAAAGCTGGATCAGCTTAGCGGTTTCCATGGCAGCCGCGGTACTTCTTGATGCCAAGCCACGCACTTCGTCAGCGACCACCGCAAAGCCACGACCTTGTTCGCCGGCTCTCGCGGCTTCAATCGCGGCGTTTAGTGCTAATAAGTTGGTCTGTTCAGCGATTTCATCAATGGTTTTTATAAAGCCCGCGATACTTTGTCCTGCGTCTTTTATGTCATTCATTGCCGTCACCATGTCTTGCATATGTGACTGGCCTTGAGCAACCGCTTTTTGCGCCGTAAGCGCTAATTGACTCGCCTGTTTTGCCCCTGTTGCGTTGTCATTGGTTTGTACTGACAACTCTTCGAGGGCAGCAGAAATCGTCTGCAAATTATCTTTTTGTTGATTAGCACCTTCGGCAAGGGATTGGCTGAAGCTGGATACTTGTGAGCTGCCTGCCGCAATTTGATCACCAGAACTTTGTATTTCAGACAAAACATTGTTGAGGTTTTTGACCATGTCTTTAAGTGCTTTGCCCAGTACGTCTTTATCGGATGCCAGTACCACTTTGGACGATAAATCCCCATCGGCAATGTTTTGTGCAAGGCGCGCCTTGTCTCGCAAGCTTCTCACCATCACTTTAACGGCAGCATACAAACTCGCGCTGTCTTCACTGTTATTGGGTAAATCGATATCAAGATCGCCATCCGAGACACGTCTTACAATATTCGTCACCATCATGGGATCGCCACCCAAGTTTTGTATGGTTGAACGAGTAATAAATAGAGCCGTTGCTATGCCAAAGATAATCGCCAATACCACGATCACTTCAATGACAATAATCGCCGTTGAATTACTTTGCTGTAACTCAGGGCCAAGAATATCTTGCTGATTTTTGAAGGATAGCTTTAATTCTTCTATCATTTTGGCCACCATAGGGCCAATAACATTCAGCTTTTCTGTCACAAGCGTATTGCGTTCAACTTGAAGCTTAACAATCGTATCAAACGTTTTTTCGTATACATCAGCGCCTTTTACAACATTGTTTAGCAACTCAATACGTTCTGCATTACCAAGCTCTTGCTGTAATATTTGCAATTGCGCCTTCATCTCGGTGAACTCTTTGTGAACCGCATCAACCGACGCTTGATCGCTGTAACTTAAAAACTTCAGCGCATTCACACGAGCTAATAACACACTGCGTGTCGCCAGCGATGCATGATAAGCCGCAGACACATCACTATCTTCCTTTGCTGACACTAAAATGTTTGTTAGATCTTCTTCTATGCTGGAGCCATAAATATTTAAGACCTGATTAACCAGTTCATTACGTTGCTTTTGCTGTGCTGTTACGGCACTAAAAGCTTGATTGTATTTTACCAGTTCATCGGCAACCGCATTGATGATTTTGACTCGTTCAGGATTGGTAATATTGGCAATGGCCTCATCCATATGACGCTGTGTTTCTTGCCAATAGCCATCAAACTCACGTATGTCTTTTTCATCTGAGCTAAGCAAATAATCTTTTACTTTAAGACGTACCATTAACATACGCTCTTCCACTAGGCTCACGGCGGTCGTTGATCTTGCTAAAGAGCGATATTGCTCAAACCCTGAAGACGCTGAACTCAATGCAAAGTATGAAGTCATACCGACCACACCAAGCAACACCAATACAACAGAAAAACCCAAATACAATTTTCGCGAAAAACTGAGCATGATAAAAAATCTCCTATAAAATACCATGTGAACAATAGAGCATACTGGACAAAACACCGCATGATTCATGTTATCTTTTGTCGCTGCACTGTAAACATAACGTTACAAGAGATTACACCGGATAAAACGTCTATTTCTCTTATAAGCTTTAGCCTGAAATAACGGCCATTTGGCTCGTTTTTGTAATAAAAAATACACACACCAGCGTACTACAGTTTCACTTATCAAAAACAACAGGACATCATGAAAAGGTTAAATAATTTACATAAATAAACATTTAATAAACCAGAAAAAATGTGAAACTTCTGCCATATTTAGAGACTAATTTGGCGCATTCATCATTTTGAGGGTAATAAAATGCTTTTTCTTAAAGGACATAAAGAAAAAACACCACAGCACAAAACAGAGTATTCGGTTGATAGTGAAAACGAACTAAAAGCCATCAAAAAAAACACCGCGGCAATCAGCTTCAGTAAAGAGGGCATCATTCTTGATGCCAACGCATTATTTCTTGAAACAGTGGGTTACAGACTAGAGCAGATTGTTGGTAAACATCATAAAATCTTCTGTGATGAAAAATACACCCTCTCATCTGAATATAAAAAATTCTGGCAAGATCTCGCGGCTGGGCAACCTTTTCATGGTACATTTTTACGCTTCAAATCGGATCATTCTGTACTACACCTAGAAGCAAGCTATTTCCCGGTCATTGACGACAGCGGTAACGTCATCAGGATACTCAAAATAGCCAATGACATTAGTCAAAAGCAAAAATCGCTTAATGATAAAATCGCCGTATTAAAAGCGCTAGACACCTCCTTAGCTGTCATTGAGTTTGATCCCAAAGGAAACATACTTACGGCAAACCAAAATTTCCTGAAAACCATGAAATATAAGTTTGAACAGATTCAAAATAAACATCACAAAATGTTTTGTGATGATAAATTCTACAAAAATAATCCTAATTTTTGGTCCGACTTAGCCAAAGGAAAACATTCATCAGGGCGCTTCCAACGTTTTGATGGCAATGGCAATACTATCTGGCTAGAGGCCACCTACAACCCCATTTATGATGAAGACGGTAAAGTCTATAAGGTCATAAAGTTTGCCTCCGACATAACCGTCCGTGTGAATGCAGCATTTAATGCCGTCAATTTAGCCGCCTCCACCTCTGAACAGACCAGTAACGTATCAACCAATGCCGTCAACATACTTAAGGCATCGGTCAGGACCTCAAAAGAGATTGTCGAAAACATTAAAAAAGCGTCTGAAACAGGCGAACAACTTAAACTGCAATCTAAAAGCATTGCCGATATTGTGGTGGCGATACGCTCCATTGCTGACCAAACAAACTTGCTGGCGCTTAACGCTGCGATCGAGGCGGCACGAGCTGGGGATGCTGGCCGAGGCTTCTCAGTCGTTGCAGACGAAGTCAGAAAATTAGCCAGTAACACCGCGGTTGCTACTGCAGAAATTACGGATGTTGTCGAAAAAAACCATGCCTTAATCAGTGAAATAGATAATACGCTTCGAGAAGTCAGCGGCACGGCACTGCATGGTCGAGAAAGCATTCTTGAAGTATCTAATGGCCTTAATGAAATAACAAAAGGAGTTGCTCGCTTTTTAGAGATGGTTGAAACAATGAAACCCTAATAAGCGGGTATAATGATGTCGCTTGCAGGCGATTTACTCTTACCAAGGGATAGGCAGATGGAAATCAGGAGAATCAAAGCCTGTGAGGCGATGTCATGGTCGGCGTTAAGAGTCGACTTTTTACCAGACATAAAAGACATTAGCCAAACAGAAGTTGACGCTTTCTTTCAAGGAACGTATCCCAACGTGAAGGAGGTGTTAGTCGCGCTTGATGATGCACAACAGATGGTCGGTTTTATTGAGCTGAACCTTCGCGACAATGTCCCCGGCAGCAGCCAGCAAACCACGCCTTATATCGAAGCGTGGTTTGTTTCACCAGATTGCCAAGGACAAGGCATTGGCAAAGCCTTGATTCGCGCCGCCGAGCAATGGGCCAAACAACAAGGCTTTCAGGAACTGGGCAGCGACGCCCCGATCACCAATGAGAAAAGCATCAACCTTCACAAACAACTTGGCTTTGACGAAATCGAACGTGTGGTGTGTTTGCTCAAGGTATTAGATTAAGATATCAAAAGGCACTTACCCTGCCCGCCGTCATAGAAAGAACAAGACTGCTCCCAATCACATAATGCCCTGCAGGAAGAACATGACCATTGACGACCAAATTCAACTCGCCGTGCAACATTTTCGTGCCGAGCAATATCAAGACGCCAAGCAACTTTTTCAAGGTATTTATAAACAAGCACCTGAGTTTATTATTCCGCAAATCTATCTCGCACAATTGGCGGTTTTAGAAGGTACTGGAAGTACATGGATCGAAAGGCTTGAGGCCTTATTACTAGAAAAGCCTTATATCCATGAGGCGTATCATATTTTAGGGCATTGTTATCAACAAAATCGCTTATTGCCCCAAGCTTCCCAAGCCTTTCATCAAGCGCTTGGGACTTTTTACCTTCAGCCTTCCTCCTTTACTGCTGTGTCGCCTCAGCCACGAAAAACACCTTCAGGGTTTGATCGCACCACAGCCGAATCTTTATTATGGTCAACACTGGTCGCATTGAAACAACAAAATATTTATGCCTTTGCCACCGCTGGCACCTTACTCGGCTTGGAACGCTCAGGACAATTGTTAGAAAACGACAAGGACATTGATATTGGTATCGATTGGCAGCAAATGCCCGACACCATTAAGGCATTAACGGCACTAGGTTGGCAGGAAGCGTCGCGCTCTTATGATTTGATTAACCCTCGCTGTTTTAAACATCAGACCTCTGGCATCATCATGGATGTCTGCGGTTATGGCACCGAGGTTCACTCAGGCAAAACCATTTCAGGACTCTGGATGGATCAGGTTCCCTTTGATTGGAACCGTATTACCTACTTCCCACCACTTCAGCTTAACGCCAAAATGTCTCCTGCCGGAGAAGTATGGCATTTGACGGCACCAGATGCGTTTTTAGCCGCCCTTTATGGCGAACATTGGCGCGTTCCTGATCCATATTTCGACACCATAGTATCTGCCGCCAACTTACGGCATTTTTCTTGGCTTGCGCTATGTTATGGCTACTCACACCTTTACGGTGAGTGGACTAAAGGCAATAAACAAAAAGCGCTGAATATCCTTTCTACCTTGCAGCGGCATCAGGCAGAGGATCCGTTACTGGCCGCCATCGAAAAACACCTTATTCAACCCATCCCCAAAAGCCAGCCACGGCGTGTACTCGCATTAGGCTACTTCGATCTATTCCATCAAGGGCATCTCAACTACCTGAATTACGCCAAACAACAAGGCGATATTCTTGTAGTCGGTGTGGCACCCGATGCCTTTGGTATAAAGAGTAAAGGTTACGCTCCCGTCATGCCAGAACAAGACCGCATGGCCATACTCAGTGCCTTATCTGTTGTCAGCGAAGTATATCTAGTTGGCGCGCCTATGTCTCAAACCGAAGCCGCCGCCCGATGGATTGCCTCACTCAATATCAATAGGGTGATTTGTGGCGAAGAATGGCAAGGCAGTGAGCGTTGGAACGCCCTTAGCGAACGCTTAAGCCAAGACCATATTCACGTCATATACGCCCCACGCACTGCAAACGTGTCAACCACTGACTTGAAAAATTACATCCTAAAAACGCTTAACGAGACACACGCCAAATAAGTAACATCTTACTGTGATAGCTGAGTTTTATGTTGAATCAATCAAATGGGACGAATTGCAAGAAAATAAGCTGGCTGAATACAACTCAATAAGACACCATCATATTGTTTCGTAGTGAAAAAATAGCAAAACCACTGAACGTAATTGCATAAGCTGTTAGACAAATTATCTATTCTATCGCTTTTCAAATAAAGTTAGATTAACCTAATAAAAATACACTAATGCTAATTCCTCTTGCTAATTTTAAAAAAGAATACTTAAGGACTTAATGCAATGTTCACTAAATTGACACCCATAAATAAAGAACAGCACGCTAACTTAAAAGTAAAGGCCATTGAAAGTTTCGATTTTGCTAGCAAATTTCATATCGCGTCGGTAATGGTGCATGAGTTTGTTAAAGCGGCATCGGTATATCCAATTGTTTTTTTAGAAGACAAGTCTCAGGATGAATTTAAACCTGTTGCTTTACTTGGCCTAGATGAAAACGAAAACCTGTTCATTGGTGAAGATGGCAAATGGCAAGCGCCTTACATTCCTGCGATCATTCGTCGCTACCCATTCGCTTTGGCTAAAAATCCCGATCAAGACAACTTTACGGTATGCATTGATGAAGACAGTAAGTATGTGGGCACAGAAGACGGTCAACCACTGTTCAATGATCAAGGGGAACCAACGGAAGTTATTGAAAATGTAAAACGCTATTTAGGCGAACTACAACAAATGGAAGAGTTTACTAAAGCCTTTTGCCACTTTTTGACTGAGAACAACTTGTTCACGTCACTAAACATGCGTGTTAAAGCCGCCGATCAGATCAAAAACGTTACCGGTTGCTACGTGATCAATGAAGAACGTCTAAACAACCTTTCTGATAAGAAATTCCTTGAAATTAAAGAAAAGGGTTATTTAGCCCCGCTTTATTCCCACCTTACTTCTCTTTATCAAATTGAGCGTCTAGCCTTACTTAAACAAGGTATCAGTGCCGTTGAAACGCCTCAGCAAGCAAAAAATAGCCTGCAATAAGCTAACGTTTCCTATTTAAAGTTCATAAAAGCCGTTTCAAATGTCTATTTAAGACGGCTTCTGTTTATGAGGACTGAAAAAAACAAACGACAGACTAAACCTTCTGCAGTAACCAACAAACCTCACATCGAAGCTTGGTTTGTGTCACCGGATTACCAACGAAAAAAGCGCCAACCTTCACAAACAACTTAGCGTTAACGAAATAAAACGCGTGGTGTATTTGCTAAAACCTTTGGCGGAAAAAACAAAACCCCAGTGAATTACTGAGGTTTTGCGAGGTTAAAATCAGACGTTTCTAACGGCTGTGACTACCAGCCGCGACGGTCGGCGAAGTCGTGCCATTTCATGATCATTGGCAAAAACCAAGGTTTTCCGGTGTAAAGCGGACGCGTATTGAACGGAAACTGGTCGAAAGACGTTTTTCCTTCCGCTTGATTCAGCACCTGTTGGGCGATTTTACGACCAAAATAATTCGCACGGCCCACACCCGAACCACAATATCCCATGGCATAGTGCATGTCGTCCATCTTGCCAATGTGTGGCACATGGTCAAAGGTATACGCCACATAACCTGACCAAGCGTAATCAATTTTCGCCTCTTCCAACTGAGGAAAAGTGCGAATCATAAAGTCTTGCAGGTATTTTGAATACAGCTGTGGCTGATCGCCACGGCCAAAGGCACGACCACCAAACAAGATGCGTTTGCCGTCTGGTGAGGGTCGATAATAGGCCACCAAACGCTCAGTACCGCCATGAGCACGTAATTTCGGGCTCACAGAACGAATCACAGATTCAGGCAATTCCTCGGTGGCAATCATCGCGGAACGAATCGGAATCACACGACGTTTGAATTTATCAAACTCGCCGCCAGTGTAACCATTTGTCGCAATAATGACTTGATCGGCATCGATCTTGCCGCCATCGTATATAACTGTGTGGCGATTAGCTTGTTTATTGATGCCTCGAACCTTGGTGTGTTCTAGCATGAGTACACCCGCTTGCTGAGCGATATGACACAATCCGCGGTGTAACTTAGCGGGCTGTAAGGTACCGTCGGTCGGGTAGATTACCCCACCGTAATAGGCATTAGAGCCTACTTCGTCAAATTGATCCTGACGACTCACCGCAATCGCTGGGAAATCCACAACTTTCGCCAATTCTTCCGCTTGTTCGATCAAACCCGCGTAATGACTCGGATGACTGGCGCCACGAAAACGACCACACAAGGACAAATCACAATCGATCTGCTCTTCTTTGATAAAGTCCACCAGCCAATTAAACGCCACCAGACTCTCTCGAATGGTCGAATGCACATTGTCTCGACCGTATTGTCGCTCCAGACCATCCACGCCTAATTTACTAAAACTCGGCCCAAGCAAACCACCATTTCGACAACTTGCGCCTTCACCTAAACGCCCCGCTTCTAGCAGAACCACGTTAAGTCCTGCTCGTGCCAAGGTAATGGCCGCAGAGACACCAGTAAAGCCACCTCCGACAATCACCACGTCGGCTTTTTGTGGGAGTTCAAAGCGAGCATTTGAGTGAATCTTGCTTGCCAAAGACGTATCGGCCAACCAAAAAGGCATGTTGGTGTACGTCGATCTGTTTTTTGCCAACATATCGATTTCATTCCATAAAATAAGGGTAAGTTCGTATTTTTTTAACAGCCAAGCTCAATCTTTGAACGATGTCACGAGCGCTGCCATCGTTCAAAAATTTCAGAGAACATGTTGTAAAAACTCTTTCGTCCTATCCCACTGGGGATTGACTAACACCTGCTCAGGTGGCCCAACTTCGATGATTTCACCATCGGCCATGAACACCACTCGATCGGCTACTTGTTTGGCGAACTGCATTTCATGGGTAACGCACACCATGGTCATGCCGGTTTTAGCAAGGTCAATCATCACGTCCAAGACTTCCTTGACCATTTCTGGATCTAACGCAGAGGTTGGCTCGTCGAACAACATGATTTTGGGTTCCATGGCGAGAGATCGAGAAATCGCCACACGCTGTTGTTGACCTCCAGATAATTGCCCCGGATAACGGGTCGCCAATTGCGCAATGCCAACGCGATCCAATAAACGCATTGCCATTTTGTCAGCGTCACGCTCTGACATCTTGCGCAGCCACGTGAGACCTAAAGTACAGTTCTGCAAAACAGTAAGGTGAGGAAATAAGTTAAAGTTCTGAAACACCATGCCCATGGTTTGGTGAATGATTTTATGGCTTTGACGATCCCGAGAAAGCGGCTGACCAAACACCGAAACCACGCCTTCTTGGTAATCTTCTAAATGATTCAAGGAGCGAATCAGGGTCGATTTACCTGAGCCAGACGGCCCACACACCACCATAATTTCGCCTTCACTAATATCCAGAGAAACGTCTTTTAAGACATGATGGTCTCCGTACCATTTATTTAGCTTGTCGATTTTAATCGCTGTGTTTGTGGTATTTTTTGTAGCCAAATGGCCTGATGACGTCATCATTAGCGATCCACCTTTAAACGTTTTTCTAGGGTCAAACTGTATTGAGACATGCTGTAGCAAAAAAGAAAGAAGAGTACGGAAATCATCACCAAAGGTTCGGTGTGCATGCCCACCCAGTCTTTGTCATTGGCAATGTTGCGCGCCATCAACATAATGTCGAACAAACCAATGATGGAAACCAAGGTCGTGTCTTTCAACAAACTGATAAACGACGTCATGATGTTTGGAATCATCATTCGAAGCGCCTGCGGCAGAATAATCAGCGCCATGGTATGCAGATAACCTAAGCCAAGCGTCGCGGCGGCTTCGTATTGACCTTTGGGAATGGCTTGCAAACCACCACGGATGTTTTCCGCCATGTACGCACCAGCAAAGATACACACCGCCACCAGCACCTGCGCAAGCTTGTTGAATTCCACATCCGCGGGTAAAAAGATAGGCAGCAGAGTCACGGCCATAAACAAGACAGTGATCAAGGGCACAGAGCGCACTAATTCAATCACCGTCATCGACAACCAATGAATCACGGGTAACTTAGAACGACGGCCAAGCGCTAATACCACGCCAATAGGAATCGCCATGGTGATAGCAAAACTGGCGATAATAAACGTCAAAAACAAACCGCCCCAACGCTCAATGGCCACCGGTTCCAGCGATACTTGATTCAGTGCAAAAGCCATCACCAACGCGATAAGCAACCACGCAGCCACAAAGCTCAACAGATGAATTCGTCGCTCAACGAAGCGTGATACCAGCGGCACAAACAGTTCGTTTAGCCCCTTTTTATCCCATACTGACAAGATCCAGTTGGCGTAGATAATGGTTAGAAAAGCCAAGGCAAGGCAGGTCATCACGCCATGTACCCAGCCCAACTCCGCACCAAAACGACCACCTAAGAAAAGATACGCCCCAACAAAAGGATACAGACCGATCCAAGACAATAAGATGACGTTACGCAAAGGTATACGCTTAGACATCAGCGGCAATAACCACACCAAGCCAAGCAATACGCCAACATTGACCCGCCATTGCTCATCGACCGGAAAACGCCCATAAATTAAGCCATTAAACCAGCTAATAACCCCCGCCCAGCAGGCGCCATCCGGACTGATATCCATGCATTGACGACGATTATCCGCAATAAATACAGCGTTAAACACGGCCCAATCCAACACGTGTTTCACTAAATAAAACAGCACAGCGATCACACACAAGGTCAACACACTGTTGCCGATACTGTTAAAACAACGCTGACGAATGGTACCGAAAATGCCACTTTTACTTTGACGTGGCGGACGCGGTGGCGTCGGAACAAATTGCTTTAAAGTGGGTGGATTTTTCACGTTTAGATCGTCCATTTATCGCACCTTATACTGCACGCTGTCGTTGTACTTATTGAGCAAGTAAGAGATCAGCAAACTGATGAAGATATAAAAGCCCATGACCATAAAGATGATCTCGATAGCGCGTCCGGTTTGGTTCATCGACGTTTGCATAAACACCGACACCAACTCAGGAAAGCCAATTGCCACAGCAAGAGAAGAATCTTTCACACTGGTCAACCAAGAATTGGTCATAGGTGGAATAATGGATCGAATGGCCTGTGGAATTAAAATCAGACGCAATGACTGAACACGAGAGAAACCAATGGTAAAAGCGGCTTCGTGTTGTCCTCTGTCGATAGATTGCATACCCGCTCGCACGGTTTCAGCTATCGCCGCAGATCGATACACCGTCATGGCCACAAACGCCGCCCCAAATGACGCCGGAAGATAAGCTCCCCCGCTGAAATTAAAACCTTGCAGAGTCGGCACAGACAGAGTCATTGCATTCACAAAGAACCACAAAGCCCAGCCAGCCAGCAATGCCCAAACGACTAGGCCAATATAAAACCCACTGGAACGAGAACCAGACAAGGCGTAATACGGTTTAGACCAACGCAACAACCCATAAAGCAACAGGATAAAGCCAGCAACAAGGGCAAGAACCCATCCCCATGACACGGCACTTTGCAAGGTCGTCACATACAAGCCACGGTTATTCAAAAAAAACCATTCACCTAGATGATAACTTTCTCGCGGCGCAGGCAAGGTAGAAAACACCACGGTAAACCAAAAAATAATTTGGATTAACAAGGGCACATTACGCACGATTTCCACGTACCAACGAGCCAATTGAGACACCAAGGGATTCTCAGACAAACGTAAAATGCCCACCAAGGTGCCAATCAGAGTACCGACAACAATCACGCAAAAAGACAATATCAAGGTATTCACAATGCCGACGAAAAAGACACGCAAATAACTCATACTGGGATCGTAAGGAATGAGGCTCCAACTAATGTTGAATCCTGCGGTCACTTGTAAAAAGTCAAAGCCAAACGTCATGCCCAAACGGTTTAAATTTTCACTGGCATTGGCAAATAAAAACCATAGGCCGAATAACGCTAACATCAAGACAAACGCTTGTAGGATGACCGCTCTGCTTGCATCATTATTAAGCAGAGACCGTCTTTTTTGTGTCGCAGACGAAGGCAAGCCAGCGCCCTTCACGGGACTTTTTTGTGACTTGCTCGTAGAAGACTGAATCATATCGATATACCGAACGAAGAAAGAAAACCAAAACCGTAATAGATAGGCAAACGCCTAGCTATTACGATATTTAGAAACCCTTACACCCAATAACGTGTCTCCATCGGGTGTTAACGGAAAGATTTTGCGTACATCATTCCGCCGTTAGTCCACAATGCGTTCAGAGTACCTTCACGGTCCAGACCCAACACACTGTTTACCCCCACGTTACGTTCGTAGACTTCACCGTAATTACCGACGTTTTTAATCACTTGATAAGCCCAATCTTGCGGCAACCCTAGACCAACATGCAGGTCGCCTTCAACGCCAAGCAAGCGGCGAACCACAGGGCTTTGACTTTCCGCACGCATCTGTTCAACGTTTTGCGAATTCACACCAAACTCTTCTGCCGCCACCATGGCGGCAAAAGTCCACTTCACCACATTCGCCCATTCACTGTCGTTTTGCTTCACTGCGAAAGACAAAGCTTCTTTGGAAATGGTTTCAGGTAAAATGACATAATCGCTTGGGTTAGGTGCGGCAGAACGCTGCGCCGCCAAACCGGATTTGTCATTGGTCAAAGCATCGCAGTTGTTGTTAAAAAAAGCCGTGTTGCGCACAGAAGAGTCATCAAACACGACGGTTTTAATGTCTAAATCATTCGCACGGCTGTAATCGGCGATGTTGAGTTCACTCGACGTTCCGGTCAGTACACACACCGTCGCGCCTTTTAATTCTTTGACGGATTTCACGCCCAAATCTTTGCGCACCATAAAGCCTTGGCCGTCATAAAAATACGTATCTAAGAAATCCAAGCCTTGCTGCGTATCACGGGACAAGGTCCACGTCATACCTTTTGATAAAATATCACCTTGACCACTCTTAATAGAGGTAAAGCTTTGCGCCCATTGCACGGGCAAAAATGTCACTTTAGAGGCATCGCCAAACACCGCTGAAGCTACGCCACGACACATATCAATGTCCATGCCTTGCCATTCACCCGCTTTGTTTAGGCTATAAAAACCAGGGAAAGAGTTACCGATGACACAGTTCACATAACCACGGTCTTTGACCGCACTTAATGTTGACGCGCTTTCATCGGCATAGCTGTTTGCGGCTAGAAGCGTGGTCGTTGCAGCTAATGCTAGAGAAATTTTTTTCATTGTTCGTTCCTTTTATAATGCTGTTGATTTTGTGATTTCTTTTTATTCGAACTCATTTTTATTATGAATCGAGTCCGCGACCCCATCGTTTTATTAAATCTTTTGATGCAGATCAAACAACTAACCGTTACGATCTTATGTGAAGATTTTTTATAATCACACTGAATATTTTTAATAGTCTAATAACTTTAGGTTATGCCAATGAACATCAATAAATTGCGTATATTTCACGAAGTATTTGTCACTGGCAGCATCACCCGAGCCGCAGAGCGCAGCTATGTCAGCCAACCGGCTGCGAGCAAAATGCTGGCCAATTTTGAGGATGAAATAGGCTACAAACTCTTTGTGCGCAATAACGGCAAACTGATCCCAACCGACGAAGCGCTTTACTTACACGAAGAAGTTTATGGTTTATTACAAGGAGTGAACCACTTAGAAGACAGTATCAAGAGCGCGAAAAACAACAAAACCGGCCGCTTGCGCATCGCCACTATTTTTGGCCCATCCTATCAGTTTTTACCCGAACTGATTGCCGAATACATGAGAGCGAATCCTGGCGTAGACGTGAGCTTACACCTTTCTGGTTGTTCGGCGATTCGACAAGGTATTGCCTCGGGACAATATCAAATTGGCTTAGTCGATAAAGCCCAAAGCTCCTCGAAACACGATTCCGTCGCCTTTGATCTTGCCTGTTATTGCGCGGTACCCAAAGATCATCCCGCGTCTCAATTAGACATTATCCATCCTCATGATTTACAAGGATTAAACTGGATCACACTCGATTCTGAAAACGCCACCACCAAAGCATTAAAACGCCTTTATGCCGAAAGTGGTTTGCCCTTTCATCGCACGTTAGAAGTCCACACCACGATTCACGGACTCTCTTTTGTAAACCTAGGAATGGGCGCCACCTTGGTCGACATTTTAAACTTCCGCTACTTCGATAAAGTCTTCCAACTGCCCAATGTCGTCTTAAAACCCTTCGCCCCCAATATTGTTGAACCGCTCGAAGTACTGACCTCTAACTTAAGCCCGCTTTCGGGCCTCGCCAAAGAATTTTACGATACCCTGATTAACAAACTGGAGAAACAAACTCAGCTTCCTAAGAGCGACAATAATGCCTAATAGCCATAAAACCCGCTGCGCATGGGCCAGTACCGCGCCAGACTTTCCTGAATACCATGATCACGAATGGGGCTTTCCGGTTAGTAACGACCAGCGTTTATTTGAAAAGCTATGTTTAGAAACCTTTCAAGCGGGGTTGAGTTGGCGAACAATCCTCAGCAAGCGAGAAAACTTTCGCCTCGCTTTTCACCACTTTGATTTTCACAAAGTGGCACAATTTGGTGAAGAAGACGTCGCTAAATTACTGGATAACGAAGGCATCATTCGCAATAAACGCAAAATCCTCGCCGTGATTAACAACGCCAAACGCGCTTTAGAAATGATCGAGCAAGATGGTTCATTAGCCGCCTTCATTTGGCGCTACGAACCCAACGAAAACACCCTGCCTCCACCCGAAACCCAAACCACCTGCGCGGAATCCATTGCCCTTTCAAAAGAGCTCAAAAAACGTGGCTGGCAATTCGTCGGCCCAACCACCATGTACGCCTTCATGCAATCCATGGGACTCATCAACGACCATGCAGAAGACTGTTTTATGCGGGAAGAAATTGATGAAGCGAGGAAGGGGTTTAAGAGGCCGTAAAAGCACATCCTATCGAAGTCGATGTGCTCATTTTTGCGTATGAACCACGGCTTTCAAATCAAAATTAAGGGATTTAAGCACTTTTACTATCGTGTCAAATTGCGGCCGAGAACCGGATCTAAGGGCTTTATAAAGACTCTCACGCCCAAGTCCACTGTCTTTGGCTATCTGCGTCATACCTCGCGCTTTGGCAATATGGCCAAGCGCATGAATAAGCTCATCGGTATCCCCACCCTCAAGCACCATAGATAAATAAGCAGCAATGTCTTCGTCGGTACGAAGCTGCTCAGACATATCAAAGTTGGTCAGATCTTTTATTGAAGTCATGTCGTCTCATCCAGTTTTGTGGCTTGCTGTTTTATCCTACATAAAAATTCGTATCCAACTGAATACAATATGGCTGTTTTTTAACCTAACATCAATATTTTTTACATCTTCATGCAATACATGGGACTCATCAACGACCATGCCAAAGACTGTTTTATGTGAGGAAGTATCAATTCAGTCAAAAGTAAGGTTAAGCGGTGATAAATCATTACAGAATTGCATAAAAACTTACCACATCAGTACGCAAGTTCTCATGAGTTAAGCCACACTCTAGAGGTAGTATTTTCAATACTGCAAGAGTTTTGAATTGTTCGCATAAAACGCTCGATGTTTAACAATGACTGCTCATTATCAAGGATAGCCAACATGATTTTCGGTAAAAAAATAGATAAACAATCTGACATTGAAATCAAACTTCAACAGTTAAAACAATGCCAAGATGAATTAAACGCCATTAAGCAAAATATCGCGAGTATCAGCTTTAGCCCTGAGGGTGTGATATTAGATGCTAACCCACTATTCTTAACGGCAGTGGGTTACAAACTAGAGCAAATCATTGGGCAGCATCATCGTATTTTTTGCGATACGGAGTACACCCAGTCCGTTGACTACAAGCAATTCTGGCAAGGGCTAAAGGCAGGAAAATCCTTCGAGGGTACTTTTTTACGTTTCAAACAAAACAAACAACCTATCTTCTTAGAAGCCAGCTATTTTCCAGTGTGTGATGAAAATGGTCAGGTAACTAAAGTGCTTAAAATAGCCAATGACATCACCGAAATACAAGCATCCTTGGCAAACAAAAATGCCGTTTTGACAGCGTTAGACCGCTCACTTGCCGTCATAGAGTTTGATACTAAAGGCAATATACTTCATGCCAACAGCAATTTTTTACGCGCGATGAAATACGATGAACAAGACATTAAAGGCAAACATCACAAGATCTTTTGTGATGAGAAGTTTTACCGAGACAACCCTAACTTTTGGTCTGATTTAGCACATGGCAAACACTTCTCTGGGCGTTTCCAGCGTTTTGATGGCACAGGCAAGACGATCTGGCTAGAAGCCACCTATAACCCCATATTTGACGAAAAAGGTCGCGTTTATAAGGTTATCAAGTTTGCGTCAGACATTACAGAACGGGTCAATAATGCCATGAACGCGATTGAACTGGCTGCTGCGACATCGGAAGAAACGAGCCAAGTTTCATCCAATGCTGTCGAGATACTGAATGCGTCCATCCGAACATCAAAAGAGATTGCGGAAAAAGTAAAACATGCCGCCAATATTGGCAATTTATTGAAAACACAATCTAAAAGTATTTCCGATATCGTTGTTACCATTCGCGCCATTGCCGATCAGACGAATTTACTCGCACTCAATGCCGCCATTGAAGCAGCACGCGCGGGTGACGCGGGACGAGGTTTCTCTGTTGTTGCAGATGAAGTCCGAAAGTTAGCCAGTAATACCGCCATCGCCACGGCAGAAATAGGTCAGGTCGTGGAGAAAAACCATAATTTAATCAGTGAAATGGACGTGATGTTGAACTCCGTAACAGGCATCGCCTTGCACGGCCAAGAGAGTATTAACGAAGTGTCGCGAGGCTTGATGGAAATTACATCCGGTGTGGCAAGATTCGTCGAAATGGTCGATAAAATGAAGAATTAATTTTGAGAAAAAAGAAACACCCTCTTTTAGATCTAACTAGGTCTCATGTAGGTGCTAAAGCTGCAACACTTTGGCACTTACTTTGTTTGATTTTTTTATCACAATAGCGTATTCAATCACTCAGTAACGCTGCCGCACTGCCACAAACGGTCATAATAAATAGGAACCATTTCAAATGGCTTGGATTGGCTTTGATGGCCATTTTCACGGCAAGAAAAGAACCAAGCATGGTGCCGGAAGCGAGTATCAGCCCTGGTATCCACAGGATTTGATCATTCCAAATGAATACCCCCAATGCCAAAGCGGTAAAACCGAGTGTACAGACCATTTTTAGCGCGTTGGTACGCACTAGGTCATAACGTAAGGTGCCAGCCAAGGCCGCAATCAGGATAAAACCCACACCCGCTTGCACAAAGCCACCGTATACCCCGGCAATAAACAGAGCAATCCATGCGCTTGGCTTTTCCGAGACCTTAAAAGGCACCGTGCCTTCTGGTGGCGCAATCATGGTCGGGCGAACGATCATGATGAGGGTCATACCAATCATGGCACTGAGCAATAAAGGTTTTAGCCACGCCTCTGGCGCATAACTGGCGGCAAACGCACCAACCACACCGCCAAGCAAAGAGGGAATCATTACTGGCAAGATGTCAGCGTTATCCAATTTTTTCGCTTTCCGAAAGCCAACTGTCGCCGCCACGTTCTGTAAAAATACACCAACACGATTGGTGGCGTTGGCGATGTCAGCCGGCATGCCCATGACCATCAAAGCAGGCAAGGTCAGGTTGGAACCACCGCCAGCCAGAGTGTTAATAATGCCTGCAAGAAAGCCAGTACCGATCAAAAGAGACACAGTGAATAAACTGTATTCCATAACATCGTCCTTAAATGACTCTTAAGCGAGTCGGAAGAGAATAAAAAGAGGAAACGAATGATAAGGAGAATTCGGCGAACTGACAAAAGATAATTTAGGCAGAGGAATAAAAACCAGCCCAACGTCACCTTTAAAAATACGTTGGGCCGATAAGAAATGACCTATTTAAGCGAATTATTCACCATTAAGGTTTCATCGATACCTTTTAGTGTCATTTCATCCATCATGAAATTAACGGTATTCAATAAACGCTGCTCACCCGCAGGAACGAGATAACCAAACTGGCTTTTAGTGAAGGGATCATTCGCTCGTGAGGCTTCCAGCTGCTTGTTAACCACTTGGTAATACAGTGCTTCTGGGGTTTCGGTCACCATAACATCAACGTCTCCTGCTTCAACGGCTTTCGGGACATCAAGGTTATTTTCATAACGTATAATGGTGGCTTTGCTCAGATATTGATCGGCAAATTTTTCATTGGTTCCTCCAATGTTCACACCAACCTTAACGTCTGGACGATTGACCTCTTCTAACGTATCAAAACGAGCTACATTGCCCGTCGCCACTAGGAAGCATTTGCCAAAAGTCATATAGCCTTGGGATTGGTCCGCTTCCATTTGACGCGAAGTCCGACGCGTAATGCCGCCCATAGCGATGTCGTATTTATCGTCTTTCAGATCGGTAATAAGATTTTTCCAAGTGGTTTGTACAAATTTCACTTCCACGCCCATTTCTGAGGCAAAATACTTCGCTACATCAATATCATAGCCAGAAAAAGTGCTGCCATCGTAGTATGAAAAAGGCTTGTAATCGCCCGTGGTTCCCACCGTGATATAGCCTTGTTTTTTGATATCTTCTAAACGATCGGCTTGTGCAATAGCACTGTAAGCCATAGTGGACACGAGCAATAAAAACGACGCAGTGAACTTCATAACAGTGTACCTAACATAAGAATGAAACGAATATACAAGCATTTGCTATGCCATGTTTTCAATTTTTATTCTGTAAAACCATACCGTTATACACGCTCTAACAAGCAATCTACCGCGGCTTGATTCACCGTGTGAGCAAGGTCAGGAATAAGGTCGTAAGTGGTCATGATGCCTTCACTGATCAGGGCATCGTAAGCTGATTTAGACAAGCGATAGTCAATCACGTTATCTTGATTTCCATGGATGAAATGCACTTCTGTGTGATTGATTGATTTTTTGTAGGGTAACATGGCAAAACGACCAGATAGGGAAACAACTTTTTCTGCCAACTTTTCCTCGACCATTTGCGTCGATGACAGGGCCATAATCGCCCCTTGGGAAAAACCAATCAAGGTCGTTTTCTCTGGGGTTAGTTCGCTTTTTTGCTGCCAATATTTTACCGTTTCGACAAAGGCTGGCATCGCAGCCGCAATGCGTTCAACTCGATTTTCTTCTGTCACACCCTGTACCGAAAACCATTGATAGCCTTGTCCAACATCAGAATCATCCGGGGCTTGTACCGACACGACAAAGGCATCTGGTAAAGCCTCAGCAAGAATCTGTCCCAAAGGTGCCAAACTCTGGGACGTTGCGCCGACACCATGAAATAATAAAAACAAACGCGTCGGCGAATTGGGTTCTTGTATTATGAGAGTATTGGGCATGTATCAACTTCCAGAGTAACGAGTTAAAAATAGAATGAATACTCTATTTCTCAACGAAAACAAGATATACAAGCTATTCCTAAAGCTTCTATTGCACATTAAAAAATAATGTATTGAGGAATGGCCGTAAGAAAAAATACTCGTCCAGTTTTCGGTTGTTACATCAAAGAGAATCAAGCTAACCTTAGTTTCATCAGCACAACAGCAACCTTCATAAGCTAAATGGACAATCGCATGTTAATAACAGATAAAAAACAAGCCGATGGCTATTATCAAGCGTTACTTAGCCGTGATCCCAGCTATGTCGGTGTGTTTTTTGTTGGTGTCAAAACCACCTCTATTTTTTGTATTGCCACTTGCCGAGCACGCAAACCAAAACGTGAAAATGTGGCGTTTTATACGCATTTCAAAGACGCCATGGACGCCGGTTTTCGACCTTGTAAAGTCTGCCGGCCAACTGAAAATGCCCATGAAGCCCCTTATGAAGTTCAAGCCGCGATGAATCTGGTACGAGATTGCACCAAGGCAAAGATTACCGACCAACAACTAAGAGAATCCGGTATACGACCCATTTTTGTGCGCCGTTGGTTTAATCAGCACTATGGCATGACCTTTCAAACCTTTCAGCGCATGTATCGTATCAATTATGCGTTTCAAGAATTAAAGACTGGTAAAAGCGCGACCCGTACTGCATTAGATTCCGGTTACGACTCTTTGAGTGGTTTCGGTTACACTTTTAAAAAGTTACTTGGCCATGCGCCTACCCTGAATATGGAGACTGCTGTGATTCTAATCGATAGGTTAACCACGCCGATTGGCCCGATGTTTGTGTGTGCGACGGATGAGGGTATTTGCCTGTTGGAATTCGTTGACCGACGCATGTTAGAAACCGAGTTTGAAGATTTACAACGACGTTTAAAAGCCCCCATCGTCGCGGGTGAAAACGCTCACATGAAACAGCTAAAACTTGAACTAGAAGAATATTTCTTAGGCGAACGCAGCGAATTCAGCGTGCCTCTTCATACGCCAGGAACAGATTTTCAAAATACCGTGTGGACAATGCTAAGCTCAATTCCGTTCGGCACCACCGCCAGCTACCAAGAACAAGCCACGCGACTCAATAACCCCAAAGCCGTTCGAGCCGTCGCTCGCGCCAATGGCATGAATCGCATAGCGATTGTGATTCCTTGTCATCGAGTCATTGGTAAGGACGGCAGTTTGACCGGTTATGCAGGTGGATTAGAACGCAAACGTTGGTTACTTGATCACGAAAAAAATCACTGCGAAAGCCTTCGTAAACGCAAGGTTTCACCATAAAAAAGCCTGTAGTTTCATGAATACATCAAGGTTATGTCATGGCAATGTAATTTCCCTGAAGCGCTATTGAAATGCGCTCGCTACCAGTCCATCTTGTGCACTTTGATTGTAATTAGATGGAATTCAACATGCCGACAAATATTGTTGCTGTATATGGGACGCTTCGTGAGGGGCTTGAAAATCATGAGCTACTGGCTGAGTGCAAACGCATCGGTCTAGGTTGGTTGACTGGGTTTCGCATGCACAATTTAGGCGACTTTCCAGGCATCGCATCTACCCATGATGAAAGTGGTCGAATCCGAGTCGAATGGTACGATGTATCTGATGAGATACTGGCCGCTTTGGATCAGCTTGAAGGCTATGATCCAGAAGCACCAGAAAGCTCTTTATACATCAGAAAACGCGTTTTTTCGCCTTATGGCCGCGGTTGGATTTATGTTTATAATAAATCCCTAGACCATGCTCCTTACATGGAAGCCGGCGATTGGGAGCGATACTCCCGCACGGCTACTTCTCACCAAGGCGCACAATCGGCGTAGACAGAACTTGAGCGGTTTGAACACTTTGTAATTGCGCGATATTCGCTGCACTGGCTTTGATTTGATCTTCATCCGTTAACAAACCAAAACGTACTACAAAGTGTTTTGACTCACCCGCACCGATTGTCGGCACCAGACCTAATTTGCGCTGATAAGAACGGTTGTAAGCAAAGCTAGTACCGGGTTCGATGCCCACCACGTAACCTTGCTCGACGGTATCGGTATTTTTCCAGATAGTCAGTACGGGCAAGGTCTCGGTTTGGTAGCTCACCTCGATACCGCAGTTCGCGTTAGCGTTATGCAACAAGGCATGAGAAAAACCATTTTCGTCACTCAACGGACGAATATTAAACACCATTTCATCAAAATCTTTCGTTGGCGCAGGCATCTGATTCCAATCGTTTAAGCCACCCGCAGCGTAGTCGTTAAACGGCGATAATTCCGCCATAGGAACATGCAGTTGCGCGCCTTTTTCGAGAATCGGCTGAGCAAAGTTGTTGTGATAAATCGCCTGGTATTCACGTGAGTAGCTGCCTTTGTTGGTCAAGGTATCTTCTACCAACAAATACGGCGCATCTGGCGTCAGTGACAATACCGTTTGCAGTTCAAAATTAGTGAATTTGAAACGTTTTTCATCGACGCGACCACGTAAGGTCACACGATAAGGTGGCACTTGCTCAACCTCTAAAATCACCTCGTCAGCAGGCGTGTTTTGAATACGGCCATGTAAAGTCAAAAACTCATCGCCGTCTTGACCAGGGTGCCCTGCCCACTGATAACCACAACGCACAATCATCTCGTTAAAACCGTCTAACCAGCCTAAGCCACCAGACGCTTCTTGATTCACGAAACTAGGATGAACCACCTCTTTCACAGGAGAATCCCAACCAAAGCGCACACCGTTTCTGACCACATCAAGCACCGCCATGCCACGAGTCGGCACGACACGAACCACAGAATCACCCACGGTTAACGTGATCAAACGCGAGCCGGTTTGCTTACCGCCTATCAGACACATCTGCTGCACACTAATCGGGATATCTTTCGGCAATCCCATTAATTCAGCAGACAAGGAGACATTACCGACATCGATATGTTGTTGATGACTAAGAAGAACAAGTTGAAACATGGGCCAAGCTCCGAAGAAAATTTCCTCATGCTAACGCGAGCTAGAGAACAAGGCTAGCTATGAGAATAAAATCTACTGTTTATTCAATGTTGCATTGTGCTTCACGTTCCTAACGCCCCCCAATCAGAAGTTTCTAGCACACGCAACAAACAAGTCCGCTCTTTTTGTCGTCATAATATGTCAATAATTCAATGGTAAAGTAACAGAAAACGCCATAAGAAAGTTTGTTGCCTTGCTGGAAAAACAAAAATTAACGCTAACGGGAAACAAGGCTAAATCCTACAAAATCGAAAGCTCTAAAAATGGAGTTAAGCACAGGAATACGAAGCAGTTTGTCATATTTCTTTACAAATTGTGTAAAAAATGCGCTTGATCTCTCTGTTTATATAAGACTATTGTCTTATATAAACCCACCTAAGTTGCAAAAGTTGAGGTTGTTATGACGTCACCCATTCGAATTCGACAACAAATTAATATCGGTTTAATCGCCATATTGTTACTCGCTCTCGCCAGTATTTACCTAGTAATAGAAACGAAAGTAAAACCCGACCTCACCGCTGAACGCCAAAGACAAATTTCCGTCAACCAAAAAGCACTGAGCGAATTACTCAGCGCAAAGTTAGAAAAAATCCAATTACTCACCAGCACCCTCGCATTAGCCAGCACTGAACTCCCTAAAGACGAAGCACTGTTTAAAAAAGTTTTTCCAAGCATTATTAATAACCACGATGATAAAAGTATCGCGGGTGGTGGTATTTGGCCTGAGCCTTCTGCGTTTACGCCCGGAACAGAGCGCCGTAGTTTCTTCTGGGGACGTGATGGTTCTAAAATGAGTTATCTGGACGATTACAATGATCCTGCGGGATCGGGCTATCACAACGAAGGTTGGTACACCGTTGGCAGAACCTCGCCAGTCAATCGTTGTGCGTGGTCTGAAGCCTACATAGACCCTGTTACCAATATCCCTATGGTGACCTGTACCATTCCCATGAAACAGAACAATACCTTCACGGGTGTCACCACCGTAGACATGATGTTAGACGGTATTACCAAAGCGCTTGAACTGTATGGAGCCGAAAATCAAGGTTATGTCTTCGCCATTGATCAAACAGGACAAGTTCTCAGCTTTCCGAAAGACAAAGCCAACTTGGTAAAAAGCGATGGCAGCATGTTAACGGCCACTGAACTGGGTAACCAGCTTCCATGGTTAAAGCCCGCTCTAGTAAAAATGGGCACCGCTGAACAAGCCATCACAGTTGAGCATGATGAAATTTTAGACGGTGCCGCGTATGTGGATCTGGTTAAACACCCACAAACCGGCTGGACGATCGGTTTGGTTGTGCCCAAAGCCCGCATGACCGAAATTGCAGAAAGCATGGGCTTGTTCCTAATGATCGTCATTGGGGCCTTGTTAATTATTGTCAGCCTAATTGCGGCGTCCTTCTTCCGTAGCTTACTTGGGCAAATCACTCAAACGACCAAGCAGATCCAAGAACTGGCCGATGGCGGCAGCATTCAAGCTCTTACCGTGGGTAAATTGAATGAATTAGGGGATCTTCGCCTAGCCGTGAATGCTTACGGCGATAAATTGAAAAAGTTATTAGAGCAAATCCATACTGAATCAGCCAATCTGGTCGCGGATGCAGGGCGCCTCAGTAAGTTCAGCAATGATTTTCTTAATAAAGCCAACAGCTTAAGTGATGAAAACACCACGCTAGCTGCCGCGACAGAAGAGCTTGGAGCCACTTCTCACGATGTGGCGATGTACGCCAACGAGACCAAAGAAACCGTTGAACGTATACACAAAGATGTGCGCAGCAGTGGTAAAGAAATGAATGTTGTCATAGACACCATGCGCTCTCTAACCCATGCCATGACGCAAGCACAAACCAACATTCTGCAATTAGACGAAGACAGCCGTCGGGCAAACGGTATGCTAAGCGTCATTCGTGACATCGCGGAACAAACTAACTTGTTGGCACTCAATGCGGCCATAGAAGCCGCACGAGCGGGGGAAACCGGTCGAGGCTTTGCGGTGGTCGCCGATGAAGTGCGTAACCTTGCGGCAAAAAGTGAAAGCTCTGCCGTAGAAATCGAGCAGGTATTAGGACGCTTACAAGTCGCATCAAAAGAATCCGTGAGTTCCATGGAGCTAGGACACAGCGAAACCGAACGAGCGGTAGCAACGGCAGAATCCACCGCGGCCCACTTACAACAGGTCGTCGATGCGTTCTCGCAAATTACCGATCAAGCAACGCAAATCTCTGTTGCGGCAGGCGAACAACAAAAAGTGTCACAGGATCTCAGCATGTTTGTGTCGCGTTTGCAGGAGCTTACTGGCAGCAATGCGAGCGACTCCAGCCAGCTTAGCCGTATGAGTCAAGAAATCGACGCCATCGCCAAACGTTTAAATGCGTTAAAATAGGCCATTCGTCCACCCTAAAAGCCATGATGATTGACCCATCGTCATGGTTTTTTTATGCCTTTAAAAAAGCGGCTTACAAAAAACGCCAGAGCTTAGCCACCATACGATGAATGGGGCGACGATAAGGCGGACGAAGCAAGGCCAGCATATTAAACCCGCGTTTATGCAATACCGACTTGCCATGAGAGAAGGTTTTAAAGCCTTCCTCAGCGTGATACGCCCCCATGCCGGAATGACCGATACCACCAAATGGCAGATCCGCTTGCGCGACCTGAATAAGTGTGTGGTTAATCACTAAACTGCCGCTGGTAATGCTTTCTTCGCAGAGTCGTTGATCTTGCGTTTGTTGGGTAAATAAATACAGGGCTAAAGGCCTTGGACGCTGGCGAATATAAGACAATGCCTCTTCCATATCATCGTAAAGTAGAATCGGCAGCAAGGGCCCAAAGAGCTCATCTTGCATGACTCGCAGGTCATCCTTTGGTTGATGTAAAACGTGCAAGGCCAATTTGCCCTCACTTTGCGCTGGTCCCTGCGGCATGAGATTCTCACAGTCGACGCCCGCCGCAATGGCGTCGTTTAAATACCCTTGTAGGCGCTCAAGCTGGCGAGAGTTAATCAAACTGGTGTAATCTGAGCTCAGCACACCCTCAGGATAATATTGGGCCAGCTCGTCTTTGATATGTTCAATCAAGCCCTGCTTTTGTTCGCGATGACAAAACACATAATCAGGCGCCACACAGGTTTGACCAGCATTTAACAACTTACCAAACACCAGTTTTTTTGCCGTGTCACTCAAATCAGCAGATGGCGCCACCAGCAATGGCGACTTCCCTCCTAACTCAAGCGTCACAGGCGTTAAATTTTCGGCGGCATTGCGCATCACTATGCGACCAACGGCGGTGGATCCCGTAAATAACAAATGGTCAAATGGTAACTGACTAAACCCATTGGCTATTTCCGCTTCGCCTTCTACCAGTTCTAGCCAATTCTCCCCTAACGAACGGTCTAATATCTCACGTAATACGCGATTGGTTTGCGGACAAAACTCTGACACCTTCAACATCACTCGATTACCCGCTGCCAAGGCGCCTATTAGTGGCCCAAGACAAAGTAAAACTGGATAGTTCCAAGGTGAAATCACCCCAATAACCCCTTTGGGTTGATACACCACTTTTGCATGCGCAGGTAAGGCGCTAATGTGTAAACGACGTTTTGACGATCGCATCCATTTTTTCAAATGCCGTTTGGCGTGTTTTAATTCACCCAATACAGGTATCAACTCTAATAAACGAGACTCTTCGGGGGCTCGGTGTCCAAAGTCGTGCTGTAACGCTCTTAATAACGCGGGTTCAGAGCGCAATAGCGTCATTTCCAAACGCTTGAGACACTGCAAGCGTTCAGTTGCCGTAGGAAAAGGTGTCCGCTGGGCGATGTCTTTCAGTCGTGTAAACGCCGCTCGCATTTCATCGTCATGATAAGAAAGTCCAACTGCCATTTTGCCCCCTTAAATAGTCATGCATTGTTTGCTACCCAGAAACGTTTTTACTCTAACTCTTACCAAATTAGCTACACTAATTAATGTGAAACAGACTTTTTACTGGCAAACACATGCTAAGGAGCAAATGATGGCGACCATCCTATGTTATGGCGATTCTCTCACCTGGGGCAGTGTGCCAAATGGCGGACGTTACCCAAAACACTTACGCTGGCCAACCATACTGAATGAGCGTTTAGGAAAGCATCATCAGGTTATCAATTTTGGCCTACCGGGCCGTACCACGATTTGGAATGATCCTTTTTTGGAGGGTCGAAATGGCTTGACCTACTTGCAGGCGGCTTTAGAAACCTTTGGTCCTGTCGACATTTTAATTATCATGTTAGGCACAAACGATTTAAAGCGACATTTCCATGTTGGGGCTTATGAAGCCGCCAAAGGCGTTGAAAAATTGATCGAAAAGTCAAGAATGCCCAACAATCATGGTTTTCTCAATCCCGCGCTTATGGTCATCGCACCACCAAATATTTTATCCCCAACGGGCGCCATGGCTGAAAGTTTTGACGGTGCCGTTGAAAAATCTCAACTTTTTCACCATTACTATCAAGATATTGCGGTTCACAACAAATGTATTTTTCTGAACGCCGCTGGCGTTTTACAACCCAGCTTAGTCGATGGCATACATTTAGATGCTCAAGCGAATGAACAACTAGCCCAAGCCATCCATGCCCTAATCAAGGATAAAATATAGTTATAACCTTGTTCTATATGGTATTTTATTGCTCTATCTTTGTACGAAAATAGAGCAATAAACAGCCGCATCTTTTCCTAGCTGGTTCATCAAAAGGCGTATTTTGGTTTTTGCGCCTTTCAGACATTGACAAAAGGGGTGAACGCTTAGATTACAAAAGGAAAATATGTAAAGTGTATAAAATATGCTCGATTATTGATCGATATCGTATTTTTCATGAAATAATCTCTCGTTTTCATTTTCTTGCACAAAGTTATCCACAGAATATTCAAGCAATACCATTCGTCCTGATCGAAGCAAAAAATGTTTAACATCCTTGCGCTGTCACGATATTCCGCTTCTGTATGCTTACTTTCTCTGTTTTTTGTACCTCGTAATTCCTCAACAAACCCGTATGATCTAGTGATTCAGTTGGTTTACCAAATCCGTCTCTCAACACATGCAGTAAGGAGAAAGCAATGAAAGTAAGCTTCATCGGACTCGGCACAATGGGTTATCCAATGGCAGGTCATTTGAGCAAAGCCGGCCATGACGTTGTGGTGTTTAATCGCTCCACGTCAAAAGCCCAACAATGGTGTAAAGAATACGCGGGGGTCTTTGCCACTACACCCGCTCTTGCTGCACAAGACGCTGACATAGTGCTGACCTGTGTAGGGAATGACGACGACTTACGCGCGGTTTATTTAGGCCCTGATGGCGCCTTCCAACAAGCGAAAACCGGCACGCTTTTTATTGATCACACCACAGCCTCTGCAGAAGTGGCAAAAGAGCTTTATCAAGCCGCTCAAGAACGTGGCTTTCATTTCATGGATGCTCCCGTTTCTGGAGGGCAAGCTGGTGCTGTGAACGGTGTATTAACCGTGATGATAGGCGGCACAAACAGCGACCTTGAAAGAGCGCAGTCTGTACTCGATTGTTACGCCAAAGCCACTCGACTTATGGGGCCTGTCGGTAACGGTCAGATCGCCAAAATGGTCAACCAAATCCTGATTGCTGGTGTACTATCGGGTCTATCAGAAGGCATACGCTTTGCGCAAACAGCGGGCTTAGACGTAGCAACCCTAGTTGATACTTTAAAGCATGGCGCGGCGGGCTCTTGGCAATTAGAAAATCGCGGCGTAACCATGGCAAAAAATGAGTTTGATTTTGGTTTCGCGATTGAATGGATGCATAAAGATTTAGGTCTGTGTCTTGCCCAAGCCGAAAAAATGGGCATCAAAATTCCGTTAACCCAAGCCGTTGATCAAGATTATCAAGCACTGATCGCTGAAGGCCGTGGTCGTCAAGACACTTCTGTTTTAATAAAGGCGCTCGATAAAAAAGCCTAATTTCTCATGTTATGTGCAGTTTAGTGCTTCTCTGAGGAAGCATTAAACTGTCTTTATATAAGTTTAATGTCTGGTTAAAGATCCTCTTTCGGTTTCTCTTTTTTCAACTTTTTGCCTATTTTTTAAAAAAAATAATCCTTTTTCTTCCCTATTCCTTACTTGGCTATTTCCCTAAAAACCCTTTGTTTTCAAGGCTTACACACCTTTATTAGGATTCTGTATTCATTACACGTATAGGCCATATCGTTATTTCAATTGGTTATTTAAATTGGCTTGAGTAATCTTCATGGACGCTGTTTTTAATGCGTCTGTTTATTCGGATGCATTGCTTATGGCTAAAGGGGGCTCAGGGACGAGGCAGAACAACCCCATTCGAACTAGGAGTTTGGATGGGGTTTGTTTTTAAAAAACGGTCACAGTCGCTACGCTAAAAGCCGCTTTAAACCCCTCAAAAAATCACAAAAGTAACGAACACCTTGATTCGACTTCCCACGTGCACAGCACGAAAATAATTATGTTAATGGAGAGTGACAATGAAAACAGGGCTAGCAAAAATAACGCTCGCACTTATGGCCGCTGGAGCAATCAGCACATCTGCTCACGCTGCAACCACATTGGTTTATTGCTCAGAAGGCAGCCCAGAGGGCTTTAACCCAGCATTCTATACCGCTGGTACCACTTTTGACGCAACATCAAAAAACATGTTCAACCGCTTAGTCGAATTCAAACTGGGTACGACAGAAACAGAACCTGGTCTAGCAGAAAGTTACGAAGTATCAAGCGATGGTCTTGAGTACACTTTCCATCTACGCAAAGGCGTTAAGTTCCACACGTCAAAAGATTTTACACCAACACGCGATTTTAATGCCGACGATGTTATTTTTACGTTTGATCGTCAAGGCAACAAAGACAACCCGTACCATGCTGTTTCTGGTGGCTCATATGAGTACTTCACTGGTATGGGCATGGATACCCTGATCAAAGAAATGGTAAAGGTTGACGACTACACGGTTAAGTTCATTTTGACGAAACCAGAAGCACCATTTATTGCCAACCTTGCCATGGACTTTGCGTCTATCTTCTCTAAAGAACAAGCCGATTTTTATATGAAAAAGGGCACCCCTGAGAAGCTAGATATTGATCCCGTTGCTACCGGTCCTTTCCAAAAAGTTCAGTATCAAAAAGACTCTTTGATTCGCTACACCGCGTTTGAAGACTACTGGAAAGGCAAAGCGCAAATCGATCGTCTTGTTTTCTCTATCACGCCAGACGCTTCCGTTCGCTACGCAAAATTGAAAGCGGGTGAATGTGATGTCATGCCCTATCCAAACCCAGCTGATCTTAAACAGATGGAAGCGGATCCAAATATCAACTTAATGAGCCAAGAAGGCTTGAACGTTGGTTACTTGGCCTTTAACACACAAAAAGAACCTTTCACTGATGTTCGTGTTCGTCAAGCATTAAGCTTGGCCACAGATAAGAGCGCAATCATTGATGCGGTATTCCAAGGTGCGGGTAAATCGGCTAAAAACCCTATTCCACCGACTATGTGGTCTTACAACAACAACGTTGTGGATTACCCATATGATCCAGTAAAAGCGAAAAAATTGCTTGCGGAAGCGGGTTACCCTGATGGTTTCTCGACAAACATCTGGGCGATGCCAGTACAACGTCCATACAACCCAAATGCGCGTCGTATGGCTGAAATCATGCAAGAAGACTGGTCTAAAATCGGTGTGAAAGCAGAAATCGTGTCTTACGAATGGGGTGAGTACTTAAACCGTTCCAAAAATGGTGAACACGATACCGTGTTGCTAGGTTGGACTGGTGATAATGGTGACCCAGATAACTTCCTATATGTTTTGTTAGGCTGTGATGCTGTTGGTGGCGCAAACCGTGCACAATGGTGTAACGAAGAGTTCAACAACTTGCTGTTAAAAGCCAAGCAAACCTCTGATAAAGCAGAACGTACGAAAGAGTACGAAGAAGCTCAAGTTGTTTTCAAGCGCGAAGCGCCTTGGATCACCGTTGCTCACTCAGTGGTTTACGAGCCAATTCGTAAAGAAGTGAAAGGCTACAAAATTGACCCACTTGGCGGTCACTACTTCTACAACGTTAGCAAGTAATCAACGTTTAGAAATATGTCCTTTGGACAACAAAGTACTTACTCGCTGGGACGTGAGTAAGTACTTTGCTGACCGAGCTCAACGCTCGATCATCTAATATCTCAAGAGAGCCCGTCCTTTATGTTCCAATTTATTTTCCGTCGTTTAAGCCTCGTTATTCCGACCTTTATCGGAATCACCTTGCTGACCTTTACCCTTATTCGTTTAATTCCCGGCGATCCAATCGAAGTGATGGCGGGTGAACGTGGTGTGAGCGCAGAACGCCATGCCGAGCTGAGTGCTCAACTGGGCTTTGACAAGCCACTATACGTCCAGTATTTCCATTACGTCACAGGCGTTCTACAAGGGGATTTAGGCAACTCCCTCATTACGCGAGAACCGGTAATGAAAGAATTCCTTACTCTTTTCCCTGCCACCATTGAATTAGCACTTTGTGCGGCCATCTTCGCAATTTTAATCGGCCTCCCAGCGGGCATTTTAGCCGCCGTAAAACGAGGAACCGTAATAGACCATTCGGTGATGACCTTTTCGCTCACTGGGTATTCCATGCCCATATTCTGGTGGGCGCTGTTACTGATGTTGGTCTTTTCCGTCAATCTGGGTTGGACGCCAGTGTCAGGGCGAATCGATGTCGTCTACTGGATTGAGGATGTAACGGGGTTTATGTTGATTGACTCCCTTTTATCGGACGAAGCGGGTGCCTTTTCTTCCGCTGTCGCACATTTGATTTTACCCAGTATTGTTCTCGGTACGATTCCTATGGCGGTGATTGCCCGTATGACACGCTCTTCTATGCTGGAAGTATTAAGCGAAGATTACATTCGTACCGCCCGCGCCAAAGGCATTGCGCCTTGGCGAGTCATCGTCATTCATGCGTTACGTAATGCCTTGATTCCTGTTATTACCGTGATTGGTTTGCAGGTCGGTATTTTGTTATCGGGAGCGATCCTGACCGAAACCGTCTTTGCTTGGCCCGGTATTGGCAAATGGCTAATCGAGTCCATCGGGCGCCGTGATTACCCTGTTGTGCAAGGCGGTATCTTGATCGTCGCATGTATCATCATTGTCGTGAATCTCTTGGTAGATATCACTTACGGCATTGTTAACCCACGAATTCGACACAGCCGATAAGGAGGCGTTTATGACGACATCTACTAAAACGTCCACGACAGACATCCCATTAACCGCGCCAGCCCCCATGACCCCCTTGCAAGAGTTTTGGCATTATTTCAGCAGTAACAAAGGCGCTGTCGCAGGCCTGGTGGTGATCTTAATTATTTGTTTCATGGCGGTATTTGCTAATTTTGTCGCCCCACATTCCCCTTCTGATCAATACCGCGATGCGCTGTTGTTGCCACCAGCATGGTTAGAAGGCGGCAACTGGTCTTACGTACTAGGCACTGACGATGTGGGCCGAGATATTTTATCTCGCTTGATTTATGGTTCACGCCTTTCAATTGCCGTTGGCATCGTCGCGGTGACGGCCTCTTTGGTGATGGGGATTTTACTCGGTCTGATTGCCGGCTATTTCAAAGGCATCATCGACACCGCGATTATGCGTATTGTCGACATCATGTTGGCGATGCCAAGCTTGTTGTTGGCAATTGCGATCGTGGCGATTTTAGGGCCAAGTATTGTGAATGCGGCGTTGGCGATTTCCATTGTCTCACTACCACATTATGTGCGTTTAACCCGTGCCGCCACCATGGCGGAAATGTCTCGTGACTATGTTACCTCCTCTAAGGTCATTGGCGCGGGGCCATTGCGCCTGATGTTTATCTGTATTTTGCCAAACTGTTTGGCGCCGTTAATCGTGCAAGCAACGTTAGGCTTCTCTAGCGCCATTCTTGATATGGCGGCCCTTGGTTTTCTTGGCCTTGGCGCGCAACCACCGACCCCAGAATGGGGCTCCATGTTGGCCGATGCCTTGCAGTTCGTGCAACGCGCGTGGTGGGTGGTAACTTTCCCCGGTTTGATGATTTTGATCACAGTACTGGCGTTTAACCTCATGGGCGATGGCTTACGTGATGCCCTTGATCCCAAGTTGAAACAGTAAGAGAGGTTGTTATGTCACTGTTACAGTTGGAAAATTTAAGCGTTACCTTCGGCAATTTTCGCGCCGTAGATAACATCAGTTATAAGGTCGAAGAAGGGGAAGTTCTCGGCATCGTGGGAGAATCTGGCTCAGGCAAGAGTGTGAGTTCATTGTCTATCATGGGCTTGATCGATTTCCCAGGTAAGGTGAGCGCAGATCAATTAACCTTCGATGGTCAAGATCTGCAAGCCATGCCAGAAAAGCAACGTCGTAAGCTTACTGGCTCCGACATTGCGATGATCTTCCAAGATCCGATGACCAGCCTTAACCCCTGTTTCACTGTGGGTTATCAGATCATTGAAGCGCTAAAAACGCACCAAGGCGGCAGCAAGAAAGAACTAAAAACGCGCGCTATTGAACTATTGAAGCAAGTGGGCATTCCGGCACCGGAATCGCGTTTGGACAATTACCCTCACCAACTGTCAGGCGGTATGAGCCAGCGTGTGATGATCGCCATGTCAATTGCCTGTGATCCACGTTTATTGATCGCTGATGAGCCGACTACCGCTTTGGACGTGACGATTCAAGCGCAGATTATTGACCTGTTGATCGAACTGCAGCGCAAAAAGCAAATGGGTTTGGTGTTGATCACTCACGATTTGGCGCTTGTGGCCGAAGTCGCTCATCGCGTTATCGTCATGTACGCAGGTCAAATCGTCGAATCTGGCCCAGCGTCGGAAGTCTTTAGTACGCCAAGGCATCCCTATACACAGGCATTACTGGCTTCTTTGCCAGAATCCGCTGCAGGTAAGGCGCGCCTTAAAGCTTTGCCGGGCGTGGTTCCGGGTCAGTATGATCGTCCTTTAGGTTGTTTGCTCAGCCCTCGCTGCCCTTATGCCACCGACCATTGTCGTAAAGTTGAGCCTGCGAACCAAGGTGATCTTGATCGCCAAGTAAAATGCCATACGCCATTGGACCGCGAAGGGAGACCAGCCGCATGAGTCAGTTTAATACGTCATCCGATAGCCAGTTAATTTTGAAAGCCGAAAATTTAAAACAGCATTACCATGTCAAACAAGGTCTGTTTAAACCGGATGCCGTGGTAAAAGCCGTCGATGGTATTAGTTTCAATCTTGAGAAAGGCAAAACGCTTGCCGTAGTAGGTGAATCCGGCTGCGGTAAATCCACGCTTGGGCGAATGCTTACCATGATTGAAACACCCACAGGTGGCAAGCTAGCGCACCTTGGTGAAGACTTACTAACCTTGAGCGCCGATGCACAAGCAAAGTTACGCCAGAAGATCCAAATTATCTTCCAAAACCCGTATGGCTCGCTGAATCCACGTAAGAAAATCGGTGCGATATTGGAAGAGCCTTTGGTGATTAATACCAAGCTTTCCAAAGCAGAACGCAAAGAAAAAGCCCTCGCTATCATGGCGAAAGTCGGTTTGAAAGCGGAGCATTATGAGCGTTACCCACACATGTTTTCCGGTGGACAACGTCAGCGTATTGCAATTGCTCGTGGCTTAATGCTTGACCCGAATGTCATCGTGGCCGATGAACCCGTATCCGCGCTGGACGTCTCGGTTCAGGCACAAGTATTGAACTTAATGATGGATTTGCAAAAAGAGTTTGGCTTGAGCTATGTGTTCATCTCGCACGATTTGTCTGTGGTGGAACACATCGCCGACGACGTGATGGTAATGTACTTGGGCAAAGTGGTAGAACAAGGCACTCGTGAGCAACTGTTCGAGAACCCAAAACATCCTTACACCTTAGCGTTGCTGTCTAGTACGCCGCAGCTTTCGCCCGATAAACGTCGCGTTCGCATTAAGCTGCAGGGTGAATTGCCTTCTCCGCTAAATCCGCCATCGGGCTGTGCCTTCCACGGACGTTGCAGCTATGCCAACGAGCGCTGCAAAACCGAAACACCATTACTACGATTAGACGATCAAGCGGAGCAAGAAAAAGGCCACATGATCGCTTGTCACGCCGTGGAAGAAAACCGTATTGAGAACATTGCGGTGGGTGCTGCCTAACCATTCAGACTGAAACCACACTCACCTCCCAGTGAGTTTTTGAACGCCCGTAAGGGCGTTTTTTTATCGAATAACAAAGAAAAGTAGTCAACAAGAAGGTCTTGAGATTACTATGTAGTGATCTTAATAAATGCTGCTTTTTAGCAAGGCACCTGCCCAGCCTATCAAGAAATATTTTCATTCGAATAAGGACTGATTCGAATACAGAGTAAGGAAGACTCGACCATGAACCATCTAAAAAAGTGCCTTCGCACTTCTGCAACCAATGCCTTTTTTATTATCTCTGCTCGCTGTCTTGCCGATTTTGGCAGCGTCCTCAGCATGATTGCCTTATCAAGCTATGTCTTTCTCGTCAGCAATAATGTGTATCAGTTCAGTGTTTTTATGATCTGCAGTGTATGCGGAAGTCTCTTAGCCAGTCTAATGAGCGTGCCTTTTTTTCGAAAAATGCAGGGGAAATGGGCGCTGATATCTCTAAACCTAGTTCGATTTTTCATCATGGTACTGTTGCTTATCCTGCCTGACTCCCATCTTCTTTATGTTGTCCCCTGTATTGCCTTTATTAGTGGCCTTTGCAACACTCTGTTTACTATAGGAATCAACAGCCAACTGCCTAATTGGATCATTCAGCCCAAACGGTTATCCGTTAATACTTGGCTAACCTCTTTGTCTTCGGTGAGTGCGGTAACAGGAGGCTTGTTGGTAGGAGTACTCATTGCAGGGACGGGGTACGAGAACGTTTTTATTCTCAATATTGTCGTCTATGTCTTTGTCGCCCTTATGCTTTTACCGTTAAAAACGCTCTCAGATACCACGCAAATTCCCCTACGACCAATGCCTTTCAAACAAGAATGGCGGCAGCTTACTATTGAACTCAGAAAAGCCCCGATTCTCGCGGGAATGTTATTGGTCACGCTAATGGGAAGTTTAGGCAATGCCGCTCATCAAGTCGGATTTCCAATCATAGCAACCTTGTTAACCCCCGAACATATCAGCCAAGCGATGGGGGCATTGATGGCATCATGGGCCATAGGTAAGTTCATCGGTGCCCGTCTTGTCAGCTATTTGTTAAAGAAATACCCGTACCTATCATTGGAAATGCTATTTTTTGTCGGCTTTTCAGCGCTGTCTCTTGGCTTCATTCTGACCTTTTCTCAGCAACAGCTCATATGGGCTATTGTGTTTGTTGTATGTGCGGGAATAGGCGAAGGCATCGCCGAAGTGAGTGTCGTATCAAGGATACAAACAGAGCCTGAAAGACTGCGTCTACCAGTGTTTAGTATGCTTGCTTTACTCAAGATGATGGGCTTTGCTGTCGGCATGGTGATAGTCGCCCCTTTTTATCATTGGCTGCCCCTCTATTTGGTCATTATGCTGTTTCATGGCATACCATTAGTCACACTAGTAATGGTGCAACTCTGGCTCAAAAAACGCTTCGCACCTCAAGGTCAACTCGATATGCAATCCAGTACTGATGTTTAAACACTTCATTTCCTGTCTTAATCGTTCAAACACACGCTTGGGTATTGTGTGAGCCACTGTTTTAAACATAACTGTTTACTATACCAATAATTGATGGCGTAACCTCAAAAATGGATGACTAAGTGAAAGCACCGCGCACTACACTAAGTAAGCACTCTATAGAGCAGTAAAAGAACAACCTAAGACTGCCCGCTCATAAAAATAATTAATGCATTGGTGTATCGCGATGAGATTTGATTTTTCAAACTATGACCTTCAGCTTGTAGACGCTCCCGTACAATCTCTTGCTGATGTTTTATTGGGAAAAGGCTTTGGAAAGCACGATTTTATTGAAAGGACAACACAGCCAGCACTCGCAACGTTGAAATTCAAAACGTTTGGCGCTCTTTCGATTGGAGAGTACAGTGTTGCCGCGCCCATCCAAGTGAATACCGCATTCCGATCGGATGCGTATTTTTTACAAATCGTTCTGACAGGACGCAGTATCGAACACAACCACAACGCTGAGCGCACACTCAAAGCAGGTGACTCAGTCATCGTTATGCCCAATCAGCAGGTGGAATCACATGATTCTGCTGACTGTAAAAAGCTCATCGTCAGAATTCCAACGGATTTTTTGCATCAAACTGCGCGGGAGTTTGGTTATTTAGCGTCGCCCAGTGGCATCATTTTTGATTCGGCTGTCAATCAACTCCCGATGGCGGGGCCTCTATTTAACTTACTCAATGACATGTTACAACAAGACAAATCCGTTCTTGGTGAACGGCCCTTGCTGTATTATTGCAAGCTACTGAATAGCGCTATTCTCAATGTCTTTGATAACAATGTCCGTCTAGGCTCAGTCGCCAAAGCATCGTGCCATCGTTATATTGCACGCATTCGTCATTACGTATTAGACAATATTACACGAGATATCACAGTCGACGAATTGGCTAGCCTATGCCAGATTAGCCGTAAATCGCTGTATAATGTGTTTGAACGTGAAACAGGACTAACCCCTTCAACGTATGTTCGCCGACTAAAACTAGACAGTGTTCATGCTGAACTAAAGAGCAATGAGCGCATCAAAAATGTGACTCAAGTTGCATTGAAGTATGGTTTTACTAACTTAGGACGATTTTCAGCTCAATACCGTGAACAAATCGGCGAGTTACCGTCACAAACATTGCGTGATTTTTCTTATTAATCAAACCATAAAAAAAACAGACTGGACAAAAGGGGAAAAGCCCAGTCTGTTCTTGTCGTTGCTCACTATTAGAACTTGTACATCGCCATCACTTCGACTTGCTGTCCAGCTGGACGTGCTGACGTACCGACTGCGACAGATGGACGGTTTGCCATATTCTGATCACGCACTTCTAAGCCAAACTCTAAACCTGGCAAATGGGTGTAAATAACGTTCGCCAAGGTCAACTTAAGTGTATCGTCTGCCAACGTAGATGAAATTTCATCCGATGTGACCTGACCATAACGTAAATTGACTCTTACTTTGTCACTGACTTTATGACCAATGCCCGCAGAGAAACCAGTTAGAGTCACCATATCGCCTTGACCGTCGATTTCGGCAACGCCTGAAGCACCAGAAGCTCCCTGATAACCCCAGCCAGCATACACACCCGCACCTTTACCAGAAAATCCGCTTAACGATAAACTTGTGTCACCAAATTTCAGCTTCGCCGCCAAAGACAAGGCTGCACCGAATTTAGAGTCGCTGTCAGCGCTATTGGAAGGCGTCATGTCCACATCACGACCCGTCACCGCAACGTTGAAGGCATGGCCTTCTGGTGTACGATGCGTATAAGCCGCCACCATATCTGGGTAGCTTGCGTCCGTATAAACAGGATCTTGGAACGTCAAACGCAGCCCTTTGTCCACGTAATGCACAACCAAATCAGGACGAACCACGGCACCGTTCCCTGCCACAGTACCTATCCCTAGACCCCATAAGTTAATCATTTCTGTATCAAATGGTGCGTTGGCAAAAAATTGACCATTCCACGTCTGACCCACAGTCAAATTATCCACCGAAATGGTCGCATGACGTAAGCGATAGGCATAAGTGGTGTCGGAGGCGGTGGTATTGTTATCCCAAAAATCCCCTTCAATAAACCCGGTGATTTTATGGCCATCTTCTACGCGGCTTGCGGTGAAGTTAATGCGTGATTGACGAGCGCTACCATCAAATGTGCTGGTCCCTTCATCTGGGTTATTGAACACACCCTCTGCCTTGAGATAGCCACCAATGCTAAATTGAGTACCGTTAAAATCGCCCAATTCCAGAGCAAACCCTTGCGAAGAAAGACTCGCAACAATAACGGCTTGCGCTACTTTATTTTTAATCAACATATGGATACCACCCTGTTTATTCACAGTTATATTTATAATTAGAGGGTCAATATCGCAAAGAGAGGCAGAATGAGATATCCACATAGTGCAATCTTTGTACACTGTGTGACATAAATAAGAAAAAACGTAGATAAGATAAAGGGATCAAATCCCTTTATCTAGAGCATTTTGAATAACATTGCGCCTGCTAAAATCTAAGCACGGAACTGTTTTTGCAACCCCATCAGGAAGTTACGCAAGATCTGATCTTTGCATTCACAGTAGTGACGATTGTCTGGTTTGCGGAAGAAGGAGCTCAGCTCATGCTTGCTTAGGTTGAATTCAGCAAGCGACATGATGTCTAGAATTTCTTCGCCTTGTAGGTTTAAAGCGATGCGCAATTTCATGAAGACAATATTGTTTGTCAGACGCTTTTCTGGCTCAGGTTGTGGGCCTTCACGCTTGCCACGCTTCGTATTGATAAAGCCGTTAAGAAAGGTCGCCATTTCCACATCAAGCATTTCAACATAGCCTGCATCGTCTTCTTTTTTGAGCCAACTGGTGACTTGCTCTTGTGAAGCAATACCGTCTGCAGCGGCAAAGATAGACACTATCTCTAATTCTTTTAGATCAAAGGTATAACGAAGGCGGCGTAAAATGTCGTTGTTGTTCAAGGTAATGTCCTAGTGTTAGGGAGATAAATAATAATAGACAGTGACTGTAGCAGATTGACGGATTTTTACCTATTTTCGCACTTTAATTCCGTCAGAGTATCGTCGAAACTGCATGATTGTCGTAAAATCTTGCCCACTTTAGGTAAAAGAAATTGATTCTCTAGACAGCTGACCACTTAATAGATTGCATTGCCCATTTTCATGGATGTAAACCAGTGAACCTAACCCAAAAACCGACGCTCATCGACATTACCGAACAAGCAGCCAAACATGCCTCGACTCCGACGAAAACACATTCGACAACACGGCTGACAGAATTCGAATACATGCGAGGCTTAGCTATTATATTGATCGTACTAGGGCACTCTGTGATCAATACGAATGATGGCTTCCCACTATGGTTAGAAAATATAGTGCGCGGTGGCACAGGTGTTTTTGTGTTTATTTCTGGTTTTTTCTTCCACCATGTTTTTGCACAACGTTTTGATTATCGACGCTTTATGTCGAAGAAAATCCTCAATGTGCTTGTGCCATTTTTGGTTGTGTCCGCGTTTGCCGTTGTAATGAATTTTATTGTCTTTATCTTAGTGGATAGAGTCAGCGCCTTTAAAGCGGCCGAGATGTGTTGGCACTTGATGAAACAAGGCTATGTTCTGTTTCCACACTGGTATATCCCCTTCATCATCGTGACGTTTTTATGTTCTAGACTGCACCTTCGTTATTTACAACTGCCGCTATTCACTCAGCTGTCTATTTTAATCCTGTTTGCCATTATTTCTGTTGTCGTTCATCGACCGCATGGCAATGTTAATGTGCTGCAATCCGTGGTGTATTTCACGCCTTTTTATCTAGCGGGTATGCTGTATTCTCTTCACCGTGGCTGGATGAAAAAGCATTATCGCTATTTTTTTGCCGCCGCCGTCTTTACTGTCATTTCCACCGTTTGGTTACAATCTGGCCTTTTGCTCCATGTTGGTGGCTATCATAAAGCGGCGTTTGAATGGGGTGGCATCGACTTACAATTCATTCAAAAAATGGGGCTCTGTATTTTATTTATCGGCTTTTGTTCCCACCTTGTCGGACCCGCTCTTGGCAAGCACTTAACCATGTTAGCTTCCATTAGCTTCGCTATTTTTTTCCTACACCCTCTCATTAGCATGATCTGGGGTAACGCCACCTATTTGTTACTCAACGCAGGGTATATTGAGCCCAACACAACAGTGCTATACAGCCTTATTTCATCATTGGCGTTATTTGTTTTTCAGTTTTACGGATCCGTCTGGCTAATAGGTAAATTACAACCCATGTTAGGCGCTAGAAGCCGCTTATTGATTGGGGCTTGATATATTATTTAACTCTGCAAAAGCAAAAACGCCCATTTTCACAAATGGGCGTTTCGTTATACAAAGCCTCTAACGTTACTTTTTCTTCGGTTGGCGGCCATGATAGATAGCAAAGCCTTTGTCTCGGTATAGGCGAGTATGGGAACCCAGTGCAGCGTCTAGAATAGGCGGATAGCGCAAGAAGTCGTTCGCCACCACAAACAATTCACCGTTCAAGGTAAGGTGTTGTTTCACTGTCATGAAGAAGCTTTCCGCGATGCTGTAATCCGTATTCACACCGGTGTGAAAAGGTGGGTTGGTCACCACATAGTTAAAGCGTCCCTTCACTTGATCTAGACCATTAGAGGCAAGCAAGGTCACCGCATCACCGACCTGATTAGCCGCAAAGGTTAACTCTGTTGCTTTCAGAGCCAACACGCTGTCATCCAAGGCGGTAATTTTTGCGCCTGTTTTATTATGTAGCCACAAGGCAATAATCCCATCCCCACAACCAAAATCAAGTATACGAGCGCTGCCAATATCACTCATAAAGCGATGCTGGTTCAGTTGATTTAATAAAATCTCCGTGCCCTTATCGAGTTTTCCATGACCAAACACACCAGGGAGACTACACAACGTCAATATTTGCCCAGCCACCTCTTGTTTCCATGTCACGATCCAATCTTCAAATACAAATGGCTTGGCTGGACGACGTTTGTAACCCGCATACAGTAAACAATGCTTAGCACCATCCTTCTTACCGACTTCGTCCAATCCCGCTTCCAGTCGCTTCATAGAGGACTTGACGCCGCTTTTGTTATCGCCCACCAGCCAAATTTGGCCGCCATCTTTTAAAAGAGGCAGAACCGACGCCAATAAATAATCCAATAGCTCTTTGGCTTTGGGTTGATAAATCACCACAAAATCAAATTCACGAGCATTTTCAGGCCCCCATTGTTCAGACAAAAAGAGTTTTTCATCCGCAAAGCCAACACGCAATAAAGCATCGTAAGAAGTTTTTGATTGGCACCAAGCATACACATCCGCTTGTCGACTTACCTCCAGTGGATAAGTGTCTTCTGGGTTTGCGAATAAAATTTTACCCGACAATTCCGTATTGTTGCGTACCAATAGTTGGCTCGTTAAATTAAGATTCATAAGTAACAGATAGCTCTTTAATAGAAAGGGTGGTTACCGGCGCCAATAAAATATTCAAACGCTCAGTAGACAGTTCTGGTTGCACTCTTGGGTAACGCGGTGCTTTTCGGTCATTCAGTAAAGGCGACGACCATCCTTTAGTTAGGGTTAAAAAATCTTGAGCAAAAACATCACCGTGCTCTAAACATCCAGATAAAATAACGTCTAGATAACTGAGCGCAATAGGACAATCGTGATCAGGCTGAGTCACTTCGTGAGTATGATAAACCCAATAAGTGCCTTCGGGCAGAGCATCATGATGATAAGGTGTTAATTGTTCCGTCTTAATCATGGTTCGCTGATAACCCCGCTCCCGTTCATCAAACAAAGGGAACTGATCATGAGGCACTTCAACCAAGACACCATTACAGGCTTTTTCAGGGGCAAGGACGACCGCAACAGAGCTCATGCCGTACTCGACCGACATCACCGACCAGTGGCGTTCAAAGCCATGCAGTTTAACTGGCCAAACCCTACCGGTTTCACCTGTTTTAGCACGACTTTGACCATTCATCAGACTGCCATAGCCTAAAATAAAGTGTCTGTCTAATACGTTCATAGCCGCCCCCCAGCAGAATATGCCAATTTACATTCCTAGATAGCCTGCATGATAACGTGTGACTTTAGACAGTACTAGCTCATGTCTTCATTGATCGAAACTAAGAGGGCAATCAAGGCACGAAAAAACACAAAAAAGCCCTGAAAAATCAGAGCTTTTAAGCATTTATTTGAAGTAACGAGCACCACACCTATTTTGCTATGCCGTAGCCTGCTTCGCTTTGCCTTTCAATAAAAATACTAACGGCAAAGCTGCGACAGTCACCCACATCATCAAGCGAAAGTCTTGCAAGTAACCCAAAGTAGCCGCTTGTCCAGTGACAACCTGGTTCAGTGCTGCAAGCCCCGCTGCGGTTGTCGTATTATACGCCCCCTGTTCTTGTGCGAGTTGTAAGCCAAGGCTGAAGGGGTTGATATAATCCGCAAAAGCAGCATGGTTGATTTGCGTTCGTTGCGCCAAATACGTTGTGACCACCGAAATACCAATACTGCTACCAATGTTTCTCAATAGACTGAACATCGACGTCCCTTCATTACGGTATTTAGGGTCCAAAGTCGCAAAACTAATGGTGGATAACGGCACAAAAATAAATCCTAATCCAGTCCCTTGAACTAAGCCTGTGCGAATGATATCCCATGCGGTGACGTCCGTGGTGAATAGCGTCATCTCCCACATAGAGACAGTGATCAACACCAACCCCAAGGTAATGAATAAACGAGCGTCGATCCTATTTGCAAAACGTCCGACTATGATCATCGCCGCCATGGTACCAAAGCCTCTTGGTGCGAGAATGGCACCAATATCAACCACAGGATACCCCATTAGCGAGCTCATAAAAGGCGGTAACAGTGCCATTGAAGACAGCAAAATAATACCGACAATGAAAATGAACACCATACCGACACTAAAATTTCTGTCGCGAAACATTTTTGGATCGATAAACGGATGGCTGTGGGTAAAAATATGCGCCAAAAACATGGTTCCGCACACAATGGTCAGCAGGCCTTCAATCGTCACTTCCAAACTCGCAAACCAATTCTGCGACTCGCCTCGGTCAAGCATCATTTGTAAGCTACCAATCGCAACACCGAGTAACACAAAACCATACACATCAAAGCTGCGCTTTTTATCCAGCTTAGACTCTTCTAGGAAACCGGCTAAACCCAGCCAAGCCACAATGCCAAATGGCACGTTGATATAAAACACCCAGCGCCAGCTGTAATACTCCGTCAACAAGCCACCAAGATAAGGCCCTAAAATTGGCCCAACCATAACACCAACCCCCCACATGGCCATTGCAGAGCCATGTTTTTCTTTAGGGTAAGTGTCCAGCAAAACAGATTGAGATAAGGGCACCAAACTCGCACCAAACACACCTTGCAGCAAACGAAATAAGACAATCTGATCTAACGATTGCGCGGCACCACATAAAATAGACGATACGGTGAAGCCAACAACCGACCACATAAACAATCGTTTACGACCTATTTTTGCGGCTAATACCCCAGTAAGCGGCATACAAATCGCCGCGGCAACAATGTAGGAGGTCAACACCCAAGAAATCTGGTCTTGGGTCGTTCCCATCGCGCCTTTCATATGTGGCAAGGCAACGTTGGCAATCGTCGTATCCAGCGCTTGCATAATGGTCGCCAACATCACGGAGATGGTAATCATGATACGAGTTGTACGAGCGTCCATTTCTTTCGCTTGTCGACCCTGTGTCATAGCCATAACAATCACCTCACAAGGCTAAACCGAATAAACGGCGCTGATGTTCTGTGTCTATGGTTACATTTGAACTAAAGCCGGTACGCAATATGGGGGTATTTTCATTAGTGTCGACCAAAATCTTCACGGAAAGACGCTGCGCGATTTTCACCCAATTGCCTGTGGCGTTTTCAGCGGGAATCACAGAAAACTCAGATCCCGTCGCAGGGCTAATGCTTTCGACCTTGCCATGTAAGACAACACCTGGATAAGCATCAACGTCGATGTCAACCATTTGACCTGGTTGGACATAGGTCAAATCTTTTTCTGTAAAATTGGCTTCTATCCATTGTTTCTCGTCTGAGACCAATACCATGGCCGTTGAGCCAGCATTGATGTATTCCCCGCTATTAGGGACTTTGGCGACCACACCGGATGCTGGCGCCTTCACTTCTACATGGCCAAGGTCAATGCGCGCTTGATCCAGTGATGCCTGTGCTGCTTGATAGCTCGGATGCGTTTCCAGTGGTGCGCTTGGGTCTCCACCCAACGCCTCTTTCAAACGGAACAAGTCTTTCTTCAGCGTCATCACATTGAGTTCGCTGACTTCAGCGGCTTGTTTGGCCTGGTCAAATTGAGTATCGGAAATGAATTTCTGTTTTAACAAATTTGCTTGGCGTTTCTCTTCTCGCTGATTAAAAGCAAACTGTTTCTCAGCGAGCGTTATCTCGGCTTTTTTCTCCTCATAAGCGGCTTTCTGCTCCAGAATATTCAATCTTACTTGCTGCAATTGTGCTTGTGCTTTCGCTTCCGCAACCTTAAACGGGGTTTCATCTAGGCTAAATAACAACTGACCTTTTGATACTTTCTCGTTTTCTTTGACGGAAATCGTCTCGATTGCCCCAGACACTTCGGCATTAATGGTCGTGATATCAGACCGAATATAAGCATTGTCTGTTTCAACATAACGGCCGCCTTTCATATAAACAAAAACGGAGGCCAGTATGACCACTACAGGCAATGCCATTAAAAAAATACGGCGAGTGGTACGCTTTTCCACTTGCTTTGGTATAGATGAAATCGTTTCTTGTTCACTCATTTCCGGTATTTCTCCAAGTAAATTCTATAATGACGAATCAGCTGATAAATTGGTATGCATAACCACAAGCGCGCCTTGAAGCTCGCTCACCTGCTTTTCAGATAAACCTTGAAACGCTTTTTCATGGACCCGCTTCACCTCAAGATCAATTTTTTCCAATAACGGCGTCGATTTCTCCATGAGATATAATCCATAGGCACGGCGATCCTTAGGATCAGGACGACGCTCAATCAACTGATCGTCTGCCAATTGATCTATCAGTCGAGCCAATGTAATAGGCTGAATATCAAGCATTTCTGCCAGTTGCACCTGCCGAACGCCTTCATAGCGAGAAACGTAAACAAGCGCCCGAGCTTGCATTGGGGTCATACACAAATCGCTTTTTGAGTATTCCCTGCGCATGAGACGAATGATGTCTGTTAAGAGGAAACCAATGTTATTTGTCTGCATATAAATCACCAACTTTTAATATAATAAGATTATTATATACATTACTTACTATATTCAACATGGCAGGATGAATATGCTCAATACATCCTAAATCTCAAGCAAATTGTCGACTTAAGCGTTTTCAATCCCATGAGAAATCAGCTGGTTTTGCATAATTAGTCACGTTATTGTTAATCACTACTAAACAAATAAGGATAGTCATATGAACTCCCCTATACTTTTGATCACGGGCGGTGGAAGAGGCATTGGCGCGGCGACGGCTAAACTGGCTGCTCAGCAAGGTTATCGGGTCATTATTAACTATCGAAAAGACGCGACTTCAGCGGAAAACGTCGCCGCTGAAATCGTTGCGTTTGGTGGTTTAGCCCATTGTGTACAAGCCGATATCAGCGACAGCGATCAAGTCTCTAAGATGTTTGCCACCATCAGAGGTCAGTGGGGAGCCATCAAGGCTTTAGTAAACAACGCGGGTGTTTTAGATCAACAAGCTCGTTTCGTAGACACCCAACCAGAACGCTGGCAGCGCATCTTTCAAACCAACGTTTTCGGCACTATGATCTGCTGCCAAGAAGCCTTCCAAGACATGGCGAAAAGTCGTGGAGGCAATGGTGGTACCATTGTTAATGTTTCTTCTCTAGCCTCCGTCTATGGCTCACCCAATGAGTACGTCGATTATGCAGCAAGCAAAGGCGCCGTAGACTCTTTCTCTAGAGGCTTTGCTTTAGAAGTCGCAGGCGATGGCATTCGCGTTAATGTGGTCAGACCTGGGTTGATATATACCGACATGCATGCGGATGGCGGTGAAGCAGGCCGAGTGGATCGTATTGGCCCCAATTTGCCATTACAACGCGGCGGGCAACCAGAAGAAGTTGCAGAAGCGATTCTCTGGTTACTCAGCGACAAATCCAGCTATTCTACTGGCGGCTTTATTGATGTTGGCGGTGGCCGCTAAAACCGTTATTCAGCGACCACACATTGAAAAGAGCTTGCTTTAAGAAAATCTCCTTTATTGTACCTGGCGTAAGCAGGATATGGGCACAGAGGCCTTGTCATACCTGCCATGCGGGCGGTGATTTCTGGGTTGTCAGGGCGGGTTGCAGCCACAATTTCTTGCGGCGCCTGTTTCCTTTCAACCCATGAAACCAAGGGCTGAAGCATATCAAACTTATCAGCCGACGGACCTCCTTGACCATGGGGCATACCAGGCACTCGATACAAGCGTACAAACTCATGAGCGCGACCCACTAAGCCAAAATCGAGAAAATCATACCAACGCATGGTGTCTTTTACCGAAAAAACCGGATCACTATTACCATGGAAAATCAGCATTTTTCCACCATTTTGCTTAAACTCACTCAGCTTGGGTTTGGCAGCATCAGGTGGTGTCATCATAGTCATAGCAGACTCTTTGAACTGGCTATTCGTGGCGAAGATTTTGGGCGCGTCTTTATCAAAATCAAACTTAAGCAAGTAGTTTTCTAATGAATAAATATCACCCGCAACATTCGTATAAGGTGTGGTAAAAACATTCGCTAAGGAAGCGCTTCCCATTACCACATTAATGGGTTTGTGACTCCAATCGGAAACGGAGCTTTCCAGTTTCCACATGCGCCAATTATTAGACCGAATGCCCGTGTCATACACCCAATCGGTGTACAAGGCCTGATCTTTTGAATTGTGAGGGCCTGCATGCATTTTGATTAGCGCCGCGACCTTAATCATTGATAAACAGTACTTATCAAAATCACTTTTACACACCAAAACTTTAGGATCAAACACTTTTTGGCAAGCGTCTGTGGCAAATACCATGTCATCATAGATTCCATCTAATCCATCACATTGATCTAAGATTTTTTTCGCGAACACCACCAAATCGCGCCGAGTCAAAGCTCGGCTAATGTTGTCATTCACATGGTAAAGCGCCTGAGTGTCCCAAGCTTGTTGTAACGCGGCTTTCGGCAGATTAAAACCAGGATAACCAACCAATAAGCCATCAAACATAGTGGGGAAGCGAGTTGCCGCCACCATTGCCAGACGTCCACCATTAGACTGCCCAAGGCCATAAGAATATTTAATAGGCGATCCATAATAGCTCTCAACCAACCCCCGGGCGATGGGGTTAAGTTTTTGCACCGCTCCATAGGCATAATCACGACGCGCTTCTGGATCGTGACCAAACGCAGCAACGCCAGCAAGACCCGTTTCAGGGTAAGCTCTCGCATCATGACCGCCGTTGCTTGAAACCACCGCAAACCCCTGGTTGATAGCGTACTGAGACGGCATCAGCCCAGTCATTTTACCCAATGCAGGTTTTACTTCTCCGTCCAAACCACCATTGAATTGGTAGGCAAAACGGCCCTGCCAAAAATCTGGTAATCGTAGTTCAAACTGAATACCATAAAATTTGCTATTCACTCCCATTCGCTGAGCTATTACGCCAGAAACAAGGCAATATGGACTTCTGACATCCTTATCACGGCTCATCATAGTGCTTGTCATTTCCACATTCAGTGGCGCCTTTGCAACTAATGCTTGGCAGCGCAGAACATCTGCATGAGCCGCATTAGTCATGAAACCAAGCAATAGCAGAGTTTGTAGTAACAAGGCCAAAAGCTTTTTCATTCACTCGTCCTTTTTAATTGTTAAGCGCCAAGTGAAAGAGCCGTTTCTTCACTACGCGGCAGTGAAAATACAGGAAGGCTCCTTGTGGAATTATTGCACAATAGGCAGCACTCAAAATAACGAATATTAGTGGAAATAGAAAGGGATGGAAGGAACAGGAAGGAAATAAAAAACGGGCTAAAAGCCCGTTTTGAAAGCATGGATTAATGAGCTGCAAACACCAATAAGTTTGGAGACACTTCATTAAAATCCAAGGCCATGGTCACACTAAGCGCCGTCACCGTAATGATGGAAAAAAAGAACACTTGGCGTGCCCATTTGTTTACATCAACACCTAAACGATAACCTCGTAACGCCATGGCTAACCACCATAGACTTGTCGCTAGCGCAACGACCATAAAACCAATACCAACATAGCCCGTCAATGGCAACAATGCAGCCACCACGGCAAAAGCAGCGATATGAAGGATTATATGGCGTTTTGCTTTTGCGATGCCTTTTGAAACAGGCAAAACAGGTATGCCTGCTGCTTCGTAGTCTTTGTAGCGAAAAATAGCAATCGCATAAGAATGTGGCATTTGCCAAATACAAAACATTGTCAGCAAAATTGCAGCGCCTGCATCGAACTGACCTGCAGCAGCACAGTATCCCACCACTGGAGGAACGGCACCCGATAAACTACCAACGAAGGTTCCATAAACGGAATTGCGCTTGAAATACATAGTATACAAGCCAACGTAGACAACATAACCAAAAGCCGCGAAAGCAACCGCGACCCAGTTGGTAAAGTAGGCTAACAAAGCAAAACCAATGATGCCCAACACCACACCATGGAAAAATGCCGCTTTACCTGACATCTCACCATTTACCGTCACGCGGTTACGTGTGCGCTGCATCTTGGCATCAATATCTCTATCAATGTAGTTGTTAATGGCACAACCAGACGCAACGACTAACGACAAGCCAATCACTGTCGCTAGCATAAGAATCCAATCAATCTCGCCACGGGAGGCTAAAAAGAAGCCCCCCGCAACAGAGATGAGGTTGCCCATAATGATGCCAGGCTTAGTCACCTGAAGATAACGCTTAAACATCTTTATCGGCTCCCATCGGACAGGTATCACTTAACATGAAAAAAGTCCGCATAATCATCAAATTACTCTGCTTACATCATCATCGCGTTGGAAGCGTAGATAATCCATACGGACAATCCCACCACCATGACAATGATAACGGCAGAAAAAATAAATGAATAAGTATCCAACTTGCCTTGTTGAGAAAAGTTCAAATGAAGAAAATACTTCAAATGCACAAAAATCTGAACAATGGCTAACACAACGATTGTTATGTAAGTTGGTCCTTTATCAAACGCTTCCGTCATGACCATCCAAAATGGGATAGCGGTCAAAATAACTGACCAAATAAAGCCCACTATGTACGATTTAACGCTACCGTGTGAATGCGCTTCAGAAGAATGATCGCTCATTAGATCGCCCCCATCAGATAAACAACGGTGAAAACACAAATCCAGATAATGTCCAAAAAGTGCCAGAACAAGCTTAAACAAGCCAAGCGAGTCAACGCACGACCAGTTAACCCTGTCATCACAATTTCAACGAACAAGATTATCATCCAAATCAAACCAGCGGTAACATGCAAACCATGTAAACCGACTAAGCTAAAGAAGGCAGATAGAAAAGCACTGGCTTGAGGACCATTACCATTGTGGATCAAGTGGTTGAATTCATACAATTCTAGCGCGATGAAGATCCCGCCAAAAATGAAAGTCGCCACTAACCACATCAGTGTACCAGCACGATTCTTTCTATGAGCACAGATCATAGCAAAACCGAATGTGATACTTGAAATAAGTAACGCAGCGGTTCCAGCAAGAATCAACTCAAGCTCAAAAATCTCTTTTCCGGATACGCCACCTGCTGTGTTCATAAAGAGCACAGCGTAGGTAGCGAAGACTGATGCAAAAAGCAAACAGTCTGTCATCAAGTACAACCAGAATCCAAATACGGTGTTGCCACCAGTATCGTGATGCTCGTCATGAGCGGCGTCGTGAGCGCCGTGCGTATTCATATGTGTTGTGCTCATGATTACCCCTTAGCCACGTTATCTAAATGTGCATTCTCAATGCGAGCCACTTCATCTGGCTGTACATAGTAATCCACATCTTTGGTATAAGCGCGCACCACAAAAGTGACGATCGAGCCAACCAAACCAACAATAGCTAACCACCAAATATGCCAAATCATAGCAAAACCAAACGCTGTGATAAGACCACCAATAACAATACCCGCCATGGTGTTTTTCGGCATATGGATTGGCGCATAGCTCTCTTTACGAACGTACGCTGTGCCTTTTTCTTTCATATCAGTAAACGCATCGATATCAGAAACGACAGGAAGCTCGGCAAAGTTATAGAACTGTGGCGGAGACGAGGTCGCCCACTCAAGAGTATGGCCGTTCCATGGATCACCCGTCGTATCCAAGTTTTGCTTACGATCACGGAAACTGACATACAACTGTAGGAACTGACAGATGATACCCGCAAGGATAACAAACGCACCCACAACTGCTATGTATAGCCAGATATTCCAGTCTGGGTTATCCGTATGGTTAAGACGACGCGTCATACCCAAGAAACCTAGAACGTACAAAGGCATAAAGGCTAAGAAGAAACCGACCAACCAGCACCAGAAAGCCGCTTTACCCAACTTAACGTTAAGGTGGAAGCCCATCACTTTCGGGAACCAGAAAGCAAAACCAGCAAGATAGCCAAATACCGCACCACCTATGATGGTGTTGTGGAAGTGAGCGATCAAGAACAAGCTGTTATGCAATACATAGTCAGCACCCGGTACAGCAAGTAGTACACCTGTCATACCACCGATAGTGAATGTCACCATGAAACCAAGTGTCCAAAGAACCGGCACTGTCACACGAAGGCGACCGCGGTACATAGTGAACAACCAGTTAAACAGTTTCACACCCGTTGGAACCGCGATAATCATTGTCATGATACCAAAGAAGGCATTGACGTTCGCGCTGGAACCCATGGTGAAGAAGTGATGCAACCAAACGATGAAACCAAGAATGGATATCGATGCCGTTGCCCACACCATAGACTTGTAACCAAACAAACGCTTACCAGTAAAGGTAGAGACAATCTCAGAGAAGATACCAAATGCTGGAAGTACAAGGATGTACACCTCAGGGTGACCCCATGCCCAGAACAAGTTGATATACATCATTGAGTTACCGCCGCCATCATTCGTAAAGAAGTGGAAGTCTAAGTAACGGTCAAGCGTTAACATCGCTAATACAGCAGTCAAAATTGGGAAAGAAGCTGCGATCAAAATGTTGGCCCAAGTACAGGTCCAAGTAAAGATCGGCATATCCATCAATTTCATGCCAGGAGCACGCATTTTAAATACAGTTACCAAGAAGTTAACTGCAGTTAAAGTGGTACCGATACCCGATATCTGCAATGCCCAGATATAGTAGTCGACCCCAACACCCGGACTGTATTCCAGACCAGATAATGGCGGATAAGCGACCCAACCTGTCATAGCAAATTCACCAAGACCTAGTGAGATGTTAACCAATACCGCACCAGAAACAGCAAGCCAGAAGCTTAAATTGTTCAAGAACGGGAAGGCAACGTCACGTGCGCCAATCTGTAAGGGCACAACAATGTTCATCAAACCAATCATAAATGGCATCGCCATAAAGATGATCATGATGACACCATGAGCGGTAAAGATTTGGTCATAGTGACTTGGAGGCAAGTAGCCGGGGTCACCGTTCGTGGCAAGCGCAAGCTGCAAACGCATCATTATGGCATCAGCGAAACCACGAATAAGCATCACGAACGCCAATACTATGTACATTACACCTAGACGTTTGTGGTCAACGGACGTTAACCAATCATTCCAGAGTACACCAAGTAAGTTGTTTTTTATCACTAGGAAAGCAATAACACACGCCGCAATGGCTACCACGCACAAAGTCGTGATAACGATCGGGTCGTATGGAAGCGCATCCCAGGATAGTTTGCCTAAGAGTGCAGACATTATTTTTCAGCCTCCGTATGCATATCATGCGATGAGTGTTCAGACTCGCTATGATTCATATCATGCGATGAATGTTCAGACTCGCCATGACTCATATCACTGTGGTTCATCTCACCATGATTCATTTGGCCATGACTTGAATTGTCGTGGATCATTTTAGAATCAAATACAGTGCCTTCTAGCAACTCAACTTTGCCATGATCTTTCATGAACTTCATAACATTGTCCATGAAAATGCTTGATTTAATAGAGTTGTAGTATTGAACTGGTGTTGGTTCAATGTGATGAGCATCTAGATCGAATTCAGCAAGAGCCTCATAGGAAGCCTGATCCAATATACCATTATTAATGGCACCATCGATGGATTCTGCTTTCACACCTTCAACCCAAGCGTCAAAGTCAGCTTCTGTTTCTGTTGCAATAGCCTTGAACTTCATTCCAGTGAAACCTGCACCACTGTAGTTTGCTGAAATGCCGTCGAATGTACCTGGCTCGTTAGCAATCAAGTGAAGCTTGGTCACCATGCCTGCCATTGAGTAAATTTGACTACCCAATTGAGGAATGAAGAAAGAGTTCATTGTACCTTCCGAAGAAATATGGAAAGCAACAGGAACGTTTGCTGGGAATCTCAGCTCGTTTACAGAAGCAATACCAAGGTCTGGATAGACGAACAACCACTTCCAGTTCATCGAAATGACCTGAACGTTGATGTGCTCTTTTTCATGCTCCAAAGGCTTGTAAGGGTCTAAAGCATGAGTCGATTTCCAAGTAATTACCGCCAAAACGATGACAATAATAATTGGCACAGACCAAACAATAGTTTCAATTTTTGTGGAGTGTGACCATTTTGGTTCGTAGATCTCGTCACGACCTTCACGGTATTTCCAAGCGAAATACAGTGTCATGAAAATGACGGGGATCACAACAAGCAGCATCAACAAAGTCGCAACAATAATCAGTTGCTTCTCTTCAATACCAACTTGTCCTTTAGGATCAAGCACACCACCCTGACAACCGGCGAGCAAGCCCACCATTAGCGCCAAAGCGACTTTATTTAGGATACGAGTTAACAAGAGAATCATCCTCTAACCCTTATGTTCACAAAACTGCCACTTGAAAACCAAGCAACAGAACGAAAATCCGGCAAAGCCGGGTATTTCAGTAAGATCACCTCACTGTAAAAACAGTGTAAAAATCATTACTGTGTCAACAGTATTAACGCAGTAATAATTCTTCTGGATCACCTAAATCTGAAAAAGGGAGCTCTACATCTCATCGCGAACGGTGCCTCAGCACCATTCAAGCGCTCTTTCAGAGCGTCAGTACGAAGTAAAGAGAAGGCCATTTTATGGCGAGCAAGGTTGTTATTGATCGTAACGGACCAATAACCAACCAATAACAGGGAGATAAATATCACGCTGGAAAGCAGCGCCATATTAAAAATAGGGTCGGTCATGATAACCATATGATTATCAGTCAAAGAGGAGATGGTAACCAGCAAGAGTAAAAATAGCGTAGGGCGTTGGTTAGCAAAAACAGGGCGTAAAAAATTCGCCAAAACGCTGGATACCGAATTCACATAATGATGCAGAATGTCTTGAATTTTTTTCAATTTATCCATCCGTTTCATAAAAACAAAAGTGAAAATGCCGTTTTTACCCGCTTCATACGAATTTAAGAGTGCGAAATATAGCAAAATTTATACGACCATACAAAGCGTAGTTTAGCCTTTGTTCGTCTTTGCTTCACGGCCTTTTTATAAAAATTCACATTCTAACCCTGAGGCAACCAATACGTCTTGCTCTGAAGCGAGCAAGATTAACATTCTTCCCATACAATTTCCTTACAAAATGTAAGTCTTATTTTGTACTATGTGCTGCCTCCATCCAAGATTGCAGTCTGCCTACTATATACGCCATGTCTTCTTCGCTTGGACCACTAAATCCCAGTAAAAAACCTTGTTTCTGATTGCTTTTATCAGCGTAGTGAAGCGATAAAGAGGAAAGAACTATGTTTTCAGCAGACAAATCCTCTGCAATACACTGATCCAAAATGCCTTCGGTCACCATGCTAGACACAACCTCTGCCTTAATATTGAGTAAAATGTGCATGCCTCCGCGGGGTGACTTCCACTCAAACCAAGCAGAAAGGTGAGCCTCTAAAAGACGTAACAGCGCATCACGCTTAAAACGATAATGGCGACGCATGCGGTTCACATGACGATCAAAATGACCTTGCTGCATAAAGTCGGCTACAGCAGGTTGAATGGGCAAAGACGCCGACGATCCTAATACCCCTTGACTGCTATGCAGAGCGGCAATATGCCTCATCGGCGCAACGATAAAACCAAGCCGCAAACCACGAAACAGCACTTTAGAGAAACTCCCCACAAAAAAAACACGATCACGGGATTCATCATGAACACTTGCCGTTTGCATAAAAGGCACATTACTTCGCCCCTGATAAACAAACTCGTTGTCATAATCATCTTCGATACACCACCAGCTTGGAGAGTCATTCTGTAATGCCTGCAACCATTGCTGTCGACGCGTCGCACTGAGACTCCCACCAAGCGGATATTGTCGATTCGGCGTCACAACGGCCACATTTGAAGGGGATTCACTGTCGGGCAAACACGGGCCGTCATCGTCAATAAGCAGCGAACCCGGTGTGGCTTTGGCAGACATAACCTCGCGGATAGGCGGATAAGTGGGTTCTTCTACCCACCATGTCATTGATGAATGATGAGAGCCGTCAATCGAAATCAGAGCGTGCTGCAAAAGAAGAAACGAATCACGACTGCCTGCCGTAACGATGATTTGTTCTGCCGAACATTCAAGACCACGAACGCGATACAAATAATCCACAATCGCGTTTTTTAAATCCGGATAACCAGTGGCATACCCACCTTTTAACACGGCAAGATCTGGATTTAGCCAGCTACGACGCATACTTGCCGCCCATTCCTTAGTAGGAAAAACCGACATATCAGCGCCAGCATCAAATGCTCGTTTTTGAGGGACGTCATTCATAGCGGAAGACACCGCATGAGGCAATTTAATTGCGCGATGACTGATCATGGGTAATGCGGCAACAAACACACCACGTTTTTCTTCGCTGGTTAAAATACCTTCTGCAATAAGTTGATCATAAGCCCGTGACGTAGTACTACGAGACACGCCCAATGAACTGGCTAAAAAACGTGAGGAGGGCAGCTTGTCGCCAACCGACAACACACCAGAGACAATGCTTTGCTGAATTTGCTTGATCAATTGTTGGTAATAAGGTGCGCCGTGCTCGTCAAGAGAAAAGCGTAAACTCGCAATAATACACGACATATCTGGCCTGCTTTTTTATTTAAATTCTGGCTATTTTTATAATAGCCAAATCTCTTTAAAGTCTCGTTATAGCCAATCCATCATTCAGATACAAGGAGAGAATGCATGAGCCAATCACTAGAAGAAACCGCATTAAGCAAAGTAAAAAGAGGACCTAACCGCGCGTCCTACGACAAAGAGCTCGCACTCAATATTATTGATTCATCACTCATGTGCCATGTCGGACAAAGCAAAGATGGACAAGTTTTTGTCACGCCTACTTGCCACTGGCGCGATGGCGACTATTTATATTGGCATGGCCACTCTAAGGCTCGAAATGTCAAAGGACCCATCGACGCACAGGAAAAAGTTTGTATCAATATATCCCAACTCGATGGTTTAGTGATGGCACGTTCCGCCTTCCATCATTCCGTCAACTATCGCTCCGTGACCTTATTTGGAGTGCCGGAGCTAATCGACGATAAAGAAGAGAAAATCCGTCAGTTTAAGATTTTTTTAGATAAAGTCAGTCCAGGCCGCTGGGAGGCGTTACGCCCAATAAACGATCAAGAAATAAAAGCCACCGGCTTAGTTCGCATCAAAATAGAAGAAGCATCGGTCAAAATGCGTGCCGAGCCACCAGTCGATGATCCAGCCGATAAAGACTGGCCAATATGGGCGGGAGTCATACCGGCCAATGTGTCTTGGGGAGAGATGGAACAGGATCCCATACAAACCAAGCCTTACCCTGAACCCACACCACCCAATGCGTATTAGCTCATCAAAATCATGAGGGGCATTATGGTACAGGAAGAGAATTGCTAAGTTTTAGCTCAAAAATGCTACAAACCCATCTTTTATGCACCATTAATGCACATTTTCACAGCTTTTACCTTGCGGTTTTTCATAAAATCGCTAATCTTGCACCCTTTTTTACGATTCTACGCGTTTCTTAGGGTGTCTTTTTACAAAAAAGCACTCCTAGCATTCAACCCACGAACAATAACACAATCGATATTATCGAATAACGGGAGTGCCCTACATGGCAGCAATCATAGACTTTTTAAACACCATTTTCTGGGGGTATATCCTCATCTATGGACTATTAGCCGTAGGCGTATATTTCACCTTACGTCTTGGTTTTATTCAGGTCCGACGTTTTCCAGAGTTCATCCGTACTGTTCTTAAAGCCCCTCAATCTGATCGTGGCGGCATCTCTCCTTTCCAAGCCCTTTGTACCAGTCTCGCTTCTCGTGTTGGAACAGGCAACATGACAGGTGTGGCTGTCGCGTTATATTTAGGTGGCCCAGGAGCCATTTTTTGGATGTGGGTAGTGGCCATTATCGGTATGGCAACCGCCTACGCGGAAAGCACCTTGGCCCAGCTCTACAAAATGCGCGATCAAAATGGTCAATTACGTGGCGGTCCTGCGTTTTATATTAGTAAAGGCTTAAAAGCCCCTTGGGCAGGCGCCGTATTTTCGCTGGCCCTGATTTTGGCTTTTGGTTTAGTTTTCAACGCGGTTCAAGCCAACTCGATTGCGGGTGCAATGGAAGGCGCATTTGGTATCGACACCAGCGTAACTGGCATCGTCATCATGCTATTGGCAGCCGTGGTTATCTTTGGCGGTATCAAGAAAATCGCACGTTTTGCTGAAATCGTGGTGCCATTCATGGCGGTTTTATATTTGCTACTTGCCTTATATGTGATCTTCACCAATCTTTCTGATGTGCCGGCGGCATTCGCGTTAATCGTCAAAAGCGCCTTTGGTATAGAACAAGCCGCAGGCGGCGTTCTAGGAGCCATGCTTAACGGTGTCAAACGTGGTTTGTTTTCCAACGAAGCGGGGATGGGTTCTGCACCCAACATTGCGGCGGTAGCAACACCAAACCCTCATCATCCAGCGTCTCAAGGCATGGTTCAATCGCTTGGTGTGTTCATTGATACATTGCTGATTTGTACAGCAACCGCCTTAATGATTCTTTTATCTGGCGCATTGGGTAACGGTCAAACTGGTATCGCTTTGACACAAACCGCTCTTACGACTCACATCGGTAGTGCGGGTCACTACTTTGTCGCGATTGCGATTTTCTTCTTTGCGTTTACTTCCATCATTGGTAACTATACTTACGCAGAAAACGCGCTAACTTACCTAAAATGGGCGAATAAGCCTGGCATCTTCATTCTACGCATCTTAGCGCTCGGCATGATTCCTTGGGGCGCTTATGAAAGTGTGGCGATGGTATTCAATGCGGCTGATGCCGCTATGGGTCTAATGGCAACCATTAACTTAATCGCTATTATGATGCTGTCCGGTCTCGTTGTGAAATTAACCAAGGACTATTTCACTCAATTAAAAACGAAAACGCCCGTTTTTAATTCTGATGACTACCCAGAAATTCGTGATGATATTGACCTCAGTGTTTGGGATGAAAAACCCAGTAAATAAAAGACGAACACAACGTTAGTGATGTTAAAAAAACAAAACCCGCTGCGCAGCGGGTTTTTCATTTCTAATACAGTTTAGTAACAATAGGCTAAATTTTCGCGGCAATCTTATGCGCTAGACCATGTAAGAATGGACCAGCAATAAAAGAAATAATGCCCGCCGCTGGCCACGCTAATACCCAAGCATGCATCCAAAAGGACACAAAATCTGGGTGTAGTCCAATATTCACGTACGTAATCCATGCCGACATCATCAACGACAAGGTAAACGACATAAGTACCGCAAAAATAATTCGGTGTTTCATTTTTTCTCTCCTGCTGAACTGATCGTCTTCTCTATGAGTAGAGTGCCCCAGACGAAAAGTAAGTAAACGACTCAAATCTTAGATACATACTAGCAAGCATCTTAAATTGTAAATATACTGATTTTTTAAAATCAAATTTACGAAAATGCAAAATGCTTGATGATCTAAAGATTTTTATCACCGCGGCAAATAAAAATAGTCTGACCGCTGCGGCTCAGCATCTTGATATGACCATCGCCACAGTGTCTCGTCGTATCAGCGCGCTTGAACAAAAACTTGGCTGTGAGTTACTACATCGTTCAACAAAAGGACTAACCCTGACACCTGTAGGAGAAAGTTACTACCAAGAATGCGCCGAATTTATCGATGCACTAGACCAGAGGATTTCCAATCTCGATCAAACGTTGAACAGTTTAAAGGGTGATCTAAAGATATTAGCGCCCGTCAATTTAGGCAGTGGACCTCTGGACGCATTTTGGCAAAATTTTGTTCAACGCTACCCAGACATTGAGCTAAACATCGAATTGAGCAACGCAATACAAGACATAAGAGACACCCGCGCCGACATTGCCTTACGCTCGGGGAATCAACCCAGCTCATCATTGATTCAAAAGAAACTAGGTCACATTGAGCCTATTCTAGTCGCATCGCCTAACATGGCATTCCCACTACCGACATCCATAGACGCCTTGCAGCACGCCCCAAGCATCGCCTCGAATATGTTTGCCGATTGGCTACTGATGAATAATCAAGGTGAGCGTCACCCGTTAAACAAAGAACACCGACACATTAGCAACGACATGACCATCACACTGAATCTTGCAAAAGCGGGGGCTGGAATAGCGCTAATTCCAATGAGTATGGTCGTGAACGCCCTAGAAAGCGGTGAACTGATCCGCGTTTTACCTGAATGGCGCGGACAGAATCGGGAGATTTTCTTGGTCTGGCCTTATCGCCGCAGTTTATCCGCTCGTGCCAAACTGTTACGCGATGAACTAACACAGTACCTTCATCAACAAAGCTGGTTTCATCCAAGCCCTTAATCTATCTAAAAAGCAAAAGCCTAAAAAGCAAAGTTTGGTTACACTAACCCCAAAATATCGGACACATTGCTTTAAACAAGGATCAAGATGGAAAACTTACTCTGGTGGCAATACGCCTTAATTGGCGCTATTTTTATATGGAGCGGCTTTGTTCGCAGTGGCTTAGGGTTTGGTGGGGCGGTGCTCGCGTTGCCTTTTCTGTTATTAGTGAAAAACGATCCGCTGTTATTTTTACCGATTATTTCCATCCATCTTTTGGTCTTTTCCAGTTGGATTGCTTGGCAAGGCTCTAGAGTCACCAAGCAACAAGCCAAGCTCGCCGCAGAACGAGGCGAAGCGCCGCAAGAAGCACAGGGCAACATTGCTTGGGGTTATTTGAAAAAAGCCCTCGGCATCATGATAGTGCCAAAACTGATCGGCGTATTTGGCTTATTAACCTTACCGGGCAACATAGTCACCGGCGTGATTTTTGTCATCGTCGCTGTTTTTGCCGTGTCTTACATACTGAACAAGCCGTTTTACACCAACAACAAATTCCTCGACACGATTTTCCTTATGCTTGGCGGTTATGTTAGCGGCACATCCTTAATCGGCGCACCGCTCATCGTCTCCGTCTTCGCCACCAAAGTTCCGCGCCACCAACTGCGCGATACCTTATTCGTGCTCTGGTTTATCCTCGTGATGATCAAAATGGCGTCCTTTCTCATCGCCGGCATCGATTTACAACTCATCCACCAACTTTGGCTACTGCCTTGCGCCTTGATTGGTCACATCTTCGGGCAAAAGCTCCACAACCGCATTCAAAAAGCCGAAACACCCGTCTTCTTCCAATTCGTCGGCTGGGCGTTACTCATCGTCTGCGGATTTGGCTTGTACTCGACGTTCATGCTCTAAGATTGTCTGCTGGGCTTTGTCACACGAGGTTAACTCAGTCACGACAAAATCAATACAAAACAATCACTTGTAGGTCGGCCTTTAGGCCGTCAAAAAGCA
>NZ_QGOK01000026.1 GCF_003259175.1 Marinomonas shanghaiensis | reverse complement strand
TTTGCCAGCTTCGCTGGGCAAACAAAAAAAAACCTCGCTAAATAGCGAGGTTTTTCTTTTTTATCAATGGGTTAGAGTGAGATGCCGGGTAGCAGCAGTACATTACTGTACCGCCGCCCCCTAAGAACCGGACAAGCAAGTTTCCCCGCATCCGGCTCAAGCCTTTATAAGTCTAGCGAGCTAGACCGGCAGAACTTACCAATCAATTCTTAGGTTAGTCCGTGCTCTATCATAGTGAATAACACCTATGCGAACACCTTTAGACCTGAAGAAGCAAATCACTTGCTTAAGCTCTTCAGGCGTTAAGATAGTTGGCATCTTATCAAAGAGAAGCCTTATACCAAGGTGAAACTGGACATAATCGATATGATTAATAAGCTTCGCGATAGTTAACTCGACTTTCTTGTTAGAAAAATGCAACTCAGAAGACAAATGTGTTGTCATGATGGATCTCCTATTTAACTGCTTCACAGCATGATTAAGGGAATTGATAGATGTAGGTAAAGCCTACATGATCAATAATCGACCACAAATCAATCTTTGTCAAACCTAACCCAATTGATGCAATTGCCTATGACAATTAGGATGCAGCAACTGCAAGTTGTCCGTATTGTCGCTTCCACCACGATAACGCTCTACCACATGGTGAATGTTCCACCCTGTTTCCGACGTGATCAGTTGGTTGCAACAAGGGCACCTACGCTGCTGCCTTTTCCACAACGAGTACGCTTTCTTGAGTCCAAACTCTGAGTTCTCCATTTTGTAGTCGAGGCGACTTTCAAAATAGAGTTCATCTTCTAGATCGTAAAAGCATTTGTGTGCTTTGATCTTTTTATGGCGCTTGATCGCCACATCCGAGGCATAAAACAAAGTCACGCTTTGTTCTTTAAAATCCGAGTCATAAAAGACCCAGTTTTTCTTGCCTATGGTTGTGAAGTATTTTCGAACAATCCAACGCTTACCTTTATTGGGATGTCGACGACAACACCAACGCCAGAGCATTTTCCAAACTCGATGATCCAAGTATTTGAATGTTTCCTTTGACGTTCCTGCTTTATGAAAGTAAGCCCAGCCCCGAATAACGGGATTAAGCTGTCTAATCAAGTTCGCAGTAATGGCCATTTTGTTTCGATCAAATATGGACTTAATCTTCGCCAATATATTTCTCAGGTTTTTCTTTGATGGCTTCGTTAAAAGCTTCTCGCCGTACTTCCTAAGATTCTGACCCAAGAAATCAAAGCCTCTATGCACGTTCGTAATAACCGTTTTGCTCTCTGAAAGCTTTAACCCGCGTTGTGCCATAAAGGCTTCAACTAGAGGTCTCACTTCCTTATCCAGAATCTCTTGCGAAATTCCAGTGATTACAAAGTCGTCAGCATAACGCACATAGTTTACCTTTGACCGTCCGGCGAGCTTCGAGCCAATCTTTCCGTATCGTTCACGTAAAATCGGTTCTAACCCATCAAGAGCCCAGTTCGCTAACAGTGGAGAAATGATTCCACCTTGCGGGGTTCCTGCTTCCGTATCAAGGTACTTGCCTTGTTCCATGATGCCAGCTTTCAGCCATTTACGGAGCACCACTCTGTCCATAGGAACATTATGGATTAACCATTCATGACTGATGTTATCAAAGCACCCTTCTATATCGCCCTCTAACACCCATTCGGCAGAATTGCCGCGACTCAGATTAACGAACAATTGTTCGATCGCATCTTTTGTCGAGCGTAGAGGACGAAAGCCATAAGAATTTGGATCGCCATGCACTTCCGATACAGGTTCAAGAGCAAGCATATAAAGTGCCTGCATTGCTCTATCCAACATAGTCGGTATCCCAAGCGGACGGCGCTTACCGTTGGACTTGGGAATGTACACACGACGCAACGGTTTTGGCTTATAGCCTTTCCGCTCCATCCTTCCTATGGCACTCCATTTACTCGCGGGCGTATCCCACGTTTCACCGTCCATTCCCGCAGTCTTACGACCACGGTTTTCCGTGACACGTTTAATGGCAATCGCTTTAGCGGAATATGAGCGCACCAACATTCGCTGGAGTTGCTTTACTTTCCGCCATTGCTTTTCTTTAGCTGCCTTCGCGATCCGTACCTGTAGCTCTCTCACTTTGAGATGACTGGTTTCCCAATCAATCTCATGCCATGAGTTAGCAAAGCGGGATGACGCAGGCTTTTCATTTGATGAATTGCTCAATCTTGCAGTCCTCCTTAGTGAAGAACACCCGCAAGATGGAGGCGGATTTATCCCCACAGGGGAATAAATCTTTCCCCTGTGGGTGTTCATATTTATTGAGTCAAAGACTCGTACTTTCTACTACAGAAAGCTTTACAGGCTTTCACACGATTAAAGACCAGATAGAAGTCTGCACTCTTTCGAGTTGGGGCAAAGTTCAAACCCCTATCCCTGCCATTACAGCAAAGCATTCGCTTTTTCTATCCTCCTTTACCCGCATCCCCAACAGCGCTCCTTACGGATTGCCTGCCACGAGGGCAGAGATACGGGCTTACCGAGTTCCGGCATTTTCACACTATTGGTTTAGGTTCTGTCTATCCACCGGTGGTTTAAAGTCAGCGTGTACCCAGATGTGAAGAGTACAACCAACCACATACCATTTTGGTTAGAGCCTTATAACAACACTTAGCTCTTTGCGGTTGACGGTGTTTATCAACAGTTCACATGCGTTAACCATACCAACAAGCCTAGTGTCTTTGTTGTGTGTTGTTCACAACATCTATATCTACCTCACGGTAAAATACACCCGATTCGGGGACTACATTGTAAGGAAGCTCCGCACCCCACCGTTACCAGTGACGCACTATCCTTAGGCTACTAATGGCTGAACATTAGGTCTCACTACCTGCAAACAGGTGAGACAATGAAAATACCAGCTTACGCGCAAGCGATAGCTAGCGTTGGTAATAAAAACACACGATGTTGCCTACCTCAGTAATCCCTTAAAACGCAGATATACCTCAGTATGCTTTATGAAATGAGCATTGTCCGATAACGGATTTTGCCTTTATGAATAGAGCCCTCATTGATATGAGGAATCTTTTGATAAAACTACGAGTGGTTTCGCAGCATTTTATAATTAGGCGCGCACGCCCGAGTTTCTAGTCTCTCATTAGAGAGTCCGATGCTCGGGGTTTAACGCCCGAACATCGGGATTTTATAAACGCTATTTATTGCGGGTTGGGTGTAGACACCAACTCATGTTAGTATCTACTGACGTTGAACCCCGCGAGGCTAGCTACCTCTGCGACTCTCGTCGCATCACATCATCCCGCCCATACCACCCATTCCGCCCATGCCACCCATATCAGGCATACCAGAATCATCTTTTGGCAAATCAGCAATCATAGCTTCGGTTGTGATCATTAGACCTGCAACAGACGCAGCAGCTTGAAGTGCAGAACGCGTTACTTTAGCTGGATCTAGGATACCCATTTCCAACATATCGCCATACTCACCAGTAGCAGCGTTATAACCGTAGTTACCTTCACCTTGCTTCACTTTATCAACAACTACAGAGGCTTCATCACCTGCGTTAGTTACGATTTGACGCATTGGCGCTTCCATCGCACGCAATGCCAAAGCGATACCGACGTTTTGATCTTCGTTATCACCAACAAGGCCAATCACTTTCGTTAATGCGCGAACCAAGGCAACACCACCGCCCGCAACAACACCTTCTTCAACCGCTGCACGAGTGGCATGAAGCGCGTCATCAACACGTGCTTTCTTCTCTTTCATTGCTACTTCAGTCGCTGCACCAATTTTGATAACTGCAACGCCACCAGCTAATTTAGCCACACGCTCTTGAAGTTTTTCTTTGTCATAGTCAGAAGAAGAATTCGCAATTTCAGCACGAATCTGTTCAACGCGACTTGTAATATTCGCAGCATTACCCGCACCATCAACGATGGTTGTGCTTTCTTTTGTCAAAGTAACGCGCTTAGCCGTACCAAGCAGTTCTAAAGTCGCGGTATCAAGACTCAAACCCACTTCTTCAGAAATGACTGTCGCACCAGAAAGCACAGCAATATCTTCAAGCATTGCTTTACGACGATCACCGAAACCAGGCGCTTTTGCCGCAGCAACTTTCACGATTCCACGCATGCTGTTAACAACCAACGTTGCCAAGGCTTCGCCTTCAACGTCTTCAGCAATGATCAACAAAGGACGTGATGCTTTCGCAACACCTTCCAATACTGGAAGCAATTCACGGATATTGGTGATTTTTTTATCAACCAATAGAATGAATGGATTCTCAAGTTCCGCACTCATTGTCTCTTGGTTGTTAATGAAATAAGGAGATAGGTAGCCACGGTCAAACTGCATACCTTCAACCACAGCCAACTCATCGTCAAAGCCAGAACCTTCTTCAACCGTAATAACGCCTTCTTTACCAACGCGTTCCATTGCTTCTGCAATGATTTTACCTACAGAAGAATCAGAGTTGGCAGAAATAGTGCCCACTTGCTCGATAGCGCGAGTATCTGTGCACGGTGTAGACAAAGTAGCAAGCTCTTTAACAACGGCTGCAGCGGCTTTGTCAATACCACGCTTTAGATCCATTGGGTTACGGCCAGCCGCAACAGACTTCAAGCCTTCTGTAACAAGTGCTTGCGCTAATACTGTTGCAGTAGTCGTACCATCACCAGCCACATCATTGGCTTGAGATGCCACTTCTTTAACCATTTGTGCGCCCATGTTTTCGAACTTGTTTTCAAGTTCAATTTCTTTGGCGACCGTCACACCATCTTTTGTAACAAGTGGAGAGCCAAAAGACTTCTCAATAACAACATTACGACCTTTTGGTCCCAAGGTTACTTTCACTGCATCGGCTAGGATGTTTACGCCTTTCAACATTTGTTGACGAGCGCTATCACCAAACTTAACTTCTTTAGCTGCCATTTTTTATTACCCTTAACTGTTTTAAGTGTTACAAATCGAATATGAACTACAAAACGGATTAGGCTTCAATAACGCCGTAAATCTCGTCTTCTTTCATGATAAGTAGCTCTTCACCATTGATTTTCACTGTTTGACCAGAGTATTGACCAAACAACACAGTGTCACCAACGCTAACAGCCAATGCTCGCACATCACCGTTAGATTGAATACGACCAGTGCCAACAGCCAAAACCTCGCCTTGTGTAGGCTTTTCTGTAGCAGATCCAGGCAATACGATACCAGACGCTGTTGTTGTCTCTTCTTCTTTACGGCGAACAACGACACGATCGTGCAAAGGACGAATATTCATTTATCATCTTCTCCAATTAAAACAATACCAGGACTCCCCTGGCTGGATAACCCTACTGCATACATAGTAGGAATCTTTAACATGGTTCTATATACGGCTATACAAACCGATTTCAACCCTAGAAAAAAATTATTTTTTATCTATTAACTCATTGTCGTCTTTAGGTTCTTTTGAATACTCACCGTCGATGGTTTCTCCCTTAGATTGGGCATCATAGTTACCATAGGGCGCCCATTTAGAGCCTCTTTTCACCATTGATGCAACAAAGTTCACTAACAATCCGGCCGCGAACAACTTACGCAATGGCGGAATAAGTAATAACCCACCAATAATATCAGTCACAAAACCCGGCATTAATAAGCATAAGCCTGCAAAAATCAGCATCACACCCTCAGCAACCTCAGAGGCAGGAAGCTCACCACGACGCATTTTTTCTTGCGCTTTTAATGATGTCTCCAAACCTTGCTTACGAATGAGTGTGATGCCTACAATAGCGGTTAAAAAAACCAACCCTACCGTTGCTAGCGCACCAATTTGGCTACCAACCTTTATCATTACCGACAGCTCAATAACGGGTATGAGTATGAAAAGCAAAAGTGCAAATCTCATATTTACCTTCTTTGTTTAATGTGTAGTTGTTTATCTAAGGGCTAAATATGACAAATCAAGCAATGATGCACTTTAAATCTCAAGTGTTCCTCATTCTGAGTGAAGTCCCCCTAGGGGAATGCATTGCTTATGGCGAACTGGCAAAACAAGCAGGCTTTCCGGGTTATGCCCGACAGGTTGGCTACTTAATGAAAAATCTTCCCAACGACAGCAAACTGCCTTGGTTTAGAGTGGTGAACGCACAGCACAAAATTAGCTTTGCCGAAAACACCGATGCGTATTGGAAACAGAGAAACCATCTAGAAAAAGAAGGCTGGGTCATTATAGGAAATAAGTTAATGGTCAATGAGCGCTCTAAAAAATAAGGGCGTTGGCCATTAAACATGGCACGCCCTTCTATCATTAGTCTCTAAAGTTCGTAAATTGAACAGGTTGCGCTAAGTCAGCATTGCGCAATAGCGCCATGACTTCCTGAAGATCGTCACGCTTTTTACCCGTAACACGAAGCTGATCGCCTTGTATCTGCGCTTGCACCTTCGCTTTACTGTCTTTGATCATTTTAACAATTCTTTTCGCCTCATCAGACTCGAGACCTTCTTTCATTTTAATCGCTTGAGAAGCGCGCATATTTCCCTTTACAACGTCTTCTTTCTCCAAACTCTTTAAATCAATTCCACGCCCAACCAGTTTTTGATTTAGAATATCTGACATCTGGCGAAGTTGAGGCTCTGCTTCTGCTTCCATCACCACACTGGTTTTGTCTTTAATTTCGTAGTGCGCTTTTACGCCTTTAAAGTCATAACGAGTGGTAATTTCTCTGTTAGCCTGATCGACTGCGTTACTGACCTCGTGCCAGTTTAGCTCAGATACTACGTCAAATGATGGCATTTTCTGCTCCTTTGCATTTTCAATAATGTATTTTGGGGCGATAATAACAGGGATTGAAATAAAACACCTAATGGAAACCTATTATGAAGAACACGCCTTGGTTGGTTATCGGCGCTGGCGCTATCGGTCTTTTTTGGGCCTGCAAGCTAGAAAAGCTCGGCAATAAAGTCCATCTAGTGTATCGGTCCGAGAGCCCAGGTAAAAAAATCACCCTCGAATCGCTGACCGATGAAGAGGGACATCAACAAGTCAGCGTCTCAAAACATAAAATCAAGAGTTTCACTGCTGAAAGCCTTACTGGCCAATACGACAAGGTTCTCATTTGCACAAAATCCTTTGACTTAAAAAATGCTTTTACTCAAATTGCGAGATGCATCACACCAGATGCACACATAGCTTGCCTGTGCAACGGCATAGGCGCACAGGAAGAATTGCAAAGCATCCTATTGGACACTCAAACACTCTGGGCTGGAATCACCAGTGAAGGCGTATTGAAAATAGAAGCTGATCACATCAAACACACAGGATTAGGAGATACTTATTTTGGCGAATGGAGACCATCAGACCCAGCGAAGAGTTTCCCAATTGAATCCCTTACCGTCACCAATATCCGCCAAAGAATGATAGAGAAATTAGCCGTAAATGCCGTTATTAATCCCATTACAGCCATCTTTAACATACACAATGGCGACCTTTTGAATGACGAGTATAAACCTCTTATTAGCGCCACGCTCTCTGAGCTCGCCAGTGTTTTGACTCACCCTCAGTTCAGCTATGCTCAAGAAAGCCAGCACTTAACATCAGACAATCTGAAAAATAGAGTCAACACAATTGCCCAACTGACGCGTCTAAATCGCTCATCAATGCATGAAGACGTTAGACTACAACGACAAACAGAAAACAGTTTTATATCAGGCTTCTTACTCGACAACAGCCCTATTGATCTTCCAGTACAGCGCCTATTGTACGAAGGCGTCGCCTTTGCAGAACAGCGCGAAGAGATCAAAAAAAAGCTGCTAAGCATTGCTTAGCAGCTTTTGGTAATCCTTTTTACATTAAATCTTGGTGATTTTTTCTTTGGTTAAGAGTATTTTTTTCTCTTTATAAAGGGCACCTAACGCTTTTTTATACGTGGCTTTACTCACTTTAAAGACCGCATAGATGGCTTCTGGAGAAGCTTTATCGGTTAACGGGGATTCACCACCTTGAACATCCAGATAGTCCAAAATGTCATCCAGAATGTTGCGCACTTTTTTATAACCAACTTCTTGCAAGCTTAGATCAATCTTACCATCTTCACGCATTTGCTTAATAAAGCCCGTGGTTTTTTCGCCTTTTCTCAACTGCCTGAAAGCATCTTCAAAAAACAACACCCCCCAGAAGCGATTATCGATAACACACTTAAAACCGATGTTCGTTTTATCTCCTATGATGATAGAAACCTTGTCACCCACTCGATAGGGCGCAGCTTCACGATTAAGTAAAGCATCTACCTTTGTGGTTGCTACAATTCGGTTAGTAATATTGTCCAAATAAATAAAGAGAAGATGCGTTTCGCCTTCTTCAACCCGAGTTTTCTGTTGACTAAAAGGCACAAGTAAGTCTTTTGGTAGTCCCCAGTCAAAAAAAGCCCCCACCTGATTTACCGCTATCGAGGTCAACGCAGCAAATTCACCAACCTGAGCTTTGGGAAAATCCGTCGTAGCAATCAATTTATCATCAGAATCTAAATAGACGAACACTTCCACGTCGTCATCAATCGTTGCACCTTTTGGCACATAACGTTTAGGCAATAAAATTTCGCCTAATTGATCGGCGTCTAAATACACCCCAAAATCTTTCTCTTTCACAATTCTTAATGTATTTAAACGCCCAATTTGTGTAGCCATGAGTTCTCCGGCAAGCAATTTTTTTCGCACTATACGCACTTCATTCACAAGCGCAATACAGATAATTTTAAATCTCTAATCAGTCGTTATCTGCTTTCATACAGGTTGCAAATATATCGTCTAACTTAGACTTCCCAATCTCTTCCATTTTTTCAATATTGCGATTTGGTATTTCCGATGTATCGCCGAAAAACTCAATCGCTTTATCCACACTCGCCTCCCTCAGCAAGTGCAACATAGGGTAAGGTGAACGATTAGTATAGTTGGAAACATCATCGGGTTCGGCGCCAGAAAAACAATAATCAGGATGAAAAGTCGCTAACTGATAAACACCCTCACAACCTTGATCAAACATGAGATTTTCTGCCGTTTCCACAAAATCTAGGTAACGGTGAAAGTCTTTAAATAGAGTAGGAAAAATCAACAGCGTTGTTTCGGTCTCTGGATGTTCATCTAACCATTGCACTTCAGCCATCAGCTCTTCTAAGGCCACATCCATTTTCTTTGAACGCAACACCACACAACGAACACTTTGCTTCTCCACTTCACGTTTAGCAAAAGGACAAACATTTAACGCCACAATAAAGTCTTTAACCCACTTCATGGTTTGAGTGGTGACTAACTCATCCGATAACAACATAACCTGTCTTCTTATCAATATTTGCTTGTATTTTAGAACAAACCACACAAAGGGTCTAACTTATCCCACAGACCTTTTGAGGTTTCGATTTCGAAACCTCAAAAAACAAGGTATCATGACAAACAATACAGTCCATTATAGTGGCTATAGGCCCATATTTATTATGATAACCATAAGTAATTTATGAAATTCATAAGTGGTCTTGCCATTTATCCCGCTACAGAGAGTTTACATGTCATTTGCTGAATTAGATTTGGATGCCACCATAGAACAAGCCATTAGTGATCTTGGCTTCGAAACCCCAACAGAGATCCAAGAACAAGCCATTCCAATTGCTCTAGATGGTTCAGACCTTCTTGCCACCGCCCCTACAGGCACAGGCAAAACCATTGCCTTCTGCGCACCAGCTATTCAGCATATTCTTGACCGTGATGAACAATCCACCACAGCACCAAAGGTACTGATATTGGCCCCAAGCCGAGAGCTTGCACGTCAAATTTTTAATGTCGTTGAACAACTAACCAAACACACACGCATCCAGTCACACCTGATTATTGGTGGCACACCCTACGGCATGCAACAACAACAATTAAGCGAACCATGCGACATCCTTGTGGCCACACCAGGTCGATTGGTCGAGTTGGATGAAAAACGCTGGCTCGATCTCACCGATGTGACTTACTTTGTTATCGACGAAGCTGACCGCATGCTAGACATGGGGTTTGTTAGCGCTATCAATCATATTGCCAAAGAATTACCACAAGAACACCAAACGCTGATGTTTTCCGCCACATTAGAAGGCGAAAAAATGGGGCGTTTTGCCAGCGCATTGCTAAACAGCGAAACACAACAAATTCGCCTAGGTGAGTCATCTCGCACTGTTCCTAGCCAAATTCGTCAAATCGCGTATCGCGTTGACAGCGAAGAGCACAAAGAAGCCGTATTGAAACATCTGCTCACCCAAGATCGTGTTCAACAAGCAGTACTGTTTGTATCTAACCGTGAGCATGTCGATGTTTGGGTGCAACGAATTCGCAAAATGGGCTTAATGTGTGATGGTTTGCACGGTGAAATGAAACAAGGTGACCGCAGTGAGCACATGAAACAAATGAAACGTGGCCGCTTGCAAGTCTTGGTCGCAACCGATGTTGCATCACGCGGGATCGACCTACCCGAAATCAACACCGTTGTTAACCTTCGCTTACCACGTAAAGCCGATTCTTATATCCACCGAGCAGGACGCGCTTCTCGAGAAGGCGAACCGGGCGATTGCATTTCCTTAATCGACATCAATGACTTGCCTATGATCGAAAAAATTCAACGATTCATGCAAGCCAACATCAAATTTGGACGCATCGAAGGTCTAGAACCTAAAACCAAAGCACGCTCACCTAGTAGCAAGAAAAGTAAAAAGAAGAAACCAGCGCCAAGTAAAAAATAAAGCTGGTTCAGCACTATAGTCATAAAAAAGGCGCTTTATTTGCGCCTTTTTTATCTTAACTTTCGCCATAGCATTAAAATGTACATCGCTCTGCCGATGTGACTTGCACAATAAATTTATCGGCAGGGCAACTTATGGTATCGGGAACTCTTGTAGTATCTCCAAAACAGCCCGCTATGGTGCCTATCATATTTTTCATCACCCCTTGGTGCTCGACTACAGGACTGCTAGGACACTGAATAGTAAATTTCACATCAACACAGGACACCATCTTAGGCTGGATATTAGGCAAGCTACCTAATACATGATTTTCACCAAAGCAATCTTTACCACCTAATCGTGTACCAGATGCAAGACTGTTTAAATAGACCATTTCTTGACGCACTTTTTCAGCTTGTTCACGCTCTTTTAGCAGACGCTGTGCCTGAATTTCTTGTGTACGTTTTTGTTGAGCTAGCCTTTGCTCTTCTTCACGTTGTTTCCTAGCCACTTCTTCCTGACGCTTGATGTCAGCCTGACGACGCAATCGCTCTTCTTGTTGCTGAAGTTGAGCAAGTGCCTGTTGCTGCTTTTGCTGGAGCTCACGCTGCTGCTGTTGCTGTTTTTTTTGCTGCTCATCACGATAGAGCCTTTGCTGTTCGGCAAGCTTTAGTTGCTGCTGAAGCTCGGCCTGTTGGCGAGTCATGTCAGTTTGTAATTGCGTATTAAAATGCTGTAAAGCAGACCCTAACAGTTGCATAGTACTAGGTGATTCAGACTGCGTATAAACAGGCTCTTCACGCCTCGGCTCATTGCAGTATAACGGTCTCAGCGTACCCGCCACACAACGCTCATACTCACCTGGTATCGCACAACTATTTGAACATTCTGAAACTAATTGACGTTGTTCTGCTAATTTTTTTTCTTCTCCATAAAAAATTTCTTGCTGCTTACGATAGCCAACAGCATCCGCTAAACGCTGTTTAGCTATTTCATCAAACAGCAATGACTTTGCTCTATTTATCTGTTGATCAGCGCAAAAAAAATCATTCCTTTGTGAACATTGGTAAATATTATCAATCGCATCCTCGAAGTCCATCTGATCCAGTTGTTCCAACTTCTCTAGCTGATCTAACATTTTTAACTTTGCTTCGTTATTAGACTCCGCTTTCAGCATACTCGACACACTGACAAACAGACAAATCAACACCCATACTAAACGACTCATTAGAGAAGCTCCTTTAATGTTTCAATGTTATCAAAAGTCTGCTCAAGCTCCTGCTCCAAAACAGCAACTTGATTTAACAATGCGTGATTTTTGGGCAACAACCTATGCACAACTAAAGACATAACTTTATGCGCTTCTAAACTTTGACACTCAACTTTATCATCATTATCAAACTCACCAAGTTCTAAACCATACGGAATTCCTGCAAATCTTGGAATGTCGGCCTCTACCTGCATCAGAGGATATACATAACACCTCTGCAACAAGCGCCTATCTTCAGGTTTATCTAAGAGCTGGATCGCATTTTTAAGGCGAGTCAATAATTGCGTTTCATCAATTAATTTGGCCACTGTCTTTATTAAATTATATTGTGTTTTAATCAGCTGCCTTTCTTCTATTAAAACTTGAGCCTCTACAAAATTATCGTTCTGAGTTAATTGAAAATAGACATCGTCATTGGACAATAAAGCCAATAAACGATTTGGTGCTGGTGTTCGAGCATATGCGTTTAATGAGGGAAATGGGTATGTTTGGACACTTTTGGTGAGAGACAAAAAAGCCTGTTGATAATAATTTGCGTTACTTGAAAAAAAATACCCGTTTGATTCAGCTTCATCAAGTGAACTCAGCACCTCAGCCCTTACCATGCTGCTATTTTTTAACGCATTAAAAAAACGATCTGGACGCATAAAAGTAAAGTCCGGCGTTGTTGAACCCTCAGGAGTGAACACTAAATTGAGCATATCTTGCAAAAGCGTTGCACAATTGTTGGTAAAAAAGCGATATTCACCACGAAAACGCCAATGTATCTCAGACAGTTCACGAACAATCTGCTCAACCTGAGATTGGGATAAAACAAGCGGTAAAGAAAAAACATTACGATCGGATACTAGAGTATTAGAACGATATGTTTCCATAAACGTCGCGCCCGCTAAATGAGCATCATAGCCACCAAACACACCTTTTAAAGGATTCATGGAAAACTCATCTATACGAGCAACGTAGCCTAGAAAAATATGATTAAAAAGATTTTTTTGACACGCATCGATTGTTGAAGAGGCATCTGGGCAGACGACTAAACGAATAGAAACATGACCAAAAGATGATGCAAAAGAATCGCCTTCAGATGCGAAAGTAACATGTATTTCACGCACATTGTCTGGAGAAATTTGAACCAAATGGCCACCTAGATGCGTATCGAGCAAATAGAAAGGAACCATTTTGGGACAAGATTCATAATTTAGCTGCGCACCATATCGATCAGCAAAATATGCCGCATAAACAGGTTGACGACACACAAAATTATCTTCGTTAACATAATGCCAAAGAGAATCCGCAAAATGATTTTCAGGATGCTGATGACTATTGGATACCAAAGCTTGCAACACAGTAAATCGTTCATCCGCCGATAGCCATTCAAGCTCGCTCTCAGATAAACCAGAAGATAACGAAAACTGCTGCAATGCATGACATAAGTCCCTATGACTATCGGCTAATTGGACAAGCACAGGTACTTTTTTCATAAAAGATTGAGACTGGAAAATCTCGCAATCACTCACCAAAACCGCTTTTTTTTCCGCCGTTTTATATGCACATCCTTGTAACATTGCAAGCATCACGACAAGAAGAGCAAAGCGATTCATGATATCATTTAAACGATTTTGCAATCATTGAATCTGGTTTAGCCCAACGCACTGCATGGGTTTCTAATGCGTCAATTTGTTCTTGAATATTTTTTCTAGTGGAATACACAGAAGGAGAAGAAACGAGGTCAAACAGGGTAATACTAGGTAATGCAGTAATAATAAGAGACGACAAAGAACCAGATTCCGAAAGGGCATCAGGTGTATTTTTTAACCAGTAAAAATAAGGATTAACATCTAATTGTTGCTGTAAAGACTGAATCTTTGCTTGTCTATTTTTTTGCTGAACGGCAGCCTGATATCGATCAGCCCATAAAGTAGCCTGTAGATTATCTTGTACTAAACCGTCACCCGAGGTGTAACGTTTAGCAACACGATTCATTGCTTCTAGATCACCAGATTCTGCTTTTTGAAGGTCAGACTTAGCATCTGCCTCTTTCTGTCGTGCTTTAGATTGAGCCAAACGTTGTTCCTCTGCTTGAGCTCTCTGCTTTTGCATTTCAACACCGTAAGCAGTTAACGTAGCGATAGGCAGACTTATTCTAATTCGAGTAGGAAGATTTGCTTTTGCATCAACTACTGCAGAGAATACCTTTTCTTGCTCTTCACTAATCGGCAATACAGCCTTTAAAGTGTGAGTTCCCTCTGCAACAACTATGGGTTCACGTTTAAAATCTACACATTCAAATATAAGATCATTATTCAGATATACCCTAGCTCCATTCGTGTTCTCAAGACAATACACACCAATCAATGCATCGTCAGCAAATACTGTAGAAGGTAAAATCAGACAAAATATGCGTAACATCTTTTTCATAGCGTACCTTCTATATTAGGTCGATATATCTATCTTGGGCATAAACTTTATAACGTCATTTTTTACCAAACGAAAGGATTCGTCAATAAATTGTCAAAATAAATTAAACAATACAGAAAAAACCACCATTAAGTCATAAAAAAGGCGCTTTATTTGCGCCTTTTTTATGGTCAATGTGATTTTCAATCTTTCACGCCTACTCAGGATCAAACTTGAGTGTGTGCATTTTTCGCTTGGCTTTGGTTTCAAGATAAGATCGATTATGTTGATTAACATGTACTTTCGTTGGCACCAGTTCAACAACGTCAATACCATGTTCAACGAGTTGCTGAGCTTTGTCTGGGTTATTTGTCAACAATCGAACTTTGGTGACACCAAGAGCGTGTAGCATTTTTGCGGCAATGCCAAAATCACGTCCATCATCGGGTAAATGCAACATTTCATTCGCTTGATATGTATCATAACCCTGATCTTGTAAAGCATAAGCTTCCAGCTTGGCATACAAACCAATACCTCGGCCCTCTTGACGCAAATAAAGGATATAGCCACCCTCTTCATTGATACGATCAATGGCTTCATCTAACTGCTCACCACAATCACAACGTCCCGATCCAAACACGTCGCCCGTCAAACATTCAGAGTGAAGTCGTACCAGAGGAACATATTCGCTGTCGCCTGATGGCTTACCTTCAAAAAATATCCCTATATGTTCTTTGCCAGAATCATCACCGTTAAAGGAAATGAATTCGGCCATCACGTCGCCCGCCCTGACGGGAATCATCACTCGACGTTTAATTGTCAAATCGCTCATAACTACTTCTCTATTAGGGACTTTTTTACACTGTCAGTATAACGCCCATTAATTTGGTCAAAAGCAAAAATATCAATACTAAATAAGGAAATAACCTGCTAAAGCAAGTGATCGAGCGGTAATGAGGTACGATTTATGATTCTGCGCAGCAAAAAGCTTGAATGCACACCTGTCACGCCAGGTATGCGCGTTAACCTGCCCAGTAGAAACTCTTGATAACGGTCCATGTCTTCTACCACCACTTCTATCAAATAGTCTGCTGATTGCCCTGTCACCAGATTGCAGGACTTTACTTCTGGATAGGACTCTAATGTCGACTCAAAAACCTCAAAGCGATCTGGCGTGTGACGATCCATACTTATCTGAATAAAGGCCGTTAGTTTCAATCCCAGCTTATTTTGATTTAATAACGTCACACTGCGGTCTATCACACCACTGTCTTCTAATGCCTTTACTCGGCGTAAACAAGGAGAGGCTGACAGCCCAACTCTATCTGCAAGTTCCTGATTCGTTAAGCTAGAATCTTGCTGCAATTCTCGCAAAATATTCAGATCAATCTTATCAAACCGCATTATCTAAGCTCCAATTCACTCATTTCTATTTAATTTACGCAATATAATGCCATTTAATTTATTTTATCTATAAAAAACGCAATCTTTTACTCAATAAAATTCGTTATGATAGAAACCATAGAGAGTCACTTAACCAAGTGAAGACAATAACAACCAGAGCTTACCAGCTCCAATAGAGATAGAAGGGAAAGATCATGACATCTTTTGATCATACTAAGTACACGCCATTCAAACCGGTCGCCATCGCCAATCGCACCTGGCCAGACAAAACGATTACCAAAGCGCCAATTTGGTCCAGTGTTGATCTTCGTGATGGCAACCAGGCATTGGTTGAACCCATGACAGTGGAACAAAAGAAACAGTTCTTTGCTCTATTAGTCGATGTAGGCTTTAAAGAGATCGAAGTTGGCTTCCCTGCTGCCTCTCAATTAGATTTTGACTTTGTCCGTTGGTTGATCGAAGAAGATCAAGTACCTGACGACGTCTACATCCAAGTATTGACCCAAGCGCGCCCTGAGTTAATTGCTCGCACTTACGAGTCTTTGAAAGGAGCCAAAAAGGCCATTGTCCACGTTTATAATTCAACGTCTACGACACAACGTGAACAAGTGTTCCGTATGGACATGGAAGGCATCAAGCAAATTGCCGTAAACGGCGCAAAGTGTGTCAAAGAACATGCTGAAAAGCACCCCGAAACAGAATGGGTGTTCCAGTATTCTCCTGAAAGTTTTACGGGCACGGAAATCGATTACGCCATTGAAGTCGTCGATGCTGTTGCTGATGTTTGGCAACCCACCCCAGACAATAAAATTATCATCAATTTGCCTGCTACTGTTGAAGTATCAACACCAAACCGTTATGCAGATCAAATTGAATATTTTTGTCGCCATGTAAAAAATCGCGACTGCATGTTTATTAGCTTGCACACACACAATGACCGTGGTTGTGGCGTTGCAGCGGCAGAATTAGGCATTATGGCTGGCGCAGACCGCATCGAAGGCACCTTGCTTGGTAACGGTGAGCGCACAGGCAACATGGACATCGTCACCATGGCGATGAACATGTACAGCCAAGGAATTGATCCAGAGTTGGCGTTGGGCGACATGGACCGCATCATAAGTGTGGTTCAAGCCTGCACCTTGTTACAAGTTCACCCGCGTCATCCATACGCAGGCGAATTGGTGTTCACCGCCTTCTCTGGCTCTCATCAAGACGCAATTAAGAAGTGTTTGGCAAATCAAACCGACGATAAACCTTGGGACGTGGCCTACTTGCCAATTGACCCTCGTGATGTGGGTCGCAGTTACCAAGAAGTCATTCGCGTCAACAGTCAATCAGGTAAAGGTGGCGTGGCTTATACTCTTGAGCAAGAATATGGCTTGGCTTTGCCTCGATGGTTGCAAGTTGAATTCAGCCCAGTAGTACAACGTTTTGCTGAAAAAGACGGCGGGGTTGTCGATGCTGAGTCCATGAGAAACTTGTTTGAGACAAGCTTTATGACGGGCAGCGCGCCTTATAAATTGGGCAAATACGATCTTACCAAGGACGATGTTGATACCGTCAATGCAGAATTGATTAGCAACAGTGCTAAAGTGAAAATTACAGGAAATGGGAATGGCGCCTTGTCTGCTTTTAGTGAAGCATTAGGCAAGCACTTCAACATGCGAGTCGATATCATTCAATATCAAGAGCACGCCTTGACCGTTGGCAGCGATTCTCAAGCCATCGCTTATGTTCAAGCAAACATTGACGGTGATCGTTTTAACGGCGTAGCGATTGACAATGACATTGTTTCCGCGTCGATTCAGGCACTATTAGCGACCGTTAACCAAAAAGTTGCTGAAAACAAAGATGTCGCTGTCGCTTAATTACGTATTACCGTTTAAGTACTAAGCAAAAAAAAAACCGAAAATCCTCAAGATTTTCGGTTTTTTTTGCTTCATTATGTTCAACAAAAGACATCAAGGCAGAAGCTTATCGACCAACACACAATCTCCAGTATCGTTTCTATTCGCCTTCACTCTGTCTAGGATTTTTTGTGCAACGTCTTTTTGGCGTTGACTGACGTACTTAGAGTCTACGGTTTTCTGCACATTACTCAGATAAGCATCTAACTTGGGCGTACAATAATCTTCAAACGCCAAAGCATTGCTCGATGCAAAAGCAACGACACTACTAAAAAAAGCAACAGAAAGAGACGTTTTTAAAGACATAATATTTCCTAAATAAGAGAGACCTTTACAAGGCGACATCAACAATGCCTGCCGTCATGCAAAGATCTCTTAGAAGTGTATATAAGAAAATTAAACCACAGGGAATACAAAAGTAAAACAGAAAGCCTGTTTTCTGCTGTGCTTTTGCATAGTTTGCATCAAAAAGCCCACTGCCCACCTTATCTAAAGCGCAGACACTAAAGAGCAATCACTTGATCGCACGTCTTACGAACCAGATCAGGATCATGGCTCACCATCAACACCGCACACCCAGTCTCCCTCGCCAGCGTCACTAACAAGCTTGTTACGTCTTTGGCGGTGATTGGATCTAAGCGTGACGTCGGCTCATCAGCAAATAAAAACACAGGATCCAAAAGCAAGGCTCGTAAAATAGCAAAACGCTGCAACTCCCCCCCTGACACGTTTAAGCAGTTGCGCTGTAAAATGGCATCTGGTAGGTTTAAACGCGTCATCAAAGGCGAAATTCGTTCTCGCGGAATGTTATGTAAGCGCACCAAATCCTCTAATAAGGTACCCAATGACACACTAGCGGTAAAAGCCGACGGCGGATCTTGATACAATTTTAACCACTGATAGGGTTTCGCTGTGTTATTGAAACGGGTAATGTTACCAGCCGATACGGGCAACATTGACAGTAAGGCATCGCCCAAAGAGGACTTACCACAGCCACTATCACCCACAACGCCAACCACTTCGCCCTTCTTGATTGAAAAAGACAAATCCTCAAACAAGGTTCGCCCACCACGCTTAATAGCAAGATTCTCTGCCAGCAGCACGGTTTCTGCCGATGTATCGACGGACGAAAGAGGCTTTTCCGTCCAAGACTTAGGTTCCGCTGCGATCAATTCCCGAGTATAACTGTCCTGCGGATTATCAAGCACTTCTAGGGCATCACCTTGCTCAACCAATCGCCCCTGTTTCATCACCAAAAGCGTGCCACCTAACTGGCGAGCAATAGCCACATCATGCGTAATGGTCAGTAAACTGCCCGCTATGGAACGAGACTGCAATAAACGCACAATTCCGTCACGACGAGACACATCTAAACCTTTTGTTGGTTCATCCGCTAAAATGACATTTGCCCCGCCTGCTGTTGCCGCCGAAATGGCCAAGCGTTGCGCCATGCCACCCGACAATTGACCGGGTCGTTTGTGGGCACTATCAGCCAAACCGACATCATCAAGATCCTGTTTTGCACGGGCAAGGGCTTCATGATTAGGTTTACCCTGCACATACTGATATACCTCTGACACCTGATAAATGCCTTTCATCAAGGGATCTAAAGCATGCCATGGTTCTTGCGGTAACATCACCAAGTCTCGCCCCCACAAAGCCTGACGCTCTTCGAGAGATAAGACATTACCAAATACCTCAACCTCACCTTGAAAGGATAAAGTGTCAGGCAATAACCCCATAATGGCTTGAGCAAGCAAGCTTTTACCTGACCCAGTCTGCCCGAGAATCGTCAAAGGTTGGCCTTGTCTTAACTCCAACGAAATAGGTTCCAGCAAACAAGTGTCACCAACATACACCGCCACATTGGTTAGTTTTAGCAATACACTCATACTCGTTTCCCTGCCAACAAATGAAATCCAAACACCATCAAGGCAATAACGACTAAAGGTTGAGCCAATAGCCAAGGGGCATCGCTGTAAAATGGAAACAACTCAACCGTCATCAACCCTAGTTCGGCTAACGGTGGCTGAATACCCACATACACAAAACCCAATGACGCCATGGTTAAAATGGCATTCGCACCACCAAAAGCAGCCAAGGTAAAAACCGAAGGCGCAATGGCCGGCCAAATATGACGCTTAAATTGGTACCAACGACTAAAGCCCATCATCTCAGAAGACTGTCTAGCTGGACTTTGAATGACATTTTGTGTGATCGCACGAACCACTCGGAAGTACTCTACCCATTGCACTAATGAAATTGCCAAATACAAAATCCAAAAGGAGCCTGGCACAATCGCTGCGAATAGCAATACGACGACTAACCCTGGCAACGCCAACAAAATATTCACCATCATGCCAAGCACATGATCGACCCTCTTCCCACCCCAAACGGCCCAAACCCCTAGCGCCGTTCCAAGTAAAGACGATGTCACAACACATAACACTCCCAGAGCAAAAGACAAACCAACCGCATAAGCCATACGCGTTAACATACTGCGACCAAAATGATCCGTACCAAGCCAATGCGCAGAAGAAGGAGCGTCAAGAACCGCATTCAAATCTTGCTGAGAAATACTGTAGGGGGAAAATGCCATTCCAAGCACAGAAAAAGCCAACAAACCGATCAATAATCCTAAGCCAACCAACTGAGATGCTCTCAATGTCTTTTTCATGCTTCTCTCGCTCCTCTTGGATCAATCCATAGACACAAGATATCCACCAAGGTATTCAAAGCCACAAACAACATCCCCATCACCAATGCCGCCCCCTGAATCACAGGAATATCACGAGCAAAAATAGCATGAGCCAAACCATGACCAATACCCGGCCAAGAAAACAACGACTCAATCATGACAATCCCTTCGATCATACTTACTAATTGAATACCGAAAAACGCCACCACAGGCACAGCAATATTGCGCGCACCATGGCGCTTAAAAGTCTGCCATGCCGATAAGCCTTTTACCTTAGAAAATTGGTAAAAAGCCGCTTGAAAGGTTTGTTTAGCGGAATCTCTCACCACTCTGTTCGAGACAGCGGCCAAACTTAACGCCAATGTCAATGCGGGCAAAACCAAGTGTGCTGGCGTGCCAAAACCTGCTACAGGAAACCAATTCCAATGCAAAGCAAATAACAGAATAAACAACACACCTAGCACAAACACAGGCGTGGCCCGTATCACGCTAGACAAGCCCATAAAGACAGAATCAAGTGGGTTGCCACGCCATGCGCAGAACAACCCTATCGGTACCGCAATCAATATCGAGATCAATAAACCGGACAAAGCCAACAATAAAGAATGCCCAAGCATATGCTGGATGGCATCAATAACAGGCAAACCACTGACCAAAGAATGACCCAAATTGAATTGCAACAAATCCAATAGCCAATGCCAATACGCTACAAAAGCACTTTGGTCTAGATTCAATTCCTGACGCACCAACGCGGCAGCGTCAGAATTCACATTGTCTTGGCCATAACGGCTTGCCGCAATGCGATAAGCCATGTCCCCAGGCAGAGAACGCATTAGGACAAACGTTAAGGTGCCAACCCCCCAAACTACTGTCACTAACTGCAGCGCTCTTTTTAACAGCATTGCCTTCATGGTTTAACAAACTCCATTTCGTTCAAGAGAAAGCTACGCTCAAAAGGATCGAATCGAAATCCCTTCACACGTTTATTAACAGACGTTTGTTGCACATAAAACGTGACGGGAATCACCGGGCGCTCATCATAAATTAACTGCGCACTTCGCTGAGCAATGTTTTTATATTCTTTAGGGTCTGACACACTTTCAAGAGACATCAATAGCTGACTTATTTCTGAATTATTCCAATTCATAGCGCCCCAATCACCACCGCCATTAGAGCCAAAGTCTGACAACATCACCCCAAGCGGATCTGCGATAAAACCATAATTACGTGCAATCAGAGCCACCTCTAAAGAACCATCCTGATGGCCCATTGGAATGGCGCTGGAGTTTGTTACTTCAACCTTTGTCGTAACGCCAATGGCTTGCCATTGAGCTTGTATGGCCGTTGCAACTGTGGTCAACTCTGGACGATCAGCATAGGTTATCAGCGTCAGCTCAAACACTTTTCCATCTCGCTCAAGCTGGCCTTTGGCATTTTTCTTCCAACCTAACGAGGCTAATAAATCTTCTGCGCTGGCTTCCTGGGCACCACGACGCATGGAAACCCCATCAAGATGCCAATTAGACAGAGAAGCTGGCATGAGCTGCTCGGCCTCTGAATTTGGCGTACGTAAAATACCGTTCGCAATACCTTTGCGATTAATCGCTAGGCTCAAAGCTTGGCGAGCACTAATCTCTTTTAAGAACGGATGACCACTGTTTACTTTTAAAACTATAGTGCGAGGAATCGCATTAGAATATAGATCCAAACTGGGTAAACGCTTCAAAGACGGCAAACTAGCAGGATCCAACCCAAACACAATATCCACTTGACCACTGCGTGCTTGCAACACACGGCTTTCCGCACGATGCCCTGTTAAATAGCTAGCATAAGGAATGCTGGCTTTCTTTCCCCAGTAATCGTCAAATTTTTCTACGACTAACTTATGTGGTGGGGCGAACTGATAGAGCTGATAAGGCCCTGTCGCAGACAAAGCCAGTACTTCGCCATCTTTTCCATAAGCGGCTGGCGAAAAAATACCATTAGCATAATTTGCCAATACCGCACCTAATAAGGTGTAAGGTCGAGATAATTGAATAACGACCGTGTTTTTGTCTAACGCCTTAATGCTGTCAATGGGAGCGTTACTTAAGGCGCCATGTTTTGCTTGCGCAAAAGAAAGGCTATTCACCACAGCGTCCGCATCCATTAAAGGGCCATCATGAAAATGCACACCCTCTCGTAAATGAAAAGTCCAAGTTTTTGCGTCCTGACTCACCTCCCAACGATCGGCCAGCGCAGGAATCAATAATCCATCAGCATCCACATCCAATAAGGTTTCCAAAATCTGCATTCGACTAAAAACAAAGCCATTTTTAGAAGGATCCAAACTGGTAAATTCAAACGCAGCGCTGATCGACAAGGTATTTGATTGAGTTGGTTGCGCAAAAGCAACCACACCCGATAAAGTACTGGCAACTAACACACAAGAGATTATTCGCTTTAAAGAAGGCATTACCATCATATCCATATTATCCACAAAGAAATAAAAAGTTATGATATAACATATTAAATAGATCTGACAATCATTTGAGAATAACTAACATTAAAAATAAAAAATTTATTTAACTAATTGTTATTAGAGCCTTTCCTTCTTGATAGCAAAGTAAAAAAAAGCCAGCTCAACATCATTGAACTGGCTTTCGATTCTAACAAGCAATTTTTTACTTACTCTTTTTAAGTAAGCAGCCTCATAGATTATTTAAAAACGCGTTTTCTCACGCCTTCTAGTCGTTGCAAAATAGCGTCTAGACGATCAGGCTTCACCATGAACTCTTGGAAACCTTTCATGCCTTCTTGCGCCATGCTTGGATCGGTATCACGGTCATAAAACTGTGCCGTTCCGGATGCATTGTTGAGCATTTCGACGCCTTTATTTAAGAAAAAGTCATCCGGCGCTTTGGCTTTAGCATGAGGAGGAATCTGCAATAGTGCCTCATTAACTAAGGTTTGATTATCGGCACGTGCCATAAACGCTAAGAATTTACGGGCATCCTCTTTGTTAGCCGCTTTCGCTGGAATGTGGATCGTATCCATAGGTGCATCTTCTGCCATACCAACAGCAGGATCTATTTGTGGAAATTGGAAGAACCCCATTTTGCCATCAAGCTCTTTCGGGAAGTTTGGCACAATGAAATTCCCAATGAGATACATAGCGGCCTTACCGTTGTACATAAATGGTTGTGCTTCTTGCCAAGAATAAGAGGCATGATTTTCTAAAAAGTAGCCCTTATCAATCAATACTTTCCAGTTCTCAAAAGTTTTGCGTACTCGAGGGTCCGTGTATGGAATCTTGCCATCCATCAAGTCAATATGAAAATCCAAACCATTGGTACGCAGGTTCATATAGTCAAACCAACCTGCCGCCGTCCATAAGTACTTAGTACCAATGGCAATCGGTGCAATATCATTTGATTTGAGCGTTTCGTTAACCGCTAGAAATTCATCCCACGTTTTTGGTTCTGACAAACCTAGCTTGTCGAAAATATCTTTACGGTAGTAGATACCCCATTGATAATAAGTGTAAGGAATCCCCCACTGTTTATTATTGATGGTCATGGCTGGTGCAGCAGAAGCCATGTTTTTCTTTAATTCTTGTTGGTCCCAAATATCGCTCACATCTTCAAACAAGCCACGATCAACAAAGGCTTTCATACGATTACCAGCATACCAAAACACTATATCTGGCGGCGTCGTCGCTAACCAATTACGAATGGCCGTTTTGTAGCCTTCTTTATCGTATAAATTGTATTTTACGGTGACGTCTGGATTTTCATTTTCAAATTTTTGAATAATCTCAGCAAAGGCTTTTTTAGGTGCTGGATCAGCTTGGTCGGAGTTAATCACCAAGGTTCCCGCGTTTACCATAGAGACAGCACCCAGTGCCATTGCCCCTACTAACAAGGATTGCAATTTTTTCATTTTAACAGGCCCTCTTTTTCTTTTTATTAATTGGAACTAGGTTTCAGTATTGATCAAGTTTGATTGATTTTCAACCGCAAAAAATACAATAAAAGAAACTTAGTTCCATTTTATTTTTATTTTTTTTGCCAAATGGCGACACCAGCGGCTTCTATCATCTGCTGACCGATCAATAAATGCGCCTTTTCGGGTGCATAAAACACAGGATTCGTTCCATAGTTGAAGACAAAAATCACATTGCCTCGCTCTCGGACGCGTATCCCTTTTGGCAGATGCTCTGTCGACAAACCCGCTATGTCCGCCAATTTTCCTAGGCTGCTTTTTAACACCCCATTATCAACACAAGAGCCAAGATAGTAATGACGACCTTCGCCCATTAAAACAGGATTGCCACCCGCATCTTTTAACAGGCAAGGTAACACCGTGCTAATTTGTTCATGCCAATGTTTTAAATGCCCCGCCCCCCAACGACCAGAAACGGCTGGCTGAATGTGCTCAGGTAACGCATCAACACGTTCAACCGTCAACGGCAAGAGACTGGCCAATGGGCCAGGCGCAAGATTCTCAGGAATTTGGTAAGTTTCTGTTTTACTGCCTGTTCTTGGCCCTGCGAGCAATACCCCTTGATATGCGCTCAGTCGATCATGTAATTCAGCGGATATATGCGCCTGTGAGGGCAACACAAGTAAATCATAGGTATCTAATGCTCCACTGCTAGGAATAATATCCACGGACAAACCAAGTTCACGTAGCGCTTCATAAACGCGATAACACCAAAATAAATAATGATAGGCACGTGATTGAGGCTGAATATCCAATGACCAACACGCATCGTAGTCAAACATCAGAGCCACTTTTCCAGCACTAGGAAGTGACATTAGCTCATCGGCATCCAGGCCAAGTGAAGCCGATAACTGTTTCACCTCTTCTGCAACCAGCTGTGCTTCTTTTGCGGCTTCCGCTTCCTGAGCATCTGGACGAAGCAAGCCCGCGTGCATTTGTTCTTGTCCAAACGGCGCCTGACGCCATCGGAAATAAGAGACTAACTCTGCACCATGAGAAAAAGCCTCCCACGTCCACAAGCGTACAGCACCGTCTGCAGGTGTTGGATTGTGTGGCGCCCAATTTACCGGCCCTGGCTGTTGCTCCATAATCCATAATCTACCTTTGCCGCAGCCACGGTATAAATCATGATGGAAAGCGCCAAAGTCAGGGTGCCCAACACGCAAATATTGATGCTTTTCTTCTGGCGTATAAATCGCTTCTTGATCCAAAAAGCCCAGCGGATAAGTGTCCCAACTGGCGACATCCAAATCTTGACCGACTTTATGATGATCAAATGCCGTAAAAAAGCCCATATAGTTATGAACCAAATCACGCCCTGCAGAATGCTCACGCAAGATATCCACTTGTAGCTTGTTAAAAGCCACTACTTGGTCTGAGCAACAGCGCTGGAAATCTAAGCGATGAGATGGATTGGCTTCCGTTACGGTCAAATTTGGCAATTCAATCTCATCAAAAGATCGGTAATCCATGCTCCAAAACACGTTCCCCCAGGCTTTATTCAACACCTCGATCGTGCCGTATTTTTCCGTCAGCCAAATTCGAAACGCCGCTAAATCCGCCTCGGCGTAGCTTAAAATGGTGTTATGGCAGCCATATTCGTTATCAGTCTGCCAAGCCGCCACGGCGGGGTGCTGTCCAAAACGCTCTGCCATCAAGGTAACGATACGACGACATTCTTCACGATATTCAAGGCTAGCGAAGGTATAATGGCGACGCGAGCCAAAGTGACGCACTCGGCCTTGCTCGTCTTTTGCCAACATAGACGGATGACGATCCACCAACCACTTAGGTGGCGTGGCGGTTGGCGTTCCTAAAATGACTTTCAAACCATGGGCATGCAAAATATCCAACGATTCTGCTAACCATTCCCAATGCAATTCCCCCGGAGTGGGTTCAATCGTACTCCAGCTGAATTCTCCTATTCGGACATATTCAATGCCAATACGCTGCATATGCTGAGCATCGTCCACCCAACGGCTTTTTGGCCAATGTTCTGGGTAATAACATACACCTAATTTCATATTCTATGCTCCTGCAAAAGGCTGACTTGGCGCACCAGTAACATCCAGCCCTAATGCTTGTTTTAAATCGATGGCAATCACATGTCCAGATAAAGGCTTAGCGATCAACTCATCATCACTGGTATCCACGCTGGCGGAAGTAATAAATAGCGTGTTGCCGTCTGGGCCACCAAACACACAGCTGGTTGGCTTAGAGAACGGCAATTCAATCGTCTGCAGCACTTCACCTTCTGGGTTGTAACGCACAACACGAGCACCATTCCAATTGGCGTTCCAAATGCAGTCTTCGGAGTCGATACAAGAACCGTCCGCACCAATGCCTTCTTTCACTTCAAAAAACGGTTTTTGGCTGCGCACGTCATAAAACTCTGGATAAGGAAAGGCGTGCACTTTACGTGTCATGGAGTCACCAAAATAAAAGCGTCCACGAGATTCATCCCATGCCAAAGTATTGGAAATGCCAATCCCTTCCAGCATCAAGGTCTTTTTGCCTTCTGGCGTGACCTTCCATAAACGACCTGACGCCTTTTCTTCGGCATCGTCCATTGTCCCTACCCATAAATTACCATGGGGATCACACTTCGCATCGTTACTGCGATTGCCCGCAATGTCGGTATCCAAATCACACAGGTGCTCTAATTCCCCCGTCGTTTTGTTTAAATAAGCGACAGAATCCGCTAACGTCACTAATAAACGGTCGCTCTGCGTGGTGAATACAGCAGACACTTTCTGGGGCAGTGTCCAGTGCTGGTATTCATTAGAGGTTTGATGCCAACACCATACTTGGCAAGCCGGAATATCGACCCAATACAAAGCTTGCTCAGATTGACTCCAAAAAGGCCCTTCAGCCAACTGATGGCGTTGAGTACTAATTTGTTTCATTATTTTTATTCTCCCTCGTCTCTTGCTTGCTTAAAGAGAACTATTTTTTGTAAGCCTTCCAAGCGTTCATAAAGGCTTCAGCATTGGTTTTCGTCGTCTCGACTGACTGGCCTTTTTTATACAACGCAGACCCTAGGCCAAAACCACGAGCACCCACATTTAAATAATCCGCCACGTTGTCAGGCGTTACACCACCAACGGGACACAGCCAAGTCTCTGCAGGAATAACAGCACCTAAGGCTTTTACCACATTGATCGTTGGCAGCGCTTCAGCTGGAAACAGTTTTACTGCATCTGCGCCGGCATGCAGTGCTGCGAATGCCTCACTCGCAGTAAAGAAGCCTGGCATAGCGTATAACCCCGCGACTTTCGCGGCTTTAATCAGCTCGACATCGGTATGTGGGCAAACCATTAATTTCGCCCCGGTATCAACCAATTCCGTCAATTGCCCCATGGTCAACACCGTGCCAGCACCAATCAATACTTGGTCACCAAATTTTTCTTGTAACGTACGAATACTGGTAAAGGCATCAGGGGAATTAAGCGGCACTTCGATCAAGCGAAAACCCGCACCAATCAGAACCTGAGCATGCTCAGCCACCTCGTCAGGCTTAATGCCTCGAAGGATAGCGACCATAGGGAACTCGTGCATCAATGCATCAAAAGAATATTTCATGTCATTAGGCTCCTGTTGTCGGATTCATTTCCGACCTAGCTTGACGATTCGCCAAGCGTTTTAAACCACGAATACTGGCTTCGTTGGCGGCTAAGAATTCAGAACTTACGCTCAATGAAGACAGAGCCAATCCATAGCGTGTACTCAATGCTTGGCTACCAATAATCAATACAGGGCTCGTTGGCATAGTCAATGCCGATAAAATATCGTTCACATCATGACCAATCACCACACCAGATAAGTAATCTCGTACCTCATCTGCTACCAGCTCACCACATACGAAACGACTGCGTGCGCTGAATAGATGGTGCAAAATCCCGCCTGTTTGTTGGCTCGCTAAGACGCCTTTTTTAAAGGCGTCTTCATTCAGCAGATCGGATTTAGGCAAGCCTTTTACCAAACTGGATTCGTCATTCAAACGAGCAAATAACTCCCCCGTAATTGAGGTAGAAAACTGCGTTACCTTGCCTTCAGTGATTTGCGCCCATTTGCAATGGGTTCCCGGTAAGCAAAATATGGGCGACTCATCGGTGCGGCCTTGCTCTTCTAACCAATCAAGCGCGCCCAGCAATTGCGTTTCTTCGCCGCGCATGACATCAATAAGCCCAGATACACCGTCACCCCTAAGGCCAGGTACTATTGCTACCTTGTTTGGCATGTTTGTGGACAACCAAAAAAGGTGCTCTGACAACTCATCTAAGCGAATTGGGCATCGCAGATAAGGCACTTCTTGCCAACCACCGCGACTGCCCACCATACCCGCCATATAAATGGGTAGATCCGGCGTAAGCCAATCTCCCAACAAATCCGATAAGACACTTTCAAACTCAGCAGAACCGAGCTTTAACATGCCTCGGTCACTGTCGCGCTGGGCTTGAATATGACCATCCTGATTCATCAAAAAGGCACGTAAATTCGTGGTTCCCCAATCAACAGCAATAAAGCTCGCTTGGCCACCAGCAGGTTGCGAAACAGGATTGAATGAGGTCATTACAAACGCCCTCCGTCCACCACCAAACTCTGCCCCGAGATCATGCGGCTATCATCAGCGCCTAAGAACAACACCAAATCCGCCACATCTTCTGGTTCAATTTTTTCTTTCAGCGCTTGCTGCGTCATTAGCTCAGCTTCCGCTTCTGGCGTTAACCACAAACGTTTTTGTTTTTCCGTCATCACCCAGCCCGGTAACACGGTATTGACGCGAATTTTCTGTCCGCCAAGCTCTCGAGCCAAACCTTTTGTTAGACCTGAAATACCCGCTTTTGCCGTTACGTAACCCGGATAACCAGCCAGTCCCAACATCCAAGAGTTAGAACTCATATTAATAATGCTACCGCCACCCGCTGCAGCCATCGCGGGTGCGACGGTTTGAGCGGCAAAAAAATGATGTTTTAGATTCACCGACATGCATTGATCAAACGCATCAGACGTCATGTCTTGTAAAGTATGACGATGATCGTTAGCCGCGTTGTTCACTAGAATACGAATCGCCCCCCAATCCGCCATGCGCTCGTTAATCATGGCTTGAAGCGTCTCTATTTCCGTCAAATCAACCCGATTAAAATGCGCTTTCAAGCCTTGCTCATTCAGCTCTTTGGCAAGGCCATCACCCGCTGTTTGATCAATATCGAAAAAACTGACCAAACAACCTTGCTGCGCTAACGCTCGAACCAAGGCCTCGCCGATACCCGACGCTCCGCCACTGACCAAGGCGTGACGACCAGCCAAACTTGGAAAAACCGTCTTATTTTTATTATGTGTCATTAATGGGACTCCCTGCTCACTTTTGATCCACTGTTACCAACAAGGAAGTCCAGATCGGCTCCCTGATCTGCTTGCATGACATGATCAATATACAATTTGGCATAGCCACGGTGATAATTGCTTTCTTCTGGTTGCCACGCGGCTTTACGACGCGCCATTTCTTCATCAGAAACATGCAAATGCAAACCTCGCCCTTCCACATCGAGGGTGATTTCATCGCCGTTTTGCACCAAAGCCAATGGCCCACCGACAGTAGATTCCGGCGCAACGTGCAGAACCACAGTACCGAATGCCGTACCGCTCATTCGAGCATCACTGATGCGAACCATGTCGGTAATGCCTTGTGCAAGCAACTTACTGGGCAACGCCATGTTGCCCACTTCTGGCATGCCCGGATAACCTTTTGGCCCACAGCCTTTCAGCACAAGAATAGAATCCTTGTCGACTTCTAGCTCAGGTGTATCAATGCGCGCTTTATAGTCTTCGATGTTTTCAAACACCACAGCTTTACCTGTGTGTTGCAGCAGGGCTGGCGTAGCCGCGCTCGGCTTGATAATCGCGCCAAGTGGCGATAAGTTACCGCGCAACACCGCAATACCGGCTTTGGCTCGTAATGGTTTATCAAGAGGACGAATCACTTCTTCGTTGAAGCACTCTGCGCCTTCAGTAATCTCACCCAAGGTAGCGCCACACACTGTGTTGGCATTCATATCAAACACATGACTCAAACGTTGAATCAAGGCCGGAAAGCCACCTGCGTAGTGGAAGTCTTCCATTAAAAAGCGACCCGAAGGCATCAAATCGACCAAACAAGGAACTTCCGCGCCAATGCGATCCCAATCGTCTAATGTCAAATCCACACCAACACGACCCGCAATCGCCAACAAATGCACGACCGCATTTGTAGATCCACCAATAGCCGCATTGGCACGAATGGCGTTTTCAAACGCTGTCTTGGTCAAAATATCCGAGGGTTTTAGATCTTCTTTGACCATCTCAACAATGCGCGCGCCGGTCATGTGCGCCAACGCCTGACGACGGGCATCGACTGCTGGCAAAGTGCCGTTTTCTGGTAACGACATCCCCAAGGCTTCAATTAAACAGGACATGGTCGACGCTGTGCCCATGGTCATACAGGTGCCACGAGAACGGGACATACCCGATTCCGCGCGCATAAAAGCATCCAAGCTCATTTTTCCGCCACGTACGGCTTCACTGAATTTCCATACGTCCGTACCAGAACCAATATCCTTGCCACGGTATTTGCCATTGAGCATTGGCCCAGAAGACACAACAATCGTCGGCAAGTCCACGGAACAAGCGCCCATTAATTGCGCTGGTGTGGTTTTGTCACAGCCACCGAGTAAAACAACGCCATCCATACCATAAGCACGCATGGATTCTTCCACGTCCATGCTCATCAAATTACGAAACAACATGGCCGTCGGCTTCATTTGGGTTTCACCCAACGACATTACAGGAAACTCCAGCGGCACACCGCCCGCTTCCCACACGCCACGTTTTACGTACTCGGCTAATTCACGAAGATGCGAATTACATGGGGTTAATTCGCTCCAAGAGTTACAAATACCAATGATAGGACGGCCATCAAAACTGTGATCTGGCAAGCCTTGGTTTTTCATCCAGCTGCGGTGTATAAAACCGTCTTTGTCTAATTTGCCGTACCATTGCTGACTGCGTAATGGTTTTTTATCTTTGTTATTGCTGTCGCTCATTCAATGTTTCTCCGCTTCAGGTACAGCTTGAATCGCTATCAATACAAGGGATTCAGGATCAAAAATAGGCAGTTGCAGCCCAACTTGACTCAAACTCGCACCGTTTAATATAAGGTCTTTTTTCCACCACACAGGCAAGGCTTTCATCAGATGACCTGGCAATGGGCTGTGTTCCAGAATGTCCACTCGATAGAGCTGATCTGGTAATAAATTAGGTAGGCGAACAGGCAAGGTTTGCGCTTGTCTTGGCATGGCTAGTTGGCTGTAAACAGCCAAGCCTTGAAGGCGATCTTGGCTTAATGCCCATTGAGTTTGGGCGCAACCATCAGCACTGGGTAAACGCCAGTTATTACCTTCATGCAACACCGCTCGATACTGTTTGTAGTGAGATAGCCAATTGGCAATGATTGTCTTTTGCGCCTCATTGGCTTCTAACAGGTTCCATTCAATTCCTAAATGACCCAGCATCGCGGTACCTGCTCGGAATGCCACATCATGGGTACGGCTGGTGGTATGGCTTTTATCTGGGCCAATGTGAGATCCCATTACTTCAGGTGGCAAGAAATAGCTAAAGCCTCGCTGGATCGTCTGACGTTCCAAGGCATCGTTGCAATCCGACGCCCAGAAACGTTTGGTGAAATTTAAGATACCAAAATCCACTCGCGCGCCACCCGACGAACAACTCTCGATTTCCATGGCTGGAAAAGCCTGATTGAGCTCGCTCAATAATCGATACAAAGCGTCTACTTGAGCATGGGCTTGTGGCGCAATGTCCCCGCTTGGCTGAGTGTAATCACGGTTCATATCCCATTTCACATAGTCAATCGGATATTCGGTAAACAGTGCAAACAAACGCTCGCGGATGTATTGATAAGCGTCTGGTTTCGCTAAATTCAATACCAACTGATGACGCGCCAAAGCGGGAGTGTATTGAGGCAATTGCAACGCCCAATCAGGGTGAGCACGAAATAAATCAGAATCTGGATTGACCATTTCAGGTTCAAACCACAAGCCAAATTCCATTCCAAGATCGTCTTTCACATAACGGATCAAGGGCATTAAACCATCAGGGTATTTGGTTTCATCGACAAACCAATCACCCAATGCCGCCTTGTCATGATGACGACCACGGAACCACCCATCATCTAGGATATAGCGTTCGACGCCCACGTCGGCGGCGGCTTTCGCCAGCGCCTTCAATTTGGTCATATCATGATCAAAGTAAAACGCTTCCCAGGTATTGAGATGCACAGGACGCGGCTTAGTGAACTTCAGACGATGACGTGCTTCTTGATGAAATTGCTGACTCATGTCGTTTAAACCAGACGCACTGTATGCGGCTAAGAATTCTGGCGTCGTGATCGATTCATTATTGGCCAGAACAATCTCACCCGGCAAATACAAGACTTCGGCTTGCAAATAGCGATGACCTTCGGCGGTATAGTCGGCTTTTAATCGGTGATTGCCACTCCAAGCCAAATGCGCCCCGAGCAACTCACCTTGCTGTTCAGCAAAGCCTTGCTCGCCCACCATCACGGCCGGAAAGTTCGCTTGAGAATTGCGGCCATTACGGTTTTCTTGTAACCAAGTCGATTGCCAAACGCTACGCTCTTGTTGAAACTCCTGACACCAACGACCGTAGAAGCCCATTCGTTCAGTAAAATGGCCTGCCACAGGCAAGGTACAGGCTAAGCGCTGCACCATAACATCAGCTTGACCCTCATTAGTCAGCGTCAATTGTTGGCGCAACACACCAGACGGCAGTAAACCAATGTCCAAAATAACGGATAATTGAGCGACCTTGTCTTCCAAACGAATCACAAAGCCGACACGCTGCTCGTCCACCGCCAGCAATGTCCAGCACATCGCCCAAGCTGGACGGTCTGCGGCACAGGCTTCAACGCCAGGCGTTTGCAACCAACCGCGGCCCGCTTCAGGAATCAGCGACATGGGGGTGGGTTTATCCATCATGCCTTGCGGTATCCCCGCTTGTTGCGATAAATAGACACGGTTTAAATCGGTCGCTTTTGGTAAAGCTTCACCAAAATACAGCAACTCAGGGGCGCCCTGTTGAGGACAAGCGATCACCAAGGTTTTGTTATGCTGATCTTGGCGATAAAAAGACACATTTTTAACATCAGACATGATCAATTACCCTTTTGTTGCACCCAAAGTTAAGCCCGCAATAAAATGGCGCTGCATGGCAAAAAACAAAATAACCGGCGGTAAAGCGGCAATAACAGAACCTGCCGCAATCAACTGCCAAGATGCCATCCATTGACCTTTTAAGGCACTGATACCCGCGGTAATCGGACGCACTTCATCGCTTTGCACCAAAACCAAAGCCCAAAAGTAATCGTTCCATATAAAGGTAAAGATCAATACGGACAAAGCCGCTAACGCAGGACGGACCAATGGCAACACAATGTGCCAAAAAATCTGCCACTCACTGACACCTTCGACACGCGCCGCTTCAATCAGCTCATCAGGCAAACCGACAATAAAGTTACGCATGAACAAGGTGCAAAAACCGGTTTGAAAAGCAATATGAAAAAGAATCAAGCCAGACGCGGTGTCATACAATCCCATACCGATCGTTAAATCACGTACTGGAATCATTAGAATCTGAAAAGGCACAAAATTACCGGCGATAAAGGCAGCAAACAGCGCGATGTTGCCCCTAAATTTAAACTTCGCTAAGGCATAACCCGCAAGCGTAGAGAGGGCTACGGCACCCAAAACGGCCGGTAAGGTAATCAGAATAGAGTTGAGTAAATACCGCACCATAGGCGTTTCTGTAAACACTAGGGCATAGTTTTCGAACAGCATCCATTCAGAAGGGATCCCCCAGTAATTACCGGCATTTATGTCCGCAGTCGATCTGGCGGACGTTAACATCACCGCAACCAATGGCAGCAACCACAGTATCAAAGCGATCCATACCGCTACGCGGTAGCTCAAATTAAAAGGCAACGATCTTTTTTCAATAGGCGTTGGAAACATTAGGCTTTCTCACTCTTCAGCATACGCCACAAGAAGTAGGCGATATAAATATCCATAATCAAGAACAACACAGTCGCTATCGCCGCCCCATAACCAGCACGATAGTTAAAGATAGATTGCTCGTACATGAAGTAAGCAAGGACGCTCGACGTGCCAAATGGTCCGCCACTGGTCATGGTTGCCACCAAGTCAAAACTGCGTAACGCACCAATCACAGTCACCACCACAGCGATAAAGGTAGCGGGACGCAATTGCGGCAAAATCACATGGCGCAGCATTTTCCAACCATGAGCACCGTCTAAACGCGCTGCTTCAATTTGGTCGGGATTAAGATTATTCAAACCTGTAAGGTACAGGATCATACAATAAGCAATTTGCGGCCAAAGCCCTGCTACTATGATGCCGAATGTCACCCAATTTTCGTCCGATAACACCGCCACAGGTTCCATTCCAAATAGGCCAAGCGCCTTATTAAAAAGCCCAAATGATGGATCATAAAACCAAGAAAAAACTAAGCCGACAACTACTTGCGAAATAACGAAAGGAAAGAAAAACATAGACTTAACTAAACGTATGCCCATGATTTTTTGATTAAGAAAGAGCGCAATACCCAATCCGATTGGTGGCGCCAACATGAAAAAAACCATCCAATATAGATTGTTTTTTAACGCCACCCAAAACTGATAATCGTCAAAGAGTTCTATGTAATTACGAAAACCGACGAAGGTTTTTTCACCTATTCCATCCCATTCATAAAAACTCAACCAAATACTTTGAAGAATAGGAAAAATAACGTAGACCACAAACAAAATGACTGCTGGCGCTAAGAACAAAACCGGCATCCATTGCTGTTGCTTGCTATGCAACTTCTGCATGGCGCACATACCTCTTATTTTTATTAATTTATAAACCGCCCTACTTGCTACCTAAATTTAGCTTCAAGCAACTCGTCTAATAAAATAATGGAATAAAGTTCCATTTTTTGCAATACTCAATTTAGAACATTTTTTCAGGCCTCTTTTTTGAGGCTAAATAGACCTTAGAAAATTATAAAAATAGACATTAAGGAAGCCTAACCATGACAGAGCAAGACAATAAGAGCGGAGGCTCGTCATTAGACAAAGCACTTAGCCTATTGCAAGAAGTTTGCATGACGCCAATACCGCTTCGCTTTGCTGAATTGGTTGATAAAACCGATTTACCCAAGGCGACTGCCCATCGAACTCTGACATCCCTCTCTGAAAAGGGATTGATTCGTTTCGATGAAGCAACGCAACTCTACCATCCGGGTTATGGCTTACTTGAGTTAGCCCATCAGGCTTGGTCAAAAATTGACGTGCGTGACATTGCCGCGGATCAAATGAAATTGCTCTGGGATGAAACCGGAGAAACCATCCATCTTGCCGTTCTGGATCGTGGCGATGTCATTTACATCGACAAACTAGAAAGTCAAAAAAGCTTGCGCTTATTTTCTGCCGTCGGAAAAAAAGGACCCGCCTATTGCACTGGCGTCGGTAAAGCCATGATGGCGTTTCTCAATGAAGAGCAATTAGCCGCTGCCATTCAAGAACAAAGCTTCGTAAAACACACTGACACCACTCTGATAAACGAAGCGATGCTGCGAAACGACTTAATAAAGATTCGTGAGAGTAAAATCTCACTCGATTTAGAAGAGCATGAAGAAGGCATTCAATGCGCCGCTTCGGTGATTTTAAACCACAGAAACGAACCTATTGCCGCGCTAAGTATTACCGCACCTAAATTCCGTGTAGACGACGCGCGCTTCCAACACTTTCAAACATTGGTCAAAGACGCCTGTAAGAAAGTATCCACCCGAATGGGGGCTATGGCCTCTAACTAACAAAGGAAAGTCCATTATGGCGACGATAAAACTAACAAACGTCATCAAACGGTTTCAAGACATTGAAACCATTCATGGCGTCAATTTAGATCTAGAAGATGGTGAGTTTGTAGTCTTTGTAGGCCCATCTGGTTGCGGTAAATCCACACTACTGCGCTTAATTGCCGGCTTAGAAGATATCACCGATGGTAAATTAGAGATCAATGGCATCAATATGAACAATGTCGCGCCAGCCGATCGCGGTGTTGCCATGGTATTTCAATCCTACGCGCTTTATCCACACATGACAGTGGAAGAAAACATGAGCTTTGGCTTGCGTATGAACGGTGTCGCACCCGACAAAATCAAAGCACAAGTTAGTAATGCTGCCAACATTCTGCAACTAAACGAATTACTGGATCGAAAGCCTAAACAACTGTCCGGTGGTCAGCGTCAGCGTGTGGCTATCGGCCGTGCTATCGTGCGCCAACCAGAAGTATTTCTTTTTGATGAGCCGCTTTCCAACTTGGACGCCGAACTTCGCGTTGATATGCGCATTCAAATCGCTCAATTACATAACCGTCTAAAAGCCACCATGATTTATGTGACTCACGATCAAGTCGAAGCCATGACGTTAGCTGACAAAATCGTTGTTTTACGTGCGGGTAATGTGGAACAAGTGGGCTCACCTTTAGAGCTGTACCACAATCCAGCCAACGAATTTGTAGCAGGGTTTATTGGCTCGCCAAAAATGAATTTCTTAGACGGCAAAATTCTCAGCATAGATAACAAAGACGTTGCGGTTATAGACATTGCAGGCCAAAAGATCGAACTAGAAGTGGATGGCACAAAAGTATCCGTTAACGAGAGTGTTAAGCTCGGCATCCGCCCAGAACACGTCAAAGAAAACACCCAAGACGCAGACATCGTATTGAAAATCGACATCGACGTCGCCGAACATCTTGGCGGCCTAACCTATTTGTACGGACAATTCAAAGGACACAAACTGACCATTGAAGTCAATGGTGCCAACCTAACCCGCCATGGTGAGACCATAGAAATCGGGCTCAAAAAAGCAGATTGCTACTTATTTAATCGTGATGGCGACGCATTGGTTGATAGACCAGTACCTGCACGCTAACGTCATGATCCCCGCGTAAAACGCTTTATGCGGGGATTTTGGTAAATAAGGCTTTCAATTTAAATAAACTCTTCTAGGAAATTCGCTAAGTAGCGATAACCACGTTGCGCCGTCTGTGGGTTATATTGGCTTCCATGTTCTGGGTTGTTCGCACTTGGTAACATAAAAGAATGAACCGTATTACTGAAATCCATAAACTGAAAATCCATCGCTAGACTCTTCCAATAACGTTTCGCTTCCTGAGCATCTTCATTTGTCACTAAGTGATCATCATAGCCATTCAACACTAATATTTTTGCTTTGGTGTTGGCTTTTTCGGCAGACTGGGCACGGAAAAAACTCATCAACCCATGAAAACTCACCGCTCCAGCACTATTTTCAAGATGCAGACCTGCTTCCAACGCCAATCGACCACCTAAACAAAAACCAACATGGACAATGGTTTTGCCATGAATAGCATCACAAGCTGATTGTGTCAGCTCATTCAAAAGCCTATGTAAAGGATCAGCTTCAGCAAGCAACGCCCCCATCTTCGCCATTTTTTCATCCATCTCGACTGGATTCTGATCGATACCATACAAATCCAGCGCGGTTGCTGAAAAACCTAATGATGCAATACGGTCAGCAATGCCTTTTTCAAAATCTGTCAATCCAGAAAAGGTTGGCCAAATCACTACCTGGATATGACTTTTCTCCGAACTCAAACCATCTACTTGGTAATGCACTCGTTTCACATTGTCGTTGAATATCGATTCAAATGTCTGGCTCACTGGCAACCCCTTAAAGATTTCATGAATAATGTCTAATCAGTGTAACCAGCAAAATACAATGAAATCAATCTCCATGCTTATTTTCACCACTTTCTGATACACTTTTTGCTAATCGACTACAAACATTGATAAGCTCAAAACAGCATGATAAGGATGAAGTAATGACGCAACTGGCTTTAAGTGATCTCATTGGTAAGCAAGTACTCGGCGTAGCAGGCACTTATGGCGCTCTAGAGAACGAAATGGATGTTTATATTTGCGGTGTACACATTCTATCTGACACGTCCTTGGCGCTTTTCTTTCCCAATGGACATCAACTCAAAGCCAACCAAAAAGTTACCGTACATTTAGACAATCGTACCGGCGTATCTGAGTACGATGCTGATTTAAAAGTGTATCGTTCCTCTTTCAAAGGTATCGTGGCCTCAACATCGGGCAAAAAAGCACAACTAACGGCCATTGAATACGAAGTTTACTACGGTGCCAGCATCATTAAATCTTTCATGACAGATGACTACGAACATCCGAGCGACAATAGGCCTGCTGTTGATCTGCCACACAGTCCGCTTACTATTGCGCCCGAAATTGACGACAGAGATAACGATAATAAAATTGGCGTCTTAATGACTTACGCCAAACAACAACCGCATTCTACTGTAATGGCATTCTTATCCTCTGTTGACGACGATATTTTCTTTATTACCTTCCCAAGTACGTTTAAAGCGAAACTGTTAAGTCGTAATAACCAGTGCTACTTTGCAATTGATGGCCGAGCCACCTTTACGTTTGAAGAAGCCATCGAGTGGAACTACAGCATCATCAAAAGTGATGTTTATGAAATCCCCAAAAGCAATCCAGTTTTCCAACAAATTCAAGAACTCTTTATCCAGAAAAATCCTTGGGAAATGGGCTTTTTTAGCCACCCAGAAGTCACAATGTATCATCTTAAAGCGACAAAAGTCGTTTGCCCAAAGCGTAACTATTAATTAGAAAACGGGGAAAGCATCCCTCAACCAAGGAGAAAACCATGTTATCTGGAAGCTGTTTATGCAATGGCGTGCAATACGAAATAAAAGGCGAATTGGGCGACATCATGCAGTGTCATTGTCAAAAATGTCGTAAAGCCAACGGCTCAGCGTTTGCCGCCAATGCGGCTATTCCAACCACTGCCTTCACGATTTTAAAAGGCAAAGAGCTTCTGGCTGAATACGAATCGACTCCTGGTGTTTTTCGTGTTTTTTGCAAGCTATGTGCGTCACCACTTTATAGCCGACGCCCCAATATGCCAGAACTACTTCGTCTTCGTATCGGCACCTTAGATACAAAAATAGAGAGCAAGCCCTCATCACACATCTTTGTCGGCTCTAAAGCGGAATGGTATGAGATTTGTGATGACATCCCACAATATCAAGAACGCCCTTCTCTGTAATTTGTACGCTTGTAATAAAAAAGGGAAGTCGATAAGTTCAACTTCCCTTTTTTGATCATTGGCTGCGATTAATCGTCGTTTGAGTCATCCCAGAAGTCATCATCACTGTCATCTGAATCGCCATAATATGACTCATCGTCGTCTGCTTCATCATAGAAATCATCATTCTCATCATATTCATCACTTAGAGAATAATGGCTAGCCATGACTGACTCCGAAATAAAGAAAGTACTTGGTAGTGTTATAGTTTGTGTAGTGTGTAGATACATCAGACAGCCCTCCATTTTCAGGCCAATCAAACAGGAACGTTAAGCTTAGCAGGGAATATCCGATTTGGTAAAAGCAAATAAAATAGATTATATATTCTTACCATCTATAGTGGCTATTTGCTAAATTTACATTATAACCCTATAGCAAAAACATTCTCTGCCCCCATCAAACGGCCCGTTTTAGACACTAAGATCAAGTGCTAACACCCTGTTTCACAAGTCCAATATTCTCTCTATACTGCCCATACGAAAAGACTCGAACTCATCGTGCATATTATTGTCTTAGTCTACTGAGATATGACATGCCATAATTTACGCAAACCAAGTCCCTTTTAGTGAGCGGCAAGAGAGTGATGTTATGATGAACAAAACCTACAACAAACTGACGCCAGAAGAAGCAAGAGTCATCCTTGATAAAGGCACAGAACGGCCATTTACAGGCGAATACACCGACACAATGGAAGGCGGACTATATCTTTGTCGTCAATGTGATGCACCACTTTATACGTCTGAACACAAGTTTCTTTCTCACTGTGGTTGGCCTAGCTTCGACGACGAAATTCCCAATGCAGTTAAACGTGTGCCAGACGCAGATGGCCGTCGTATTGAAATCGTCTGCGCCAATTGTGACGGCCATCTAGGCCATGTGTTTGAAGGAGAAAGATTGACAGAGAATAACATTCGCCACTGCGTCAACTCCATCTCAATGAAATTCGTAAGCCAAGGTTGATTACTGACTTGGAAGTAAAAGGTTATAGGCAAACGCAATCCTTGTATTTCTTACCTATCGTTCAAGTGCTTATAACTCAACTCTGATACCAATTGACCTATCGCTATGTTGCCTAGGTCAATTACTCAAGATAAAAGATATCAATTTATTTTTGATCGCTGTAACTTTTCCGACCATTTATCTAAAACACTAAAACGGCGTTAGCCTGATCCTGTGCATAATTGCCTCTAAGACAATGAAAACGAAAAAACCTCATTACTAAATTAATAGTAATGAGTTTTTTTTGTTTACTAGAAGGTAACCACCAGCAGTAAGCAGAGAGACGCTCTTCCTGATGGTGATTTCCTGTCTTAGTACAGACCAAACTGTCTCATTTAAAGAGACAGACGACGTACATCGCTCAGTAATGAGTTCAAGAAGGTCATGAATCGACCCGCATCACCACCGTTAACCGCTCTGTGGTCATAAGACAAGCACAATGGCAACATGGTACGAGGCTCGAATTCTTTACCATTCCAGCGTGGCTCGATATCCGCTTTAGAGACACCAAGAATACCCACTTCAGGGCAGTTAACGATAGGCGTAAAGCCAGTACCGCCGATTGCACCCAAACTAGAAATAGTAAAACAGCCACCTTGCATATCTGCAGGTTTAAGCTGCTTATCAAGCGCTTTTTTGATCAACTCGCTTGCTTCTTTGGCAATCTGCACAACAGATTTTTTATCTGCATCACGCAGAACAGGCACAACTAAGCCAGCAGGTGAATCGACCGCAATACCAATATGTACATAATGCTTCTGGACATACGTTTCGCCATCAGCCATCAACGACACATTGAAGCTAGGATTAGCCACCATAGCCTGAGCCACTGCTTTAATAAGGAATGGAAGTGGTGTCAATTTCACACCTTGTTTTTCCATTTCGCCTTTCAAGCCTTTGCGGAACTCTTCAAGATCAGAAATATCCGCTTTGTCGAACTGGGTCACTTGAGGCACAACAAGCGCATTGCGAACCATGTTCTGAGCCGTTAGACGCTGGATCTTGCTCATCTTAACAATTTCGACATCGCCGAACTTGCTAAAGTCTTGATCAGGCACAGTAGGAAGACCAGAACCTGTTGCAACAGCAGCAGGAGCCGATACAGCCTTCTGAACAGCCGCTTTCACATAAGCATGCAAATCTTCTTTTATAATGCGACCACGAGGACCTGTAGGGCGAACAAGAGATAGATCAACACCAAGCTCACGAGCAAGCATACGGACAGCAGGACCCGCATGAACCTTTTTCGAAGGCTCAGATAATACAGCAGATTGATCCGCTGCAGGCGCTGCTTTTGCTGAGCTTACTTTAGGCTCTTCAGCCGCTGCTGGCGTCGCTTTTTCAACGGCTTTTTCAGCAACTGGCGCAGCTGGTGCAGAACCGCCTTCTACTTCAAGCTCAAGAACTAGATCACCTTCAGAAACCTTGTCACCGACCTTAATAGAAACGGACTTGACTGTTCCAGATTTCGGAGCTGGTATTTCCATCGACGCTTTGTCAGTTTCAAGAACGATAATGGAGTCGCCCTCTTTCACCTTATCACCAGCCGCTACCGCAACTTCGATAACCTCAACGCCTTCAGCACCACCAATATCAGGCACTTTAACAGACTCAACGCCACCAGAAGCAGGTGCAGCTGGGGCTGGAGCTGACGCTTTTGGTGCTTCCGATTTCTCTTCAGACGCAACAGGAGCGGATGATTCTGTTGTTATCACAAGGATGTCAGCACCCTCAGAAACAGTATCACCTACTTTGATCGCAATTTTGCCTATCTTACCCGTAAACGGAGAAGGGATATCCATAGAAGCCTTATCCGTTTCCAATACGATTAAAGAGTCACCCTCTTCGACCATATCGCCTTCAGACACACAAACTTCAATCACTTCTACATCCGTTGCACCACCAATATCAGGCACGGACACTTTCTCTTCAGCAGAAGAAGATGCCGTTGTCGCCTTATCAGCAGATTTTACCTGCGCAGATGCTTCTGCTTTTGGCTCAGGCGCTGTCGTTTCTGCCCCTTCAACCTCTATAACAAGAAGTTCATCGCCTTCAGAAACCTTATCGCCTTCTTTCACAGAAATGCTTTTTACTTTACCAGCCATAGAAGATGGAACATCCATGGAAGCCTTATCTGTTTCTAAAACAATAATAGATTGGTCTACTTCGATAATGTCACCAACCTTAATACTGATCTCGATAATCTCGACATCAGTCGCACCACCAATATCCGGTACTCGAATGATTTCAGTACTCACAGAAATCTCCTTTGTCTTATAGACGCATCAAACTTAAAAACTTATCTGGCTTAGGTAGAAAAATACACTAAGCCAGATACCTAGCTTGTCAGGTAATTAGCAAGTGACAGGGTTTGGCTTCTCAGGATCTAAACCAAACTTAGCAATTGCTCCACTAACTACAGATGCATCAATCACACCGTCTTTCGCCAGTGCATTCAAGGCAGAAACCACTACCCAATAACGGTTCACTTCAAAGAAGTGACGCAATTGAGCACGAGTATCACTGCGGCCAAAACCATCTGTACCAAGCACATTGTATGTGCCTTTTACGAATGGTCGAATTTGATCTGCGAACAATTTAATATGATCGGTAGAAGCAATAACTGGACCGTTGCCATTCAAGCATGATTCAACATGAGATACGCGAGGCTCAGACTCTGGGTGAAGCATATTCCAACGACTCACATCTAAACCTTCACGGCGTAGTTCGTTGAAAGACGTGACACTCCATACATCAGAGTTAACACCGTAATCATTGAAGAGAATTTCTGCAGCCGCTTCCACTTCACGAAGAATGACACCAGAACCAAGTAATTGAACTTGTTTCTTGTTGGCTTTCTTAGCATGAGATTTAAGCTTATACATACCCTTGATAATGCCTTCTTCAACACCTTCAGGCATATCTTCGTGTGTGTAGTTCTCATTCATTACGGTTAAGTAATAGAACACGCTCTCTTTTTCTTTATACATACGGCGCAGACCGTCTTGCATGATAACAGCGACTTCGTATGAATAAGTTGGATCATATGACACACAGTTAGGAATAGTGCCAGCAAGAATATGTGAATGACCATCTTCATGCTGCAAACCTTCACCATTAAGTGTGGTACGACCCGCTGTTGCACCAATCAAGAAACCACGTGCCTGGGAATCACCTGCCGCCCAAGCCAAGTCACCAACACGTTGGAAACCAAACATTGAGTAGTAAATGTACACAGGAATCATTGGAAGATTGCTGTTACTGTAAGAAGTCGCTAACGCCAACCACGCAGAAAATGCGCCTGGCTCGTTAATGCCTTCTTGCAAAATTTGACCGTCTGCAGATTCTTTGTAATACATGATCTGAGTATGGTCATGCGGCGTGTAGCGCTGACCTTCAGAAGTATAAATACCCAGCTGACGGAACATACCTTCCATACCGAAAGTACGCGCTTCATCCGCAACAATCGGTACAACGCGCTCACCGATATTTTTATCTTTAACCATGACGTTTAATGCACGCACAAACGCCATAGTAGTCGATATTTCACGACCGTTTGTTCCTGCGATCTGAGACTTAAACGCCTCCAAAGAAGGTACTTCAAGTGCTTCACAATCACGACGACGTACAGGGAAATCGCCATGCAACTCTTTGCGACGAGAACGCAAATATTGCATTTCTGGACTGTCTTCCGCTGGACGGTAGTAAGGTAAATCTTTCAGCTCTTCGTCACTAATAGGAATACCAAACTTGTCACGGAATTGAGCCAATGACTCTTCATCCAGTTTTTTCGTCTGGTGCGCAGTATTTTGCGCTTCAGCCGCTTTAAACATGCCGTAACCTTTAACGGTTTGAGCAAGAATGACAGTCGGCTGGCCTTTATGAGACGTGGCCTCAGCGTAAGCGGCATAAACCTTATAAGGGTCATGACCACCGCGGTTAAGATTCATGATTTCTTCATCCGTCATGTCTTTAACCATTTCAAGCAATTCTGGGTACTTACCGAAGAAATGCTCGCGGGTGTAAGCGCCGCCATTAGCTTTGTAGTTCTGAAGCTCGCCATCGCATACTTCATTCATACGTTTGATCAGCAAACCCTTGTCATCTTTTTCGAATAATGGGTCCCAGTGACGGCCCCACAAACATTTGATGACATTCCAACCAGCGCCACGGAATACGCCTTCAAGTTCTTGAACAATTTTGCTATTGCCACGAACAGGACCGTCAAGGCGCTGTAAGTTACAGTTAATAACAAAAATTAGGTTATCCAGTTTTTCGCGCCCAGCGAGAGCAATAGCACCTAATGATTCTGGCTCATCACACTCGCCATCACCTAAGAATGCCCATACCTTGCGATCACCTTGGTCAATCAAACCACGGCTATGCTGGTATTTCATAACATGTGCTTGGTAAATTGCCTGAAGAGGCCCTAATCCCATAGACACTGTTGGGAACTGCCAGTAGTCAGGCATCAACCAAGGGTGTGGGTAAGAAGAAATACCTTTGCCATCGACTTCGCGGCGGAAGTTATCAAGCTGCTCATCCGTCAAGCGCCCTTCAATGTAAGAGCGTGCGTAGATACCAGGTGAAATATGGCCTTGGAAAAAAACCATATCCGCTTCTTGTTTTTCGCTTGTGCCACGGAAAAAGTGGTTAAAGCCGATATCATAAAGCGTTGCTGCTGAAGAAAAACTCGTAATGTGGCCACCAAGTGTTGAGTCAACACGGTTTGCCTTCATTACCATAGCCAATGCGTTCCAACGAATAATAGAACGAATACGACGTTCCATGAACACATCACCGGGCAATGGCTTCTGATTTTCAGGAGCAATTGTGTTTCGGTAAGGCGTCGTAATAGACGACGGCATTGACGTACCAGCTTTTGAAGCTTCATTTGTCAAACGATTTAAAATGTATTGCGCGCGATCAGGACCTTCTTCGCGAAGGACAGACTCAAGCGCATCGACCCACTCTTTGGTTTCAATTGGATCGATGTCTTCGAGAATATGCTGCTCAGTCATCGTGTTAATAACTCCCGCTATTAGAACAGATACTTAACCCACCAAGGACATTATGTGTATTTAAGCCTTGGAGGCTACTTAAACGAACCATCAGAGCTTATATGTAAGCCCCAGCCGACCTAGGATAAAACGACACCCTATTTATTTTGCGTTTAAAGCGTCGTTTTTATCCGTTCCAATGGCAATTATTATTGTTTTAAGATTATTTCCATTGCATCGACCACCAGTAAATCTAGTCGGTTCGCTTCCATTTTGGGTTTGGTTCATCAAACCCAACATTAAGTTTTCACATGCAAGATAGCCTTACTAGATGCACATAAAAATTCAAAACTGTTTATCTACTAGTACAGTACATACGTATAACACCGCTTCAACCTAGCATTTATTGGCCGTGTTTTACAAAAATTTTACCTTGCACCGAGCTTTTGCATAAGCACAAAGAGTCTAATTCGGGCGTAAGATTAACACCTATTCAAGAGATCGCCTAGCCACCTCCATAAAGATTGAGGCGTCCGAAAGGCTTTTGAATCTTTTTTACAGACCGAATCCTATCTAAAAACTGACAAAAAGACCACGTTATCGTGCTAAAGAGCGCTACACCACACCAAAATTCACAAAAATCATGAAGCCTATAAATACTGTGAATCTCGAATTCTTTTCGCTGTTGACTAACAACAGATTTCGTCAAAGTCAGAGAAAAACGTTATTCGATATCACTTAAAGACAAGAATAATACACCTCAAAGCGATGTCTTTACTTAAGCATATCCTGAGCCTTTATTACGTAAGACACCACGACAAAAAATAAAGACCATACAGAATACCCGCCAGCCGACGATACGCTAAAAACATTTTATCCGTTAAAATTTGTTACAAATCAAGAAATCTAACGCCCTGAACATCAAAAACAACACTGACGCATCAAGGATATCAGGCTACAATAATGGCTTTATTTGAGTGGCTTATTTAGGACAAGACATGACCCTTTCGACTTCACAACTGGTAGAACACATGCAATCGCAAGTAGCTTTTGCATTAAAGGAAGATGTGGGCACAGGTGACATAACAGCCCAACTTATTCCAGATGATCAATACATAATAGCAACCGTCATCAGCCGAGAAGAAGCCGTTTTGTGCGGTCAAGCTTGGGTAAATGAGGTCTTTTTTCAGTTAGGTGACAAGGTGATCCTTGATTGGCATAACAAAGAAGGCGATCTGATTAAACCAAACCAACCTTTTCTAACCCTAAAAGGCCACGCAAGAACCATTTTGACAGGCGAACGGACGGCATTAAATTTTTTACAAACACTGTCTTATACGGCCAGCGTAACTCGTCAATATTGCGACATTGTTAAGGGCACACAACTGACTATCCTTGATACTCGCAAGACATTGCCAGGCATGAGAGAAGCACAAAAATATGCGGTTACCGTCGGGGGAGGTAAAAATCACCGCATGGGATTATATGATGCATTTTTAATAAAAGAGAATCATATTATGGCCGCGGGTTCTATCGCCAATGCGGTTTCCATGGCGCAAAAAATAGCACCGGGCAAAACCATTGAAGTCGAAACCGAAAACCTTGAAGAAGTTGCCATGGCAGTGTCAGCGGGTGCAGACATTATTATGCTAGATAACTTTTCATACGAAGATATGACGGTTGCTGTCAAAAACTACAGAGGACAAGTAAAGTTTGAAGCATCAGGAAACATGGACCAACAACGCCTCCTGCAAGTGGCCGCTACCGGTGTTGATTTTGTGTCCATTGGCGCTCTAACAAAGCATGTTCAAGCCATAGACCTTTCTATGCGCGTATCTCAGGAATCATTATGAAAGATAGTATTTTAGTCATTAACTGCGGCAGCTCTTCCCTGAAATTTGCCATTCTTTCTAATGCTGGACAAGATACCTTAGTTGAAGGGATTGCGGATAGATTGGGAACTGAAGAAAGCAGTATTACCTTTAAATTTGAAGGCGAAAAAAAGAGCATGCTACTCGAAGATGGCAGCCATAAAAGTGCGGTCGCTCATATTAAAGATTGGCTTAGTGATCATCCAGCCATCGCTCGCGCCTTAGCCGGAATAGGTCATCGCGTTGTGCATGGCGGAGAAACCTTTAGTCAATCCGTCCTGATAGATAGTAATGTACTCAATGGCATAAAAGAATGCGCTCAATTTGCCCCTCTTCATAATCCAGCGCATATAAAAGGCATAGAGATTGCCTTCGAGCTTTTCCCAGGTTTACCTCAAGTTGCCGTTTTTGATACCGCTTTCCATCAGACTCTGGCCGCTGAACAGTATTTGTACCCTATCCCAATGCACTTTTATCGACAACATCATTTCCGTAAATACGGGTTTCATGGCACAAGCTACCGTTATATCAGTCAACGCTTGGCACAACTCGTAGCAAGGAGTGATCAGCAAGGTGTGCTCGTAGCACACCTAGGCAATGGCGCCAGTGTTTGTGCTATTAGTAAAGGTTTATCAGTTGACACCAGTATGGGTATCACCCCCTTAGAAGGCTTAATGATGGGCACTCGGTCAGGCAGCATAGACCCTAGCCTGCTGTCTTTTATCAGCCAAGCAGAAAACATTTCAGCCGATGCCGCTCTTGATGTATTGAATAAAAAAAGTGGTTTGCTCGGCGTATCGGAAATATCTAACGACTGTCGAACGCTTGAAGAGGCGATGGCGTCTGGAGACCAAAGAGCGAAGCTGGCTTTAGATATGTTTGCCGTGCGAACAGCTAAACACTTAGCCAGTATGGCAACCACTTTGGAAAGTATTGATCACTTGGTCTTTACGGGGGGAATCGGAGAAAATTCCTCTTATTTACGCCACGTTATTTGTGATCATTTGAAAGCTCTTAATATCCGTATAGACTCCACATTAAATGAAAACGCCCCTCGTGGTGGAACAACCAGTATTAACTCGGCCACGAGCGCAACTAAGGTGTGGATTATCCCTACGAACGAGGAACTAATGATTGCCTTGGATACCATAAGTTTGATTTCGCACTGATCAAGACGTTCTCCCATAATGGACTAATTTAGGATTCATCAACAATGTCAATAAATGTATTAATGACCGTTCCTACTGGCCCAGGCGTTGGATTAACGTCTGTCTCTGTCGGGCTTGTTCGCGCATTGGAACAGCAAGGCTTAAAAGCCAGCTTTTTCAAACCTATTGCACAGCCTCAACCCGGTGATAAGGGGCCAGATAAGTCAACCGCTATGGTGGCACAGGGCTCAACACTCACCCCTGCGGAACCCATTCCACTTCATGAAGCCGAACGTTACCTGTACAACGACAATATTGATGAACTCATGGAAGAAATCGTTGGACGATTTCAAGCAAGTGTCGAACCGGACTCAACGGTTATTGTAGAAGGGCTTGCACAGATTGCTGGCCACCCTTATGCAACAAGGCTGAACAAAGCCATCGCTCGCACCCTAGACGCTGGCTTAGTATTGGTCACAGCGCCAAACAATATGCGGGTAAATGAACTAGAGCATCATGTTGAAATCGCAGCAGGCTCCTACGGCGGCATCAAAGCCAATGACGTTATTGGCTGTATTTTGAACAAAACCACTCCAGGTTCGCTGGGTGTAAAATCCTACGGCGACTTGTTTGCCCAGAGAGGGATTTTTAAACGTAATTTCAGTTTACTGGGGCAAATTCCAAAAGCCGACGAACTCACCTATCCTCGAGTTAAAGACGTTGCGGACTTTTTAGGCGCTCGTATTGTCAATGCGGGCGAAATTGAATCTCGCCGAGTTCAGTCTTACACATTATGTGCTCGTGGTGTGGAAAACATGCTAGAAGCGTTACGCCCTGGAGTGTTAGTGTTTACGCCAGGAGATCGTACTGACGTCATCATGGCTACCGCCATTGCAGCCTTAAATGACATTAAAATTGCCGCTCTGGTTTTAACTGGCGGCTATCAACCAAGCGAGTCACTAATGGCACTTTGCGGTAAAGCGATGGCCAAAGGACTCCCCGTACTGTCGGTGGAATCCAACAGCTGGGAAACCGTCATTAATATGCAATCGTTCAACCAAGAAATTCCATTGGACGATAAAGAACGCGTGCTCATGGTTAAAGAACACATCGCCCGATGCATAGATCACGACTGGATCAACTCGTTTGCAATGAACCAAGAAGAAAGAAAGCTCTCCCCACCCGCTTTTCGCTTCCGTTTAATTGAGCTTGCACGCTCTTTAAATAAACGCATTATTCTTCCTGAAGGCGAAGAAGTTCGTACCATCCAAGCCGCGTCTATTTGTGCGGAACGTGGTATCGCTCGCTGCACCTTGTTGGGCAATGAAACCGAAATTTTGCGCATTGCACAAAATAATGGCATTGAACTAAGTCATGGCGTAGAAATACTCGATCCTAACAGTATTCGTGAACGCTATGTGGCTCCCATGGTTGAGCTCAGAAAGAACCGTGGATTGACCGACATTGTCGCCCGTGAGCAACTGGAAGATAACGTGGTACTGGGTACTATGATGTTGCAAGTTGGCGATGTAGATGGCCTAGTGTCTGGTGCTGTCCACACGACTGCCAATACCATTCGCCCCGCGCTTCAGATCATCAAAACATCGCCCAATGCTAGCTTAGTCTCTTCGGTATTTTTTATGTGTTTACCGGATCAAGTATTGGTGTATGGTGACTGCGCCATTAACCCAGATCCGACCGCAGAACAACTCGCTGAAATCGCCATTCAAAGTGCCGATTCTGCCGCGGCCTTTGGCATAACACCGAAAGTCGCGATGATAAGTTACAGTACAGGCGGATCAGGAACAGGCAATGACGTGGACAAAGTCAGAGAAGCCACCGCAATTGCACAAAAACTTCGACCTGATTTATTGATTGATGGCCCTCTGCAATACGATGCCGCTATTATGGAAAAAGTCGCAAAACAAAAAGCGCCAAACAGCAAGGTGGCAGGCAAAGCAACCGTGTTTATTTTTCCAGATTTAAACACGGGTAACACGACCTATAAAGCCGTGCAACGAAGCGCGGATGTGGTCAGTATCGGACCAATGTTACAAGGAATACGCAAACCCGTTAACGATTTGTCACGCGGTGCGCTTGTAGATGACATTGTCTACACCATCGCGATTACAGCCATTCAGGCGGGCAAAATTAAAAATGATTAGCCCGTACTAAAAAATTTACGACTTTTGTGGTGTCTACTTTTTAATTTAACATCTAATTTGGCGATTACGACACAGCCAAATTATTTAAATGAAAAAATGGTTAAAAAGTAGACATACCATTAAATGGCTATTAGTATTTATTCATGTCACAAACTTGGTGGTCATTATGTCTGGCAGCCTTCCTCACGTTATTGCAGTTTCTAACCATACCGTCACCAGTACAGCCACGCCTGGCTACACAACGTTTGATTTGCGCTCTGATGAAGACACCAATATGGCCGCTCTAAATGCCCGCAACGCTAAGGCATCAAGTGATCTTGTCATTACCATATCAGAACAAGGACAAGCTTTATCACAGAGAAATCGTAAGAAAATTGACGACGATGAAATCAATCGACGCTCTGATTCTGAACTAGAATCAGAGGAAGAATTTATCGAAGACGATATAATCCCCTTCGTCAATACAACGAATAAAGACAGTAAAATGGCAAGCTATCTAGAAAAAAAACAGACAGGAGACTTTCTTGATCAAATCGTTTAACCTATAAAACGGCTTATTATTGAAGCCTATGGCAGGACGCCAACATCTAATGACCTTCAAGGAGTGAAGAATGCTACCCTCTCGCCTCACAATACGTGGTTTTACATTACTAGAATTAATGGTTGTCATTGCAATCATTTCTATTTTAGCCAGTTTATCGGCTCCCACTTTCACACGTCAGATCACCAAAGCAAAACTGATCGAAGTCCAAAATCTGGCAACCCAACACCAGTCATTGATTGAAGAGTTTATTCTTCTACATGGCAGCTTTCCTAGCGAAACGGATTTTAACTTAATAAAACATGCGCTAGATGCAGACTCGATTGTGAAATCGATTACTGTCAACGATCAAAGCAAAGGAACGGGAAACATTCAACTCACATTGAATGACAGCACAGGTATTACAGAAAATCAGTATCTGAAATACGCACGTGATACAAATAGAAACTGGCATTGCACCTCAGATTTAGCCGCCAATGTGCTTCCCTTACCGTGCAAAAGTTTGGCGGGAGATGAACAATGACGCTAGAAGAAATGATTGCTACCGCGGTCAGCCAGCATGCTACTGACCTTCACATCGAACACTCACAGTCTGCGACAAAAATCTATCAACGCAGCTACGGTATGCTGCGTAAAATAGCCGACTTACCTCAGGATACGAGCTTAATTAACCGCATCAAAATGCGTTCAAATTTAGACCTATCTGAAACGAGACGAACACAAGAAGGGCAGTTTTTATTCGAAGAAAAACATCGCAGCACTTTTGTACGAGTCAGTATCATCGCCACCGTTAAAGGCGAAAAAGTGGCCATGCGCTTGCTACCAGAGAAAAGTCGCTTAGCACTGAACGACATTGGCATACAAACGCCTCTTCTCAACACGCTAAACGCGACCCTTCGCTACCCAAGCGGCTTGATACTAGTATGTGGCGCAACGGGAGCGGGCAAAAGCACCTCGCTGTATTCCTGTCTCGATACGTTAAATAACGGCAATAAAACTATTTTTACCATTGAAGACCCAGTCGAGTATGAAATCTCTGGGTTATTTCAATGTGAACCAAATTCCGCCATTGGCCTAGACTCTGCCACTCTTTTAAAATCCTTTCTAAGGCAGGATCCGGATGTCATTATGGTTGGTGAGGTACGTGATGCCATTACAGCCAACCTTGCCGTTAACGCAGCACTCACCGGGCACCTGGTACTCGCCACACTACACACCAATTCAGCCCTTGACGCCATACATCGTTGTCACGGTTGGCAGGTAGACTTTTTTTCGCTAGTGAGTTCGTTAAAGCTGATCATTCATCAATCTATGCTGTATAAATCGTCGTCTCAGCACCCCATATTCAATGGTTTACAACCACTATGGGGTGAGGTCTTACCAAAAGATTACGATGCCCTAATATCAACGCCTTCTCTCTGGAAAGCATTCCCTTCTCAAAGTAGTGAGGCTTAATATGCCTTGGTATAAAGTTAAGCACACAAATGGGAAAATTGATTACTGCTATGAGTTATCTGAGTGTGAAGTCGCCTTTGATTTCATAAGACGTCGCACTTGGCAAATATCGATCGAGGAATGGAAACCTAAAAAGCTAGATTATCAATCCCTAAAAACCTTTTATGAGGAGCTCCAGAATGCGCTGCACTCAGGCTTACAACTGAATCAAGCCATCTCTCATTTTGCACGTTCTTCTTCCCACACTATTCTCTCTACAAACTGCCAAGCACTATTGAATGAACTAGAAAATGGCCGCCTTTTTAACGATACCCTGAGTAAACTCACCAAGCCTGCCGCAGCGCCCTATTGTCAATTACTCAATACCCAAGGAAGTCGAGAAGACTGCGAAAAAAGCCTAAGTATTTCTATCCGTCAGCTTACCTCTCTACTTGATTGGTCACATAGACTATTAAAGGCTATTGTCTATCCATTTTGTATCATTCAAATAGCACTGATTATACTCATTGCTAACCACGCCATGCAGTCACCTAATGTTGAGCATTATTATGTGAGAATAGTAAGTGACATCGCTATTTATGTGGTCTGTAGCATTGCCCAACTCACCGTCATCAACAGCCTTAACAAGGGCCATGCATGTACTTGGCTTGAAAAATACAGCCAAAACTTTCGGCTCACCAAGCTTTTTTCGCTACTCAATAGCGCAAGACAAACAGGTGTCACCTTGCAAGAAGCGCTAAAACACATGCCAAATTATTTCCAACATGCTGAAACAAAAGTGCAAATCTATCAGGTTTATTACACCCTACACCTAGGAAAAAATTATGCATCCAGCTTTCCAAGCACTTGGTTTCCCCATGAATCAACCATCGCTCTTCATTCTGCGACAAAGGATGGCAACATTGAAAGAGCCTTGATTCTTGCCACAAATGAGCATGAGAAACGCTGGCAAAAAAATATAACCCTGCTTGAAAAACTCATACCGGCAGTTTGTCTTCTCATTGCTGGCGGGTTTGTTACTTCCACACTCATTGCACTATACAAACCACTACTTGAAATACATTGATGAATATGACCACCATCGAATGCCTTTTGTATGTTTTATTGATTTCCAGTCTCGGTAGTTATGCTGCCGCCTTCACAATAAGATGGCCCGTTAAAAACCATTACTTATGGAGAAAAGAAGCCCACGCTTTACTCTCATTACCCTTTACAACAAAAGAGCCTGAAATCGTTTTGAAGCGTCGCTCCCAATGCATGCATTGCCATCAGTTGCTTGTATGGCAGGACCTAATCCCAATAGTGAGCTACCTATTACTAAAAGGAAGATGTCGCGCTTGTAAAAAGCGAATTTGTTACCGTTATCCCGTAATTGAGAGCCTTCATTTAGCATGCTGCCTTCCCTTGCTCTGGCTTACTGATGATATCTACCAGCTTGTGTTGCAAACCATTGTCATTAGCAGCTTAATCACGTCTGCCGCTATCGATCTCGAACACCAATTATTACCAGACGAATGCACTGTGTTGGTACTCGCTTGCGCCCTTCTATGGCATTTATCAACCAACACCCTACACACCAGTGTATTAGGCATGCTAATTGGTTTTAGTCTTATTTATGCTTTAAGACAACTTTATCTGGTCGTAAAAAAATGTGAAGGAATCGGGTTAGGTGACGCAAAACTCATCGCTGCCCTTGGCGCATGGCTTGGGTTATCTAATCTGTCAGCGCTGTTACTTTGTGCAAGTTTAAGTGGAATCCTATACACTATGCTATTGAGTCGAAACGGATCTAAACCGATGGCATTTGGTCCTTTTTTAATTTTTTCAGCCCTCTTGGTATTTTATTTATAAACCTATGACAAACAGTCCCCCTACTATCATTGGTCTTGCTGGCGGTATTGGTTCTGGCAAAAGCACGGTTACAAAATATTTTAATGAGCTGGGAATTCAGAGCGTTGATGCGGATGATGTTGCAAGACTGGTAGTGAAACCAAACTCCGATTGCTTAAAGAAAATTCACCTGCGCTATGGCAACGACATATTACTAAATGATGGGACACTCAATCGAAAAGTACTGCGGGAGATTATTTTTGATCAACCCAAAGAAAGAGAATGGCTTGAAGCGTTAACCCATCCTGTTATTCGACAAGAAATAATGGCTCAACTTAATGCCACCACCTCAAGGTACGTCCTGCTTGTTCATCCTCTATTATTTGAGACAAAACAAGACACACTGTGCAAATGGGTGATTGCGATTGATGTTCCAAGAGAAATACAGATCCAACGCATCATCAGTCGAGACAATGTCAGCCAAGACAGTGCAGAAAAAATTCTTGTCACTCAATTGGCTAATAACGAACGCATTAAGAGAGCTGATTTCGTCTTGGAAAACGCTGGCAATATTGCTGATATGAATGCTAAAGTCTTAAAATTGCACCAAAAAATTTTAGAGTCATTACTATGCTAAACAATAATACAGCAACCTTAGTTGCCTGTCCTACGTGCCAAACAAAAACGCCTTGGTCTAAAGAGAATGTTGATCGACCTTTTTGCAGCCCTAGATGCAAACTGATTGACTTAGGTGCATGGGCAAGTGAATCTTATGCTATTCCTCAGCAAACCTCAGAAGAGGATGAAATTTTCTCAGAAGATCTGGTCATTGATCCCAATAAATCCTTTTTATAATTGCTAAACACGGAATGTAATTATTTATGGCACAACAAGATTTTTCTAAGAAAAAAGCATTACTAATTGAGGATATGGCAGAAGCTCGGATCATGCAGCGCAAAATGCTGACAGACTTCGGGTTCACCTCAATCGACATTGCGATGAAAGCAGAAACTGCAATCGAGCTTCTGCGAAATCATTCTTTTGATGTCATTTTATCTGATTACAATCTCGGCAATGGTAAAGATGGCCAACAACTTTTAGAAGAAATACGCCATTCAAAACTGATACCACACACAGCAACCTATTTAATGGTAACAGCCGAAACCTCTATTGAGATGGTCATGGGTGCAATTGAATATCAGCCTGATGGCTATATCACAAAGCCTTTTTCTCAGGCCGTCTTACAAAGACGACTAAGTAAATTGTTAGAAACGAAAGAAAGATTACTTGAAGTCAACATGGCGCTGGATGCAAACGACTTTGATAAAGCAATACTCACTGCGAAACGCGTTAGCAAAAAGCACCCTTCACTGCTTGGTAAGTGTGAAAGAATCATAGGTGAAAGCCTTTTAGAGATCAAAGAATACAAAAAAGCCCTATCTCTTTTTAACAAAACACTTAAAAATAGAAAAATGCCTTGGGCTCTGTTTGGCAAAGCAAAAACCTATTTTTTGATGGGTGAACTGGAAAAAGCCGAGCAAAACTTTCGCCAGCTCATGCTTGATAATCGATTTTTTGTCAGTGCTTATGATTGGCTTGCAAAAATCCAAGTCAAAAATGACAAGCTCGAAGAGGCACAAGCAACGCTGATAGAGGCAGTAGGCAAATCCCCGAAAAATATTCTTAGGCAAATGGAGTTGGGTAAAATCAGTCTCTTGTTGAACGACTATGTAGCGGCAGAAATGGCTTATCGACGAGCGGTTTTTTTAGCAAAATACTCTTGTTACAACACAGCTGAGGTTTATCTAAAACATCTAGAGTCTCTTGCCAGAATTTCTGACAGCGGACCACTACTACCTCGACAAAAAGACAATTTTGAAAACACTCTCAAAAAAGTACATGAGTCTTTTTTTGATGACCCAGACAACAAAGCAAAAACCTATGGCTATGAAATTGATGTTTACCTCGCTGATAACGACAAGTCAACCGCCAAACAAATTTTCGAGGCTTGGCTTAGTGAAGTAAAATCTGGTAGCGCAACACCACCAAACAAACAACAAACTGCTATTTTCACAAAATCTTTTGGAAGCTAAAGATGAAAAAAATCGACATCAGTACCATCTTAGCCAGTGCAATACATGAAAGTAAAAACCAAGTAGGCACTTTACTGTATCAGTTACAAAGCCTTAAAGACGCTATTAATAATAATGACGCTCACCAAAAGAAAATCATCTCAATTGAAGAATCTCTAAAAAAACTCAACGATGAGTGGGTAGAATATTTATACCTTTATAAACTCGCCTCAGATGGCTATGAGCTACATGTTGATACCTTTTTGCTCGATGAATTTCTTGACGACCAAGTATTTGCTTTATTCCCTTCAGCAAAAGCCAAAAACTTGGAATTAGAGTATGTCTGCGATCCAACCTTAACAGGCGTATTTGATGAGCGCCTCATGACGGCTGTGGTCAGTACAGCTGTCTATAATGCTTTACGATTTGCGAAAACAAAAATTCGTATCAGTGCAACGAAAAACGCAGATTTTCTTGTTATTTCTGTTGAAGACGATGGAAAGGGCTTTAATCAAAGTGATGATCAGCAAGATGTCTTTCTGGAAGGCAACACTGGATTGGGATTGTATTTTGCCGAGTTATCCGCAACAGCTCATGTGATCGACACGGTAAAAGGCTTCATAAAAAAAGAGTCTTCTTTGACGCTTGGTGGCGCCAACTTAAGTGTGTATTTACCACAACCCTCTGCAGATCACTCTATCTCCTTTAAATAATTTGCCAATAACGCCCCTGCTTCCTCTATATGCTGCCTCAATAAAACGAGCGCAGCATGTTTATTTCTAGACTCCACAAATCCTAATAATGCCTCATGTTGATGTTGACTCGTTTGTCGATAAGCCAATGGTCCATATTGAAAACCTAAATAGCGAACAGCTTGCCGATTTAGACGCTCTACTTCACGGTGCAATGTTGGCCTATCAGCCGCACGATAAAGGCTATCGTGGAAACACCAATTCAATTCACCACGATGAATAAGCGTTAAATTCTTTTCATTAAGCGCTTCAAGGAAATCCCTTGCCGCGGCAATGTCTCTTTGTGTGATGTGATCAAATGCTAACTTTAACAACTGACATTCTAACTCGGCCCGCATGAAAGAAAGATCTTCGGCTTCCTGCCAATTTAAGTCAGGAATCATCACGCCAGCCTTACCATTTGGTACCAGCCACCCCTCTGCCTTTAATGACAGTAAAGCATCTCTGACTGGAATTCGGCTAACACTATAGCGAACGGATAAATCTTTTTGGCGCAATGGCTGCCCTTTGGGTAATCGGCTGTTTAAGATATCATCTTTGATTTTTTCACTAATATCCACGCAATCAACCTTTTGCTTTCACTTTAACATTGCCGATTACAAGACAGATTGCCCCAAACAAGATCCCCCAAAAAGCAGATGCAATCCCCCCAAATGACACACCTGACACGGTCACCAAAAAAGTCACCAACGCCGCTTCACGATTAGCATCATCCGCCATCGCATTTTTCAAATTCATTCCAATGGTTCCTAATAGCGCAATTCCTGCTAAAGCCGCCACCATGGTGGCCGGAAAAATTGAAAATAAAGTAACAACCGATGCGCCCGCTAATCCTGCAAGCCCATAAAAAATACCAGCAGATAGCCCCGCAATATAACGACGTTTAGGGTCTTTATGGCACTCTTCACCAGAGCATATTGCCGCGGTAATGGCTGCGAGATTAAAAGCAAAGCCACCTAAAGGAGCCAGTATAATTGATGTAAAACCAGTCCAACTGATTAAAGACGACACAGGGGTTTGATAGCCACTACTACGCATGACAGCAACACCTGGAATATTCTGCGAAGTCATCGTCACAATGTACAAAGGTATACCGATACCGAGCAAAGCACCTAGGTTCCATTCCGGCCACACCCAAACCAAACCACCCACTTCAGAAGCAATATTAGACACAAGGGATCCATCAGACCTTGCCAAAACAAACGCAACACCAGCGACCAAAACGAATAAGACGGCATAACGCGGAACTAGACGCTTACTGAGCAAATAGGTCAGTAACATAATACCAACAAGAAAAACATCACTCATCATGGCATCGAAAATTGACAGCCCAAACTTAAAAAGAACGCCCGCCAACATGGCGCATGCAATCGGTAAAGGGACTAAACGCATTACTTTATCAAATAAGCCAGATACGCCCGTTAATAATGTTAGTACGCCCGCAAAAACGAATACGCCAATAGCTTCAGCATAAGTAATATTACCCAAACTTGTGGCAAGTAACGCCGCGCCGGGCGTTGACCAAGCGGTTATCACTGGAGAGCGGTACCACAGAGACAGAAAAAAACAGGTCGCCCCCATGCCGAAACCCAATGCCATAATCCAAGAAATAATTGTGCTTGAATCTGCACCCGCCGCCTGAGCAGCTTGAAAGACAATGGCAACCGAGCTTGCAAAGCCAATTAACACCGCCACAAAACCCGCAACTAATGCACTTAAACTCATGTCGTTTAAAATTCTAAGCACAACTCAACTTCCTTGGAAAAACTAAAAGAGTGCTAACTATATTTCATCAAGACTATTTTTGTATACATTTTTGAAAATCTAATTATTGAGTAAGCATGTAACCAACTAAACCCACGGCAAACCCCATTACGGCTCCCATAGGTGGAGCCCAATGCTTTTCTAAAGCAACCTGAGGCGCAATATCTTGAAACACCGCATATAAAATTCCTCCAGAAGCAAATAACATCAGCCCTGACACAATTGATGGCCAGTCAGACAACCAAAAATAAGCGATCATTCCAGACACAGGACCACACAGTGCCAAGACAAAAAAGCACAAAATGATGCTCCAAGGACGATAATCAGAAGATGACCTTAACTCTCGAAACGCATTAAAGCCTTCGGGTAAATTTTGCATCGCAATCAACACAGCAAGTAGCACCACATTGGTACCGCCTAAAGCAAATGCAGCTCCTAAAGCCAATGATTCAGGAATAAAATCGGACAACATGGCGACTAGCTGACTCATTGACGTCTTTTTATGAGATAAAAAAATATCCAACCACATAAACATCAAGCCACCAAGAAGAAACAGCACAGCAGCACACCAAGTAGAAAAATGTGCACTCCCCTCTGGCACAAGGACCAGAGCAATCGCGGATAACAACGCACCACCACCAAAAGCGGTAATACCATGCATTAGCTCTGTTTCTAGCCATTCGGGTGTTATACGTTCAAAATAAGCGATTAAAGCCCCAAAAGGCATCGCCAATCCAGCAAATAATGTCAACAAAAGTAAGCAATACAAAGGCGCCATAGCTCGAGTACTCCATAAAATATCACGCCATTATCAATGGAGAATGGGGCATTTGTCACCGCTATAAAATAAGGCGCCCTATGAGCGCCTTATTGAGGAGTTTTCAACGTATAGAGCGTGCTAACTGTTGTTACCAAGATAGGCGTTTAGAAACGCTTTCGTTCGCTCTTCTTTAGGTTGAGTAAATATCATTTCTGGTGGCCCTTCCTCAACAATGGCACCGTTATCAAAAAAGCAAACTCTATCACTGATTTCACGTGCGAAGTACATCTCATGAGTAACGAGTAGCATGGTGAAATTATCTTCTTTGACGAGATTTCGAATAACGTCCAAAACCTCATCCACTAGCTCAGGGTCCAATGCTGACGTAATCTCATCCAGTAACAGTATAGATGGCTTCATAGCTAAAGCACGAGCAATGCCCACCCTCTGCTTTTGCCCTCCCGACAAATCATTCGGATAATTGTTCGCCTTATCTGACAAGCCTACCAGTTTAAGCAGTTTTTCAGCCGATGCCTCAGCCTCTTCTCGTGAAATACCTTTGACACGCATTGGTGCCTCGGTGATATTTCGCTTCACTGTCATGTGCGGAAACAAGTTAAAATGCTGAAATACCATACCAAGATGATGTCGCATTTTATGCAAATGCTTACTATTGGCTGGAACATACTGCCCCTGCCAAGGCATATGCCAAAGTGACTCTCCCGCCACATTAATATAGCCACCATCAATGCCTTCTAAAGTCATCAAGATGCGCAACAATGTACTTTTACCAGAACCACTTGGCCCAATGATCGAAACGATTTCGTTCTCTTCTACTTTAAAATTAAAATCACGGAAAATAACGGTATCGCCAAAGCACTTTTTAACATTCTTAAACTCAATAATTGGCGCATTCATTTCAAACTAAATCCTTCTTTTGGAAAGCGTCTTTCAACTTGATGGATGCCGTAAGCTGCTGCTACGCTAAACACAAGATACAAAATTCCCACTAACGTGAACGGCTCTAAATATCGAAAATTTTCAGAACCAATAATTTTTGCGATCTGCAGCATCTCCAAGAGCGTAATAGCTGACAGCTGAGGAGTTTCTTTAAACATCGCAATGATATAATTCCCTGTGGCGGGAATCATGGGGCGAATAGCCTGAGGTAAGACAATGTCTTTATAGGTGTCTATCAAGGACAAATTTAACGCTCTTGCGGCTTCCCACTGCCCTTTTTCAATACCATCAATCCCACTTCGGAACACTTCTGATAAGTAAGCGCCATAATGAAGCCCCAAGGCAAACACGCCTGTGGCAAGAGGTGATAAACTGATCCCGAATTCAGGCATTACGTAATACAAAAAGAAAATTTGTACTAATAACGGCGTACTCCGAATGAACTCAACGATCCAGTAAACACTGGTTCTCAGTACACGACTGTTGCTACGACGCAGTAAAGCAAATACTAACCCCATGAAAATGGCAAAAATACTGCCTAACAATGTGGCTAATAAAGTGACTTTTGCTGCCGATAAAATCATCGGCAACACTTCCCAAGTAAATGCCCAATCCCATTGAAATCCATTCATGAATGAATACCTCCTCGACCCAGCCCCTTACTCAAATGTGTTTCTAATCGTCGGATGAAAAACACTAAGCACTGAGCAATTACGAAGTAAAACAACAAGACAACACCAAATATTTCACCAACCTGTAGGGTGGTATCTGCCAAAGATTTGGCCTTAAAAGTTAAATCGCCAATCGTAATGAGGGATACCAATGAGGTGGCTTTTACTAACTCAATGGCCAAATTGCCAAAAGGCGGGATCATATTAACGAGGGCCTGAGGCATAATTATGCGCCACAGCCGTTGTGAGGCCGTAAAATTAAGTGCTATTGAAGCTTCATACTGCCCTTTTGGAACGGCTTGAATAGCGCCTCGCACGACTTCTGTTCCATAAGAACCAATATTCAACCCTAAAGCCATTACTGCGGCTGTCATTGCATCAATTGTGATACCAAAAAAAGGCAATACAAAATAGATCCAATACAACTGAATTAGTGCCGAAGTTCCACGAAAAAACTCAATATAAAAAATAGCAATTTGTTTAAAAGGAGCTGGTGCATACAGACGAATCAATCCGAAACTAAAAGCCATCATGACCGCTAGAGGTAGAGCCATCGCCACAATTTCAATGGTGACAATGGCTCCCTGGAGTAATACGGAGACAATTTCTCCAAATTCCATAGGTTATTTCCCCAGTATTATTGACACAATTCTTTTGCTGTCATGCCATCAGGTGAGGTGTGTTTACCAAAACCATAAGGCTCAACCATGGCAATATGCTCTTCTGTATCAACAAAATTTGCGATTTCATCATTAAACGCATCGCGCAAAGCCGTATCTGCTGGACGGAAACCAAAACCACCATACCCCTTAATTGTCTCACCATTAATCACTAAGGTTTTGAATGGCTGAGCCAACTCAACACGATCATCTTTTTGACCTAAAGACGCCATAGTTAAACTTGTCCCTGCAAGCGCATCAATTCGACCAGACTTCAATGCTGCTACACCAGAAGGGTAATCAGGTAATGTCACAATTTTGCTCATTTCTATACCAAAATCTCGAGCATAACCGTACTCTACCGCACCAGACATAACCCCTAATTTGACTGACTTATTTTTTATATCATCATAGCCATTTAAGCTTTCTGGATTACCATTTTGAACCAAAAAGCCCTCACCAATACTGTATGTTGGGTTTGAAAAAAGAATTTGCTCACAACGCTTTGGCGTAATGTACATACCAGCCGCGATGACATCAAAACGGCCTGCACGTAAACCAGGTATCAAAGAACCAAATTCTGTCACCACAACGTTTACGTCATTAACACCTAATTTATTCAAAACATGAACGGCAATGCTAGGCGCTTCACCCGCCGGCTTTCCATCCGAGGTGGTATAGCCATAAGGCACTTCATTTGCGACACCAATCGTAACAGTACCTTCGTCGCGTATCTTATCTAACGTGTTTGCCACAGCAGCAGTAGAGAAGAGAGCCGCCGCAATATTAATTAGAGATATAACGTATTTTTGTGATAATTTTTTCATAATAAACCTCATGTTCCTTAAGAAAATGCTTAAAAAATAGCAATAAGTCCTTTTACACTAAATAAAATGCAGCAAATGATCAAGCATTATTTAGATCTGTAATTATTAGATCGCACATCTAATAGCGTTATTTCAACGAAAAACGGGTGCAACCCTGATAAAAACTCAGAGTAAAAGTTATGCTATACACCTCATCAAAAGTGACACTCAGGACGTGAGTTTGAATGTAAAATATCGGATATTTGAACGATCTAGCTAGAAGGTCACAACAAACAATGATGGCTTTCCACGGGAGTGTTTTGCCAATATTGGGGGGTTACTCTTACCAGCCATTACCACCTCTCTTACAGGCGAATGGCAAAAACAGTTCTCAGCCAATTGAAATTGGTCCAATTGGCTAGGTAAGTCAATCAATATATTATTTAGCCAATCTCGTTAATTTATAACCAACACGGGTAATGCTACACGTACAGTTAAACCATGAGGTAGGGTATCTTCAAAGGACAAAAAGCCCTCGTACTTGTCGACAATATTTTTAACAATCGATAGGCCAAGACCAGCTCCATCCACTTCTCCTGAACGAAAAAACCGTTCACTGAGCCTCTGTTTTTCTTCTTTGTTTACCCCTTTTCCTATATCGATGACGGTCAATTCAAGTTGATTAACAGACTGACTCCAGACAACACGAATCAGCGATTTTTCAGGTGAAAATTTTATCGCATTGCTAATAAGATTTTGTAATAGTATCTCTATATGATTAGGCTCTACGTAACAATTCCACGATTTCCTATCATCAACCTCTAAACTAATTTCAATATTTTTTTTCCACGCCAGAGGAAGAATTCCTGCGATCATTGATCGACTAACAGCTAAGACATCTGCTTCTGTTTTAATCACTGTTTTTTGGTGTTCAAGACGAGCTAAAGCAAGTAGCTGAGAGACAATCCTAGTGGATCTATCCACCCCTAAAGTCAACTGTACTAGAGACTGATTGCGTTCTTCATCAGTTTCTGCTGATGCAGCATTCTCAGCATGAACTCTTAAAATACTTAATGGTGTACGTAATTCATGGGCAGCATCTGCTATCCAACGTTTCTCCCTGTCCATTAAGGAGTCAATCTCTACCAGCAATCCATTTAAAGCATTTTTAACGGGAAGCAGCTCTTCTGTTGCGTAAGACAATTCAATTGGCTGCAATCTACTCGGTGTCATCGTTTGAATTCGTTGCGCAAGTTGCTGGAGCGGCTGAAGACCAAAACCAATGGCTGCCCACACCAGCAAAGCAAGAATTGGCCACGCTAATATTTCCGGAAACAAAGTTTGAAAAACAATCTGCTCCACTATCTCATCTCTCACATCAGACCGCTCAGCAACCACCACCTTAAGATTGCCTTTCACCTGATTTAAAGTGAAGGTTCGCCACTGATAGTGATCTGCCACAGCATTACCATAACCATAAATATCGTTTTTTTGCTGTAATAAAAGCATCGAATCAGAGGCTATTTTTAGCTTGTCAGCGTGCCAGATTTGATAAAAAATTTTACTTTCGTACTTATGACCAACAGATAAGTCAGTATTAGCCTCATCAATTAAGAGGGGTGATATGGCACTAACATTCGAATCAAGTTTTTCTATGTTGCTCGACAAAGTGAGTAACAGCCGAGCTTGTTGGGCCAACCTAGCATCAAATAATTCTTCTACTTCATGATTCGCAAAGAACAAGCCGATCAGCATGATAGTCACACTGGTTACGCTAAAAAGACACATAACAAAAAACAAGGTTCTTCTTCTGATAGAACTCAGAATCTTTTTATTAAGCCACTTCTTGATCAACAACATAACCGATCCCCCGTATAGTACGGATTAAATCGGGGAATAATTTCTTTCGTAAATGGTGAATGTGCACTTCTAAAGCATTACTTTCCACATCATCCCCCCAGCCGTACATCAACTGCTGCAAAACATCACGTGTAAACACATGACCTGGCTGACTAACAAGCTCATGCAGCAAAGAATATTCTCGCCGAGTAAGGTTGATGTCCTGATTTTGATAACTCACTTTATGACTAGCAGGATAAAGAACAAGGCCCTTATAGTGAATTTCACTGATTGCTCGTCCATAACTTCGACGTAATAATGCCCTAGCTCGAGCCTTGAGTTCCGTTACATCAAAAGGCTTTACTAAATAATCATCTGCTCCCAAATCCAATCCAGCCACTCTGTCGTCCAACGCATCTCTAGCTGTTAGAATTAAGACAGGGACAGCATTTTCATTTGCTCGTATTTGTTTTAATACGGCTAATCCATCTAGCCTTGGTAAGCCCAAATCCAATATCACCAAATCAAACACTTCATTTACTAAGGCTTCTAGGGCATGAATACCATCATGAAGCAAATCTACTGTGTACGCTTCACGCTTCAATGCGGTTACCAAGCCATCAGCCAAAGACGCATCATCTTCCACTACAAGTATTCGCAAACCTAAACCTTCCTTCATATAAAGACCAAGACAGACTCATACACACCGTTTAACTGCGCCCCGTCTTGACGGACACGGATCAAATGAGCGTAATTAGAAAAGAATAGTAGAATTGCCGCAGCAATGACACAACACTTCAACAAAAACACACGATATCGCATAAACAAATAGATGCTACAGCAACAAAACTCAAATACCGTCATCATTTAATACCCCTTAAGATATCTATATTCCAGTACTATAAATACAGAACCTTAAGGAAAAATTATCACTGGTACTTAAGCGTCTTAATAATTGCTTAGAAAAAACACTAGCACCAAACGCACACTTTGAGCGGAGCATATGGGACAGTAAATTTTAAGCAAAAAAAACCCTGACAGCTTCAGCTATCAGGGCCTTCTTAATTAAATCTTGATAACGACCTATGCTTATCCCCTTGTGGGACTATCACATGGCTCTACAATTCAACCAAGCCCACACTACCATCAGCGATGGCGAACGCCCGTGGCATGTAAAGAGTCACTTCTGGTATCGGGATGGGATCAGGTGGTTCAACGCCTCTAGTTATGTATTCAAAACTCACCTTTTGAGAACGAAAAAAAG
>NZ_QGOK01000025.1 GCF_003259175.1 Marinomonas shanghaiensis | reverse complement strand
ATCACATGCTTGTCTGTTATAAAGAGCCCCACACGTGGGAGAGACTATTTTACGTCCCTTAAACGAAAAAATCCCACCCTGCTGAGCAGGATGGGATTTCTCTTAATATAAAGCTTGACGACGACCTACTCTCACATGGGATCTCCCACACTACCATCGGCGATGGCGCTTTTCACTTCTGAGTTCGGGATGGGATCAGGTGGTTCAACGCCTCTATGATCATCAAGAAAACTGGTTTGTTTTATCAGCAACTGTCTAATAAAACCAAATTTTCAATTGCCTAATTACTTATTAGGCCTTCTTAATTTAAAGCTTGACGATAAACTAGTATCACATGCTTATCTGTCAGAAATAGAGCCACACTATCGTGAAAATCTATGTCTAAAATATTAAAGCTTGACGATAAACTAGTATCACATGCTTATCTGTCAGAAATAGACCCACACTATCGTGAAAATATATGTCTAAAATATTAAAGCTTGACGACGACCTACTCTCACATGG
>NZ_QGOK01000024.1 GCF_003259175.1 Marinomonas shanghaiensis | reverse complement strand
CTATTACACTAACAATAACTTAATCGACTCACCATTCCGAAAAACAATAAGCCAACATAAAGCGAATTGACGTGTTAGACGTTTCGCAAGACTTCAATTTTTTTGACCAACTACACGCTACAAGTAGCAATGCGATGATCTTCTGAAGCCTCCAGCGAGCGCCCACACAAATTATCTGATTATCTATTTTAAAGAGCGTCCTGACTTGAATCTTTAACCAGATCTTCTGGTTAGTTGAACTTGGTCTTCGTTACTCTGAAGCCTTGTCCGTGTCAGCGAGGGCGTATATTAAGGATCTACAGATTTTGTGCAACCCTTTTTTTAAGAAATTTTAAATTAATTGGAAATTTCTTAAACCTCAATGATGCGAAGCTCTTTGGGCATAGAAAAGGATACATTCTCCTCTCTGCCTTTTAGCTCTTGGGGAGCACTACCGCCCTCTTTAATAAGACGCTCTATCACTTCATTCACTAACACTTCTGGTGCCGAAGCCCCAGCCGTTACACCAATACTACGAATACCTTTCAACCAATCGCACTGAATCTCGCTAGCATTGTCGATCAAATAGGCTTTCGCCCCCATTCTTTCTGCCAATTCACGGAGACGGTTTGAATTAGAGCTATTCACAGAACCTACCACCAACACCAACTCAGACTCTTGCGCTAAGGTTTTCACTGCATCTTGGCGATTTTGCGTAGCGTAACAAATGTCATCTTTTTTAGGGCCTTGGATCAAAGGGAAATACTCACGAAGGGCATCAATCACAACGGAGGTATCATCCATAGACAAGGTGGTTTGCGTTACAAAAGCAAGGCGCTCTGGATTCTTAACTTGAAGCTTCTCTACATCGGCAGGACTTTCAACTAAATAAATAGCACCACCCTGACGATCATCATATTGACCCATGGTCCCTTCAACTTCTGGATGACCATCGTGCCCGATCAAAACGCACTCCATTCCGTCACGGGAATATCGCAATACTTCTAAGTGCACTTTAGTCACCAACGGACAAGTAGCATCAAATACCTTTAAACCGCGATTTGTTGCTTCGTCTCGAACTGCTTTTGAAACACCATGAGCACTAAAAATCACAATATTGTCGTCTGGCACCTGATCCAGCTCATCAACAAAAACCGCACCGCGTGCTTTTAAAGACTCCACCACAAATTTATTATGAACTACTTCATGACGAACATAGATAGGCGCTTCAAAAAGATCCAAACAGCGATTTACGATGTCTATAGCTCTGTCGACGCCAGCACAAAAGCCTCTAGGATTCGCTAGTTGAATGGCAAAACTCATATCGCAGCCTCAATAGCAACTATGTTTACTCTAAACGTCAATGAACGACCAGCAAGAGGATGATTGAAATCAACAACCACTTCCTTGTCACCAATCTCAGCAATAACACCCGGTAATTCGTTTTTACTCACGTCCGCAAAAGACACCACCATCCCTTCTTCGAGGTCCATAGCAAATTGCGAGCGCGGCATACGCTGAATATTACTTTGATTATGAGCCCCAAAGGCCTTCTCAGGCGACATAACAAAAGAGGCTTCATCGCCCACTTTCATACCTAATAAAACCGCCTCAAATGTAGGCAATAAACTCCCATCACCATACACAAAGCTAGCCGGAGATTGCGAAAAGTTAGAATCAACAATTTGCCCATCTTCCAATGACAACTCAAAATGCAGAGTGACACGACTTTCGGCCGTAATGGCGTTCATTTTTTCACCTCTTCCGGTTTTTTAGACACAAAACTCTCAAGCAACATCAGAATAACACCAATCGTTATTGCACTATCAGCAACATTAAACGCAGGGAAATACCAAACTTGCTGCCAATGAAATTGCAAAAAATCCACAACATGCCCATAAACTAATCGGTCATAAAGATTACCGATGGCACCACCTAACACAAAAGTGAGTGCCAAAGCCTCCAGTCGATTTGTCTCAGCAATTTTAATCAGACGCCAACTGATTCCCACCACGACCGCTAAAGCAATAAAAGAGAAAAACCAACGCTGCCATCCCCCTGCCTGCGCAAGAAAGCTAAAGGCGGCGCCCGTGTTATACCTTAGTGTCAGGTCAAAGAAAGGTAAAACCGCAATCTCTTGTCCGTAAAATAAGTTGGACTCAATAACTTGCTTAGTCACCCAGTCCAGAACAAACAGAATAAGAGCCAGCGCCCACCAGCGCTGAACTCGTTTCCACATAATTAAAGCAGTCATTAGGCATAAAGGCGTTGTTCACCTTCCCCATCTGGCAAGTTAGAGATACAACGATCACACAGCTCTGGGTGCGCTACGCGTTTACCAACTTCTTCACGATGATGCCAGCAACGCACACATTTAGTGTATTTGCTCAGCTCAACATGCACTTTTAGGCTATCAAGATCCGTCGCAACCGCATCGTCGCCAGCTTGAGACAAAGGCAACACCTTGACATCAGAAGCAATCAGCACAAAGCGCAACTCTTCACCAAGACGGGCCAATATCGTTTGCAAAGCATCATTACAATAAAGTGTGATATCTGCGCTTAGGCTTGCTTTCATCTTACCTTCACTACGAGCCGCTTCGAGCACTTTATTCGTTGCCACTTTGGCTTCAAGCACCTGCTTCCAAAATTCACGCCCCATTGGCTCGTCGCCAGTCAACTCCTCAAGACCTTCATACCATGTTTCTAAGAAGACAGACTCGCTACGCTCGCCAGGCAATGTTTGCCAAATTTCATCCGCTGTAAAACTCAGAATAGGAGATATCCAACGCGTGAAAGCCTCCATAACATGATAAAGCGCTGTTTGTGCTGAGCGACGCGCTAAGCTGTCTTTTTGTGTCGTGTACTGACGATCTTTAATAACGTCTAAATAAAAGCCACCCAAATCTACGGAACAGAAATTCTGAATCTTCTGATTGACTGTGTGGAACTGATACTCGTTATAGGCTTTATCTAGATCTTTTTGCAATAAAGCCGCACGGTCCACAATCCAACGGTCCAAAGCAATCATTTCACTAGAAGAGACCATATCTGTCGCAGGATTAAAGCCATTCAAGTTCGCCATCATGAAACGCGCTGTATTACGAATACGACGATAAGAGTCTGCGACTCGCTTAAGAATCTCATCTGACACCGTCATTTCAGTGGTGTAATCCGTTGCGGCCACCCAAAGACGAATAATATCAGCACCCAAGGTATCCATGACTTTTTGCGGTGACAATACGTTACCCAAAGACTTAGACATCTTACGACCGTCACCATCTACGGTAAAACCGTGCGTTAACACTTGCTTGTATGGCGGCACACCACGAATCGCGATAGACGTTTTCAATGAAGACTGGAACCAACCACGGTGCTGATCTGAACCTTCTAGGTACAAATCGGCAGGAAAGCTCAATTCATCACGCTGATCGATAACAGAATAATGGGTCACACCAGAGTCAAACCATACATCTAGTGTATCCGTTACCTTGCTGTATTTTTCAGCGTCTGCACCTAATAACGTTTCGGCTTCCAGTTCAAACCAAGCATCAATACCTTCCACTTCAATGCGCTTAGCCACTTCTTCGATCAAACGCGGCGTTTCGGGATGAAGCTCTTGAGTCTCTTTGTTGATAAACAAAGCAATTGGCACACCCCAAGTACGCTGACGAGACACACACCAATCAGGGCTGTTATTCAACATCCCTTCCATACGGTTTTGTCCCCAGCTTGGTACCCACTTAACCCCTTCAACAGCATGCTTCGCAGAATCCAACAAGCCTTCTTTGGTCATGCTAATGAACCACTGAGGGGTCGCACGGAAGATCAGCGGCGTTTTCGTGCGCCAGCAATGCGGATAACTGTGGAAGATTTTCGATTCAAACACCAAGGCATTATTGCGATTCAGCGCTTCAAGCACTGCGTCGTCTACTTTATAAACATGTAAGCCGGCGAATTCGCCCGCTGCATCAGAATAGACACCATTGTCTTGAACCAGATTAATCGTACCAATGCCATTCTCACGACCGACGTTAAAGTCATCCACGCCGTGGTCAGGTGCAGTATGTACGCAGCCAGTACCCGCTTCTGTCGTAACATGCTCACCCAAGATGACTGGAATATCACGCTGCAGGAACGGATGATTTAAAACCGTACCCGCTAAATCAGCCCCTACTGCTCGACCAACGATACGGAAATCTGCAACACCATAACGAGCCATGATGCCAGCGACCATATCTTCAGCAAGGATCAAGCGCTCTTTGCCTAACCCCATGTCCACTTCAACTAACGCGTAGTTAAATTCTGGATGGATTGACACGGCTTGACTTGCTGGAAGCGTCCAAGGGGTCGTCGTCCAGATAACAACCGAAACCTTACCTTCCCCTTCGACATCAGAGAATCTCGCTAGTAAAGCGGCTTCGTCTTGTGGCGCATAACGCACATCCAAGGACAAAGATGTTTTATCTTGATATTCCACTTCGGCTTCCGCCAACGCAGAGCCACCCACCACACTCCAATAAACTGGCTTAAAGCCTTTTACCAAGTGGCCGTTCTCAGCGATCTTACCCAAAGCACGCACAATGTTCGCTTCGGTTTGGAAGTTCATTGTCAGATAAGGATTTTCCCAATCCCCCATCACACCAAGACGGATAAAATCTTTTTTCTGCTCTTCGATTTGCGTATAAGCGTATTCGCGGCATTTCGCACGAAACTCTTTGTAAGACACTTTTGTTCCGGCTTTGCCTATAAGCTGTTCAACTTTGTGTTCGATTGGCAAGCCATGGCAATCCCAACCCGGGATATAAGGCGCATCAAAGCCACTAACGGTTTTAGACTTAACAATAATATCTTTGAGGATTTTGTTAACTGCGTGACCAATGTGAATACTGCCATTTGCATACGGAGGGCCATCATGAAGAATAAAAGATTTACGGCCTTTACTTACCTCACGTACTTTTTGATACAGGTCCATATCCTGCCAATGCTTCAGCATTGCAGGCTCACGTTTTGCCAGATCTCCACGCATTGGGAAGTCAGTATCTGGCAAATTCAGTGTCGGTTTATAATCACTCATGGTTTATCGATTTATCCTCAAAGATCATCTTTTCACTGATTGGCAAAAAAGCGTAACGCTTCTTCTTTATCACATTGAATTTGTTTTTCCAGCGCATCTAAGCTGGCCATTTTTCGCTCTGCCCTAATAAAATGACAGAAAGTAACCTGAACGTATTTGTCATACAGATCACCACTAAAATCGAGCAAATGCACTTCCAGTATCGGCGTTTTACCTTGAACAGTAGGACGAACTCCAATGTTGGCCACGCCATTACGGGATACGCCATCCACCATAAAGGTTACAGCATACACACCAGAAAGAGCCGATTTAATGCCTTTAAGGTGCACATTCGCCGTTGGGAAACCCAATTTTCGACCAAGCTGCTGACCATGTATCACTCGACCACTCAAGCTTACTGAATGCCCCATATTCATCTGTGCGGCGGCTATGTCGCCGCGCTCTAGAGCATCCCTAACCAGAGTACTACTGACACGCTCATTCGAAGCGTTTAACACTGACGGCGTATTTTCAACAGCAAAACCTTGCTGACCACCGAATTCTTGCAAGTAATAAAAATCACCTTGTCGATCACAACCAAAGCGAAAATCATCCCCCACTACCAAATGCTTTACGGACAAACCATCCAGCAAAATCCGCAGACAAAACGCCTGCGCATCTAATTGTTGAAGTTTAGGGTTGAACGGCATGCAAAGCACATAATCTATGCCCTGCCCCTCTAATAACTTCACCTTATCACGCAAACGACCAATACGACCCGGTGCCGTATCTGGCGTAAAGAACTCTCTCGGCTGAGGCTCAAAGATCATAATCGCCGCCGGAGAATCGTATTGCTTAGCTAAGGCTTTGACACGCGCCAATATAGCACCGTGCCCCAAATGAACACCGTCAAAATTCCCTATCGTCAGCACGCATTCTTTATGCTTTGAACGGATATTATGAATACCGCGAATTAACTCCATAGAACCCCGTACAAAACAATTAAATCCAGCGTCGAAAAAATATCATGGATTATATAGCAGTTAACCAGTTGAAGGTAGGCCAGAACTTGAACAAGCTGTGCAAACCGATAATCAATACTGCAAACACACAAAATACGCCTAATGTTTTAAAATAGAAGGACGCAAACCTGCCGCCACGGCAACCAGAACGTACACCAGCACACCGCAAGCGACAACCATCAAGGTGCAACCCACTCGATACCAATCATCCATTTGCGTCCATTGCCAACCTTGCTGCAAAAACACATACAAACACACCCCCAATGCCACGGTTGCACTTATTAAAATACGCAGCAACCGTCGCCATTGAGCAGAAAAAACATGAAACTGCTGTTTATAGAGACCACGCCATAACAAGAAAGCATTGAGTCCTGCCGACAGACTCGTCGCTAGCGCCAACCCAACATGCCCAAGCGGTCCCACCAAAATCAGGTTCAGCACCATATTGGCGACCATAGCAATGATACCAATGCGCACTGGCGTTCTAGTATCTTGCCTCGCGTAATAACCAGGCGCTAACACCTTAATCAACATCATAAAAACCAAACCAAGCGAGTAAGCCTGCAAACTTTGCGCTGCCATCTGAACATCGTTTACCGTTAACTCGCCACGATAAAAAATCGTCGCAATCAAAGGCTCAGCCAACATAAACAACGCCAACGACGACGGAATAGCAATCAGCAACAATATTCGCAACGCCCAATCAAGCGTTTCGGAAAACTTCGATGATTCGCCGCCCGCAAAACTGCGCGACATAGAAGGCAAAATAACAGTACTAATCGCAATCGCAAAAATCCCCAACGGCAATTCATACAAACGATCAGACAGATACAACCAAGTAATACTGCCCGTTTGCAGAAAAGACGCCAGCACCGTATCCAGCAACAGATTAATTTGACTCACGGACACACCAAACAAAGCCGGCCCCATCAGCAGCAAAATTCGCTTCACTCCCGGATGACCAAACCCCAGCGTCGGCATCGGCAATAATTGCAATCTGGCTAAAAACGGTATTTGAAACATGAGCTGAATGAGGCCCGCAAAAAACACCCCCCACGCCACCGCCGTTTCGGCTTGGGCCGCAGTACGAGCAAAAAACATCGTCGCGACAATAAGGGATAGGTTCAAAAAAATAGGGGTAATTGCGGGAACCGCGTATTGACCATGCGCGTTTAAGATTCCACCCGCCAACGCAGTTAGAGAAATGAACAAAAGATAAGGAAAAGTAATCACCAACAATTCTGACGCCAGCGCGGTTTGCCCCTCATTCCCAGAGAAACCAGGCGCAAAAACATAAACCACCCATGGAGCACACACCATAAAAAATACCGTGATGCACAACAAGATTAATGCGAGAGACCCTGAGACAGCAGAAATGAGCGCCCGCACCTCATCCTTACCTTCCCTCACTCGATAATCACTTAAAACAGGAACAAATGCCTGAGCAAACGCACCCTCGGCAAATAAACGCCGAAAAAAGTTAGGAATTTTAAACGCCACATAAAATGCGTCCGCGCTACCACTCGCCCCCAAAACAAACGCCAAAGCCGCATCTCTCACCAAACCAAGAATACGAGAAAGAAACGTACAAATAGAAACCAAGACACCAGAACGCAATAAAGACAAAGACTTAGGCTCTTTGTTCGAAACAGATTTTTTCTTAGACATAGGTATTTTCTTTTACAACATCGAAAGAGGCGACACAAACACGCCAAGAATAACACCAGCAACGAGTAGAGCGCAGCCAAATATATAAGCTCATTTGATTAAATTTTGTATAATAGGGTTGTGGCAACGCTAAAAACTGGTAAAATCCGCCGCGAGATTTCAAAGTTAAAACTTGACATTAATTTCATGACACAGCAGAGTGCTGTGTCATTACTTATTCCAAAATTAAAGGAGCCAGACCGTGGCAAATTCCGCCGGTTCAAAAAAACGCGCGCGCCAAGCAATCAAAAGCCGCGCTCACAATGGTAGCCTTCGTTCAATGGTTCGCACATACTTGAAAAAAGTAGATGCAGCTATCGAAGCAGGCAATCAAGCTGACGCACAAGCAGCTTACGTTCTAGCAACTTCTAAGCTAGACAAAGCCGCTGACAAAGGCCTATATCACAAAAACAAAGCAGCTCGTCATAAGAGCCGCTTGAGTGCTAAAATCAAAGCACTGGCCTAATACCTATAAAAAAACCGGCATATGCCGGTTTTTTTTATGTCTTTTATTTGTGATTTCCAATCGCCTAAGCACATCACTGCAGACATCAGCCAAACAAAACCACCAGCCAAACGACCGCCGCCAACACCAGAGCCAGCATAACAGCCGCTGAACCCAAATCTTTCGCGCGACCAGACAATTCATGATGTTCACTACTAATTCGATCGACCACCGCCTCAACACTTGAGTTAAGCGTCTCTACAATCAACACCAAACCCACTGAAAAAATCAGCACAGCACGTTCAAGGCCAGTATCACCAAGCCAAATAGCAAAGGGCAAAGAAATCAAAAACAAAACCGCTTCTTGACGGAATGCCGCCTCATGCTTCCATTGAGCACGCAAACCTTGGTAAGAATATTTTGCAGCGCTCAACACACGGTCTAGACCTACTTTACCTGGCTTTGCCATGACAACCTCTATTTAAATAATGACCAAATCATCGCGATGAATTAACTCAGGCTCACCCTTGTAACCCAAAATTTCACCGATATTAGACGAAGGCTGACCCAGCAGCTTCAAGGTTTCAGCGACACTGTAGTTCACCAAACCACGCGCAACCAAACCACCTTGTAGATCCACACAAATTACCATATCACCACGTGAAAAAGTGCCCTGCGCATCTCTGACACCAACCGACAGCAAACTAGTACCGCCTTGGCGTAAAGCCTTCACCGCACCATCATCTAAAATCAATGCACCACGACTTTTCAAATGCCCTGCCAACCACTGCTTACGCGCCGCTACTCGACCATGCTCTGGCTGCAACCAAGTACCCAACACTTCACCCAAAGCAACACGTACGATCACGTCCTTCTCTCGCCCAGAGGCAATCAAAGTATCCGCACCAGAACGCGCCGCTAGACGCGCCGCCCGTACCTTAGTCAACATCCCGCCACTGCCCAACACACCCGCACCACCGCTCGCCATAGACTCCAAACGATCGTCTGAAGCTGAAATATGCGAGATTAATGTTGCATCTTTATGGTCGCGCGGATTTTTATTAAACAATCCCTGCTGATCGGTCAAAATAATCAACACATCGGCTTCGATCAGATTGGCAACCAAAGCACCCAAGGTATCGTTATCACCAAAGCGAATTTCATCAGTTACAACAGTATCATTTTCATTAATTATGGGTACAACACCAAAACCAAGCAGAGTTCGCAACGAAGAACGTGCGTTCAAATAGCGTCGACGATTGGATAAGTCATCATGGGTCAATAGAATTTGCGCTGTGCATAAGCCATGCTTTTCAAAATGAGACTCATAAACACCTACCAACTCCATTTGACCAACGGCGGCAGCCGCCTGCAACTCATTAACCTGCGTGGGGCGAGAAGAAAAACCAAGGCGCTTCATACCTGCCGCAATAGAGCCAGAGGACACTAAAACAACTTCCTTACCTTGTGATCGCAATTGTGCAATTTGCGCAACCCAAAGACCAATTCGAGCGACGTCTAATCCTTGGCCATCGTTTGTCAACAAAGCACTGCCTATCTTGACAACGACACGCTGCGCCTTCGCTATTTTTTCTCGCATTTCCATGATACTACTTATTCCCACCAATCAGATTAGCTAACGTATTCCACTTCCACATCGTAGTCATCTTCGTCAAAGTCGTCGTCATCAAGCAACAAACCTGCTTTACGACGCTTCTCACGCAACGACATAATACGACTGCGACCTTCTTCGTCTATCAAGGTCCGCATGGCTTTTTCTTTCTCACGCGCCTCAGCACTTTCCGCTAACAACTCACGCTTCTCATCCAGTGCGGTCATCAAATCAAGACACAGAACTTCTGTCCCCTCACCTGATATAGCCGAGATTCGGTAAGCTTTACCTTGCCATCCAAGCGCATCAATCACGCTCTGGCAACGCTCTTCCAACTCATCTTCTGGCACCATGTCCGTTTTATTCAAAACCAACCAACGATCACGCTGCGCTAAAGCTGGGCTGAACTGATGCAATTCGTTCACTGCAATCACTGCCGCTTCCGCTGGCGTGATCTCATCCCAAGGCGCCAAATCCACGATGTGCAACAAAATACGGTTACGCACCAAGTGTTTCAAGAAGCGAATACCAAGACCCGCCCCCTCAGATGCCCCCTCGATGATTCCTGGAATATCGGCAATTACGAAGCTTTGATGTTTCTTCACTTTGACCACACCAAGGTTAGGCACCAAGGTGGTAAACGGATAATCCGCTACTTTTGGCTTAGCAGAAGACACCGCACGAATGAACGTCGATTTGCCTGCATTCGGAAGACCTAGCAAGCCCACGTCCGCCAAGACTTTCATCTCTAGCTTCAGCGTACGCTCTTCACCAATAGTCCCTTTTGTAGTCTGTCGTGGCGCACGGTTCGTACTGGATTTGAATCGAGTATTCCCCAAACCATGATGACCACCTTGAGCAACTTTTAATTTCTGCCCGTCACGAACAAGATCACCCAGTGTCTCACCTGTGTCCTCATCAATGACAGTCGTGCCGATAGGCACCTTAATCTCAAGGTCTGCCCCTTTGGCGCCAGTCATATCTCGACCTTGACCGCCCTCTCCGCTTTCCGCAATGTATTTCTTCGTAAAACGAAAATCGATCAGCGTGTTTAAAGCTTCATCGGCCACCAGTATGACACTGCCGCCATTACCGCCATCACCCCCATCAGGACCCCCTTTCGCCACGAACTTCTCGCGCCAAAAGCTTAACGCTCCATTACCGCCTTTACCCGCTCTTACATAGATACTGGCTTCATCAACAAATTTCACAGATACACCTCGTCGGTGGATTATCAGAATCAACAAACGCTGATTATAGAATTCTTCCAAAAAAAAAGCCCCGCGTCGCGGAGCTTTTTTTAAGTTTTTCAGTAAGCAATTAAGCCGCTACGACAGAAACTGTACGACGCTTCAACTTACCTTTCACTTCAAACTTCACTTGGCCTTCAGCAACAGCGAACAAAGTGTGATCTTTACCAATCTGAACACCAACACCAGGGTGGAATTGAGTACCACGCTGACGAACAAGGATGTTACCTGGGATCACAACTTGACCACCAAAACGTTTGACACCTAATCGTTTCGACTCGGAATCGCGACCGTTACGAGTACTACCACCCGCCTTTTTATGAGCCATGACTTACTCCTTAAATTTGAATAGTTAGCGCTTAGTTAATGCCAGTAATTTTCACTTCCGTGAACCACTGACGATGACCCATACGCTTCATAGAGTGCTTACGACGACGGAATTTCAAAATTTTCACTTTGTCTCCGCGACCGTGAGCAACAACCTCAGCTGTTACTTTCGCGCCTTCTACAACTGGTGCACCAACTTTAATGTCGTCGCCATTGCATACAAGAAGAACGTCATCGAATTGAATCGCGCCACCTTCTTCAACAGCTAATTTCTCAACCTTAAGGGTTTGGCCTTCTTCTACACGGTATTGCTTACCGCCAGTTTTGATCACTGCAAACATGTTCTTCTCCAATGAGATTTACCCGGCTACTGAAATTGAATTTGACCTACTTCTAGTGGCAAAAACCTCTGACCGAATCGGACAGAAATCGCTAACCATATGATAGGGAGCAAAATGTGGGTAAATCGGACGCAAGATTGTACAAAATCACACCACCTAATACAAGCTAAAAGCAATCTCTTTATACATTTTTCGCAATGTGGGTTGACCCTGACACAAGCCTTACCTAGCATGAGGCACACTTGCTGATCAGCTTGAGACTATTTAGCTTCGGAAATTGCATGCAACCTATACAAATACATGATGTTGTGGCCAATGAATTTGGCCAAGTGAACGATTATATTGTGTCACAACTTAGTAGTGACATCCCACTCATAGAGCAAATCGGCTACTACATCATTAGCAATGGTGGAAAACGGCTCAGGCCACTATTGGTGTTATTAGCGGCAAAAGCGAGTGCAGAGCTCGACTCAAATACGCTCGAACAAGCCATTCGCATGGCAACCATTATTGAATTTATCCACACGTCCACCTTGCTACATGACGACGTGGTCGATGAGTCAGACATGCGTCGTGGAAAAAAAACCGCCAATGAAGAATGGGGGAACGCCCCCAGTGTTTTGGTAGGCGATTTTCTGTACTCGCGTGCATTTCAAATAATGGTCGATGTTGGCAGCATGCAGTGCATGAGTATTTTAGCCAAAACGACCAATATTATTGCCGAAGGGGAAGTTCAGCAACTTATCAATTGTGGCGACCCAGACACGACAGAAGAAAGCTATTTAAAAGTTATTCAGTACAAAACCGCTAAATTGTTTGAAGGAGCCGCGCTCTGTGGTGCGGTCATTGCTGGCGCAAGCACTGTCTATCAAGACGCGTTAAGGCAGTTTGGTATGCATGTCGGCACGGCTTTTCAGCTCATTGATGACGTAATGGATTACACCAGCACAGCAGAAGAAATGGGCAAAAGTGTTGGCGACGATCTTGCTGAAGGCAAGCCCACCTTACCACTCATTTTTACCATGAAACACGGCCCTGTGGATGCCGTAGAGCGTGTAAGACAAGCGATACTCACTGGCGGACTCGAACAGCTAGACACCATTATCAATGACGTACAAAACTGTGGTGCCATTGAATATACGCAGAAAAAAGCCCAAGAACAGGCCGATCTTGCCATTGCAGCCATTGCGCCGTTACCAGAATCTGATTACAAGCTGGCTCTTATCGCACTTGCGAACGCCTCAGTGAAACGCCGTAACTAGCGAACGCTAAAATAAACGTATGCAGAAAACCCAACACAGATACCATAAATTAGGTGTTTGGTTTTCTGTATGCGACCTACCTATATGACTTTATTCAATACATTCATTACAGCCTGAGCAGACAAAGACGAATCCTGCTGCATAAAGCAATGCCCACCTTCAACCTCGATCACGCTGATGTTTGGATTGAGTTTTGCCGCTAATTGATAAGCCTCTTTAAAGTACTCAAAGGTATCTTTACCCTGAATAATATAGGTCGGCACAGTAATTTTCGAAATAGCACGCCACAAACCTTTAGGATAGCTTGAGAAAATAGCCGCCTCCATCCAAGACGGGCAACGCAATTGATAATGCCCTCTTTCATCGCATTTAATGGCAGAGTCTATATAATCTTCAAGACAAGCAGGCTCCCACCCTTTAAACGTCCCTCTTTCAAAAAAGCTACCCTTTACTTGAGCAAAGCTTTCCCACTGGGTACGTCGTCGTTTAGCCTGCTTAGCCAATGGAATCTGACTGGTTAAACCTGCCAACTTGACGCCGCGCATCATCCAAATCAAGCGCGGTGGAAAAAGCGCAGGATCCAACAAGATCAAACGGTCAAACAGAGTGGCGTCCTGCTCTCCCATCAGTGCGGTCATGCAACCGCCAAAACTGTGCCCCATACCAATCCATTCCGTTTTTGGCAGCACCGCACGCTGTGCCTTGAGCGACTCAACAAATCGAGAGGCTGTGGCATTCCAACCAATAAACGACTTTCCAGCGGTTGACTCGCCATGACCTGCAGCATCTTGCATAACCAAATTATAACCGGTTAGTTTTTCCAAAAAACATAAATAGGTTTTTGCAGAAAAGCCGTTACCATGCAAAAAATGAATCGTTGGCTGATGTGCGTCCACTGGCCCATGGTATCCTTGAATATAACCGTCACCCACTTCGTACCGCCAAGGGGACAAATTTAGCTTTCTTTTTGAATTCATAAGGGCACTCAATACGACCAAGACATCACGAAAAAAACATCTTAACAGAAAAAATCACAGCAAATCTCATGAACAAATCTCGTCAAAACCTCCCCACTAGGTCAATCTGAGCGACCAAACACCAGAAACGAGGTGAAAATGATCACTTTTCATGCAGGTAATTTGGTTTTTTTCCGTTCAAACATTCATATTAGGGTTTCAAACCGATATAATCAGTTGGATTTTCTACTGCAAACTGGACCACGACAATCCGCCAGACTATTTTAAGTCATCGGCTGGATGTGGATATAGGACTATAATGACTACAGCTTCATCTTTTGAAAAAGACGAACTATTAAAATGCGGCCACGGTGAAATGTTTGGTGCAGGCAATGCCCAACTTCCTGTTGGCAATATGCTAATGATGGATCGCATTACTCACATCTCGACTGAAGGCGGGGAATACGGCAAAGGCGAAATTATTGCTGAGCTAGACATACATCCTGACCTGTGGTTTTTTGCCTGTCACTTCCCTGGCGATCCAGTTATGCCTGGCTGCCTAGGCTTAGATGCGATGTGGCAGCTAGTAGGATTTTTTCTTGGCTGGAAAGGCAACAAAGGCCGCGGACGCGCGCTCGGTTCTGGTGAAGTGAAATTTACTGGACAAATCCTTCCAACAGCGAAAAAAGTTACCTTTCACATCAACTTGAAACGCGTTATCGAGCGCAAGTTGGTGATGGGAATTGCAGACGGAAGTGTGAAAGTTGACGGCCGTGAAATTTACACCGCAAAAGACTTGCGTGTAGGCTTATTCACTTCAACTGATAACTTCTAAAGATTAAGAATGAAAGAGGCACATTTATGCGTCGTGTAGTAGTAACAGGTCTTGGCATTGTCAGCTGCCTAGGCAATGACAAAGAGAGCGTTCTAAACTCCTTACGTGAAGGTCAGTCTGGTATTCGTTTCGCTGAAGACTATAAAGAACATGGCTTTCGTAGTCACGTTTGTGGTCGTATTGATTTAGATGCTGAAAGTATTGACCGCAAAATTCGCCGTTTTATGGGCGATGCTGCCACTTATGCTTACGTATCTATGCAACAAGCTATTCTAGATTCTGGCTTAACCGAAGACCAAGTATCCAACATTCGTACTGGCCTAGTCGCTGGCTCTGGCGGCGCATCTGCCAAAAACCTAGTCGATTCTGCAGACACACTACGTGAAAAAGGCGTTAAACGTGTTGGTCCATACCGCGTCACTCAAACAATGGGCAGCACTGTTTCTGCTTGTTTGGCGACACCGTTTAAAATCAAAGGCGTTAACTACTCTATCACCTCTGCTTGCTCTACCAGTGCACACTGTATTGGTAATGCCATGGAACTAATCCAGCTTGGCAAACAAGATATCGTTTTTGCTGGCGGTGGAGAAGAAGAGAGCTGGACTCAAACTTGTATGTTTGATGCCATGGGCGCTTTATCTTCAAAATACAACGATACGCCAGAAAAAGCTTCTCGTGCGTACGATGCGAATCGTGACGGCTTTGTTATTGCCGGTGGCGGTGGCATGCTTGTTATTGAAGAATTAGAACACGCAAAAGCACGTGGCGCTAAAATCTACGCTGAACTAGTTGGTTACGGTGCAACATCTGATGGTTACGACATGGTTGCTCCTTCTGGTGAAGGCGCGGTGCGTTGTATGCAGATGGCAATGAGTACGATTGATGGCGACATTGACTACATAAACACTCATGGCACAAGTACACCTGCTGGCGACATGAAAGAACTGCAAGCGGTTAATGAAACATTTGGCGACAAAATTCCATTAATTAGCTCAACAAAATCTCTATCTGGCCACTCTTTAGGTGCTGCTGGCGTTCATGAAGCAATCTACTGCTTGCTAATGATGGAAAACGACTTCATCGCGGCATCAGCCAACATTGATGAGTTGGATCCAGCCGCAGGAAACATCCCTGTGGTGACCACTCGCAAAGATAATGCGAATTTGAACATGATTATGTCTAACAGCTTTGGATTTGGTGGTACAAACGCCAGCCTAGTATTCAAAAAATACTCTGCATAAATCTTCAGCAATAAAAAAGCCGCATCCAGTGATGCGGCTTTTTTTATACTCAGTTTTTAGCTCATGACTTTTCTAAAACAAAAAATCATTTCCTTTTGGTAACTTTGCCATTTCAGCACGCATCCAAGCATCCATCTCGTCATGCAAGGCAGATGTCTTTTTACCTTCTGATTCAATAACCGGCCCAATAACCACTCGAATAGACCCTGGAAATTTACGCCAACGTTTACCGGGCCAAGTATAGCCTGCGTTGTGTACCACCGGCAGAATGGGCGCACCTGCTGATGTCGCCAGCATCGCTGCACCTTTATTAAAGGCTTGCTCTTCATTTGGCGCGATTCGAGTCCCTTCAGGAAAAATTAATACAGATCGGCCATCGTCTAAACGCTCTTTGCCTTGACTGATTATTTGCTTCAAAGCATTGGTACGCTGTGAACGGTCAATCGCAATAGGCTGCACCATCCGCAATCCCCAACCAAAAAAAGGCACTGACAACAGTTCTTTCTTTAATACCGTTGAAACCGGCGCCATCAGCACTTGCAGCACATAAGTCTCCCATTCACTTTGGTGGTTTGCCACCAGCACAACAGGACGACTTTTATTGATATGCTCCAAACCAATAATCTCGACTTTTACACCGCAAAACACACGAAAAATAAACAACAAACCTTTATTGTGCAAATTTAAAACAGGTTGGCGATGGTTTTTTGGCAATAAAACCGTCGCAAAAGGCGCAAGCACACCAAATATAATGGTGGATACCATGTAATAAATGGAGAATATTGTTGAGCCGACCCAAGATCGTAAAGACGCTCCTATACTCATTAACCCATTACTCCCTATCACTCTTCATTGAGGTATTTTTGTTGCTGCTTCAATGGATTTGCATACATTGCTAACACAGTGTCTTTTAGATTTTCAGGACAACGCTCAAGGTAATTCGAAAACGCACTGTCGCTTGAAGGTAAGCCCTGCTGCAAAGCAAGCGCCGCTTTATTAGTAGACTGAATCGCATAGTTGGTAATGATTTGTCGGTCTACTTCCGCCACAAACGCTTCCGGCGTCTCAAACTCATCTTTGATCACATCACCGAAAGTAACAACTACCTTACCTTTTTGACCAACAATGCCATTTTTAATACTATCAATGTCTTCAAATTCGGCTTTTTCATAAGAGCCGGTTGTCGATTTTTGATGCAATTCACGCGCTTTATCAAAGGCACATGGATCGTACTCATAAGCAATAGAAACCGGAACAATTTTCAAATTCGCCATGGCCTCAGAAAATGGGATCTTTTCTTTTTTCTGGCTCATAAAGAACATCTTAATAATGGCAGGATCGGTCTGATCCAAGCCATCTTTGGCCCGACCTTCTTTTTGAGCGATCCAAATATTAGCCTGATCTTTCATGAGCGAATCAGAAATATAGGCAGACAATTGCCCAAAGGCCGCCATCATTTCTCGGATACCATTCGCTGAACGCTTCACGATGAAGCTTTTATTCAGACGCATAAGATCGGACACAAAAGGACGACGCAATAGATTATCACCAATGGCAATACGCACTGTATCCAGTCCTGCTAAATACAAACCATAGTTAACAAACGCTGGATCCATCGCAATGTCTCTGTGGTTCGACAAAAACAAATAACCAACACCCTTTTCTAACTTTTCGATACCACGATACTCAACATTCGTTGTCGTGGTCTTTATCATGCGCTCCATATAGCTAGCGACGCGCATTTGAAACGCATGAACGTTTGATATATTGGCAATTTGACGTTTAAGCGCCAATTTAACGCAAAAAGCCAAAGGCGCACGTAAAAATTTAGGCCATTGGGCAAAACGAAAGCCAATAATGGTATTAATAAAATCTGGTGTTTCGACCAGATTATTCAGCACCTCGGCGACCTCATCGTCGTTATAGGGGCGTATATCGTGAAACTGATCCATTTAATTTTCCGTCAGTAAAACTGTTTTGTTTTTTGTTATTAAATGAAGCCTGTGGACAACAATACACACAAGCTTCAGTGTTTTTTACAAAGTCTGAATATCAAAACCCAATGCTTCAAGTTCTCCACGTTTAGACGTGGAGGTCACGACAGCAATATTTTCATTCTCTTTTGTTAAGTATGTTCTAGCAACCTGCTTCAATTGCTCAATCGTTACCGCCAAAATTTTAGCGCGGAATGCCTCTCGATAAGCCAAACTACGACCGTGCAAATACACATAGAAGTCGCTTTGTGCCTCGCCTGCTGGAGAGCCGGGTTTATCCATAGAGCCAATCACACCCAATATGGCTTCTTCAAGGGCCTCTTCCGTGTGCGTTTCGTTTAATACCCACTCAATAGAAGCGTCAAAATCAGACAGGGTTTCTGTTAAACGAGGATCACGATAAGAATAAAAGCGGAACGAACCAGTACTGCCATCAAAGGTTGCGCCACCACCGTAGGCCCCACCTTGTTCACGGATTGCACGGTGCAAAAAGCCATTACGCAAAAAGCCACCCAACACAGTCAAAGCCGCCACATCAGGATGATCACCGTACGCGGTTCGGAACGCTTTACTGCAGAAACTGACCTGCGTGGAGGTCAGCCAAGCAACATTCACTTTCGCATCAACCGCAGACATCGCAAACTTGGTCTGAGCACTACCAACGGGCAAATCGGCAAAAACAGACTGAACCTCTTGCAATACAGTAGCCTCATGTTGAGGCTCTGCTACCAACAGAAGCTGCTTATTCGCTTGCAATAATTTCTCATGTAAGCGTTTAAAAATCGCCAAAATATTTTCGGCGGTTTTAATATCCGCTTTTATCGCATCATCCAGCGCAATGGCGGCACGAATACCTGACATGCCACTCCATTTTTCCTGCTGTGCTGCCAACCCAGATATCGCACTTGAGGCTGCAGTCATAGCCAACGAATGACCTTGACCTGTAATGGACTGTTCACGACGAGCGCGACGTTGCGCCACCAGCTCTTTCACTCGACTGACTTCATCAAAACGCACATTAAGCATAGTGTCTTTCAACAGTTCACTCATGGCTTTCACATTAGGCACTAAGGCTTTAGAAGACAAAATGAAATAGCCATTTAATGCTTGGCGATCTTCAATCGTAGCACGAATAGAATTAGACGCGCCTAGACCACCACAGACCTGAGCTTGACGCTCTTGAACCGCAAGATAATCCGCTCCACCAATCCCCAGCTCTGTCATCATCGAAGAGAACAAAGGCAAATGCTCAGTTTCTTCTTCGTCTAATGCGGGTAGGTCTACAACCAATTGCTGGTAAACCAAACCATTCGTACCTTGCGGATAAAAAGTAATTGGCAACTCACCCGCTACTTTTTCATGCTCATATTCTGGCAAACGCGCAGGCACGTCTTCTAAGCCCACTTTAGGCAGAATACTCATGTCATCCACTTGAGACTGACGTGCTTTCAAAGCGGCACTGCGAGCAATAATCTGCTGCTTTTCGACATCCGACAAGGCTGCCTTTATCTTGCTTAAACGATCTTTTTCCGCCTGATTGCGACGAGCTTCAAGTGCAGCATCAGGGCTTAATGTCAACGTCACTCGATGCGCGTTCGACAACAACAAAGTTTTAATCAAGTTGGGAATATAGTCTTGGTCCTGAACTTTTTCACGCATTGCATTGATAACAGGGTCCAGATCAAGCTGAGCGATCACATCACCCGCATGAACAGCCGTCGACAAACCGGCCAATATTAATTGCAAACCGTAAGGATAACTGCCACCGCCGATCTCACGCTGACTCAACTCTAATTGATGCAACATGGCGTCCACCATGTCTTGTGGCACCCCTTTTTCAGCAATACTTTCTAGTGTCGACAAAACTAACGCTTCAACTTTAGGCGCATCTTCTCGTTTAACGCCTTCCAAGCCACACATGAAGCTCATTTCTTTATTACTGTCTTCAAGACCACACATCGGTGAAGGTGCACGACCAAGATCGCTATTTTCTAATACTCGCAATAAAGGTGACGCACTGTTGTCCAATAAAACACTAGACAATAATTGCGCCTCGAACTGTTGGTTTAAGTCAGTACTTTCCCCCAACAACCAACCCACGACCACATGGCTGCCATCTTCTTTCACTTCGTCTGCAGCATAGCCTTCTTCTACACGCACTGGAGAGAAATAACGCTTGGCATTCGGGACGCTCACTTGATCTTCAACAGGCAAACGTTCAAAACGATTCAAGACTTTCGCCTCAAATTCGGCCTGTAATGTTTCAGCTGGAATATCACCAAAGGTCATGAACACAGCGTTAGAAGGATGATAATGAGTTCGATAAAACGCCAACAGATCTTGATAAGACAAATCTGGAATATCGGTCGGTTCGCCACCAGAGTTGAAATGATAGGTATTATTAGGGAACAAATATTTGGTCAGCGTTTGCCACAACACGGATGTGGTTGAGCTCATCGCGCCTTTCATCTCATTGAATACCACACCTTTAAAGGTCAATTCTGACTCAGCATTGTCAGGCTCGGCAAACTCTAAGCGGTGACCTTCTTGAGAAAAGTCCAATTCATCCAAACGCGAAAAGAACACCGCGTCCAAATACACATCCAATAGGTTGTTAAAATCTTTCTTATTCTTACTGGCGAAGGGATAAGCCGTCCAATCAGAAGAGGTAAACGCGTTCATAAAGGTGTTTAACGAACGACGGATCATCATAAAGAAGGGATCACGCACAGGAAAACGCTCAGAGCCGCATAACACGGTGTGCTCTAAAATATGCGCGACACCACACGAATCCATCGGAACCGTTTTTAAGCCCACTAAAAAGACATTCTCGTCATTCTCAGACGCGATGTGAAAATGCTTAGCACCCGTTACGGTGTGCTCAAACTCTTGAACGGTAACGTTAAGAGCATCGATATACTCACTGCGAAGAAACATAAACGCAGGGTGGTGCGCGGTGCTATTTGCCATTCTCTACCTCGATAGAATTAGAATACGATCATTACAATGTTTTGGGGCAGCTTGGGTACACTCAAGACAACATAAGTCCAAGACAGCAAAGTGGCGGGATTATAGCAAAAATATGGCTTTTACTGCACGAACTAACGTAGACACGCCCATTTCACACCACACAAAGCATTAACGCTTTTGGTGTTTTTCCCAATCATCTAAACGTGCTTTTTCTGTTTTCTTAAACAACACATACACCGCCCCCAAGCCACCATGATGCCGCTGTGCACTGTGAAACGCCATCACAGCATCTAACTCTCTGAGCCATTTATTAATATGACTTTTGATCATCGCCTGGCTATCTGGGTCTGGCGTACGATCGCCCTTACCGTGCACTATGATAGCAACGCGGATATCATGACGCATACAGTCATCTGTAAATTGATAGACGTGTTCCCGTGCTTGAGCCACCGTATGACGATGCAAATCTAAACGCGCTTCGATACCATACTTTCCCTGCCTAAGGCGCTTAAATACGCCATCTTGCACGCCAGAACGCTTATACTCAAGCACATCATTGGGCTCCACTTTTTCCACATAGTCTTGCGACAAATGATTTCTGTCAGCTTCCTTCGCGATCATCGCCGCTTGTTGGCGAGCAACAAAGTCGACCATAGGGCCTTTTTTAACTAGATATACTTCGCTTTTTTCAAGCGGCTTGATACCCGCCACCTCTTGAGCAAACAAAGACGTTTCATCTTCATCCATAGTCACTCACCTCAAAACCAATTCACCATGCATACTAAGACTACCAAGTATGAAAAAGGCTCCCGAAAGAGCCCACACACATTTTTTACTTTTCAGTTCGTAGTCACTTCAACCTGTCTTAGTAGCCTGCATACCTTAATATAAGCGAATTATAGCAGCATAGTGACATGACGGCACTTTACAGATACACGTTATCTGGCATCTTAGGTAAGTTAAAAGACGATAAGGAAATAGAACAGGGAAAGTGTGATTAAAAAAACTGCACTCACTCCGAATTTAACTTTATTCTGGTAAAGAAAGTTTCCAGCTACTGTATGCCTTTGCATGCTCATAAACACCAACAGTCCCATCTGAAGTACACAATGCTTCTAAAGGTGTAGTCGATGTAAGATCCATAAGACCATCTACATAGGGCTTTGTTTGTTCCAACCATTGCCAAGACTCACTGAGTTTATGAACCTTACCTAGCTCTAACATGATAAATTTAAATATTTCTGATTCAGGATGCCAAGAAATTGGTATTGAGGCTGGCCTACGACCATTTTCTTATTTTTCGCCAGACACAATTAAAAGCGAGAAATAAAAGAAGCTATTACGACCGTTCTTATTGCTTTCAGAACGGTCGATTACGCTCGTACCTCGCTCATACTGCCCTACGCCTTAAAATGCGTAGTTTGATGTTGGACTAGAGACCAACCTATATTTATCAGAGCAAAAAAAGCCCCGTGTATACGAGGCTTTGAAGTCAAAATGTACATTTTTAAACTATACGTGATCAAAACGGGATATCGTCGTCGAAGTTTGGCGCTTGTTGAGGTGCATTGCCCCAGCTACCAAAACAGGACTACTAGGATACACATCTTAAAAAAACGTAATGATCATTGCTCGCTGCAAACTGCATTTTACTTTACTGTAGAATGTAAACAATTTTTTTGAAAGTTAACGATTAAAAGGCGCAAAAAGAGAAGCTTTTCATCGTGTTACGACAACAAGTAGAGACTAATTTAGCCTTTAGTTTTTTCCACTTTCCAAGCCCTAAGTCCTTCGAAGCTAAAACCAAGATAGAAGCTGACTTCAGTATTCACATCATCCGTAGTAAACTCACTTTTAGGTACAAAAAACGCTTCAAATCCATTAATACGAATCGTACCTTTAACATGGTTTTCCACCGAAAGAATCATACCTTTGACTCTGCCTAATTTTTTAGTATATTCAAAAAAACCATCCCATTTGCCGAGCTCATTAGAGTTAACTAGCTGGAGTGCTTTCTTCATATCCGAAGAGACCCATTCAAACGACTTCTTACTTGTCGTTGAAATTGGCATGTTTCTCTTACATTTTTCAATATAGTCTTTTGCTTTCTGTTGACTAGTAAGTACACCTTGCTCGTAGCTAAAATAGTGTAATATATAAAGGTAGTATGAAGCCTGTATCGACTTTCTTAAACGCTCCCAAGTTTCAATTTTGTCTATCGCCTCAGAATAAGAGAAACTTGGTAACATACGATAAGCTCGAAACCAGTATTTAATATCTCGGTCGTCTCCACTACTACCTGTAATATTACTTTCCATTAACTCTACAACTTTATTCAACTTCTTAGTAGAAAGCTCCAATTCTTCATGTACCTTGAAGTAAGTACTTGCCAACAGTCTTCGTGTATTTGAATGATCTATGTCGTTGTGGGAAGCTATCAAGCTCGACAATCCCTCAATCAGGCTAGCTTTGTCATCATAAAATCTCGGTACAGTTGATATAGTTTTCTCAGCATGGTGCGAAACTTCATTTTCGGCCTGCAAATATTTCAGCTCTGCAACTGCCCACTCCATTTCCTCCAACGCTTCACGGCACCACCTCGATGCTGTATTATTTTGCGTCAAGAAGTCACAATATTTGTATTCACTGTTTGCGGCATCAACCGGTTTACTCTGCAAATAAATAGCCTCTACCGCTTTCTGGATTAGCTTTGTATAAGAAACCAGAGCATGTTCAGACTTCCAACTGAGGTGATATGCCCTCTTAAAATACTCCTTGGATGATTCATAGTTATCCGATATACGCTCAATGACATCAGTCGCCCTAATACGAGTCCCCTGCTGTGATAATCGGTTGTTCCTAATATCGCGAATAGTAGTATGCACTAGATTGCTGTATACCATTGCGAGGCCGTGATAATGGACTTCACTCTCAGGGTCCAGCCCAATCGCTTCCTCAAAATAGGGGATAGCTTCAGCACTATTACGATCATCATCATAGTTAATATGTCTGCCAAAATGACTAAGGTAATGCGCCTCTTCCGAAAATATATCACACAGATGTTTAAGCACATTGTGCTGCTTATTCGTACTGTCGATTTCTTTCAAAAGTTCAGAAAATCTCGCCTTGCCAACATTATCCTGATTTCCACCGGACTGACGGGAAATAAACAGCCCTTGCAGTATTTGACCTGTTTTGTCTTCATTACGAAGCCGAGTGCTGCCCAGACTATCGACTAGCTTTATACAGGCGTCCTGCAACTTCCCGGGATAGTCAAGTGATTCATTCTTACCCAGTAGTTTTATAATCAGTTGCTCGGCTATAACGGGATGGATAACGCGCACCGAACGATTCTGAACCAAAAAAAGTGGTGCGGCACTTGGCCCAAATTCCTCTTTAATTCTGAACACACTTGTTGATTCCTTCCCCAACATGACATTTAAGAAGGTAATGGGCAGGATTTCTTGACTGTAACGCGTGATTAAAGACACCCACAACAACAACTGCTTTCTGTCTTCGGAGAGCTCTTTTATAGAATTTACAACAAAACTCTCAACACTCCTGAATTCTTCTTCAAAAGTAAAAAAGCCATAAAAGAATGGTTGTCGATACTCAAGCATGCTCGTTTCAAACGTGAGCGCTTTTAACGCTGAATGTCTGGATTGAGCTGAAAGTTCCTTGTAACATCCATAGAATATATTGGCATCTTTACTCTCAAGTGGGCAGGGCACTGTTAATACTGAACTATGTTTATTCTTAGATGTGTGCAAACCACGCTCAGATTCCAGTAATAAATGATTGACTCCTCGTATTTTTAATTCGTTGACGAGCTTGTCTTTTTCGGTTGAGTTTAAAATTGAACCATCGACAACAATTAGTATCGGCAGGTTTGTGAGATTAGAAATTTTTTCCACATATTCATGTATATTGGTACTGTTTCTTGTTACCATCAAAACTGGCCAGTCATCTTTTAACCGCCACGCAACCTTTCTGATAACAGTACTGCCTCCAGTTCCGGGTTGGTGGTAAATTGTGCACTTCTCATAACTATTTTTCTTAAGCGCAGCCACGGCCTGCCTTTCTACCTCACTATCAATGGACATATCGATTGCAAGGCTTTGCTCCAGTTCAGCCCAGGAAATCTGATGCCCTTTGTGGAACTGACCAATGTCTGTTTTTTCCTCTACCAGACCTGGGTGCAAAATAGTCACACATTTAGAGCTGGCGGCATAAACCTCTTTGGGCACCTCTATTTTCAAAGGCTCATTACTACACGTGTTTGCCATCGGAATTAACACTTTGTCTCCCTGAGTAGGTAGACTGTAATATTGAGAGATACTTCGGACAAAACTTGGAGCCTTGCACTGTAAGCACGTTATATCATCTAACCCAAGTTTCTCACCAAGCTCTTGATACGCTTGCTGCTCAGCCTCATCACTACAAATCACAATGACTTTAAGTTTATCTCCCAAACTTTCGTCCAGCACTTGGATAATATGCTCAACTTTATTAGCATCCTCTTCACCTGCTATCACAACCAAATTAACCGGTAGCACGGAAGTGTGCCGAGCAAACTCCTCACTTAATACCCTCAACTTCTTAATTACTGCCCTACGCCAATCTCTAAAGCTGCTATACATAGAACTACTATCCAGCTGATGGCCGTTCACGCTTAGCCAAATAAGGATGTCAGTTTCAAGTTCTTTTTCAATTTGCTCAGGGAAGTAATGCTTCCAAGCGGTATTTTCTGACAAGCGCTGCTGTGACCTTCCAAGAATACCGTCACGCCGAGTGTCAAAATCGAATACCAGATTCCAGGGCAGTGAACTCAACAACTCGGAGTCCCTGGCGGACAAGCGGCTCAATTCATCCCCAGCCAGAAGTGCATATTTCGCCTTGTGACGATTGAAATAATCGCATTCACTCCAGATTGTTTTGATGGCACCTTCATCCTTTATGGCCGTAAAAAAAGTAGGTTTTGCGATTACTTGCGGCTCACGTACATCTTGCTTTTTGAATTTGAGTAGGTAGTTCAAATTTTCTGCGGCATATAAGAATGCGAACACCTTCATTTTGTTAGACTGTGCTTCGACATCCGCAAGACGACCTTTATTCGCGAAATTAAGACCAACGGCGACTCTGGCCAGCATCAACTGTGTATACACATCTTCTATTCTGTGATCATAGTGCTCTGTTGCCCACGTTCTTATACTTTTGCGAAAGGTCTGAATCTGACGCACTCTGGCATACATTTCACCATTCAGATCAATAACATCTGATTCTTCGCACTCCTCAATATCGCTCAGCAAATCAATGACGCTAGTCCACTCCTGCACAGATACCTCTGCGTGATTATTAAGCAACAATGAAAATTCAAGGTAGGCCTGGTCAAAAAACAAAGGCATTTGTGCTTTAAACTGTTCAAGGTCAATCAAAAATACACTTTGCTTACGCTTGTTATGCCCACCATACAAACAGTTATGGCCATGCAAATCACCGTGCATGTATCCTTCCAGAGGCCTTAACTTCATTCCACTGAGAGGTAAGTCACCACATTTAGCATAGTAATAGGGGTTGGAAAAAGACCTGTTTGCCAAATAAAAAGACTCTACTTGAGGCGAGACAGATAACACGTTTTGCAATAGATTAGGTAGCGTACTTTGATCGCTAATACGGTAGTCAAGCCAGTTAGACAGAACGGTTTGTGCCGAACATTCTTCTGCTATGCCTCCTGTATGCCACTGATCCAGCAGCAAGTTCGATACAAGACACATGGTCTTCGTCTGAGTATCATGTGTAAGACTTGCTAACTCTTCGGTTAGCCCAAGTCCACTTCCTGCAATGGACATAATGAACGCAGACTTATTATTACTATTTACTTTTTTGATCAACTTGGGAATATGCTGGGCAGCAAATTCAGGCAATGCACCAACTGCAAGTTGGTGTGAACCATATTCATTTTTAGAGTAATCAGGACGACTAGTACTATATTTGATGATAGCAAATCCAGAATAGGGCGGACTACTGATAGTGATGTCACATAAGTAAACAGAGTCACCTGATTTTCCCGACAGCTTTTTCTTCAAATGAAATTCACTGGCTGCACATTGTTCCTTGACTGCCTCATGTAGCTCTTCGTAGATAGCTTCAATTTCCATACTGTTCTTACCCATTAATCTATTGTTGTGATTTTTTAGCCGTCGGGGACTAGTCTCAGTCTAGACATTTTTCTTAACATAGTGATCGTACTTAGATATTAGCTTTTAATATATCTGACTTCGTTAATATAACACTTCATTAAAATAAGAGAACTCTTTCTATTACCGATCAAACAATTGAATAAAAAACACTTTGACCAATAGAATCAGCATTATTGATTTTCCTTATCTCAAAATGCCCTTAGCCTTCTAGATTCGTTTCTGCCTACTTTCGCCAATCAACCAAGGAAATAGAAGTATTAACTCTTCTTCTCTATCTCTTTCATAAAACTAAAAAGCCTGCAACTTGCAGGCTTTTGAAGCATTTCTTTACATTCTATGTCTTACGTCAAAACGGAATATCATCGTCGAAGTCATCAAAGTTTGGTGCTGGCTGAGGTTTTGGTTCAGGAGCGCGTTGTGGTGCTGGCTGCTGCGGTGCACGTTGCTGTGGTGCCGCTTGAGCGGGCGCTTGCTGTGGCGCATTTCCCCAACTACCAAAAGACTGCGGTTGCGCTTGAGGCGCTGCTGGCTGATGAGCCGGTTGCTGTGGTGCGTGGCCGTAACCGCCTTGAGGTTGGTTGAAGCCTCCTTGTGGTGCGTGCTGCTGCGGCGCAGCTTGTTGGGGCGCTTGACCATAGCCACCTTGCTGAGGTGCAGACTGTTGTGGTGCGCTACTGTAACCGCCACCTTGCATTGAGTCGTAACCACCACCTTGCTGCCCAGCATTATCGCCACGGCCATCTAGCAATTGCATTTCATTCGCAACGATCTCAGTGGTGTAGCGCTTAATGCCGTCTTTTTCCCATTCACGAGTACGTAATGAACCCTCAACATAAACCTTAGAGCCTTTCTTGATAAAATCGCCGGCAATTTGACCAAGACGAAAATTACCGCGATCCATAAAAGACACTCGATGCCATTCGGTACGCTCTTGCATTTGACCGGTCTGTTTATCACGCCAGCTCTCTGTTGTTGCTAAGTTAACGTTTGCAACGGCGGCGCCGGACGGCATAAAACGCACTTCGGCATCGTTGCCTGCGTTACCGATCAAGATTACTTTGTTTATTCCACGTGCCATGACGTTTTTCTCCAACTATAAAGACAGAATAGTGTTTAATTAAAGACGCACTTGTGGTGCCAGACGCACCAGAGCTTCTTTGTCTAATACTTTCTTATCGACTTTCAGATAAGCCGTTTGCTCATCTTTAAAAATTTGCATACCTTCCACTCCTTGGATTTCAGAAAGTTGATCCGCCAACTTCGTTACTTCTTCATCCGTCATATTGGGCAGGCTAAACGCCAAACTACTCAATTGACGCGGTGCAGGCTGAACGGCGCAAACCAGCGACCAAGCCAAAAACACCACACCAACCACCCAAAAGACACCGCTATTCGAGTGATGCTGAAGCAGCCAACCGCCACCAACACCCCCCAAAAATGACCCCATAAATTGATGGGTAGAAAACACGCCCATTGCCGTACCGCGATAACCGACAGGTGCCAACTTACTAAGAAGCGATGGCAGCACGGCCTCTAAGGAGTTAAAACCGACAAAATAAACCCACAATAAAAGCCCAAAAACCCATAAATAAGGCGCCCATTGCAACAATATCGAGCTTAAACCCAACAATACCATCACGGCAATCAGGACGGCTTTTGTCTTACCTTTTGATTCAGCAATAATCACTAATGGTAACATACCTGCGAAGGCAAAACCCATGATGGCTAAGTATAGCCAGCTATGTTGTGACAAGGGCAATGCAAATTGCTGAATCAATAAGTTTGGCACAGTGACAAAAAGTGCCGTCAGACTTGCGTGCAGCAACAACACACTCACATTTAAGAAGCGTAATTTTGCATCTTTTAACACCAACCCTAACGCCTGAAGACTGGGTGTGGTGTCCCGTCGAAAAGTATGCTGAACGATATTCGGCACAGCAAAAATGATCAAGGCAATGCCCAGTAAAGAGAGTGCAAAGGATAAATAAAATAACCCTGAAAGCCCAACTAAAGCAAAAATCCAAGGCCCTAAAACCAAAGACAACATGAACGAAGCGCCGATACTAATGCCAACGATGGCCATAGCCTTGGTGCGATTTTGCTCTCTTGTCACATCACTTAATAATGCCATCAAGGTGCTCGCAATCGCGCCGGCTCCCTGAACCGCTCGCCCAACGATTAAAGTCGTTATGTCATTTGCATTGGCACAAATCAAACTCCCTACGGCAAACAATAGCAGCCCGATGATGATGACGCGTTTGCGGCCTATCTTGTCAGACCACATACCCATCGGGATTTGCAGGCTCGCTTGAGTCAGGCCATAAATGCCAATTGCCGTACCAATTAAGGCAGCATCCGCACCAGTCAGCCCATCTGCGGCCACACTGATCACCGGCATGATGAGAAATAAGCCCAACATTCTGAACAAATAAATCAGCGCTAAAGCAAGAACTGAACGACGTTCGAGTAGATCCATAAAGTGGTTTAAACCGTTTAACTTGGGTATTAAGAAAAAAGATTGTCAATTTTACAAAAAATACCGTTGAAGCTCCATTTCAACTACTGTAAAAATAGACAGTTATTTAATTTACTAGCAGATTACTTTCTGTTGATCGACTTCACATTGGAGACTCATGGATACCATTACCATACGCGGGGCCCGCACTCACAATCTAAAAAATGTGGACCTAGACATACCAAGAGACAAACTAGTGGTGATTACTGGCCTATCCGGCTCGGGTAAATCCTCTCTTGCGTTCGATACACTCTATGCGGAAGGTCAGCGTCGCTATGTAGAATCATTGTCTACTTACGCTCGACAATTTTTGTCGATGATGGAAAAGCCAGACATAGACCACATTGAAGGCCTTTCCCCTGCTATCTCTATCGAACAAAAATCAACGTCCCATAACCCTCGATCAACAGTCGGTACAATAACAGAAATCTATGATTATCTACGATTGCTATTTGCTCGTGCAGGGCAACCTCGCTGTCCAGATCATGGTGAACCGCTAGAGGCACAAACCATATCACAAATGGTCGATAAAGTTATATCGCTACCAGAAGACACTAAGATGATGCTGCTTGCGCCTATTATAAAGGATCGTAAAGGCGAGCACCTACATACTATCAGCGATTTACTCTCAAAAGGTTTCATCCGCGCTAGGATCAATGGCATTGTTGTCGATCTTGATGATGCACCCACCTTAGAAAAAAACAAAAAGCACACCATTGAGGTGGTCATTGATCGTTTCAAAGTGCGTTCTGACCTGCAATTGCGCTTAGCGGAATCGTTTGAAACCTGTCTTGGCTTATCTGATGGCATCGCGAAAGTCATCAACATGGATGATGAAAAAGAGGAATACATTTTTTCCAGCAAATTCGCCTGTCCAGTGTGCGGCTACAGTTTGACTGAGTTGGAACCTCGCCTATTCTCATTTAACAACCCTAATGGCGCCTGCCAGACCTGTGATGGCCTTGGCACACATCAAATGTTTGACCCTGAACGAATCATTCAAGATGAAACATTAACCTTAGCGGAAGGTGCAATTCGCGGCTGGGGCCGACGCAGTATTTTTTACTATCAGCAATTGAGCGCCCTCGCCAAGCATTATGGCTTCGACATAGAGGCAAAGTATAAAGACATCCCTAATGAGTTCAAAAAACGCATTCTGCAGGGATCAGGAAAAGACAAAATAGATTTTGTTTACATCAACGAACGTGGCGATAAAATGACTCGCGCCCATGCGTTTGAAGGTGTTATCCCCAATCTACAACGCCGCTATCATGAGACAGAATCTGACAGCGTACGCGATGACCTTTCACAATACATCAGTATTCAGCCTTGTCCAGATTGCCACGGGTCACGACTCAATAGATCAGCACGAAATGTTTTTATTGCTGAACAAACGCTACCAGAAGTGGTGACCTACCCGATCGCAGAATGCTTAAAATATTTTGAGACACTTGAGTTACCAGGAGCACGCGGAGAAATAGCGTCCAAAATCCTCAAAGAGATTCGCGATCGCTTAACCTTCCTAGTGAATGTCGGCTTGGAATACCTAACTCTTGATCGTAAAGCGGACTCACTGTCCGGCGGTGAAGCGCAACGTATAAGACTTGCCAGCCAAATAGGCGCGGGGCTTGTCGGCGTTATGTACATACTGGATGAACCCTCAATTGGCTTACACCAACGAGACAACGAGCGACTCATTGCCACATTAACCAGACTTAGAGATTTGGGCAACACCGTCATTGTGGTCGAACATGACGAAGACGCGATCAGAATTGCTGATTTCGTCGTTGATATCGGTCCAGGTGCTGGCGTTCATGGCGGTCGAATTATCGCCAGCGGCACACCTCAAGACATCATGGATTGCCCAGAATCCGTAACGGGACAATTCCTAACGGGCAAGCGCAAAATTGAAATACCAGCCATTCGACACAAGGCCAAAGATAAGCAATTTCTAACTCTCATTGGCGCAACAGGCAACAACCTAAATACCGTGGATTTAAAAATCCCAGTTGGGGTAATGACCTGTATTACTGGCGTATCCGGCTCAGGCAAGTCAACGTTAATCAATGGCACCTTATACCCGCTTGCCGCTACAGCCCTTAATGGCGCAACAACCCTTAAAGCGGCGCCACATGAACGCATTGAAGGGCTCAATTTATTCGATAAGTGTGTCGATATTGATCAAAGCCCAATTGGCCGTACACCAAGATCAAATCCTGCCACTTATACTGGTATTTTCACACCTATGAGGGAGCTATTCTCAGGAACACAGGAATCTCGTTCACGAGGATACAAACCAGGGCGTTTCAGCTTTAACGTGAAAGGAGGTCGATGTGAAGCCTGCCAAGGCGATGGGGTGATCAAAGTAGAAATGCATTTCCTACCGGACATTTACGTTCCGTGCGATACCTGCAAAGGAAAACGTTATAATCGTGAAACCTTAGAAATACACTACAAGGGCAAGAATATCCACGAATGCCTTGAAATGACCATCGAAGACGCACGCGATTTCTTTGACCCTGTGCCTTCTATCGCTCGAAAGTTGCAGACCTTAATGGATGTAGGCTTAGGCTATATTCGTCTAGGTCAAGCGGCGACCACCTTGTCTGGTGGTGAAGCTCAGCGCGTCAAGCTCGCCAAAGAGTTATCCAAAAGAGACACAGGCACAACGCTCTACATTCTGGATGAACCGACGACAGGCTTACACTTTGCCGATATTGAGCAGTTATTAAAAGTACTTCATCGACTAAGAGACCATGGCAATACGGTTGTGGTGATTGAACATAATCTTGATGTGATAAAAACGGCCGATTGGATTGTCGACTTAGGTCCGGAAGGAGGCAGTGGCGGAGGCTACATCATCGCTGAAGGAACCCCTGAGGAGATTGCCCAAGCTGAACGCTCTCATACCGGTCGATTCTTGAAACTGATGCTAAATTAGCTATTGTTATTAAACAAACACAAACACCCGATGAAAGCGCATTATATCGGGTGTTTTTTTATATCTTAATTAACGTTTTGGATGTAAAAATTTGGCAAAAAAAAGCCGAGCTAATCAAATAGCTCGGCTTTTTATTACAAACTGATATTACTCAGCGGCTTCTGTGACTGGACGATCGACCAATTCAACATAAGCCATAGGCGCGTTGTCACCTGAGCGGAAGCCACATTTAAGAATGCGAACATAACCACCAGGACGAGCTTGGTAACGAGGACCAAGTTCAGTGAACAATTTACCTACTGCGTCTTTGCTACGAGTACGAGCAAAGGCAAGGCGACGATTCGCAACAGAATCAACTTTCGCCAATGTGATTAACGGCTCAGCAACACGACGTAGTTCTTTGGCTTTCGGCAACGTAGTTTTGATAACTTCGTGTTCGAACAAAGAAGCAGCCATGTTCTTAAACATCGCTTTACGATGTGAGCTAGTACGGTTTAAGTGACGTCCACTCTTACGATGACGCATTTTACATTCCTTACCAAACTACGGTGGTCAGGGAACAATGACCTAGCGAGCTAGAACTTTGCTATCGTCTTTCAAACTAGCCGGTGGCCAGTTCTCTAAACGCATTCCCAAAGACAAACCACGCTGTGCTAAAACATCTTTGATTTCAGTTAACGACTTCTTACCTAGGTTAGGCGTCTTAAGAAGCTCAACCTCAGTGCGTTGAATCAAATCACCGATGTAATAAATGTTCTCTGCTTTTAAACAGTTAGCACTGCGAACGGTCAATTCAAGATCATCAACCGGGCGTAGCAAAATTGGATCAATCTCATCCTCTTCTTCTACAACAGGTGCTTCGCTCTCGCTTTCAAGGGCGACGAACACAGCAATTTGCTGTTGTAAAATAGTCGCTGCACGACGAATTGCTTCTTCAGGATCGATTGTACCATTAGATTCGATGTCTAAGACTAACTTATCTAAATCTGTACGCTGCTCTACACGAGCATTATCGACACTGTACGCAACACGGCGAACAGGGCTGAATGAGGCATCCAGTTGCAAGCGACCGATTGGACGAGTCTCATCGTCGCCAGCAACACGAGCATCAGCAGGCTCATAACCACGGCCACGAGCGACTTTGATCTGCATCGTTAACTCAGCAGTATCGTCTAAGTGCGCAATAACGTGGTCAGGGTTAGCGATCTCTGCATCAGCAACCAACTGGATATCTCCAGCTGTTACGATACCGGGACCCTTTTTACTTAGAGTAAGAGTTGCTTCATCTTGCCCGTGTAGAGCGATCGCAACTCCTTTCAGGTTAAGAAGAATTTCAATTACATCTTCTTTAACCCCTTCGATTGCGCTGTATTCGTGTAATACACCGTCGATTTCAACTTCAACAATCGCACAACCTGGCATTGAAGAAAGCAGGATACGGCGCAAAGCGTTACCCAAAGTATGACCAAAACCACGCTCTAGCGGTTGTAGTGTAACTTTAGCGCGACAGTTGCCTAGTTCCTGAACTTCAATGTTGCGTGGGGTTAACAATTCGCTCACTGAACGCTGCATAGATCCACCTATTTCTTAATCCTAATTACCGACTTACTTAGAGTAAAGTTCGACAATTAGGTTCTCATTAATTTCAGCTGATAAATCGGCACGTTCTGGAACAGCTTTGTAAGTTGCTTCCAGTTTAGTTGAATCAACTTCGATCCAATGGATCGGTGCACGACCTTTAGATAGCTCTAATGCGCTTTGTACACGCAATTGCTTCTTAGCTTTTTCACGAATTGACACAACGTCACCAGCTTTCACTTGGTAAGACGGGATGTTAACCGTAGCGCCATTTACTAGAATGCCTTTATGGCCTACTAGCTGACGAGCTTCCGCACGTGTAGAACCAAAACCTGCGCGGTATACAACGTTGTCTAAACGTGATTCCAAAAGTTGCAAAAGGTTTTCACCTGTCGCGCCTTTAAGACGAGCAGCAGATTTATAGTAGTTACGGAATTGCTTTTCCAAAATACCGTACATACGACGTACTTTTTGTTTCTCACGTAACTGCAAGCCGTAATCAGAAAGACGACCGCGACGTGCACCATGCACACCAGGAACCGTCTCTACTTTACATTTCGACTCAAGAGCGCGTGAACCGCTCTTCAATTGCAAGTCGGTACCTTCACGACGAGACAACTTACAAGTTGGACCTATATAACGAGCCATGTATCTGTCTCCTCAATTAAACGCGACGTTTCTTAGGTGGACGGCAACCGTTGTGCGGAATTGGCGTCACATCTGTGATGTTATTGATACGCAAGCCCAATGCATTCAATGCACGAACTGCGGACTCACGACCAGGACCTGGGCCCTTGATCATTACGTCAACGTTTTTAAGGCCGAACTCTTGTGCGACAGCACCGGCACGTTCCGCGGCTACTTGAGCTGCGAAAGGAGTACTTTTACGAGATCCGCGAAAACCAGAACCACCTGCAGTAGCCCAAGACAAAGCATTGCCTTGGCGGTCAGTGATAGTCACGATCGTATTATTAAATGACGCGTGTACATGAGCAACACCGTCGACGACCGTCTTTTTGACTTTTTTCTTGGTGTTGCGCGTAGCTGGCTTAGCCATATTGCACTTTCCTATTTAATGCTCAGCTCTAGTGAACTTGTGACTAGAGCGAAACGCGTTTAAATTACTTACGAATAGGCTTACGAGGGCCTTTTCGTGTACGGGCGTTCGTTTTGGTACGTTGACCACGAACTGGTAGGCTGCGGCGATGACGAATCCCGCGGTTGCAACCCAAGTCCATCAAACGTTTGATAGACATACTGACTTCACGACGTAAGTCACCCTCTACAGTATACTTAGCAACTTCGCCACGAAGTTGGTCAAGCGTATCATCGCTTAGAGAACCGATTTTAGCAGTCTCTGCAACACCTGTAGCGGCGCAAATAGCGCGCGAACGAGTGCGACCAATTCCGAAGATGTAAGTCAGAGAAATGACCGCATGTTTATTGTCAGGAATATTGACACCGGCTATACGAGCCATTCATTTTACTCCGTTGTTATTGATGATTAAATGATAATTCATCACTTTACTTTCATGAGGGCGGCTGATTATGCCTATCTTTAGGCCATAAATCAACCACCCTTTCCTATCATCAAGCAAACTCGCGATTAACCTTGACGCTGTTTGTGACGAGGTTCAACGCAAATCACTCGAACTGAACCGTTACGACGAACGATTTTGCAGTTACGACAGATTTTCTTTACAGAAGCACGTACTTTCATGTTCAACTCCAACCTTACGCTCAGCGCATTAGGCCATTTGGACCATAACCAGTCAGATTAGATTTCTTCATTAATGATTCGTATTGCTGACTCATCAAGTGACTTTGAACTTGCGACATAAAGTCCATGACGACAACCACTACGATCAACATAGAAGTACCGCCAAAGTAGAATGGAACATTCCACGCAACAACAAAGAACTGAGGCATCAGTGACACAAGCGTGATGTATAAAGCACCAAACAGTGTCAAACGAGTCATTACACCATCAATATATCGAGCTGTATGATCGCCTGGACGAATACCCGGCAAAAACGCACCGGATTTTTTCAAGTTATCTGCCACATCTTTAGGATTGAACACTAGCGCTGTGTAGAAGAAGCAAAAGAACACAATTGCTATCGCAAACAACAGCACATAGAGCGGTTGCCCAGGAGCCAGAGCCAAAGAGGTATTTTGCAACCACTCCATCCCCTCACCCTGACCGAACCATTGTCCAATCGAAGCTGGGAAAAGAAGGATACTTGAAGCAAAAATAGGTGGTATAACACCAGCCATATTTACTTTAAGAGGCAAATGACTCTTTTGTGCGGCAAACACCTTTTTGCCTTGTTGGCGCTTAGCATAATTCACCGTTATGCGACGTTGACCACGTTCGATGAACACAACGAACGCAATAGTCGCAATGGCCAATATACCAATCAACAACAGAGCTAAAATATTAATATCGCCTTGACGAGCCGACTCAAACGAACGACCTAGAGCGGAAGGCAGACCAGCAACGATACCGGCAAAGATTAATATGGAAATACCATTACCAATCCCTTTTTCGGTAACTTGCTCACCCAACCACATCAAGAAAACAGTACCAGCCACAAGTGTCACAACAGCCACAGCATAAAACTCTATGCCGCTGCTAAATGATATACCTTGGCTTGCCAAACCAACCGCCATACTGGCGGACTGGACTAGGGCAAGAAGCACCGTACCGTAACGAGTGTACTGAGTAATCTTACGACGACCCGCTTCACCCTCTTTCTTGAGCTGCTCTAGCTGCGGACTCACAACCGTCAATAACTGCATAATAATAGAGGCAGAAATATAGGGCAAAATCCCAAGCGCAAGAATACTCATGCGCTCAAGCGCGCCCCCTGAGAATACGTTAAATAAACTCAGAATAGTGCCTTCATTTTGATCAAACAGCGCTGATAACCTATCAGGGTTAATACCCGGAACAGGAATATGTGCACCAATTCGGTATACAATAATTGCTATAAACACAAAGCGTATACGAGCCCAAAGCTCGCCTAATCCATTTTGCATTCCAGCAGGTAGTGAGCCACGCTTTGCCATTTATTCCTCGACTTTTCCGCCAGCTGCTTCAATAGCGGCACGAGCACCTTTAGTCACTTTAAGACCACGAACAGTGATGGCTTTGTCGATGGAACCAGACAAAATCACACGTGCAGTCTTAATTTGATGACCTAGAATGTCGGCGCCTTTAAGAGCAGCCAAATCTACAACTTCAGCATTTACAGCAGCAAGCTCGTTTAAACGAACTTCAGCAACATACTTTGCCTGACGTGAAGTAAAACCGAATTTTGGCAGACGACGCTGCAAAGGCATTTGACCACCTTCAAAACCAGGTTTTACTGAGCCACCAGAGCGAGACTTAAGACCTTTATGGCCTCGTCCGCCGGTTTTGCCCAAGCCGCTACCAATGCCGCGACCAACACGTTTAGGAGCATGCTTGCTACCTTCGCCAGGACGAAGTGTATTTAAGAACATGTTATTCCCCTACCACTTTAACCATGTAATAAACTTTATTAACCATACCACGTACAGAAGGAGTATCTTCCAACTGACGAGTTTGGCCAACTTTACGCAAACCCAAGCCTTTAACAGTTTCACGGTGCTTTGGAAGACGACCGATCGGGCTGCGGGTTAGTTGAACTGTGATGGTATTATTCGCCATAACACATTACCCCAAAATTTGATCGACTGACTTACCGCGTTTAGCCGCGATTTGTTCAGGTGCTTTCATATCCTGCAAACCTTTGATCGTAGCGCGAACTACGTTTACTGGGTTTGTAGAACCGTAACATTTTGCCAATACGTTGTGAACGCCAGCGATTTCTAGAACCGCACGCATTGCACCACCGGCTATGATACCAGTACCTTGAGACGCAGGCTGCATGTAAACATTAGACGCACCATGATTTGCTTTAACTGGATACTGTAAAGTATCGCCATCAAGCTTAACAGAAATCATGTTACGGCGAGCTTGTTCCATAGCTTTTTGAATTGCTTGAGGAACTTCACGCGCTTTACCGCGACCGAAGCCAACCTTACCTTTACCATCACCAACGACTGTCAAAGCTGTGAAAGAGAAGATACGACCACCCTTCACTACTTTAGCAACGCGGTTTACTTGTACTAGCTTCTCTTGGAGGTCGCTAGTTTGTTGATCATTAACTGCCATTTGCTACCCCTTAGAACTCTAGACCGGCTTCACGTGCAGCGTCAGCAAGAACCTGAACGCGACCATGATATTTGAAGCCAGAACGGTCAAAAGCGACCGAAGTGACACCTGCTTCTTTAGCGCGAGCAGCAATCAAAGTACCGACTTCTTTAGCCGCTGCTTTGTTACCAGTCGCTGAGCCACGAAGAGCTTCTTCAAGAGTAGAAGCGCTTGCTAGCACTTTGCTACCACAAGGAGAAATCACTTGAGCATACATATGGCGTGGTGTGCGATGTACAGTAAGACGATTCGCACCTAAGTCACGAATATGCAAACGAGCACGACGTGCACGACGAATCCGAGATTGTTTTTTAGTGTTCATGAATGCCTACCTACTTCTTCTTAGCTTCTTTACGACGAATAATTTCGTCAGCATAGCGAACACCTTTGCCTTTGTATGGCTCTGGTGGACGGAAACCGCGAACTTCTGCAGCAACCTGACCAACGGCTTGTTTATCAACACCACGAATCACGATTTCTGTTTGAGAAGCACATTCAGCTGTGATGCCTTCAGGTAGTTCATAATCAACTGGGTGAGAAAAACCCAGAGATAGGTTAAGTACGTTGCCTTTAAGCGCAGCACGGTAACCAACACCTTGAAGAAGCAATCTTTTCTCGAAACCTTGGCTAACACCAACAACCATGTTGTTAACCAAAGCACGAGTTGTACCAGCTAAGGCACGGCTTTGTTTTGCACCATCGCGCGCAGCGAAGGTAATAACATTTTCTTCTTTAGACACTTGTACGCTTGTGTGAACATTAAACTCTAAAGAACCTTTGCCGCCTTTAACAACGACAGTTTGTCCATTTAGGGTCAAATCTACACCACTAGGAAGCGTCACGGGACTATTAGCAACTCGAGACATACTAACTCCTAGAATACTGTGCAGATTACTTCGCCACCGATACCAGCAGCACGAGCTGCACGGTCTGTCATCACACCTTTAGAGGTAGAGATGATTGCAACACCAAGACCAGCTTCTACTTTAGGTAGAGCCGCTGTGCCTTTGTATTGACGCAAACTTGGACGAGATGCGCGTTTGATTTGTTCGATAACTGGCTTACCTTCGTAGTATTTCAACTCGATTGTAAGCGTTGGTTTTACTGCTTCATCTACAGAGAAGTCACCTACGTAACCTTCTTCGCGTAGAACAGCAGCAATCGATGCCTTCATTTTTGATGAAGGCATACTCACAGAAGACTTTGCAGCCATCTGGGCATTACGAATACGTGTAAACATATCCGCAAGGGTATCTTGCATACTCATTTAAGAGCTCCTAATTTAAAAACCATTGTGCAGCAAATAGAGCTCGCGCATAGTACACAGCAGCGAGCAGAATGTCCAGTATTTAGACACCCCACTCACTGCCATGTATTATGATCGCGCTCTACTTGCTTACCAACTAGCTTTCTTCAAGCCTGGTACGTCACCGCGCATCGCTGCTTCACGCAGTTTGATACGAGACAGACCGAAACGACGGTATACACCGTGCGGACGACCTGTGATTTGGCAACGGTTACGCTGGCGAGAAGAAGATGAATCGCGTGGAAGCGCTTGTAATTTAAGCGTTGCTTCCCACTTTTCATCGTCCGATGCATTAACGTCGCTAATGATCGCTTTTAGAGCCGCACGCTTTTCAGCGAACTTAGCTACTAATTTGGTACGTTTTGCTTCGCGCTGAATCATTGATACTTTAGCCATGATTCCTACCTCTTATTTCTTGAAAGGGAAACTAAAGGCGGCTAGCAAAGCACGACCTTCTTCGTCGGTACGAGCAGTCGTTGTAATGGTAATATCCATACCACGTACACGGTCTACTTTATCGTAGTCGATTTCAGGGAAGATGATTTGCTCTTTAACACCCATACTGTAGTTACCGCGACCGTCGAAAGACTTTGGATTAAGTCCACGGAAGTCACGAATACGCGGGATAGCCACATCAACCAAACGGTCGAAGAAATCCCACATACGGTCGCCACGTAGCGTCACTTTACAACCGATCGGATAACCGTCACGGATTTTAAAGCCTGCTACTGATTTACGAGCCTTAGTTACTACTACTTTCTGGCCGCTAAGTGCTTGAAGATCATTTACCGCATGCTCAAGAAGTTTCTTGTCTGCGATAGCTTCACCAACACCCATATTTAATGTGATTTTAGTGATTTTAGGCACTTCCATCACGTTTTTGTAACCAAACTCTTCAGTAAGTTTTGCTACAACTTGATCTTTATAAACTTGCTTAAGTCTCGCCATGGCTATAATTCTCGCTCTTAGGCGTCGATCGCTTCACTATTTGATTTAAAAACACGCACTTTCGTACCGTCTTCGTTCAATTTAAAGCCGACGCGATCCGCTTTACCCGTAGCACTGTTAAAAATGGCTACATTGGAAACCTGGATAGGTGCTTCTTGTTCAACGATACCACCAGTTGAACCCTTCATAGGGTTTGGTTTCTCGTGTTTCTTAACAGTATTAATGCCAGAAACTAGAACTCGGTTTTCGTCTACTACCTTAACAACTTTACCGCGCTTGCCTTTATCTTTACCAGCAATCACGATAACTTCGTCGTTACGTTTGATTTTACGCATAATGTCCCCTCTCCCTCTTACAGCACTTCAGGTGCAAGAGAAACAATTTTCATGAACTGCTCTGTACGCAATTCACGTGTTACAGGGCCAAAGATACGAGTACCAATAGGCTGTCCTGAAGCATTCAATAGAACCGCTGAGTTTACATCAAAACGGATCACTGAGCCATCAGAACGACGAACACCTTTCTTAGTTCTAACGACAACTGCGTTAAGAACCTGCCCTTTTTTAACACGACCACGTGGGATCGCTTCTTTCACTGTGACCTTAATAATGTCACCGATAGCAGCATAACGACGATGTGAGCCACCCAGTACTTTAATACACTGAACACGCTTTGCGCCGCTGTTATCTGCAACATCAAGCATCGATTCTGTTTGAATCATTTCTGCTCTCCAATCAAATTAGATAACAAGTCTCACGAAGGAAGGAGCAGCTTATACAGCTGCTGCTTTCTCAACAACTTGAACCAGATTCCAAGTCTTAGACTTAGAGTAAGGACGTGTTTCCACAACCTTAACGATATCACCGATCTGACATTCATTGTTTTCATCATGAGCGTGTAATTTAGTCGAACGACGGACAAACTTACCGTATAAAGGGTGTTTCTCTGTACGCTCAACTAGTACCGTAATGGTTTTATCCATCTTGTCGCTAACTACTTTACCAGTAGCGGTACGCGCTTTTGTTTCTGCCATCTTAGTTACCTGCCTTATCATTTAGCACGGTTTTAACACGTGCGATATTGCGGCGAACTTGCGAGAGCAAATGAGTTTGCGCTAACTGACCAGTGGCTTTCTGCATACGCAGAGTAAATTGCTCACGTAGCAGTTCAATCAAGGTCGCTTGTAGCTCAGCTACAGACTTTTCTTGCATTTCTTTTGCTTTCATCTACATCACCGTACGCGTTACGAAAGTTGTGGACAGAGGAAGCTTAGCTGCAGCTAACGCAAACGCTTCGCGTGCTAACTGCTCAGAAACGCCCTCAACTTCATAAAGCATTTTTCCAGGTTGGATCTGCGCAACCCAGTATTCTACGCTACCCTTACCTTTACCCTGACGAACCTCAAGAGGCTTCTGAGTAATCGGCTTATCAGGGAACACACGAATCCAGATTCTACCACCACGCTTGATGTGACGAGTCATTGCACGACGCGCCGCTTCAATTTGACGAGCAGTAAGACGACCACGTTCAGTGGACTTCAATCCGAATTCACCAAAGCTAACTTGGTTTCCGCGAAGAGCAAGACCGCGGTTACGGCCTTTTTGCATCTTACGGAACTTAGTACGTTTCGGTTGTAACATGACTTACCCCCTACTTAGACTTCTTCTTTTGTGCGCCTTTATCAGCTCGCACTTGTTCAATACCGCCCAAGATTTCGCCTTTGAAGATCCACACTTTAACACCAATGATGCCGTAAGTTGTAGCTGCTTCATAAGTAGCGTAGTCAATGTCAGCGCGTAGAGTGTGTAGAGGCACACGGCCTTCACGGTACCACTCAGCACGTGCAATTTCTGCACCGCCTAAACGACCACTTACCTGAACCTTGATCCCTTTTGCGCCTGCACGCATAGCATTTTGTACTGCGCGCTTCATAGCACGACGGAACATAACGCGACGCTCAAGTTGGCTTGCAATATTTTGCGCAACCAATTTCGCATCCATTTCAGGCTTACGAATTTCTTCGATGTTAATGTGGACAGGAACGCCCATCATTTCAGAAACTGCATTACGTAGTTTCTCAACATCTTCACCTTTCTTACCAATCACGATACCCGGACGAGCAGTGTGAATTGTAATACGGGCTGTCTGAGCAGGACGCTGAATCTCGATACGAGAAACAGAAGCCTGAACCAATTTTTTCTCCAAGTACTCACGAACTTGAAGATCGTTTAATAACAGCTTAGAGTAGTTTTGATTATTCGCATACCAAGTAGAAGTATGATCTTTAACTATCCCTAGGCGTATACCAGTTGGATGAACCTTCTGACCCATTGGGTTTCTCCTAATTAGTCAGCGACTTTAACTGTAATATGGCAACCGCGTTTTAGAATACGGTCAGCACGGCCTTTGGCACGTGGCATAATACGTTTCAGAGTCATAGCCTCATCAACGTAAGCCGTAGACACACGCAAGTCATCTACATCAGCACCTTCGTTATGCTCAGCGTTAGCTATCGCAGACTCTAGTACTTTCTTGACAATTACTGCCGCCTTTTTAGGACTGAACGTTAAAATGTTCAGTGCTTCGCTAACAGATTTGCCGCGGATTTGATCTACAACCAAACGGGCCTTCTGCGCTGAGAGGCGAGCACCCTTCAATGAAGCGCTTACTTCACTCATGTTAATACCCCTTATTACCGTTTGGCTTTCTTGTCCGCAGCATGACCACGATATGTACGGGTCGGAGCGAACTCACCCAATTTATGACCGACCATATCTTCAGTTACTAGAACTGGAACATGCTGGCGACCATTATGGACAGCGATAGTCAACCCTACAAAATCAGGGAAGATAGTAGAACGGCGTGACCAAGTTTTAATTGGACGACGATCATTTTTCTCTACCGCAGCCTCTACCTTTTTCAACAAATGAAGGTCGATAAAAGGACCTTTTTTTAGTGAACGTGGCACAGTCGTTTCCTCTTATTACTTAGTACGGCGACGTACAATAAGTTTATCAGTACGCTTGTTGCTGCGCGTTTTGTACCCTTTAGTAGGCACACCCCATGGCGTAACTGGGTGACGACCACCTTTGCTACGACCTTCACCACCACCATGTGGGTGATCCACTGGGTTCATCGCCGCACCGCGAACGGTAGGACGAACACCACGCCAACGCGTAGCACCAGCTTTACCAAGAACTCGCAAGCTATGCTCAGAGTTTGATACTTCACCTAAAGTAGCGCGACATTCTGTCAATACTTTACGCATTTCACCTGAACGTAGGCGAAGAGTAACGTAACGACCTTCACGAGCAACTAGCTGAGCAGAAGCACCAGCAGAACGGGCAACTTGTGCACCTTTACCTGGCTTAAGCTCGACACAGTGTACGGTACTACCAACTGGAATATTTTGCAGAGGCAAAGTATTACCGGCTTTGATAGGCGCATCTGCACCACTAAAAACAACATTGCCTGCGACCATACCTTTGGAAGCGATAATGTAACGACGCTCACCATCAGCATATCTAATCAATGCAATATTTGCAGAACGGTTTGGATCATATTCCAAACGCTCAACTACCGCAGAAATCCCATCTTTATTACGACGGAAATCAACCATACGGTAATGCTGCTTATGACCACCACCTACGTGACGCGTAGTGATGCGTCCGTTATTGTTACGTCCACCAGATTTGCTTTTTGTGTCTAGCAAAGGTGCATATGGTGCGCCTTTGTGCAAATCGTTGTTGGTAACTTTAACAACGTGACGACGGCCTGCAGACGTTGGCTTACTTTTAACAACAGCCATTGACCTATCTCCCCTTATTCAGCGACCATGAAATCAATGTCTTGGCCTTCAGCCAAACGTACGTACGCTTTTTTCACGTCTTTACGCTTGCCTAGACCACGAACTGTACGCTTTGTTTTACCTTTATGGTTCAACGTGCGAACAGACTCAACTTTGACTTCAAAAAGCGCTTCGATAGCTTGTTTGATTTCAGGTTTCGTTGCATCACCAGTTACACGAAAAACATACTGACCATTGCCTTCGGCTACGATCGTTGCTTTTTCGGAAATGTGTGGACCCAACAGAACTTTATAAATACGTTCGCCGATCATGCTAGTGCCTCCTCAACTTGTTTCAGAGCACCAACTGTCACCAACACTTTGTCGTAAGCAATCAAGCTAACAGGGTCGATAGACGCTGCATCACGTACATCTACGTTAGGAATGTTGCGAGCCGCTAAGAATAAATTGTCATCCAAATCGTGGGAAACAATCAAAGCGTTCTCAATATTCAATTCTGCCATTTTTGCTATGAAGAGCTTAGTTTTTGGAGCTTCCAATTTAAGATCTTCAACCACAACAAGACGGTCTTGACGTACAAGTTCAGACCAGATGGTGCGCATTGCTGCACGATACATCTTCTTGTTCACTTTCTGAGAGTGGTCTTGTGGTTTCGCTGCGAAAGTGACACCACCAGAACGCCATAGCGGACTGCGGATAGTACCTGCGCGAGCACGACCAGAACCTTTTTGTTTCCAAGGTTTGCGTCCACCACCTGCTACTTCAGAGCGTGTTTTCTGTGCGCGTGAGCCTTGACGAGCGCCAGCCAAGTAAGATGTTACTACTTGGTGTACCAACGCTTCGTTATATTCACGAGCAAAGGCTACATCAGAAACTTCTACCGTTCCTTCCGCGCCTGTTAGATTCAAGTTCATTGTCTACCCCTCTTAGCGAGCTTTAACAGCTGATTGAAGAATAACATCACCATTTACTGCACCAGGTACGGCACCTTTCACAAGGATAAGGTTACGCTCTGTGTCTACACGAACCACTTCTAGTGATTGCGTAGTGACTTGTGCAGCACCCATATGGCCAGCCATCTTCTTGCCTTTCCAAACACGACCAGGTGTTTGACATTGGCCGATAGAACCAGGTGCACGGTGAGACAATGAGTTACCATGTGTAGCATCTTGCGTACGGAAATTGTGACGCTTAATGGCACCTTGAAACCCTTTACCCTTTGATTGACCAGTTACATCAACCATTTGGATAGATTCGAAATCAGCAACTGTTAGCTCATCACCAACATTGATTTCTTTTTCATCACCAGACAGGCGGAACTCCCACAAACCACGACCTGCTTCAACATTCGCTTTTGCATAATGACCCGCAGCAGCTTTGTTAACGCGGCTCGAACGGCGAGTACCAACAGTAACTTGGACAGCTTGGTAGCCATCAGTTTCTGCAGTTTTCACCTGAGTAACGCGGTTCGGTTCAACCTCGATGACGGTTACTGGCACGGATACACCTTCTTCAGTGAAGATACGTGTCATTCCGGCTTTGCGTCCGACTAATTGAATAGCCATTTTTTACCTCATTTGCCAGTTGTGTATGGGGCTATCACCCGCTACGGCTGATCATTCCAGATCATTCCACTATTGTGCATATAGCCGACTGATAACCAGCCGGTTGTCGCACCCCAAACTTTGAGCTATTAACCCAAAGAAATTTGTACTTCCACGCCTGCCGCAAGATCTAGCTTCATTAGAGCATCAACCGTTTTCTCAGTTGGCTCAACAATGTCTAGAACACGTTTGTGTGTACGGATTTCATACTGATCACGCGCATCTTTGTTTACGTGTGGAGAAATCAATACTGTATAACGCTCTTTGCGAGTAGGAAGTGGAATCGGTCCACGCACTTGCGCACCTGTACGTTTCGCTGTGTCCACAATTTCTTGTGTTGAAGCATCGATCAGACGATGATCAAACGCTTTCAGACGAATACGGATTTTTTGGCTTTGCATTTCCAACTCCAAATACAATGTTTTGATGACTTAACTGTACATTTATTAAGCCACAATCCTTTTTTAAGGACGGCGAATATTAGCCATTCAAAAACTGGTTGTCAAGTAACCAATTTCTGAACAAACAAAATAAACCATAAAATAAAAAGGCCACCCGACAAGCGAGTGGCCTTTTCCAAATCAAAGTAAGCAGATATTACTATCTAATTACTTAAGGATTTTAGCTACAACACCAGCACCAACTGTACGACCACCTTCACGGATCGCGAAACGTAGACCTTCGTCCATCGCGATTGGGTGAATTAGTTCAACAGTCATTTGAATGTTATCACCAGGCATAACCATTTCTACGCCTTCAGGAAGAGAACATGCACCAGTTACGTCAGTTGTACGGAAGTAGAACTGTGGACGGTAACCTTTGAAGAATGGAGTGTGACGACCACCTTCATCTTTACCCAACACGTACACTTCTGCTTCGAACTGAGTGTGAGGAGTGATTGAACCAGGCTTAGCCAATACTTGACCACGCTGAACGTCTTCACGCTTAGTACCACGTAGAAGAATACCACAGTTCTCACCAGCACGACCTTCGTCAAGAAGCTTACGGAACATCTCAACACCAGTACAAGTTGTTTTGATAGTATTCACGATACCAACAATTTCAACTTCTTCTTGGATTTTGATGATGCCGCGCTCAACACGACCAGTCACAACTGTACCACGACCTTGGATAGAGAATACGTCCTCGATAGGCATCAAGAATGCACCATCGATAGCACGCTCTGGCTCAGGAATGTAAGAATCTAGTGTTTCAACTAGTTTACGTACAGCCGTAGTACCCATTTCGTTGTCGTCTTCGCCTTTCAACGCCATTAGCGCAGAACCTGGGATGATTGGAGTATCATCACCTGGGAAGTCGTATTCAGATAGAAGATCACGCAATTCCATCTCAACCAACTCTAGCATTTCAGCGTATTCTTCAGAATCCGCACCACCACAGTCTTCTGCCAACAAGTCAGACTTGTTCAAGAAAACAACGATGTAAGGAACACCTACTTGACGAGAAAGAAGGATGTGCTCACGAGTCTGAGGCATAGGACCGTCAGTCGCACCACAAACAAGGATCGCACCGTCCATTTGAGCAGCACCAGTGATCATGTTTTTAACATAATCGGCGTGTCCTGGGCAGTCTACGTGTGCATAGTGACGCACTGGAGAATCGTACTCTACGTGAGAAGTAGAGATAGTGATACCACGCTCACGCTCTTCAGGAGCATTATCGATACCGTCAAAAGCAACAGCTGTACCGCCATATACTTCTGCACATACGCGAGTCAATGCTGCAGTTAGAGTTGTTTTACCATGGTCAACGTGACCGATTGTGCCAACGTTAACGTGTGGTTTATTACGTTCGAATTTACTCTTTGCCATGATACATACACCTTAAGAATTAGTAAGTATGATGATTAATCTTCATTTTTGATGATCGCGTCTGCCACACTAGCCGGTGCTTCAGCGTATTTCTCAAACTCCATTGCATAACTTGCACGCCCTTGCGACAAGCTACGCACGTCAGTTGCATATCCGAACATTTCCCCAAGAGGAACTTCCGCACGAATAATTTTCCCTGACGGGGAATCGTCCATCCCCTGAACAAGACCACGACGACGGTTCAGGTCACCCATCACATCGCCCATGTATTCTTCAGGAGTTACAACTTCCACTTTCATTACAGGTTCAAGAACACAAGGGTCAGCGTCAACTGCTCCTTTTCTTAAGCCCTGAGAAGCTGCAATTTTAAAGGCCATTTCATTAGAGTCAACATCATGGAATGAACCATCGATCAGCACAACCTTGATACCCAACAATGGATAACCAGCGATCACGCCATTCTTCATTTGCTCTGAAACACCCTTTTCTACTGCAGGGATGTATTCTTTAGGAATAGCACCACCAACAATCTCGTTAACGAATTCAAGCCCATCTTTTTCAGTTGGGATTAACTTCATTACGACGTGACCGTATTGACCACGACCACCGGATTGACGCACAAACTTGTGATTAACCACCACTTCTTTGCGAATTTTCTCCCGGTAGGAAACCTGAGGCTTACCAATGTTTGCCTCCACCTTAAACTCGCGACGCATACGGTCAACAAGAATATCAAGGTGCAGTTCACCCATACCAGAAATAATAGTTTGCCCCGTCTCCTCATGCGTCTCCACACGGAAAGAAGGGTCTTCTTGCGCCAATTTACCTAACGCAACAGCCATTTTATCTTGATCCGCTTGAGATTTAGGCTCAACCGCAACAGAGATAACTGGCTCAGGAAACTCCATACGCTCTAACACAACAACATCATTCATATCACAAAGAGTATCACCCGTAGTTGCAAACTTCATACCTACGAGAGCAGCAATATCACCCGCTAAAACCTCTTTGATCTCTTCACGATTATTTGCATGCATCTGTACCATTCTACCGATACGCTCACGCTTCTGTTTAACAGAGTTGTAAACCGCATCACCAGAACGCAACACACCTGAATACACACGAATAAATGTCAATGTGCCCACAAATGGATCCGTTGCGATCTTAAAAGCCAATGACGAAAAAGGATCTTCATCATTTGCCACTCGAGTCACAACCGTTTCACCATCTTCAAGCGTCCCCTCAATCGCCTTTACTTCAAGCGGAGAAGGTAAATATTCAACAACCGCATCCAAAACAGCCTGAACGCCTTTGTTTTTAAAGGCCGAACCACACGTAACCAAGACAATCTCATTGGACAACGTACGAATTCGCAAGCCGCTTTTAATCTCATCAACAGACAATTCACCTTCTTCAAGGTACTTATCCATCAATTCATCATTCGCTTCCGCTGCGGCCTCCACCATCTGTTCACGCCACTCTAACGCTTCATCAAGCAAATCTTCAGGAATCTCCTCTAAAGAGAAAGTCATCCCCTGATCTTCTTCATTCCACATTATTGTTTTCATTAAGACTAAATCAATGACGCCTTTAAAATCTTCTTCGGCACCAATGTTAATCTGAATGGGAACAGCATTTGCCCCAAGACGCGTTTTTAATTGACGCACAACCGAAAAGAAATTCGCTCCCGTACGGTCCATCTTATTAACAAAGACCATACGAGGAACTTCATACTTATTCGCCTGACGCCAAACTGTCTCGGTTTGAGGCTGCACACCCGAAGAACCACAAAGCACAACAACAGCACCATCCAGCACACGCAATGAACGCTCTACTTCAATCGTAAAGTCTACGTGCCCAGGGGTATCAATAATATTGATACGATGCTCTTCAAACTGCTTATTCATTCCACTCCAGAAGCAAGTTGTTGCTGCTGAAGTTATCGTGATACCACGTTCTTGCTCCTGCTCCATCCAATCCATGGTGGCAGCACCATCGTGCACTTCACCAATTTTATGAGACAGACCAGTATAGAAAAGAACGCGCTCAGTTGTCGTCGTTTTACCAGCATCAACGTGCGCACAAATACCGATATTACGGTAGCGGTTGATAGGTGTTTTACGTGCCACTGTGTATCCTTCTCTGGATGATTAGAAACGGTAGTGAGAGAATGCTTTGTTAGCTTCTGCCATGCGATGAACGTCTTCACGCTTCTTAACAGCAGAACCTTTGTTTTCGGCAGCATCTAAGATTTCGCCTGCAAGACGTAGAGCCATGGATTTTTCACCACGCTTACGAGAAGCATCAACCAACCAACGCATAGACAATGCTGCGCGGCGAGCAGGACGTACTTCAACAGGAACTTGGTAAGTAGCACCACCAACACGGCGAGATTTAACCTCAACCATTGGCTGGATAGATTCTAGTGCTTTTTCGAAGATAGCCATTGGCTCTTCTGTTTTAGCGCGTGTTGCAACAGTGTTCAATGCATTGTAAACAATGCTTTCTGCTACAGATTTTTTACCACTAACCATTACATGGTTAATAAATTTAGCGAGAAGTTGGCTTCCGTGTTTAGGATCCGGAAGGATTTCACGCTTAGCGACGACGCGTCTTCTAGGCATATCTACATCCTCTTCAGGTTCGCCCGAGACAATTTAATTATTGCTCGGCCTTACTGTATTAAAAAATTATGTCTAAACGATGAATTAAGTAGCTTCAGCTTACTTAGGACGTTTAGTACCGTATTTAGAACGGCCTTGCTTACGTTTTTGTACGCCTGAAGTATCCAAGCTACCACGTACTGTGTGGTAACGAACACCAGGAAGGTCTTTTACACGACCGCCACGAATCAGCACGACGCTGTGTTCTTGCAGGTTGTGACCTTCACCACCGATGTAGGAAGTAACTTCGAAGCCGTTGGTCAAGCGAACACGACATACTTTACGCAAAGCCGAGTTTGGCTTCTTAGGAGTAGTAGTATATACGCGAGTGCAGACACCGCGGCGTTGCGGACAAGCTTGTAACGCAGGAACGTCACTCTTTGCCACTTTACGTTTACGTGGTTTACGAACCAACTGGTTAACGGTTGCCATTAGACAAGCTCCACAAATCCAATTCTTATGACGGAAATCGCCAAAATTAAGGAGGCGCAAGTTTAATTTGCGCCTATAAAACAGTCAATAGGGAGGCGACTAAAAAATCACCTCCCTTACGATTTAACAGCAAATAACTAGTCTTTCAATGCTGCACTCAATGCTTCTTCCACATCGGATGCACTCACTGTTGAACTTCCTTCTTTTGCTGCTTGCGCAAGCTCTTTCTTTCTCTTGCGCTCATTGTGGTAAGCCAAGCCTGTACCCGCTGGTATCAAACGACCTACAACAACGTTTTCTTTCAAGCCACGTAAGTGATCTTTTTTACCAGTTACCGCACCTTCCGTAAGAACTCGAGTAGTCTCTTGGAAAGACGCTGCTGATATAAAGGACTCAGTAGCCAAAGAAGCTTTGGTGATACCTAGAAGCACACGCTCATACTTAGCTGGGAATTTACCCTCAGCAATTGCTTTTTCGTTTGCGTCTAGCAGGTGAGTAAACTCAACCTGATCACCTTGAATAAGATCTGTATCACCAGACTCTCCAACTTCCACTTTACGCAACATTTGGTTAACAATAACTTCAATATGCTTATCGTTAATCACAACGCCTTGTAAGCGGTAAACTTCCTGCACTTCGTTTGTAATGTAGTCAGCCAAAGCCTCTACACCTTGAAGACGCAGAATGTCATGAGGACTTAACGGACCGTCGGCGATAATCTCACCTTTTGCCACTTCCTCACCGTCGAAGATGTTAATTTGACGCCATTTAGGAATCAAAGTCTCAACTGGCTCATCACCGTTTTGCGGCGTGATAACCAAACGGATCTTACCTTTTGTCTCTTTACCGAAGCTAACAACACCGCTCGTTTCCGCCATGACAGCAGGATCTTTTGGACGACGCGCTTCAAATAGGTCCGCCACTCGTGGCAAACCACCGGTAATATCCTTGTTACCAATAGATTCTTGAGGAATACGCGCAAGAACCTCACCGGATTTCACTGTTGCACCATGATCTAGGCTTAACAATGCTTTTTCAGGCAACATATACTGTACTGGCGATTCAGTACCTGGAATCAATACTGGGTTACCCTCTGCATCAACAACAGAAATCATCGGACGAATGTCCTTACCTGCCGCTGGACGATCGCGCATTTCCATTACTTCAATGGTCGTCAAGCCCGTCATCTCGTCTGATTGACGACGAATGGTGACGTTCTCTTCCATACCACTAAATTCTAGACGGCCTTCCATCTCAGATACGATTGGGTGTGTATGTGGATCCCAGTTAGCAACGATTTGACCCGCTGTCACTTGATCACCTTCACGCACACTCAATACCGCACCGTAAGGAAGCTTGTAACGCTCTTTCTCACGACCCGCTTCATCGGCAATGGCCAATTCAGAAGAACGAGATGCAACCACTAGATGCCCAGTGTGGCGCTCGATACTCTTCATTTTATTAAAACGAACCGTACCCGCACTCTTCACTTGAACACTATCAACCGCAGACGCTCGAGAAGCCGCACCACCGATGTGGAAGGTACGCATTGTTAACTGTGTACCAGGCTCACCGATTGACTGTGCCGCAACAACACCAATGGCCTCACCAATATTAACCTGATGACCACGAGCAAGATCACGTCCATAACACTTAGCACATACACCATGACGTGTATTACAAGTGATAACAGAGCGAATGATCATTTCGTCAACACCAGCCGCTTCGATCGTTCGTACGTCATGTTCATCGATCAATGTGCCAGCAGACAATACTAAATTGCCTTTCGCATCAATAACGTCTTGAGCCACAACGCGACCCAATACACGATGACCTAGTGGCACAACCACATCACCACCTTCAATCATAGCGGCAACGGAAATACCGTTTGTAGAGCCACAATCAACCTCAGTGATAACCAAATCCTGCGCTACGTCTACGAGACGACGAGTCAAGTAACCAGAGTTTGCCGTTTTCAATGCCGTATCAGCAAGACCCTTACGGGCACCGTGAGTAGACGTAAAGTACTGAAGTACTGACAGACCTTCACGGAAGTTTGCTGTGATTGGCGTCTCGATGATGGAACCATCTGGTTTCGCCATCAGACCACGCATACCACCCAACTGACGCATCTGAGCCACACTACCACGGGCACCAGAGTCGGCCATCATGTATACAGAGTTGAAAGATTGTTGCTCAACCGTTTCACCTGCTTTATTGACAGTCATCTCTTTTGCCAAGTTTTTCATCATGGCTTCAGTAACCGTTTCGTTAGTACGAGACCATAAGTCGATTACTTTGTTGTACTTCTCGCCTTGCGTTACAAGACCGTCCGCATATTGGTATTCGATTTCTTTAACTTCGGCTTCTGCCTTAGCAATGATGGCTGCTTTCTCTGGCGGTATAACGAAGTCGTCAACACCAACAGAAGAGCCAGACGCGGTCGCGTAAGCAAAACCTGTGTACATCAATTGGTCAGCAAAAATACAGCTCTCTTTCAAGCCGACTTTACGGTAACACTCGTTGATCAAGTTAGAGATCGCTTTCTTCTTCATGGTTTGGTTAACCACAGAGAACGGTAGGCCATCAGGAACAATATCAAACAACAAAGCACGACCAACGGTTGTATCTGCAATGAAAGTAGACGGCACTTTGTCGCCATCCAGCGTGGTATCAACTTGGCTGATACGCACTTTTACTTTCGCGTGCAATTCAACTTGTTTCGCACCATACGCACGGTGTACTTCTTTGATGTCAGAAAATGCCATGCCTTCGCCTTTGGCATTGATTTTCTCACGAGTCATATAGTACAGACCCAATACAACGTCCTGAGAAGGAACGATGATCGGCTCGCCGTTTGCTGGTGATAGAATGTTGTTCGTAGACATCATCAAGGCACGAGCTTCTAGCTGCGCTTCAATTGTCAACGGAACGTGAACCGCCATTTGGTCACCGTCGAAGTCAGCGTTGTAGGCCGCACACACAAGTGGGTGCAACTGGATCGCTTTACCTTCGATCAACATAGGTTCAAACGCTTGGATACCCAAACGGTGAAGTGTTGGCGCACGGTTCAACATCACTGGATGTTCACGGATAACCTCATCAAGGATATCCCACACTTCAGGCGTTTCACGCTCAACCATTTTCTTCGCCGCTTTGATCGTCGTCGCCATGCCACGAAGTTCAAGTTTAGAAAAAATGAATGGCTTGAATAGCTCAAGTGCCATTTTTTTAGGCAGACCACACTGATGTAGACGCAGTGATGGACCTACTGTGATTACCGAACGACCAGAATAATCAACACGCTTACCTAGCAAGTTCTGACGGAAACGACCTTGCTTACCTTTGATCATATCAGCCAAAGATTTCAAAGGACGTTTGTTAGAACCCGTAATCGCGCGACCACGACGACCGTTATCAAGCAAAGCATCAACAGACTCTTGCAACATACGTTTTTCGTTACGTACGATGATATCTGGAGCAGAAAGCTCTAACAGGCGTTTTAAACGATTGTTACGGTTAATCACACGACGATAAAGATCGTTCAAATCCGACGTCGCAAAACGACCACCTTCTAGTGGTACCAATGGACGAAGATCTGGCGGAAGAACCGGCAATACATCGAGCACCATCCACTCTGGGTTATTACCAGAATGATAGAAAGCTTCTACTAGCTTAAGACGCTTAGACAGCTTCTTAATACGAGTTTCAGAGTTCGTGCTGTTAAGCTCTTCACGCATGCTGTTAATTTCTACAGGCATGTCTAGATCGCGAAGCAACATCTGAACCGCTTCTGCACCCATACGGGCATCAAATTCATCACCGAATTCTTCTAGCGCTTCAAAATACTGCTCGTCATTTAGCAACTGACCCTTTTCAAGCGTCGTCATACCTGGATCAATCACGATGAAAGATTCAAAATACAAAACTCGCTCAATATCACGCAACGTCATATCTAGGATAAGACCGATACGAGACGGAAGAGATTTCAAAAACCAAATGTGTGCAACAGGCGATGCAAGCTCAATGTGACCCATGCGTTCACGACGCACTTTAGACAGAGCCACTTCAACGCCACACTTCTCACAGATAACACCACGGTGTTTCAAACGCTTGTATTTACCACACAAGCACTCATAGTCCTTTATAGGACCAAAGATTTTTGCACAGAACAAACCGTCACGTTCTGGTTTGAACGTACGGTAGTTGATGGTCTCTGGCTTTTTAACTTCACCATAAGACCATGAACGAATCATATCTGGTGATGCCAAGCCAATGCGGATCGCATCAAACTCGTCAGATTGTCCCTGTGATTTTAGAAGACCTAATAAGTCTTTCATGGATATTCGCCCCACTCGTAAGGCCGGGGAGTCTTGCTCCCCAGCAGGTCAAATGTGATTCGTGCTTATTCGTTTTCCAGCTCGATATCGATACCAAGAGAACGAATCTCTTTCACCAACACGTTGAAGGACTCAGGCATGCCAGGTTCCATACGGTGGTCACCGTCTACGATGTTTTTGTACATCTTAGTACGGCCATTCACGTCATCGGATTTAACAGTCAACATCTCTTGAAGCGTGTAAGCAGCACCGTATGCTTCTAGTGCCCATACCTCCATCTCCCCGAAACGCTGACCACCGAACTGAGCTTTACCACCCAGCGGTTGCTGAGTAACCAAGCTGTAAGAACCCGTAGAACGTGCGTGCATTTTGTCATCAACCAAGTGGTTCAACTTCAGCATATACATGTAACCAACGGTTACAGGACGTTCAAAAGCATCACCAGTACGGCCGTTAAACAATTTAACTTGACCACTTTCGTTGATTCCAGCTAAGCGCAACATACGTTTGATTTCAGACTCTTTTGCACCATCAAAGGCACCAGACGCCATTGGAACACCACCCGTTAGGTTGGATGCCAAGGTTAAGATTTCTTCGTCTGTAAAGCTGTCAAGATCTTCAGTACGAGCACAGCGCAAATCGCCTTCATAACCGTTGTAGATTTCATCAAGGAAGCTACGCAATTCTGCAACTGCTTCAGCCTTCTCACGCTCTGCAACAAGCATTTCGTTGATCTTACGACCCAAGCCTTTAGAAGCAGCACCTAAGTGAGTCTCCAAGACCTGACCAACGTTCATACGTGAAGGAACACCTAGTGGGTTCAATACGATATCAACTGGATCACCGTTTTCATCGTACGGCATGTCTTCAACTGGCATAATTTTAGAAATTACACCCTTGTTACCATGACGACCGGCCATTTTATCACCTGGCTGGATACGACGTTTGATGGCAACATAAACTTTAACGATTTTAAGAACGCCAGGCGCTAGATCATCACCGGTTTGTAGCTTACGTTTCTTATCTTCGAATTTTGCATCAAGCTCTTTACGGCGCTCAATTAAAGCGGCTTGCGCTTTTTCAAGCTGCTCACTCGCTTCTTCGTTCGCCACACGAATTTTAAACCACTCTGGGTGATCTAGATTCGCCAAGAACTCTTCCGTAATAATGGCATTACGAGCCAAACCAGGGCCACCTTCGGCTTGCTGGCCAATTAGCGCTTCTGCCAGACGCTCGAACGTTGCCTTTTCGACAATACGGAACTCTTCATTCAAGTCTTTACGGACCTGATCAAGTTGCGATTTCTCAATAGACTTAGCGCGTTCGTCTTTCTCAATACCATCACGAGTAAAGACCTGAACGTCGATAACCGTTCCGCGAGTACCCGTTTTTACGCGTTGAGATGTGTCTTTTACATCGGAGGCTTTTTCACCGAAAATAGCTCGCAAAAGTTTCTCTTCAGGAGTCAGCTGCGTTTCACCTTTAGGGGTTACTTTACCAACTAGAATATCACCTGGCTCAACTTCAGCACCGATATAAACGATACCTGACTGGTCCAACTTAGAAAGCGCACCTTCACCCACGTTAGGGATGTCGGCCGTAATCTCTTCAGGCCCTAGCTTAGTATCACGTGCAACACACGTTAACTCTTGAATGTGAATAGAAGTAAATCGGTCTTCTTCTACAACACGCTCAGAAACAAGAATCGAGTCTTCGAAGTTGTAACCGTTCCAAGGCATGAACGCGATACGCATGTTTTGACCAAGCGCCAAATCACCCATATCAACAGAAGGACCATCGGCCATAATGTCGCCAGAAGCAACCTTCTCGCCTTTCATCACCAAAGTACGCTGGTTAATACAAGTGTTCTGGTTAGAACGCACGTATTTCGTTAGGTTGTAGATATCTACACCCGCTTCACCCGCTACGGTTTCTTCTGAGTTCACACGTACAACGATACGACTAGCATCAACAGACTCAATCACACCGCCACGATTGGCAACGATACAAACACCAGAGTCTTTTGCTACATTTCGCTCCATGCCCGTACCCACAACAGGCTTATCTGCCTTAAGTGTTGGCACCGCTTGACGTTGCATGTTCGAACCCATCAATGCACGGTTAGCATCGTCGTGCTCTAGGAACGGAATCAAAGATGCCGCAACAGATACAACCTGACGAGGAGACACGTCCATTAGGTTTACTTTTTCTTTTGGAATCAAAGTTGTTTCGTGCATATGACGCACCTGAACCAACTCATCAACCAAACGACCTTCTGCATCTACATTGGCAGACGCTTGGGCGATAACATATTTCGCTTCATCGATCGCAGAGATGTAGACAGTTTCATCCGTCATCTTGCCGTCGATAATTTTACGGTATGGCGTTTCTAAGAAGCCGTAGCTGTTAGTGCGCGCATAAGTAGATAGCGAGTTGATCAGACCGATGTTTGGACCTTCCGGTGTTTCGATAGGACAAACACGACCATAGTGAGTAGCGTGTACGTCACGTACTTCAAAGCCTGCACGCTCACGTGTAAGACCACCAGGCCCTAACGCTGAAACACGACGCTTATGCGTTACTTCAGATAGCGGGTTGTTTTGGTCCATGAACTGAGACAATTGGCTTGAACCGAAGAACTCTTTGATTGCAGCCGCAACAGGCTTCGCATTCAAAAGATCTTGCGGCATAAGGCCATCTGCTTCTGCCATAGACAGACGCTCTTTCACAGCACGCTCAACACGTACAAGGCCAACACGGAATTGGTTCTCGGCCATTTCACCAACAGAACGAACTCGACGGTTACCCAAGTGATCGATGTCATCAACCATGCCGTTACCGTTACGGATATCAAGCAAAGTTTTTAGAACAGCTACGATGTCGTCATTATCAAGAACGCCAGCGCCCGTATCTTCTTCACGACCTAAACGACGGTTGAACTTCATTCGACCAACGCCAGATAAATCATAACGATCTTCTGAGAAGAACAGACCTTGGAACAAGCCTTCAGCCGACTCTTTGGTCGGTGGCTCGCCAGGACGCATCATGCGATAAATTTCAACCAAAGCTTCCAACTGATTGCTGGTTGGATCGATACGAAGCGTGTCAGAAATAAATGGACCATTGTCCAAATCGTTCGTATAAAGCGTATCTACTTCAGTAATACCAGAAGAAACCAATGCCTCTAGCAAATCAACAGACAACTCAGTGTTTGCTTCCGCAATCAACTCACCCGTCGCAGGATGAACTAAGTTTTTCGCCGTTACTTTACCAAGCATGTACTCAAGCGGCACAGAAAGACGCTCAAGACCTGATTTTTCCATTACACGAATATGCTTAGCCGTAATACGACGGCCTTCTTCAACGATTAACTCGCCATTCGCATCAGCAATATTAAACAGTGCAGTCTCGCCACGTAGACGATTTGCCACTAGATCCATTTCAAAACCATCACGCTTCAAATAGAAACGAGTAGAATCAAAGAAAGTATCTAGAATTTGTTCCGTTCCGTAACCCAAAGCGCGCAACAAAATCGTTGCAGGCAACTTACGGCGACGGTCAATACGAACAAATACGCAATCTTTTGGATCAAACTCGAAGTCCAACCATGAACCGCGGTAAGGAATAATACGAGCAGAATGTAGTAACTTGCCTGAAGAGTGTGTCTTACCACGGTCGTGGTCGAAGAACACACCAGGAGAACGGTGTAATTGAGATACAATAACACGCTCAGTCCCGTTAATTACAAAGGTACCATTGTCTGTCATCAGCGGAATTTCGCCCATGTAGACTTCTTGCTCGCGAATGTCTTTGATCGCTTTGTTGGACGACTCTTTATCATAAATGATGAGTCGCACACGAACACGTAAAGGTGCCGCGTAAGTAACGCCACGCAACTGACACTCTTTAACATCAAAAACTGGCTTGCCTAAACGGTAATCGACGTATTCTAGCGCCGCATTGCCGGAAAAGCTGACCATTGGAAAGACAGATTTAAAGGCCCCATGCAGACCTAATTCCCCACGCTCTGCAAGACTTTTACCTTCCTGCAGAAAATTACGGTAGGATTCAAGCTGAATTGCCAGCAAGTATGGCACATCCAAAACGGGCGGCAGTTTACCGAAATCCTTACGGATACGTTTTTTCTCAGTGTATGAGTAAGCCATCAGCATTCCCCAGCTTGTGCACATTGACGCAAAAGGCCCAAATCAGGCCTTACCATATATGGGAGCATTATCTCCCATTTGAAAATTCTTTTAAGGTTTATTTGAGTTTCAGAAACCCAAAAAGGCCGGTGACAATAATGTCACCAGCCATTTCGACTATTGGTCGAAATCTGGAAATGCAAGTATCATTACTTGATTTCGACAGATGCACCAGCTTCTTCAAGAGCCGCTTTAAGAGCAGCAGCATCTTCTTTAGAAGCAGCTTCTTTAACAGTCATTGGAGCACCGTCAACGATTGCTTTAGCTTCTTTCAAGCCTAGGCCAGTCGCTGCACGAACTGCTTTAATTACGTTTACTTTCTTATCGCCAGCGGCAGTAAGAATAACGTCAAATTCCGTTTGTTCTTCAGCAGCTGGACCAGCGTCAGCAGCTGGACCTGCAGCTACAGCAGCTGCTGCAGATACGCCGAATTTTTCTTCCATTGCAGAAATTAGTTCAACAACGTCCATCACAGACATTTCTGCTACTGCATTGATGATATCTTCTTTAGTTAGAGCCATGACTCAGATTCCTAGCATTCTTTAAAATTACCCGAGGGTAATAAAACAAAATATTTATCAAGAAGGGACACGGTAAACCGTATTAAGCCGCTTCTTGCTCTTTTTGATCGCGAACCGCTGCAAGAGTACGTACCAACTTGCTTGTTGCGCCCTGAATAACACTCATCAGTTTCGCAATAGCTTCGTTGTATGTAGGCAGTGTTGCCAAACGATCAATGTCGCCAGCTGGGATCAACTCACCGTTGAACGCCAACGCCTTCACTTCAAACTTGCTGTTAGTTTTCGCAAACGCTTTCAATAAACGAGCAGCCGCACCTGGGTGTTCGTTAGAAAAAGCAATTAGCGTAGGACCAACAAAGCTATCAGCTAGACATTCGAAGTCAGTGCCTTCAACTGCACGGCGAGCCAAAGTGTTACGTACTACACGTACATAAACACCTGCTTCGCGCGCTTCTTTACGTAGCGCCGTCATGCTGCTCACGGTAACACCGCGAGAATCAGCAACAACCGCAGACAATGCAGTTTTAGCAACTTCGCTAACTTCGGCGACAATGGCTTTTTTGTCTTCTAGACCTAATGCCACTGGTTTTCTCCTGGATTAGCAGGGAATAAATTCCCCTATATTTACCAACTCTCCGATTGCTCGAAGTACTTGCTGGTGAGTTAGATCCAAGTATATCTGAATCGGGCCACACCATCTGCGCAGGACAAACATTTTTCAACGTTGTTATTAAACCGTTAGGTTCCTGCGGTCTTTGACGGCCTGCTCAACAAATAAATGAAGGCAGACCCCAAAGCTCATGATCTAGATGCTTACTTAGTTGAGTTAAGCGCACCTAGATCAATTTGTAGACCAGGTCCCATTGTAGAGGACAAAGTCACTTTTTTCAGGTAAACACCTTTTGAAGACGCTGGCTTAGCACGACGCAGGTCGGTTAAAAGCGCTTCAAGGTTACCTTTGATAGCATCCGCAGCAAATTCGATAGAGCCAACAGCAGCGTGGATGATACCATTTTTATCTGTACGGTAACGAGCTTGACCTGCTTTTGCATTCTTAACTGCAGTCGCAACATCAGGCGTTACTGTGCCAACTTTAGGGTTAGGCATTAGACCACGAGGACCTAAAACCTGACCTAGCTGACCAACGATGCGCATTGCGTCTGGAGAAGCAATAACAACATCAAAATCAAGGTTACCAGCTTTAACTTGTTCAGCCAAATCTTCGAAACCTACAACATCCGCACCCGCCGCTTTCGCCGCTTCAGCATTTGCACCTTGTGCAAACACAGCAACACGAACATCTTTACCTGCACCGTGAGGCAATACAGTAGAACCACGAACAACCTGATCGGATTTACGTGGGTCAACGCCTAGGTTAACAGATACGTCGATAGACTCTTTGAACTTAACAGTAGAAAGCTCAGACAATAGAGCAACAGCCTCTTCAACAGAGTAAAACTTAGTTGCTTCTACTTTTTCAGCGATCAAGCGAGCGCGTTTAGTTAATTTAGCCATTAGTTAACACCCTCAACTTCTAGACCCATAGCGCGAGCGCTACCAGCAATAGTACGAACTGCTGCATCCATGTTAGAAGCAGTCAAATCAGCCTGCTTAGCAATAACAATCTCTTCTAGTTGAGCACGAGTAACCGTACCCACTTTTTGAGTGTTTGGACGAGGAGAACCACTCTTTAGGCCAGCCGCTTTTTTAAGCAAAACAGCCGCAGGAGTAGATTTCGTTTCGAATGTAAAACTACGGTCACTGTATACAGTGATGATAACAGGCGTTGGAAGACCAGGCTCTAGACCTTGAGTTTTCGCATTAAACGCTTTACAGAACTCCATAATGTTCACACCGTGTTGACCAAGTGCTGGACCAACTGGTGGACTTGGGTTCGCTTGACCCGCTTTAACTTGCAGCTTGATATAAGCTTGGACTTTCTTAGCCATTTTTTAACTCCAATTGGGTCACTGCCCGAAGGCTACCCGTTCAACAAAATCAGGCTTTTTCAACCTGACTAAATTCCAAATCAACTGGCGTTGAGCGCCCAAAAATAAGCACCGCCACTTTGATTCGACTTTTATCGTAATCTACTTCTTCCACAACACCGTTAAAGTCAGCAAATGGCCCTTCATTAACTCGAACAACCTCACCCACTTCAAACAAGGTTTTAGGACGAGGTTTATCAACCCCATCACTAACACGTTGTAGAATGGCGTCAGCCTCGCGACTGGTAATTGGCGATGGCTTATCTGCCGTACCACCAATAAACCCTAACACACGAGACGTACCTTTAACCAAGTGCCAAGAGGCATCATTCATATCCATCTGAACCAACACATAACCTGGATAGAACTTTCTTTCACTCTTGCGCTTCTTACCATCTCGGATTTCGACCACTTCTTCGGTCGGCACCAAAATGTCACCAAAATTCTCTTCCTGCCCCATAACCTGCACTCGCTCAATAAGCGAACGCATTACGTGCTTTTCGTACCCTGAGTACGCCTGTACTACATACCATCGTTTGGTCACGAGCAACTCCTAACTAATTACCGAGGAAACGATCCAGCCAAGGAGCGAATCCACCCCCCATAGCACGAGAGACATAAAAACAACAACCGCTAACACGATTAAGGTCGTTTGCACAGTTTCCTGTCTTGTCGGCCACACAACTCTGCGAATTTCAGTTTTGGCTTCTTTCGCAAGAGTAAAAAAAGCCTTACCTTTCACAGTTTGTAGCGCAACAAAACCAGCGACACCGGCCAACACCAAAATAGCGATTAAACGATACAATAGTGACTCAGCAGAATAATAGTTATTACCAATCACGCCTACCGCAACTAGCAGAACAACAATCGCCCACTTAAACACATCTCCGCGAGACGCTTGAGCTTCAGTACTCGAACTCATACTTCAGGTGATCCCTAACTAAGAAATAGGATACGAAAGATGGCAGGCCAAGAGGGACTCGAACCCCCAACAGCCGGTTTTGGAAACCGGTGCTCTACCAATTGAACTATTGGCCTACATTCGTATGGGCGGAGGATGATACCTGAACAAGCTAAACTTAGCAAGGGTATCTGCCCAAAAAACAGACAATAAAAAAGGCGGTTAACCCACCTATCTTTTGCATTGAAAATGCTGGAGCTCATGAGCAGATTTGAACTGCCGACCTCACCCTTACCAAGGGTGTGCTCTACCAACTGAGCTACATGAGCCTGGAGCGGGTAGCGGGAATCGAACCCGCCTCTTCAGCTTGGAAGGCTGAGGTAATAGCCACTATACCATACCCGCAATTGGTGGAGGGAGGTGGATTCGAACCACCGAAACTTTCGTGGCAGATTTACAATCTGCTCCCTTTGGCCACTCGGGAACCCCTCCACGTACTCAGCGCTACAACGCAACACCCCAAAAGGTGGGAGCCATTATATGAATCGCTTTGCCAATTGCAAGCACTAGCAAGGATTTTTTTCTAATTTTATCATCATCTTGGTCAGATCAAGGCGTGAAACAAACCGCTCCCAATCTTTCTCACTTACAGGCTGCGCTATGTCCACCTGCTGGAGTGACACATTCCTCATATGTTCATAGACATCCACCGTATAGCCAGAGATATTTTGTATACGCTGTTTCGCTTGATCAGCTCGCTCTTGCGATGAATATAAACCCAATGAAATACGATTCTTCATTTCAGCACGATTAATCACAAAGCTATCAACCGATTTGGAGGCAAGATCTTTGACAATTTTAGCCGCGGTTGCTGGCGTATCTGGTGCGGCAATATACAACCAAAATTTAGGACGCTTACCTGTCACCTCTTGCTCTTTGTAAGACCAGCCAAAATCGTTCAGAGCCTGAGTAATTTGTTTTTTATCTTCTTGTCGCTCCATCTCCATACGCGGACACAACAATGCTGGCGATTTCGCGACCGTTTGGTCTATGACGCGATTTAGCGCCTCTTCTAAGCTTTCATTCGATGCCACATTCGAATGAGTAACTTGCTCACCATTTGCCGACCCCTCGGATAGCAAATGAATTTTTTCGCTCACTGGGGGGCCGTAAACAGACTCCTGCACCACCTTTGGCTTATCTTTTACAAAACCATGCCAGCCAAGAAAGCCAGCATTCAGTAACACCACAAACAGAAATAGCCACTTCATTTGTCGCCTCGCAAGCGCTCATCACCAACTAATTTTGCGCCCAGCGCAACAAGATTAGGCTGGCACTCCAGAGAAACACCCAATAAATCCAATAGCCTTTGCGCGTCACCTCCCGTCACTACCCATTTAAAAGTAGGATAACGACGATAAATACGCTCTAAAAACCCCAGCGCCATTTCATGACACCCTTCCGTCACAGCTCTGGCAGTAGAATTAGGTAGCCCCTCCCCTGCTACGACCTCATGTGCCTCGTAACGAATGCGCGCTGTTTTAGAAAGTAGGGACTCTTCCATCATAGCAAGTCCAGGAGTAATGTACCCCCCTAGGTGCAAACCCGCTTGATTCACTACATCTATTTTGATGGCCGTTCCAGCATCAACGACCACCACATCCCCAGTTACCAAATGATGTGCAGCAATCACACCCAACCAGCGATCTATACCCAAACGCTCTGGCTCAAGATAGGCATTACGAACCCCACAAGCGTAGGCTTGACTCTTTAATGTCAACCACTGACTTTGCGGAAACTCTGCCTGAATGTCTGCACGTAACAAAGCACTCAACTCTTTGGAACGAACACTGGCAAAATAAATCACATCTGGCGCAAAATCTGCGTCAGTGGGATAGCTATCGCCGCGCCTAACCCACAACACTTGATCGCCAAACAAGGCTGTAAACTTGATGCTTGTATTGCCCGCATCAATCACCAATAACTTACACTCGACGGACACTGATCTCTCCTCCATGCAGAGCCACCAGCTCACCGTGCTCTTCCAATAACAACGCCCCTTTTTGATCAATCCCTCGAGCAATGCCATGGCGCTGTTGAGACACAGTACTTACTGTGACAGATTGATTAAATAACACGTCATATGCCTGCCAATGATGTTGGAAATGTTTCATTCCATGGCCCTCTTCGAAGAGCTTGCAGACCTCAATAAGCTCTTTAGTAAGCTCTGCCAATATCCTATTTCGACTCGGCCTTGATTTTAATCGAGAAACAAGGTCTGTCCACGGCTGATCAACATGCTTCATGACACTGCTGTCCATTTCAACATTGAGACCAATCCCAATAATGACATGGCATACATCTTGGTCTGCGACCATCTCGAGTAAAATTCCGCAAATTTTCTGCCCATCGACCTGTACATCGTTTGGCCATTTTAAACCGGGGTTGGGAACACCTATTTTCTTTAACACCCGAGCAACCGCCACCCCGGTCGCAAGGCTTAAGCCCTCTACTACGTTTGGACCATTCTCAAAACGCCATACAAACGAAAATGTAATATTTTTAGCAACGCCGGATTCCCATTGCCGACCACGGCGCCCTTTACCCTGGGTCTGACGCTCGACTGAAATCAACGCGGGTAAAGAAGTACCTTGGGAAATACATCGCTTTGCATCACCATTTGTAGACTCCGTTTCAAACGCCAATTTAATGGTGACCTCATCCGGCACACCATGCTGACGCAGGCTATCTTCTGACAATAATTCAAGTGGTGATGGCAACCGATAGCCACGCCCCTTAACGGAATGGACACTCACCCCGATAGACTCAAGCTTCTTCAGCTTTTTCCATACCGCAGCACGAGTCACGCCTAGCGCGGCTCCCAGCTCTTCACCAGAGTGAAATTCATTATCACTAAGCAGCGCTAAAACGGCTTGCATCGACGCTCTCCCATTTTCTCTTATATGTTGAGTCACAAAGCCTAATGAAAAGGCAAAAACGACTGACCTTGTTGTGCCTGCAGCCAATTCAATTCAGGGTAATCGCACACATTATCAACTGCGTGTATGGCATAGGCATGACGTGATTTATCCGAACGATTTGCGTAACTAAGGTGTGGGAACTCACCATTAAGAATCACCAAAGACCCTTTGGGAACAGGCAATGCCACGAGCTCATCGGCATTCCACACATGCTCTTTCAGCGTCACCATTTTGGTTTCTATGGCATTAGGTTGGACACGCTCAAAACGCTTTAGTAGACCTTGCTTATGCCCTTCTGGTATTCCCCATAGACAACCATTTTCCAGTGTCGCTTCTTCGACAGCAAACCATAACCCAATCACACTCATGGGCGAGGTATAAAGAAAAGTACTGTCTTGATGACAGTTTACTTCACCACCAATTCCAGGCTGCTTAAAAATATACATAGATTGAGCAGCTCGAGGATCTTTCATACCTAAACGCTGTAAGAGTGTCGCCCATACAGGAGACAGAGAAAAAGCATTAAACAAAGCATCTTGAGAATGCAAACCATGCCCAACTTTGTTAATCGATAATTCGAGCGGTTGTTTCAGCTGTCCAGCCTCGTCAAAAGCCTCCTCTTCAAAGAAGAAAGACACGTTATCGGCTGACTCCATAAAATAACGATCAGTGTGACGAGATTGTTCATTGGTCGTAAAAATAGAGCGTACCGCTTCTGGTTCAAATGATTTCATCAACAATGCCATGCGCGCTTTCAAGGCATCACAAATAGATTCCGGTACCACCGATTCCAACACCAAATACCCTTTACTATGATATTGATCCACTTGCATTGGAGTCATCTCGATAGCGTTTAGCTCAAGCTCTATTTCATTGATCATATGCCCTTCCTTTTATCCGTTGCTACCTGCATTCGCTCTAATAAAAAACACGATCTCTTGCATCAAGGCATTAAAATGAGGATTCCAAGAGACCCTTGCTGCATGAGGACTTTTTTCCAGCAAAGCGTCCGACTTTTCGCCAAACCAATTCGCTTGATCAGTACGACAACTCTGATATAAGTCCTCATCTGACACATACCAGCCACAAACACGATAGACACCAGACTCACCGTAATATGTGTTCTCAGGATTACCATGTACAGCCATATGTGAAAGCCCTAAGATTCTGTCCTTAGGCCAATTGGTATTATAAACCTTGATCCGATCCGTATTGGCACTCATTTGATCTTTACTGTACAACACCATTTGACTCTTAGAGCCAATCATCCCTTCCTTAAACACCTCCTCTGTGACGGACGAATCCACCGTCTGATCATCTTCAGACAAGGCAATAAACACGGGTAAGCGCTTAGGGTTATCCAACACTAAATCACGTACTTCTGCCGATAATTCGTATACCTCGGCAATGGCTGGCAAAGGGATAGAAGCGTATTTCGCAAAATCATCACTGGGGTCATTGTCTAGCCAGTCTTTCACTAACGCCAACCAAGGCGCAAGCCAATCTATGCTGCTGTTTACTTTAAATACAGGAGAAAACAAAACCGCTCCTGCCACTTGGTCTGCATGCTGCCAAGCATATTCTGTCGCCAGCGCCCCGCCCGTTGAAAAACCTCCCACGTACAAGACATCCACTTGCTTACTGAATTCAGCTGCTGCATTTCGAAACGTCGCCCGCCAATCATCACGCGAGACATTCAATAAGTCTTCCGCTTTCGTACCATGACCTGGCAACAAAATAACACGGACATGATAACAAGCCGATTGCAACGCAATAGCGGGGTCTCGCATCGAAAATGGGGAATCGGATAAACCATGGGACAAGAGCACACCAATATTCGCCCGCCCAGCACAAAACTCTGGATCAGGCAGTAATTCAAAAGGCATCACAGCATCAAGCTCTCTAAACTTATTGGCAGGATTAAGCCACCGCTTATTTTTGCCAAGATACTCTTCTGCACGTACGAGATATTGGTCAAACGATTCGTCTGGTGCAAAAACAAATGCTGTTTGCTTCTCCGCCGCATTTAACATCCCAGAAATGGGCAATGTCAAAAGACACACGCTCCACAACATTATTTTTTGCCACATACCAATCCCTCTCATTATTAAATAACCCAATCTAACCAATGTTTTTTGAACGCCACAAGCTATGCTAACATTCATTATTTGATCACCACATCTATTCCCTATGAAAAGACCTTACCCTGATGCTGAACAAGTACCTTCCCTTTGGTTCCCACTGGTAAAAAGGTTTTACCAAACGCATTATCCCAGCGGAAAACCTAACAAAGCAGACCCTATTTGGGTCCTACGCAACCATAAGAATGCTATTGTTTGCTCACTTCGACTCAAGCAAATTGCCGAGTATCAACTGCTCACTGCCATGGTAACAGAACCCTCCCATCGTAATATGGGCCTTGGCACTCACCTCATTAACAACCTTTATTCCGTACTAAGTGACAGACCGACTTACTGCTTTGCATTCACCCACTTGGTGCCTTTTTATCATGCAAATCATTTTACGACTATCTCTATCGAAATGTTACCAGCTGAACTCAAAAATCGCTTTCAAGCCTACACAGCTCAAGGCAGAGACCTTACACCGATGCGCTATATTCTCCGCTAAAGTAGACTTAAAAAGCACTTAAAATACCTTAAATTACTAAAATACATCGATCATCATTGACCCTTTTTCCTCTCCTCCAGTACCTTTGAGAACATAACTGACCTTCCGATTGGAAACCCATAAGAATACTGAGGAAATCATGCCTATCAACTTACCTGCAAACTCGAAAATGCTTAACCAAGATTTCATCTTTGGTGTCGCCACAGCGGCGTTTCAAATAGAAGGCGCCGCCCAATCTGATAATCGTCTGCCCTCTATTTGGGATACATTCTGTGCGACGCCAGGCAAGGTAAAGGGCATGGATAATGGCGACATCGCGTGCGACCATTACCATTTATGGGAACAAGACATCCAGCTGATCAAACAACTTGAAGTCGATGCTTATCGATTATCCATTGCATGGCCTCGGGTAATGGATAAAGAAGGGAAAGCCAATCAAGCCGGACTCGACTTCTATCGTCGCTTGCTCAAAAAACTCAAAGACGAAGGACTGACCGTCTTTGTCACACTCTACCATTGGGACCTACCACAACACCTAGAAGACAAAGGTGGCTGGCTAAATAGAGAAACCGCCTACCAGTTTACAAAGTATGCGGATTTAGTGACCAAAGAATTAGGCGAATGGGTCGACAGCTGGGCAACCTTTAATGAACCTTTCTGCGCCGCTATTTTGGGGTATGAATTAGGCATACATGCTCCCGGTTTAAACAAACCAGAATACGGCAGACAAGCCGCTCACCATATTTTACTTGCCCATGGCTTAGCATTGCCAATTATTCGCAAAAATGCGCCAAAGTCTCAGGTTGGTATTGTTCTGAATATGAACCGCTCTTACGCGGCCAGTGAAAAAACCGAAGACCAATTTGCTTGTTTGGTAAGGGAAACCCTAGACAATCAATTTTTCATTGAACCACTTATGAAAGGACAATATCCTCAACTACTCAAAACCGTCGCACCACAGTATTTGCCAACCGTTTTACCTGGTGACATGGACATTATTTCTCAACCGATTGATTTTTTGGGAATGAACTTCTACACCTGTAATCACAATGCCTTCGACGCAGATAACCTCTTCAAAAATGTGAAAAACCATCGCTCTGTTGAGTATACCGATATCGGCTGGGAAATCGCCCCACATGCTTTCGCCGAGCTATTAGTCAACCTTCACAAGCAATATACACTGCCACCCATTTATATCACTGAAAATGGCGCCGCATGTGCAGATCAACTTATTGATGGCGACGTGAACGACGAGCAGCGGATACGCTATTTAGAGGGCCATTTAAATGCGGTACATCAAGCGATTGAAAACGGTGTTGATATTCGTGGTTATTTTGCTTGGAGCTTGATGGATAACTTTGAATGGGCAGAAGGCTATAGCAAACGCTTTGGTCTCACTTACGTCGATTATCAGACTCAAAAAAGAACCATTAAGCGCAGTGGTTATGAATACCGTGATTTTCTAAACAGCCGCAAAGGTTAACAATCCCAAGCCTATTAATGAACAAATAAAAACGCCCAATGAATCACTCATCGGGCGCTTTTTATTGGCTTCAAAAGCAAATGGATAATGGCTACTTCAAATGGCCTGCATTATGAAGCTCTCTATCGCTCTCTGCTGGCGGAGTCCACTGGTACTGCCAAGTTTCAGTCAACGGCTGACCATTCGCTTCTAAGTAAACACGTAAGTTAATTGGCTTAGGCTCACCTTTTGGTGGCACCAAATCAAACATTGCTCGATACCCATCGATAGAATGCAGCGGTCGAGCAGATTCAATTTCAACTCGCCCTTCCGATGAGGTAATGACGGCTTTTACTTTTGTGTCATTGCCTAACATTGCTAAAGAACCGCCAGCAAAGTCGACCACAAAGCGCTTGCTGTAATACTGACGCTTCTTACCAATCACACCGCCAATACCTGTAAAGGTATCGACAACACGAGCGCGGTTAGATTGTACAGGAGGATGACTGCCCCAATACATATTATAGCTGTAAAGCAACTCTTGTCCGGCTTCAACTGGTGCCGCTGGATTCCAGAAAGCGACAATATTGTCGAACGTTTCATCGAGCGTTGGAATCTCTACCAATTGCACAGATCCTTTCCCCCAATTACCAATCGGTTCAATCCACAAACTTGGGCGCTTCTCATAGAAAACACCGTCATCTTGGTAATGGTCAAAGTTACGATCACGTTGCAATAACCCAAACCCTTTAGGATTTTCATCACTGTAAGCATTAAACTGCAAATTGGCAGGATTCGCTAACGGGCGCCAGATCCATTCCCCACTTCCTGTTTGCATAGCAAGGCCATCGGAGTCATGAATTTCTGCACGCCAATCGTAATTGGTTCTGCGATCATTTTCACCGACCATAAACATACTCGTCATTGGTGCAACGCCTAAACGCTCAACGGATTTACGAGGGTAAACAGCGGAATCTACTCGCATCTTGAACGGTTCACCTGGGGTCATATCAAAGCGATAAGCCCCCGTGACACTTGGAGAATCCATTAATGCGTACACAGTCACCACATCCGAGCCTGGCGTTGGTTTCTCTAACCAAAAATCGGTAAAAATTGGAAACTCTTCAGGGTGCGGCATCGCGGTATCAATCGCTAAACCACGTGCTGAAAGGCCATACTGCATTTCAGCGCCTACAGCACGGAAGTAACTCGCGCCCAAAAAGGCAACCACATCACGCTGCCAATCTGTTGCAAATTGCATTCTAAAACCGGCAAAGCCAAGATCTTTAGGAAGTTTATTACCATCTACCTTAGACTTACCGTAGGTAAATTCAGAAGGCATGTAAGGAATCGGCGTTGATTTACCATTTTCCAACTCATTCATATGAATGGGCGTATCAAAGCCCAAACCAAGATGAAAAAGCTCAGTACGAAATTCTGACTTTTGATCACGCCACAAGGCGGCCTCTTTATTAAAACGAATTTCTTGGTAATCATCCCAATCTAGACGCTTTAAACTCTCCGGTAATTCACCTTGATGGCTTTTATAAGGCGTTGTCGCCAATTGACGCGCATACCCTTTTAACCAAGCATAACTGAACGCTTGCCCTTCTTCCGGCTGAGCAGCAGATTGTGAAGCCTGAGACGGTGATGTCTGTGACTGAGCCGCACAAGCCGTAAGGCTAAACATCACCCCAACAGCGACTAAAGATCGACTGACTAATCTATTTAAGCGATTGGAAGCATTAATTTTATGAGGATGGCGCACAACTTGTGGCACAACCACGTTTGAATCCTTCATGGACTCTGAAAAACATTGAGGAAACATATAACATGACCCTATCAGTTAAAAATTAATATCTATATTAGCTAATTACGACCTTATCGAGTGTTCAGATAGAGTAAATATTTAATATATTCATACGAAAAGCGTAAACAAGAGCCTTACGGTTATTTGAGCTTCTTTTCCATCATACTTAACAGACGAAATATCAGCTCCCATCTTATTTAAAAATCTTACAATGATTTAAACACCCGATAAAAAACATAAAGCGTGACGACAAACAGTAAGATTAACGAGCTCACTTGGAACTGAATTACACAGCAAGTTTCTTGTTTTTTTACTCGCATTAATTACAGATAAAACGCCAATTTACCGAACGGCGCATATCATGATAGCGCTGACATCGACTTGTCTATAAAATTCCCGTACTTAAACCATTGCAAGGATTAAAATTATGAAAAATGCCGTTTTAGGCATTCAAATGCTATTCGTGGCATTTGGCGCTCTTGTGCTTGTCCCGTTGTTAACAGGCTTGGACCCTAGTGTTGCTCTTTTTGGTGCCGGTGTGGGAACGCTGCTATTTCAATTCACCACACGCCGTACCGTCCCTATTTTTCTTGCCTCTTCTTTTGCCTTTATTGCTCCCATCATGTACGGCGTTCAAACGTGGGGAATTCCCGCTACCATGGGAGGGTTAATTGCAGCAGGCTTTGTCTACGTTGTACTTGGTGGATTCATTCGACTAAAAGGTGCGGGCTTCATCCACACATTATTACCCCCTGTTGTCATCGGCCCTATCATAATGGTAATCGGTCTTGGTCTCGCGCCTGTTGCTGTCAATATGGCACTTGGCAAAGCAGGAAACACACAAGTTATTGATGCCGATATTGCGATCTGGATTGCCCTAGCTTCTTTGCTAACCACTATTTTAATTAGTGTATTCGCAAAAGGACTCTTTAGGCTACTGCCTGTTTTCGGCGGCATTATCGTTGGCTACGCATTAAGTTTATTCTTCGGCATTGTCGACTTCCAGCCCATTCATAATGCAGCATGGTTTGCCATGCCGAACTTTACTGCGCCTGAATTCAACATTAACGCCATCTTATTTATGTTGCCCGTTGCCATTGCCCCAGCGGTTGAACACGTGGGCGATATCCTGTCTATTTCCAATGTAACAGGGAAAGACTACCTAAAGAAACCAGGCCTACACCGCACCATCACGGGCGATGGTATTGCTACGATGGCAGCAGCGATGGTCGGCGCGCCACCAAATACAACTTACAGCGAAGTAACAGGCGCCGTTATGCTTACTAAAGCATTCAACCCTATCATTATGACGTGGGCCGCCATTGCTGCCATCGTACTGGCATGGGTAGGAAAGTTAGGCGCGGCTCTGCAAACTATCCCACTACCTGTAATGGGTGGCATTATGATTCTATTGTTTGGCTCTATTGCCGCAGTAGGGCTAAATACCTTGATTAAGAATCAAGTCGACCTTCATAAATCACGCAACTTAATCATTGTTGGTGTAACGCTGGTATTTGGTATCGGCGGCATGGCCTTTGGCATTGGCGAATTCAGCCTACAAGGCATCAGCCTATGTGGCATCGTCGCGATCACGCTGAATTTAATTTTGCCGAAAGACATTGGTGATAACCACATCGTCGACAAGGCACAAATAGAAAACTAGCACTATAAGAAGCAGTTCAAATTCAACGGTCCTAAATGGGCCGTTTTTTTGTGACACGAGCACAGGAAATACACAAAAATATCCAACCAAATATTAAGTTTTATTAAATCTATTGCATATTGAGCTCCCTCCTGAAATCATAAATGATAACCATTATCAAATGATAGGTTTTACGATATGAATAGAGATTTACAACTCCAATTCACTCAGCTGTACGAGCTACATCAAGGATGGCTATCCAACTTTCTGCGCAAGCGACTTAACTGCTCGCATAAAGCCGCAGATTTGATGCAAGATACCTACTTGAAAGTATTGGTTAGTGGGAAAATACCGCCTACCGAATACGCACGCCAGTATTTAACCTGTATCGCTAAGGGTCTAGTTGTTGATCAATATCGTCGGTGGCGTATTGAACAGGCATACTTGGAGTCAATCAGCCATCTTCCTGAAGAGTATCATTCGTCACCAGAAAAACGCCTTGAAGTTATCGAGACCTTAATAGAGATCGATGCGCTATTACACCAAGTGTCGGAAAAAGCACGCCAAGCATTTCTACTGCGCAGACTAGAAGGGTTGTCCTATTCCGACATTGCAGTGCAATTAAACGTATCAATATCTTCTGTAGAGAAATACATCGCCAAAGCATTACAAGCGTGTGCCATAGCCATGATGGAGAGACACAAATAATGCAACCAAACCAAATTGATCTAGAACGCATTCAACAGGCAGCACATCTGATGGCAAGACTCTGGTCAGACAAACCATCCAAACATGATCAGCACGCTTGTAATAAATGGCGAGCCGCCGACCCTGACAATGAAAAAGCATGGCAATGCCTGATGCAAGCACAGGCACATTTCGGAGATGCCCCGAAAGAGACGATTCAAATCATAGCTCGAAGCCGAAAAATGTCTCGTCGTCATGTTTTAAGTTTAATAGGGCTTTCTACTGGAGGGCTCTTCTTCGCTGGCGGCTATATACATAATCGGTCCCTAAGCTCTCACGCCTCTTACTATAAGAACCTAGCCACAGCGACAGGGGAAGTAAGAAGCTTTCCATTAAGCGATATCAATAAACTAGTTGTGAATACGAAGACCACTCTTGCTATGCCAACAGAACATCAATTTAAACTTGATGACGGTGAATTCTTCCTAGATGTGTCACAAGCAACGCCTTACCAAATAGAAACAATGGATGGCATAATTTCTTTTAATCAAGGCAAGCTTAATATTCGTCGTACCGATGACATCACCCGTATTAGCGTATTCTCAGGTCAAAGCGTCCAATTGCTTGGTAAGCAAATGCATAACCCACTATCAATAAGCCCTGGTGAAAGTGTCTCTTTCAATACCATCAATACATCCCGCATATCTAATACGGACCCCAATACCGTCGGTTGGGTTACAGGTAAGCTGGTAGCACAACGAATGCCCCTCACCGATTTTATACATGAACTAAGTCGTTACAGAAAAGGTATAGTCAGAGTGGCACCGGAACTCAGACAGCTGGCCGTCACGGGCGTGTTTTCTATAGACAATACAGATCAAATTTTACAACAGCTACAAGCAAGCCTCCCCATCAACATTTACCAATTAACACCCTATTGGGTCAACGTAACAGCAAGCTAAGTACAACCCACAAATAAAAATGATAATTACTTTTATTTTCTTTTGTGGGTTTTCCAGCTTCACTCGGTATGAAGGGTATAGACACTAATTCAGCCGAGAAGTTAAAGAATGAAACACCAAAAACAGCCCCTCTTCAAACCATTAATACTGGCCATACCATTAAGCGTTTCCGTCGCATTATATGGAATTTCTCCCGTTTTAGCCGCAGATAACATGGCCCAAGTAGACAGTCGCTACTATTCCATTCCGGCAGGCTCTTTAGATTCAGTACTGAATCAATTTGCATTAACCGCTGATGTGAGTTTATCCATTAACTCTGCCCTTACCACAGGCAAACGCAGCTCTGGCCTTAACGGCGACTACACACAGGACGCCGCACTGGCAAAGATTCTGGCAAATACCAATCTGGTTGCCCAACAAACTCAAAATGGCAGTTACATCGTAAAATCCGAGCAAGGAGATGACGGAGTCAATCTTCCTACCATTACCATTGAAGACAACAACGCAATGTCTGATATGAGTGCCCGTGATCAAAAGGGCTATGACGACGTATACGACAAAAACACCTCCACGACCTTTATTGGTAAAACAGAGGTAGAGCGTTACAAGGGCACCACCCCATCGGATTTACTACAAGGCGTTCCCGGCGTATTCAGTGGCGAAGCTCGCAACAGCGGCGCACTCGATCTAAACATTCGTGGCGTTCAAGGCCCTGGCCGTGTTCCTGTTACCATAGATGGTACAGAGCAAGCGCTGACAGTATGGCGTGGCTACAACGGCGCGACTAACCGCAATTACATCGACCCGAACCTGATAGGCAACGTACAAATTTACAAGGGTGCCACCAATGAGCGTGATGTACACAGCAGCGTTGGTGGCGCCATGGTGGTCAAAACTCTGTCACCCGACGACTTAATCCGCGATGGTGAAACCTTTGGGGCAGAATTCAAAATAGAAGGCAGTAGCAATGCTGTGAACGCAAGAGTACCAAGCCTTCACACGGGCGAATTACCTAGTGAAGTAGAGGGTTACCCTGTTGGCAGTAGTTTCCCAGCGAGCGATAAAACTCTACGTGTTAATGTAAAAAACAAATCGGATAGCGATAACAACCCGCTAAATGGTGGTGACTACGCCTATCGCGTGGCTGCGGCCAAAAAGAGTGAGCACTTTGACGTGCTCGCTGCTTATGCTTATCGGGAGCGAGGCAATTATTACTCAGGGAAAAACAACACAAGCTACTACAGCCAAGAAGAAATTGGTCAAGATTTAGATTACATCACCACCATGGCCAAATACTGGAAACCTGGAACCGAAGTCACTAACACCTCCAGCCTAATGGAATCTTGGTTGCTAAAGACAACGCTACACATCAGCGATGAGCAAAAAATTAGCTTTAATTACCGCGAGTCTGATTCGACTTATGGCGAGATCATGCCGTCCAGAATTAGCAGCCAAGATGATAGAAGCGCTATTCAGTGGCCACTCAGTAAAGTCAACGCCAAAGCTTATAACCTAGAATACAATTACAAACCTCTCGATAATCGCTGGGTTGATTTTAATGCCAATCTTTGGCGTACCGACACCGTCAGTGATACTTACACCTCTGGGGGATACCCAAATGCCACCCCCCCAAACGATACCGACTCGCCTTTAATCAACACAGGGTTGGCAAATGCCACAAACCTTGTGGATGGCATTACCCTAAGCAATAAGATGAATTTGACGGAGACTTTAGATTTGACCCTAGGTGGTCGTTTTCAGCATGAAGAGCTCAGTTCAGAAGACGAATACGATGGACGTTTCACACAATCTGGCAAATTGTCTTTTCCACGAGCGGGACGACGGGAAGAATGGGAAACCAACTTCGACCTTGCTTGGCAACCAACCGATAAACTCAAACTCAATGGTGGTATGACCTATTCCGCTTATTGGGCATTCGATGATTTTTTGAATGCTCACAATGGAGAATTCTCAGAAGCAAACACTAGTTATTATAATATTTCTTACAGCACAGGATATGTCCGCACAGATGAAGAGATTGCAGCATTAGTTGCTGAAAGAACCGCATTTTTTAAAACCTACCTAGATTCTGGAGCTATAAGCCAAGCAGTATATGATCAAATTGTTGCTGGTATTTCATACGATAAGACAGTTATTGAGAATACTTACAACAACTATGCAACTTGGAAGCCCGATGCTGATGGCAATTACGACCGCGCCGACAACCCTTGCCTCAATGGCTCATTAGCCAATGAAAATGTCGTTAGCTGCAGTGCTAAGCCTGTAAATGAATTTATCGCCCAAACCGCGAAAAAACAAAAAGACCATGGCTGGGTACCCCATGCTGGCATCAGCTACCAATTCACCGACTACAGTCGAGCCTATCTAAAATACAGCGAAACCTTACGCTACCCTAGCATGTTTGAAAGCACCATCGCCTTTTCCGCGTCTCAAAGCATTTATGGTGTTAAACCAGAACACGCCCATAACTGGGAGCTGGCTTATGTACACGATTTAACCCAATGGCTTACCAATGCCGAACACGCTGATGTAAAAATCGCCTACTACGACAATCTCACTAAAGATGTTATCGAACGTGATAAATACTTTAAATTTAATAATGTCGACGAGCAAAAAATTCGTGGCATAGAACTCAGTGCCCGTTATGACAATGGCCGTTTTTTCACCGGTTTAGGTGTGAATTACACCTTACAGAATGAAATCTGTGATGAAGACAGCGCGGCGATGTTATCCATTAATGATATAAGTCGAGCCGCTAATGAGCCGATCCCAACTTGCTTCAAATACGGTTTCCCTGGTGGCTATCAACTTGCACAGGCCACCCCAAAACTGTCTGCCAATCTATCCTTAGGACAGCGCTTTATGGAACGCCGCTTGGAGCTAGGCGGACGCCTTACCTATTACAAGGGCTATGACAACGACGACCTAGACTGGTACATCCGTAATTCCGTTCAAAATTCAAACAACAGTACTGGGTATGTTTATACCTTTAACACACCCTTTTCTTGGGACGACACCGTCCTAGTCGATGCTTATATTCGCTACAGAATTAACAACAACTTTGATGTGGAGTTCACCGGTTCAAACCTAAGCGACCAATATTATGTGGATCCAGCAACTCGATCCGTTGTCGCCGCGCCGGGGCGCACATTTAAACTGGGTTTAACAGGCCGCTTTTAGCGACCTGTTAGCAAGGATGACACAACATAAGTAGTGTCATAGCAACCGTGTTTTCATTGGGGAAACACACAACACAATGGAGTAATACAATGAAAAAGTTACATTTAGTAAGCGCAATGACTCTCGCTCTTGGTACTTTAGCATTATCAGGTACTGTACAAGCGACCGCTCCAGGTGCATCAAGCAACACTAGCTATGTAGATATTGATATTTCAACAGTAAACGGTGGGCCACATTCATCAGGAAAAGCAGGAATCGCGGTGCAATACACTGGGATTACTAACTTTGTCGATTTTCAGGGGCTAAGTGCTTATGGCGGAACATCAAACGGTGTTCATGTATTAAACTTCCCTTATGACTACGAGCCAGGTGAAGAACCAGAAACTGATCACTCAGGTTTGGGGGTATTTCACTTTGCTCAAGTAGGCACCAGTGACGTTTGGTTTGGTGAATGGTCTGCTAGTGGCACTAGTGGCGACGCAACACGTACTGTGTACTACTCAGGCGTCTCTGCGGACTCCTCTGTGCCAACCTCTGGTACGGCCACCTATACAGTCGTGGGTATCAATAACTACGACGGCACAGCAGCAAGCCTGCTAAACGGTACATTAACCGCTGACTTTGCTGCGGCAACACTAACAGGCAGCATGGCGAACACAAATGGCCTTACTGTTGATATTGGTACAGCGTCCATTAATAGCGATGCTTCTGTTACTGGCTCAGATGCAACAGCAAGTATTTCAGTAATCGAAGTCGCTTCTGCTGGTAACGTTTCAGGTCAATTCTACAATGGCCAAGCAGATCTAGCGGGGCTTGTTGACTTTGCTGGTACGCAATACGACACCGCATTTGGCGGCTCTAAAGACTAAGTCATTATTATGATTTAACCTTAGCCGAGCATGATTATCCTGCTCGGCTTTTCTCTTTACTGCCTATGATGAGCCATTTACATGCATTTTTTAAAAAGTAACTTTCTTCATTGCAAGATAGTCGGATTGGCCTTGCTGTTTATGTTCTCACGATCTGCAACAGCAGATGATCACGATCTAGATACTCAGCTCAGGTTAAACCAAAACATAGAACAACAAAACAATTCAAAGGAAAGTGAGTTACTCAAAGATGAAGATTACCTATCAGGAAAACGCCCAGAGCTGATTCTTGATGGCAAGTCTTACACCGTAGGACACAATGCTAATGATATCGGGCGTGCGCTCTATATTTCCATTAAACAAAAACAATGGAATGCCGTCGTTTACTTTCTCGATGAATACCGAACACTTTCCGATGCTGATCCACTTTTACTCGCTTATGCGAAAGGCGCATTAGCTCGAATCCAGGGTAATATGAAGCAAGCCGCAACAGAGTATCGCCAGCTCCTCGGCCTCAACCCTGGGTTCTTGCCAGGTCAACTGGAACTGGCCCGCGTACTATTCGAAGATCACCAAGATAAAGAGGCAGAGGTAGTTTTTGCACAAATATCGGCAAATCTTGACCCAGACAATGAACAACAAGCAGGCGTAAATCGTACAGTAGAAAGTTTCCGTAAAGCACTTGAACAGCGCCGTGATTGGTCGATCTCCATCGCGCTTGGTGCAGTATGGAATGATAACCTTAACCAATCTTCAGAAAGCCGAACCTGTTTACTCATCGCTCAAGGCCAATGCATTTATGAGCGGAAAATCCCTGACGCCATTTCAGCAACTGGACTTGATTACGAACTTACCATAAACAAATACATGCCAACTGTCGGACATAATGGACTGTATTTTCGCTCTTTGCTGTACGGTAAAAGTTATGACGATTACCCTGATTACAATGAAAGCACATCGGTAACGCAATTAGGTTATCGCTATCAAGATCTCGATGACCAAATACAACTCGCTCCTTCTTTTGAATTTTCTGCCTATGGAAATAAAGCCATGTACAGTGCCTTAGGCCTACATGGCGAATGGACTCGTCGCTTTTCTAACAAGCAAATGCTCAAACTCCAAGGCGATTACAAAGAACTGCGCTACAAAAAACAAAACTACGAACGCTATAACGGCCCTTCCTACTCAGCAAACGCGACCATGTGGCAAGTCTTGCCAAACAGCTGGACATTATTCGGAGGTGTTGATGGATTAGACCGACAAGCAGATGATAAACCCTATGGCTACTTACAACTTGGCGTACGACTTGGGGTCTCAAAATCGTTTTCTAATGTTCTAAGCACAACATTTTTCACCTCTTTCCGCGAACAAACCTACAAAGCGTACAGCAACATTCTTGGTGCAAAACGCAATGACCATGAAAGCAGCTACACATTGGTCATGAAATCGCCTCAACTGTCCATCTTAGGTTTTGCTCCGAGCCTAACCATCAAACACTCAAATATAAACAGCAATGTAGATTGGCTGTATAGCCGTGAAAACAACCAAGTCAGCCTAAAACTGGAGAAAAATTTCTAACATGATAAAACTGCATCACTTAACTACTTTTGTCACTCTTTGCGCCCTATTATTCAGCTCTGTGTCCTGGGCCGCAGGAAATTGGCAGTATTACCAAGATAAAGCCATGACTCTTTACCAAAATGGCGATTACATCGAGGCAGAAAAAAATGCAAAATACGCGGCCAAAATCGCTAAAGAAGCCGACAACGGTACCGCGTTTCGTGCCAGTAGTCTCAACCTATTGGCTTTTATCCAGATAGCACAAGGCAAGCAGAACCCTGCAATTGATTCAATCAATGATGCGATCCGGTTTACAAAAAGCGCTTACGATGACAAACACCCTCAAGTAGCCACTCTGTTATTTAATAAAGGCAATTTCCTAGAACAGGCTGACCAACCACTAAATGCCATTGAGGCTTATACCCAAGCTTGGGATATTCAACAATTTGAAGATGTTCAAGCGAATGACATTTTAAAAACCGTAAACGCGCTAACTCGCCTTCATAATGAATCGCAGAATTATGCCGAGACCATATCCATCGTCGAAGAGTTTATGAAAGGAAGAAGTAATGAGCCATTTAGTGAACTTTTTCGTCAAATAAACTATTCACTAGCCGAAGCATATGTACAACAAAACCAGCAAGATGCCGCGCAACGCACATTAAAAGAAGAACTCGAACGAGAGCAAAATGCTCTAGAAAGTAATGACGTTCACCTTGCCGAAACACTAGAACGTCTTGCTGCTATCTTAGAGGCTCAAGGAAAACAGAGTTCAGCCACACCTCTGCGTAAGCAAGCCCTTACTATTCGATCTACATCGAGCGAAGCGTCGTTAGCCAATATTATGAACTTAAATGAATTGGCATTAGACAGCCAGCAGAAAAATGATTACCCAAAAGCCAAAGCGCTTTATCAAGAAGCCCTAGCTGGATTACATAAACTCAACCACGCCCAAGGTATAGAGCAAGCACTCATACTTGGTAATCTCGGTAGTGTAGAAGAAGATCAAGGCAACACTAAAGAAGCCTTAACACTTTATCAGCAGAGCCTAGTACTTCATGACAAGATCCCGACCCAGCCATTACAAGCCGCCTATACTGCCGCAAGAGCGGGGGCTATTTTCTATACTAAAAGAGACTACCTAAAAGCAGAACCCCTCTTTCTGCAATCACTCTCCTTGATGGAAAAAGCACAAGCACCAACCGCATCTAAACAGATTGCATTAGAAAACCTAATAGCGCTCTACGATGCTTGGAATAAAAACAGAGAAGAATCAAAGTACCTAAAGCAATTGAAGGCATTGAAGAAGTAATTAAAACAAGCAACTGATAACCAACTGCTAGGTTATCTATAGAACAGGCAATGACCTTGGTAGTCAAAATTCAAGGCAGCTGTTCATTCGTCCTTTAATCCACACAGACGCACACAGACGTGTACAGGCGCCAACGCATTGAGGGACGAAACAGGCCCAAGCGAATCAAGTTGTAGGTCGGCCTTCAGGCCGTCAAAGAACTTTTCTTGAACAAAACAGACTACTTGAGACGGAGATGAGCGCATTACGATACATCACGTCTTGACGGGCTAAAGCCGCGACCTACAAAAAAA
>NZ_QGOK01000023.1 GCF_003259175.1 Marinomonas shanghaiensis | reverse complement strand
CAAGCATGTGATAATAAGTCGTCGTCAAGATTTTATTAAGAAGGCCCTGATAGCTACAAAAAAACAATCACGTGTAGGTCGGCCTTTAGGCCGTCAAAAAGCATTCAGCCTTTGCAAACCCTCTGAAGCGCTAAAGCCGCGACCTACAAAAACCAATCACGTGTTTAGGCCGTCAAAAAGCATTCAGCCTTTGCAAACCCTCTGACGGGCTAAAGCCACGACCTACAAAAACCAATCACGTGTAGGTCGGCCTTCAGGCCGTCAAAAGGCCTTTCTTTGAGGCAAAAAAAAGCCCTGATAGCGTTAGGTCGTGGCTTTAGCCCGTTAAGACGTGATGTATTGTTATGGAAATGGCGGTCATAAAAAAGGCCGCTTGGCGACCTTTTTGTTATTAACTGGTTAGGTTATGCACTTTAGGCAAAATAAATTATGTCTTGGGTTGTTAATAACTTAGGCACTTATCCACTTCGTTTGCTGCGCCTAGAATGACGGCGACGCGTTGGTGAATAGCTTCTGGTTGGATATCCAGAATACGTTGAGTGTGCGTATGAGCTTTGCCGCCAGCTTGTTCCAATAACATCGCCATTGGGTTGGCTTCGTACATTAGGCGCAGTTTACCGGCCTTGGATGGGTCTTTGTTGTCCCAAGGGTAAATGAAGATGCCTCCACGACAAAGGATACGGTGAACATCACCAACCATGGCGGCAACCCAGCGCATGTTGAAGTTTTTACCGCGTACGCCATCTTTACCTTTGACTAGGTCGTTCACGTAGTTTTGCATGTTCGCCGACCAGAAACGTTGATTTGACATGTTGATGGCAAATTCTTGTGTATCTTGTGCCACCTGGATGTTCTCGTGCGTTAATGTGAAGACGTGTTTGGTTGGATCGTAGGTGAACATATTAACGCCATTGCCTGTTGTTAAAACCAACATGGTTGATGGGCCATACAGAACGTAACCTGCCGCGACTTGCTCTTTTCCAGGAATCAAGAAATCCGCTTCTGTTGCAGGTTGGTCACCAGTTTGGCGGTAGATTGAAAAGATAGTGCCAACCATGGCGTTGATATCGATGTTAGACGAACCGTCCAATGGATCAAAGGCGATGAAGTATTCACCATCTGTGTTGGCTGGTACTATGTAGTCTTCTTCTTCCGAAGCAATGGCTCTCACAGCAGGGCAAGCGATGAGTGCGTCTTTAAGCATGTCGTTTGAAATGACATCCAGTTTTTTTTGTTCTTCACCTTGAACGTTTTCATTGCCAGCCATGCCTAAAATACCTGCAAGTGACCCTTGTTTTAGCGCATCAGAAATCGCAATGCAGGTGTCGGTTGTTACCGCTAACACAGCTTGTAATGTTTTTGGTGTCGTGTTGGATGCTAAAACATCAGATAAGTTTTGCATGGTATGGCATTTCCTTGTTATTTGAAGTGACTTAAATTATGCCACTCTAGGCATTGGGTGTCAGCCAAGCTAGGAATAGGAAGGCAAAATAAATAGGGAAAGCCAACGTTTTCCGATAATCTACGAAAAATGTTGAGAGGAAATGATATGTCTGCGTTTGTGGTACACAATTTAGAACTTAATGGTGAAGGCGGTGCGGTGTCGCTGCCGCTGGCTGATTTGCCTCATACCGTGCCTGAACAGGGTTGTCGATGGGTGCATTTAGACTGTTACGAGGAAGAGGGTTACACATGGTTGTCGAGTGTTGAGGGCATTCCAGAGACGGCGGTAGAAGCGTTGTTTGCCGAAGAAACACGTCCTCGTGCCGTTAGAATGGGAAAAGGTCTATTGCTGACGCTTAGAGGCGTTAATCTAAATCCAGAGTCGAATCCATCCGACATGGTGTCTTTACGCCTTTGGGTCACCCCGCACTTTATTGTATCAAGTCGAAGACGTAAGTTATTGTCGGTGCAAGGCCTCGTGAAAGATCTTAATAACAATGAAGGACCGACTAATACGGCTGACGTTGTTGCGACATTAACGGAAACGTTAACGGATAGAATGGCAACCGTCATTACTGATTTGGAAGATGAATTAGCGGATTTAGAAGAGAGCATTGGTGAAGGTATTGATGCTGGACAACGTGATTCGCTTGTTCAGCGCCGTCTTGAAACGATTCGTTTGAGACGCTTTTTAGTGCCGCAGAAAGAAGCGATCAATAAGCTATCTCAAGAAGCGGTATCTTGGATGAGTGTTGAGCAAATTGCACGTGTGCAAGAAGCTGCGAACGATATTACTCGCTATGTGGAAGGATTGGAGTCATTACGTGAGCGTTGTCTATTGATGCAAGAAGAGTTTGCCAATTTACAAGCTGAGAAAATGAATGCTCGTATGTATGTATTGTCTATTTTGTCAGGGATTTTTATGCCATTAGGGTTTCTGACAGGCTTATTCGGTATCAATATTGGTGGTATGCCTGGTACTGATAGCAATGCCGCGTTTTGGCTGTTCTGTGTGGCTCTCGTGGTGTTAGGCGGTGGTCAGTTTGTATTGATGCGAAGAAGCCGTTGGTTTTAGTGGTTGGCACTCTGTTTGACATACCTACAAGCCTCGACTGTGTTTGAGGCTTGTAGGGAAACTTAGGTTATTTTTTTATTGTTTTGATACCCTCTTTGGTACCTAACAATAAAATATCCGCAGAGCGTTTTGCGAACAAGCCATTCGTCACGACACCAACAATCCCGTCAATGCTTTTTTCTAGTGCGATGGGGTCAAGAATTTTTAAATTGTAGACATCCAAAATATGGTTGCCGTTATCCGTCACTACACCTTCACGATACACCGGATCTCCACCTAATTTGACTAATTCACGTGCTACGTGGCCGCGCGCCATTGGAATAATTTCAACGGGAAGTGGGAAATCACCAAGTACTTTAACCAACTTTGATTCGTCGGCGATACAGATAAATTCATCACTGCAGGCGACGACAATTTTCTCACGCGTTAATGCCGCACCACCGCCTTTGATGAGGTGTAGGTGTTCATCGGATTCATCCGCACCATCGACATATACACGAATGCTATCAACACTGTTCAAATCATAGACAGGAATGCCATGTTTTTTTAGGCGTTCTGCGGTGGCTTCGGAACTGGCAACTGTGCCGTCAAAGCGGTTTTTGTATTTGGCTAATTCGTCAATAAACAAGTTGGCGGTTGAGCCTGTGCCCACACCAACAATGGTGTCTGCTTCTAGCATGGGTAAAATGTGATCTACAGCCGCTTTGGCAACCGCTTGTTTTAATTCGTCTTGTGTCATGGTGGTGTTCACCTTCTATTATAGTTTTATTAGGGGGTGGTATTGTCTGGCTTATTTTAAACGCTAAGCCATCCTCTGATGGTGGCAATATTATAGGCGCTTCCAAGAGTGATTGTTACCCCGTCGTATGGGGCAAATTAGCGATTTTATGCCTTCTAAATATGTATTTAGAGGCGATCTGTCTTTGCGCCAAGAGAGGTGAAAGAGTATATTTCCTACTCGGTTTTTTTTGACTAGCAGTCAGCGTAGATGTCGTTAAGAACATCGTGTTGTCGATTTATATTCGTTTAGGAAACACTATGCCTCATACCATGATCAAAAAGATTCTACAGGCGCGCGTTTATGACGTTGCCGTAGAAACACCACTGTCTCGTGCCAATCAATTATCAAACCGATTGGGCAACGAGATTATTTTGAAGCGAGAAGACTTGCAGCCAGTTTTCTCTTTCAAAATTCGTGGGGCATACAACAAAATTTGTCAATTAACCCCAGAAGAGCGCGCGCGTGGTGTCATCGCGGCATCGGCGGGTAATCATGCGCAAGGTTTGGCCTTGGCGGCTAAGAAACTGGGTATTCAGGCAACCATTGTTATGCCAGCGACCACGCCTGAAGTAAAAGTCAGTGCGGTGCGCAATCATGGGGCGGAAGTCGTGCTATTTGGTGATGCCTTTGATGAAGCCTCGGCAAAATCACGTGAAATCATGGCACAAACCGGTCAAGTGTATGTGCATCCGTTTGATGATTTGGACACCATTGCGGGCCAAGGTACAATCGGCATGGAAATTCTTCATCAGCATGAAGGCAATATTGATGCGATTTTTATTCCGGTTGGCGGCGGTGGCTTAATCGCTGGGGTTGCGGCTTACGTGAAATATTTGCGCCCAGACATCAAGATAATCGGCGTTGAACCCGAAGATGCGGCGTGTTTGAAAATTGCTATGGAGAAAGGCAAACCAACGCGTTTGGCAACCGTGGGGATTTTTGCCGAAGGGGTCGCTGTGGCAGAAATTGGCCATAACACCTTTGCGATTGCGAAAGGCACGGTCGACGAAGTGATCACAGTGACCACGGATGAAATGTGTGCGGCGATCAAAGATATTTATGATGATACGCGCGCTATTACCGAACCGGCTGGCGCCTGTGCTTTGGCAGGCTTGAAGAAATACATCGAACGTGAAGACGCAAAAGGTCAAACGCTGATTGCCATCAACAGTGGCGCTAACGTGAACTTTGACCGCTTGCGCCATGTTTCTGAACGGGCAGAATTAGGCGAAAAACGCGAAGCTATTATTGCGGTAAAAATTCCGGAGCACCCAGGCAGTTTTAAAGACTTCTGCCAAGCCTTGGTGGGTCGTAATATCACGGAATTTAACTATCGATATGGTGATGATAAAGAAGCGGTGATCTTCGTAGGGGTGGCCTTGGGTGGCAGTCCTCACAGTCGTAAAGAGTTACTGGCTGATCTTAAAGACTATGAAATCGTGGATTTAACCGATGATGAAACTGCTAAGGTGCATGTGCGTCATATGATAGGTGGGCATTTGCGCAGTGATAAGGGAGAGTTGTTGTATAGCTTCGAATTCCCTGAGCGTCCTGGTGCTTTGCTGAAGTTTTTAAATACCCTTGGTGGGCAATGGAATATTTCCATGTTCCATTATCGTAATCATGGCGATGCCTATGGTCGTGTTTTAGTCGGGTTGCAGGCGGTGGGTGAAGAAACGGACGTGACGCATTTCTTAGACGAACTTGGCTACCCTTATCAAGATGAAAATAACAACCAAGCTTGCAAGCTGTTCTTTCGCTAAAAGCATGAAAATCGGTTATCATTAGTACCATTATTTTTTGAATTCAGCCCTCTCATTGGTGACAGTGAGAGGGCTGTGTGATTCTTATATGTCGCCATGATGAGCGGCATATTTACTGTTTAAAGGTCTCCTTGTGAATATTCAAACTCTTTTAAATCAACGCATTCAAGCGGCTATGGTGGCGGCTGGTGGGTTAGATACGGCGCCCGCTTTGGTTCGTCAATCAGCGAAAGTACAATTTGGTGATTATCAGGCCAACGGTATTATGGGCGCGGCAAAAGCCTTAAAAATGAATCCTCGCGATTTTGCCCAAGCCACACTGGATAAGCTGGATCTGTCTGATCTGGCCGATAAAGTGGAAATCGCTGGACCGGGTTTTATCAATATCTTCCTAAAGAATGTTTGGTTGAGCAAAGAGCTCGCACAATTGCGCACGAGTGAACGTCTTGATGTAAATCCTGTTGAAACAGCTGAAACCGTTGTGGTGGACTATTCTTCACCAAACCTTGCCAAAGAAATGCACGTGGGTCATCTTCGTTCCACTGTAATTGGTGATGCGGTTGTTCGTACGTTGGAGTTTTTTGGTCATCATGTGGTCCGTCAAAACCACGTAGGCGACTGGGGAACACAATTTGGTATGCTGCTGGCGTACATGGAACGTCTGCGTTCTGAAAATGCGACCATCAGTATGGCGCTATCGGATCTTGAGACTTTTTATCGTGCCGCGAAAACCTGTTTTGATGACGATGAAGCGTTTGCAACACGCGCTCGTGAATTGGTTGTTTCTTTGCAATCTGGCGACGAAGAATGCTTAGCGTTATGGGATGAGTTTATCAATATCTCTCTGACACACTGCGAGGAAACCTACAAAATGTTGGGTGTGTCTCTAGAGCGTCAGCATGTGATGCCAGAAAGTGCTTACAACGATGATTTGGCTAACGTGGTTAGTGAGCTGAAAGACCAAGGTTTGTTGCAAGAGTCCAATGGCGCACAATGTGTGTTCATGGAGGAGTTTGCCAATAAAGAAGGCGAGATCACGCCTGTTATCGTGCAGAAAACCGGTGGTGGTTTCTTGTATGCGACAACAGATTTAGCGGCCGTGCGTTTTCGTCAGCATACTTTAAATGCGAATCGTGTGTTGTATTTTGTCGATGCTCGTCAGTCTTTGCATTTTCAACAAATTTTCACCCTGTCTCGTAAAGCAGGCTTTGTAAAACCAGAAACACAACTGGAACACATGCCATTTGGTACGGTAATGGGCAGTGATGGCAAACCCTTTAAAACCCGTTCTGGTGGTGTGGCGAAATTGTCTTCTTTGTTGGAAGAAGCGCAAGAGCGTGCTTATCAATTGGTGGCGTCGAAGAATTCTGAAATGGACGAAGAAGAGCTACGAAACATTGGTCGAGTGGTCGGTATTGCCTCGGTTAAATACGCGGATTTATCAAAAAACCGCACCAGCGATTATGTTTTCAACTGGGATGCCATGCTGAGCTTTGAGGGCAATACGGCACCTTACTTGTTATACGCCTATTCTCGCGTTGCGAGTATTGTGAAACGCTCTGAGATTGATGTGGTGAGCTTGACGGCGGATGTTTCCGTTGACGAGCCACAAGAACGTGCCTTAGCGGTGAAATTGTGTCAGTTTGAAGAAGCCATTCAACAAGTCGCGAACGACGGTACACCACATGTTTTATGTGCTTACTTGTACGATTTAGCGGGTGTCTTCATGACTTTCTACGAAGCGTGTCCTATTCTGAATGCCGAGGATGAGGTGAAGCACAGCCGTTTACAATTGGCGCTGAGTACAGCTTCAACCTTGAAACTTGGCTTGTCTTTGTTGGGGATTGAGACGTTAGAGCGTATGTAAACCTTCTCTACCGTTTTGTTTTCATGAATAAAATAAAAGGCGCTTTTCGGTTTGATGAGCGCCTTTTATGTTTTTAATCTTAAGTGACGTAATCCGAAGGTACAATAGGATTCATAAAGAGGAAGAATTAGCCGATGAAGATTTATATCGCCTACACAGGTGGCACGATTGGTATGGTGCCTTCAAATCAAGGCTTAATACCCGATGCGGCCTTTGCTGATCATCTTACCCAGCATTTAAATGACGCCGACGAGCTTACTCATGAGTTTGTGATTGAAGGTTATCCCAGTCTGATTGATTCTTCCAATGCCACAGGGAAAGATTGGCAAACCATTGCGCGTGATATTGAAGGTAGATGGCATGAGTTTGATGCCTTTATTGTGTTACATGGCACAGACACCATGGCGTACACCGCAGCGGCATTGTCTTTCATGTTTGCTAACAGTGATAAACCGATTATCGTGACCGGTTCTCAAGTGCCCATGTACAAGGTGCGAACCGATGCCATGATTAATGTCATGGGCGCTATTTCGGCTTGTGAAGAACTGAGCGGTGAAAAAAATAGCAATGGCGTGTTTTTATTCTTTGCTGGTCGATTGATCGAAGGTGATCGGGCTCATAAAGCGCATACCAGTGATTGGCAAGCCTTTAGCTCACCAAACTGTCCAGAAAGAGGCGTGTTAGGCATTGATTGGCGCTGGCGCTCAACCGAGACGGTGAAACCGCCAATGTCCATTCAAATACCGGATATGAAAGAAGGGGTCGTCACGATATTGCCGGTTTTTCCTGGTGTGCAAGTGGCTCACTGGCAAGGTTTGTTAAATGAATCGGTAAGAGGGGCTGTATTATTAAGCTACGGGGCTGGTAACGCGCCTGATAAAGATCCCGCGCTGCTGGCCTTGTTAAAAACCGCGACCGATCGAGGTGTCGTGATTGTTAATGTGAGTCAATGTGGCGCAGGAAGTGTGGCGGCTGGTGCTTATGCGGCAGGTTCTGCTTTGGTGAAAGCGGGCGTGATCTCAGGTAAAGACATGACGTATGAAGCGGCGTTTGTGAAGTTAAGTTTCTTGATAGGCTTAGACCTGTCGAGCGAAGACATTAAAAATCACTTTTTGTAATGAAAAGCTAAAAGGGAATTTACATGGCATTTTTATATGTGCTCTTAGTGCTCATTTGGTCAACAGGTTTTATTACAGGCAAACTTATTGTCGGCCTGATTGATCCGAATGTCTTTTTAAGTATTCGTTTTGTCCTAGCGGGTTTGCTGTTTCTTGCCATTGCTTTGTGGCAACGTCGACGCTTTCCTGCGTGGAAAGAGCTGCCTAAGCACATTGTGGCTGGCATGTTGATGAATGGTTTTTACTTGGGCTTTGCCTATGTGGCTATTGCGAAAGGCTTGCCCGCTGGTGTCATGGCTTTAATCGGTGCGTTACAGCCCGCGTTGGTGACGCTACTTGCCTTCTTATTAATTAAAGAGAAGACGTCCCTGAAAGGCGTCGTAGGCATGCTGGTTGGCATCGTCGGACTGATGCTGGTCGTCAGCCCTGCGCTAGAGCTGGATATGAGTCACGGAGGCGTCACTTTGTTGACGTTTACCTTGGCTTGCACGGCGATATTTGCCTTGTCACTGGGTGTCACCTACCAAAAAATGTCGATTTCATCGTCTGATATTTTTAGCTCTATGGCGGTGCAAAACCTTGCAGCGAGTGTCGTCTCGATTGGCTTTATGCTGTTACTCGGTGAAACCTTATTTGAAGTGCAGCTGGAATCTTTCTTGTTGGTTGCTTGGGGCGTGCTGGTGTTATCTGGTGGTGGCGTTTTCTTAATGGTGTGGTTATTGAGAAAAGTTCGCGCTTCACAAGTTTCCACTATGTTGCTATTAGCTCCCCCATTGGCCGCGGTAGAAAGTTACTTTCTGTTCAGCGAATCCATGACTATTATTCAAATTATTGGTTTTGTGATAACGATTGTCGGCGTGTACTTTAGTCGAGCACAACCAGTTGATAAATGATCAGTAAGAAGAAAAGCGGTGTTGTCTTTTCTTCTCAAGCTTTTTAACCTCTATTTGATAGCTGTAAAAAAATAACAAAAAAGCTTATTTTCTTACAAAAAACCACACCTAGTCACATGCTATTTATAATTAAACGGCTACTATTAATTTTGTTTGTATTTTGAAATTATCAGTATAGGCAGGTGGGCAGATGGGGTTGTTTGCAAATAGTAGCGAGAAACAGGCGTTAGAGCAGAGTATTATTGCTGTTATTACTATTGATACCAAAAATATAGTAACTTTTTTTAACCCTGCTGCGGAAAAGTTGTGGGGTTACAGTCGTAAGGAGGTTATTGGGCAAAATGTGGCGATGCTTATTCCTCATGAGCTAAGAGCTAACCATGACGGTTATGTCCAGCACCATAGAGATTCTGGTGTCGATAAAATTGTAGGCAGTTCTCGAGAGGTGCAACTGCAAAGAAAAGACGGTATCAGAGTTTGGGTTCAGTTATCTTTGTCTCAGGTGATGGTTGGTAAACAGAAACATTATACGGCATTTGTTCGAGAAGTAACAAATGAACGCCGAGAGCAAGAGATTACCAAGCAAACGCTAGAGCAAGCCTTAGACGCTGTTGTCTGTATTGATCAAAAAAACTGCGTTACTTTATACAATAAAGCGGCGGAAAAGCTCTGGGGTTATACAAAAGAAGAAGTCATAGGTAATAATGTTAAAATGCTGGTGCCTGCTGCAATACAATCTCAGCATGATGAATTAATTGATCGAAACCGGCGCACTGGCGTCGATAAAATAGTTGGCACGAGTCGCGAGATTAAAATTGAGCGCAAAGATAAAAAAGTAGTATGGGGGCAATTGTCACTTTCAAAGATCGAGCTTGATGAAGGTACTCTTTATACCGCTTTTGTTAAAGATGTGACTGAAGAAGTTAAGCAACGTGCCGAGCGTGAAATGCTGTCTTTGGTAGCAAATGAGACGGATAACGCTGTTATTATTACAGACGCCTTGGGTCTCATTGAGTATGTAAACCAAGGTTTTGAGCGTCTAACGGGTTATGCAAGAGAAGAAGTGCGTGGTAAAAAACCGGGTTCTTTTTTACAAGGACATGAAACGAATCCGTCTACGGTAGAAAATATTCGTCGTCATATTGCAAATAAAACTCCCTTCTACGATGAGATTCTTAACTATTCAAAAAGTGGAGAGCCATATTGGGTTTCGCTTTCTATTAATCCAGTGTTTGATGATGAGGGAAAAGTAAAAAACTTTATTTCCGTTCAAGCAAATATTACCCAAGTGAAGCAAATGGCATTGGACTTTACTCGTAAGTTAGATGCTATAAGTGAAGCGCTTGTAATGGTAGAAGTGAATAAAGAATTTTCTCTGATCAAGGCGAATGAATTGGTAAATAAAAAGCTTCAAGGACTTATGAAACCTGAAGATTTTGGTCCATTTATTATTAAACAATTATCAGACGCACAGAAAAATACGCTGGCTAGTAAAGGGAGTCTGAGCTTACAAACAGATATACGTCAGAACAATCAAATACTGAGTATTGATGGCAGATTGTGTGTCTTACGAAACTTTAAAGGTGAAGTGACGCAGTATGTTTACTTTGGTATTGACGTTACAGATCGTAAATTGACGGTCATTAAGACGCAAGAGGCAATGTCTGAAGTGGTTGCTGTGAGCAATAAGATCAGTCAAATGGTTAGTACTATCAATGGTATATCAGAACAAACGAATTTGTTGGCGTTAAACGCCGCTATTGAAGCGGCTAGGGCAGGAGAGATGGGTCGAGGTTTTGCGGTTGTGGCTGACGAAGTTAGGTCACTTGCTGCAAACTCTAAGAGTTCTAGTAATCAAATAGATGGCTTAGTAAGTGATACTCTTTCAAAAGTAGATGAGCTTGCCGAGTTGCTCAAAAAAATAGATAACTAACATGCAATCGTAATCACTGCTTAAAATACAGAAGTGAATGCGGTTCAGTCGGTGTGTTTTTTCTCATACACTCTCAGTTTTGCTTCGGTACGATCAATCAAGGTACCGAAGCGTTCCATTTCATCGACGAAGTGGTCGAATTCAATTTTGCTTGGTAACAGTTGACTGTCGGTCTGTAGATGATGAACCAATTGCATTCTGGCGTTGGTGGTGAATTCTTTGCTCCAAGACCATTGGGCGCGAAGTAGGCGAGCCAAGGCGGCGGCCGATAAGTCGCCAATATGATCTGCAAGCAATCCTTCCCAATCGAATTCAAAGTTTTCCATTACTTTGTGCAATGTCATGAGTGCTTGTGCATTCCCCTGGATGCGCAGGTCGCCATCAAAGAAACCATCACCATCGAGCAGTTTTCGATAGGCCGAACTTGGACCTTGTACCAGGGTGTCTAATCTAGGGTCAAGTTCGATTTCCTCCAAACTTTCAGGGCGATCTAGCATGACGCCTTGTTCAAGAATATGGATTTGCAAAATAAAGGAAAAGTCTTCTATGTAGAGGAAGACCTGTTGACCTGCTAATTTGCCTAGTCGATCTTGAGAGGGGGTGTCTTGTTTAAGGGCGAGATTGATTGCATGTTCAATAGCGCTGAGAGCCGATAAACTGAGTGAACCCATAAAAATCTTCCCGATGATGGCTTAAATTAAAGCTGGTGAATTTGAATGACGGAAGTGTCACGTGTCTGGCCTGCTTTTTCAAGGCGATCTAGGTACATTTGCCAGAGTTCGTCGTGATTTTTGCCAATATTGTAGAGATACTCCCAAGTATAAAGGCCAGTATCGTGACCATCGTTAAAAGAGATCTTGAGTGCATAATTACCTGCTCCCTCAACATTATTGATGGCAACGTCTTTTTTACCGTATTGCAAAATGGGCATTTGCATACCGTGTCCACGAACTTCAGCAGAGGGCGAGTGAACGCGTAAGAACTCAGCACTAAGACGAAAGCTATGGCCATCACTAAAGGTGAGCGCCAGTTCTCGTGATTTTTTATGGTAGTTGATGTTTGTTGGGACAGGTTTAGCCACGGTCTTTTTCCTAGAAAGCCCCTTCCAAGAAGGGGCGTGCCATAAGGACTATTTTAAGAGATTGCTCAAATTATAGAATATATTGGCTCAAATCTTCATTCTTAGCGATTTCCCCGAGTTGCTCATCTACATAAGCTGCCGTAATGTCAACCGTTTGATCGTTGGGCATGTCGCTGGCGGAATAAGATACTTCTTCAAGTAAACGTTCGAGTACCGTATGCAAACGACGAGCACCGATGTTTTCCGTACGTTCGTTCACTTGGAACGCAATTTCAGCAATGCGATGAATACCTTCTTCGGTGAAGTTTAGGTTGATGCTTTCGGTTTTTGCAAGCGCCACATATTGTTTTGTCAACGACATGCTTGGCTCGACTAGAATGCGTTTGAAGTCGTCGACGGTCAGTGCATCGAGCTCAACTCGAATGGGCAAACGGCCTTGCAACTCTGGAATCAAGTCTGATGGTTTAGACAAATGGAACGCGCCAGATGCAATAAACAGTATGTGATCGGTCTTGATCATGCCGTATTTGGTGCTAACAGTACAACCTTCTACTAAAGGTAATAGATCGCGTTGCACACCTTCACGTGATACTTCGCCGCCAGAACGCTCGGAGCTTTTTGCGACTTTATCAATTTCGTCCAAGAAGACGATGCCATTCTGTTCAACGGCTTCAACTGCACGCGCTTTAAGCTCTTCCTCATTTACGAGTTTTGCGGCTTCTTCGTCACGCACTTGGCGTAATGCGTCTTTGACCTTCATTTTACGCTTTTTGGTCTTTTGTGAACCAAAGCTGGAAAATAAGTTTTGTAACTGGCTGGTCATTTCCTCCATGCCTGGAGGCGTCATAATTTCTACCCCCATTGGGGAATCAGCGACATCAATGTCGATCTCTTTGTCATCTAACTGGCCTTCGCGTAATTTTTTACGGAATGTCTGGCGAGTGCTGTTGTCTTGTAATTCTGGATCGCCACCACGAGCAGGAGGTAATAATACATCAAGAATTCGGTCTTCTGCGGCATCTTCCGCTTTGTGGCGCAGTTTCGCGGTTTCTTGTTCGCGAAGCATCTTGATCGCCATTTCTACTAAATCGCGGATGATTGACTCAACGTCACGACCGACATAACCGACTTCGGTGAACTTAGTGGCTTCGATTTTAATAAAAGGCGCATTGGCTAGTTTTGCTAAACGGCGAGCAATTTCGGTTTTACCTACACCGGTTGGCCCTATCATTAAAATGTTTTTAGGGGTGACTTCTGCGCGCATTTCTTCAGGAAGTTGCATGCGACGCCAGCGATTGCGTAATGCGATGGCGACCGCACGTTTTGCTTTTTGCTGACCAATAATGTGGCTGTCTAAGGCGTTAACCGTCTCTCTTGGGGTCATGCTGCTCATTATGAATTCTCTTTTAAATTCTTGTTTGATGTTGTCTGCGTCGCTTTACGGTCTAATTTTTCTCTGTGTATGGAGAATTATTTAGACTTATCTTCAAGCTGCGGGTCTATGGTAATTTCTTCAATGGTTAAACTGTGATTAGTGAAAACACAAATGTCCGCGGCAATATTGAGGCTTTTTTCAACGATGTCTTTAGCGGACAAATCGGTGTTATCAATCAAAGCTCGAGCTGCGGCTTCCGCGAAGTTGCCACCAGAACCAATGGCTAAGGCGCCATGTTGTGGTTCAACCACATCGCCTGTTCCCGTGATAATTAGGGTGCTTTCTTTGTTGGCGACAATCAACATGGCTTCGAGTTTGCGTAATGCACGGTCGGATCGCCAGTCTTTCGCAAGGTCTACTGCGGCACGTACTAGATGGCCTTGATGTTTTTCAAGCTGGCCTTCGAAGCGCTCGAATAGGGTAAATGCATCCGCCGTACCACCTGCGAAGCCAGCAATGACCTCACCCCGATATAGGCGACGTACTTTTCGTGCATTGCCTTTCATCACAGTGTTGCCTAACGATACTTGTCCATCGCCGCCTACGACGACTTGATTGCCTTTGCGTACAGTAAGAATTGTTGTCATGGTCTACTCCAGTTTCGATATTTACGAAATGGGGGCAAGCCAGAGGATTTCAAGCGAGGATTGCATACAGAGCAAGCTTTCATGATCTGTATGCAATTTATGCAGAGTATTAGGCTAAAGCTTACTCTTTTTTGATTTTATAAGAGTAAGAGGAAATGGATAAAGACACTAATTTGTCTTCCGCACGGTTCATTTTTGAACGTGAATCATAAGGACCAAGAATGACTCTATACCAAGCCTGTTCGTCTTTATCCATGGTTTTACGAACGCTGGTTTCGACCAAACCGGACAAGATGAGTTGAGCCCGCATACGATCAGCGTCTTCAAGGTTTCTAAAAGAAGCCGCTTGAAGCATGTAGTAATAGTCTTGTTCCCCGCGCGGTGTTGATTGATAAGCATCGACATGACTGGTATCTACTTTACTGTCTTGTAATATTTGATAGAACTCAAAGGTGTCTTTTTTCGGAGCAACACTGACTTTTTCTTCGGTCTTTTTAGGCTCCGGTGTAGGGGCTGGTTTTGGCGTCGCCTTGGGCTTTTCTATTGTTGCGGGTTTTGTCGCTGGTGCAACTTGGTTTAATTGGGTAAGGCCATAAATAAACGCGATGACGATGATGGGCACGAGAAGCCACAACCACCATGTGGTTTTACGTTTCTGTGGGGGCGGTGTTCGACGAGTCGCGCCTTTTTTGGGACGACTTCCTTTTGCTGCAATTTGGACAGGATTAAACATAATTTTGGCTTTTGGCTTTTAGCTTTGGCGTAAGTAAATAGAGCTCAGTGTGAGTTGCGCACATTATGCGGTCAAGATCAGTAAGTTTCCAGTGGATCGACATCAATTGCGAAGCGAATTCTATGTTGTTTGGTCGATTGCTCTAGCCAATTGGTCATCATTTGGGTTGCCTGATGCAAAGGCGCACGTTGAGCTGCTTTAATTGAGATAAGCGCTCTATGCTGACCTGCTTTGCGTACTATGATCGCGGTGTAAGGTCCTACCAGATAAACGTCTTTGGCAAAGAAGGGTTCTAAGTCATTTCGCATCGCGGATAAAAGCTGCATGGCCTCTTGTTCATTACCTGATTCAGCGCGTACGATGACTTGATGATAAAAGGGCGGTAATGACAGGGATTTACGCTCGGCTAAGCCGTCAATCGCAAAGTGCTCATAGCCGAGATTGCATAAACATTCGATAGCCGCGTGATCTGGGTGATAGGTTTGCAGTAATACGTGCCCTGGTTTTTTCGCTCGACCAGCGCGTCCTGCGACCTGAGTGATAAGCTGAGCTGTGCGCTCCATGCCTCGAAAGTCAGAAGAAAATAGCCCAGCATCTGCGTCCATAATGATGACCAAGGTGACGTTAGGGAAGTGATGTCCTTTGGCGAGCATTTGTGTGCCGATGAGAATGGCTTGGTCATGCTCATGAATTTTTTGAGTGAGTTTCGCCATGGCCGATTTACGCTGAGTGCTGTCGCGATCAATACGCAGGATGGGGGTGTCTTTGAAGAGCGTGCTGAGTTGTGTCTCGATTTGCTCCGTCCCTTCTCCGACAGTGAAGAGCGCTTCAGACTGACACTCTGGGCAGGTATGAATCAGTGCTTTTTGCGCATCGCAGTGGTGGCAATGCAGCTTATTGGCACGCTTGTGTACGGTGAGGTTTACATCGCAATGATCACAGGCAGCAATCCAGCCACACTGATGGCACATTAACGTAGGCGCATAGCCACGGCGATTCAAAAACACCAAAACCTGCTCTTTGCGTTCTAGGCATAGCTTCATGCTGGCAAGTGCTTGCTCGCTAAAACCGTGTACCAACGTTTTTCCGCGTAAGTCGACTCTCTCCATAACAGGGATGTGTGCGTTGCCAGCCCGTTGGCGCAGCTTGAGCCAAGCAAAGCGTTTTTGCAAAGCATTTGTTAGGCTTTCATACGACGGTGTGGCCGAGGCGAGTAGAACGGGAATGTCCAGCGCTTGCGCACGTTTAATGGCAAGATCTCGGGCGTGATAACGAAAGCCTTCGTGTTGTTTGTAAGATGTATCGTGTTCTTCATCAATCACGATGAGGCCAAGATTGGGAGCCGGGATAAAGGCCGCGGACCTTGTGCCGATTATGATTTTGGCATGGCCACTGGCCGCTAATAGCCAAGCATCCAAACGCTCTCTGTCGCTCATGTTAGAGTGCATCAGCACTATGTCAGTATTAAAGCGAATTTCAAAGCGTTTCAGCGTTTGAGGTGTCAGACCGATTTCCGGCACCATCACCAGAATTTGTTTTCCCTCTTCGATTAGGCGTTCCATCACTCGCAAAAAAACTTCTGTTTTACCGCTTCCCGTCACACCGTCTAACAGGGCGACATGAAACTGGTTGCGATAATCCAGCAAATGTTCGGTGGCGCGCATTTGCTCAACATTGAGTGTGGGCGGTACTTGAGTTTGGTGTGCATGCTTTTCGCCGCCTTTGTTAAAAGAGCGAGGCTCTTTGCGCAACAGTCCCTTTTCTTCTAAAACTTTCGCCGCACTGGGAGCTAGGTCTAACACCGAGGCTGCATGCTGACTTAAACCATTAGGGTGTTGCTGGACAGCTTTTAAGAAGTCTTGTTGGCGGGGAGCTCGACTGAGTTGTTCCAGTGAGGTGGCTCGTCCTTTCTCTGTCGTGAACCACCAATTTTCTGTCCGAAACTCGGCATTTTCGCCTTTGCGTAAAAGAACAGGCAGCGCATGAAAGATAACATCGCCAATAGGATGATGGTAATAGCGTGCAGCCCACTCGCAGAGCGCCATTAATTCGGCGCTAATAACAGGGCTTTTATCATGCAGTGAGGTGAGTGGCTTAACTTGTTCTGGATCCCATTCGCTGTGGTCGCTAAGAGCGACAATGACCCCAAGCCGGCTGCTTTTGCCAAATGGTACTTTGACACGCATGCCCGGTTTTAGCTCATGTCGGAGCGCAATGGCCTTAGGGACTTTGTAGTCGAATAAGGTACGCATTGGTACAGGTAACGCGACTTTTATGTATGGGGCTAGAGTGAGAAGCGCTTCAGACATGCGTTAGATTAGGCCTTGTTCAGTACAGCAAAGGGTAGCATTTTCATTAGTGGTTAAGTGTACGTCAGAGTGGTGGGTTGGTGCGAGCCACAATTTTCTAGATAAAGCATGATAAAAAGGTTGCTGATTCAGCAATAGATCCCTAAAATACGCCACTCTTGGTACTACTGTACAATGTCTGTACAAAAAAACGTGCGGTGCTTGGCGCGGCAATAGCCCATTAATTATCGACCAAGTGGCGGCACATTACACTCAAAGGTATATACGATGAAAAAAGATATTCACCCAAATTACTCTGCAATTACAGCAACTTGTACTTGTGGTAACACGCTAAACCTACATTCAACGCTTGGTAAAGACATGCACGTTGACGTATGCAGCAACTGCCACCCATTCTACACAGGTCAACAAAAAATGGTTGATACTGGTGGTCGTGTTGATCGCTTTAACAAGCGTTTCGGAGCACGTCGTACTACTAAGTAATTGGTGGCATGATAGTGATTCCATTAAAAAAGCGCCAAGTTTGCTTGGCGCTTTTTTTATTTTTGGCCTTTGCTGTACACGGTTCTGAGACTTGTGTAGCAGTAGGCGCGCTGGAAAAAGCAGAGATTAAAAGAGTCGTCGACGGTGATACCATTCATCTGAAGGACGGCCGAAAAGTGCGTTTAGTGGGGATTGATACCCCAGAGCTCGATCATAAAAATGGCAATCATGAACCTTTTGCGGTAGAGGCGACTCAGTTTCTTCGCTCCCGCCTCGATCAATTTGTTTACCTGCAAGCATCCAAAAATGACCAAGACAGATATGGTCGTTATTTGTACTACCTCTTCGATAAAGATCGTATTTCACTGACGAGTCAGTTACTATCCGAAGGACTTGGTTATCGTATTGCTATTCCTCCAAATTTAGCTTACCAAAGCTGTTTTGAGGCGGCTGAAAATACAGCCCGCAATGCGCATAAGGGATTATGGCAGCAAAACTTGCAGTGGCAGCCAAAAGCTGGCTTTGCAATCTCTCGTGTTAACATCACTTCCATTACTCAGAACCGAGGAGGTTGGTGGCTAGAAACCGATCAGGATCTAGTGATCAACTTGCCACCCAATGTCATCGACTATTGGCCTGCTCAACAAGTCTTTTCTCTTGAAGGCAAGGAAATAGAAGTACGTGGTTGGCAACATCAAAGGAAAAGCCGATATTCAGATTTCAAATCATGGGTGCTGTCTGTAAGACATCCAAATGATTTGCGTGAAATTCACCTTTCTAGCGTGCATTGACTGATAGGATATTCCTATGGCTTTGCGCTTTAAAGTAATCCGCATATCGATTATTCTGGCGGTACAGAATTATAAGGCGCCACTTTCGAAGCTTTTGTAGGCTTGGGAACAAGGCCCAGTTTGGCTATGATAAAACTAATTAATAACACCAAATAGACGGAAACATCATAATGGCAGAAGATATAAAGCAAGCCGCGCTGGATTACCATCAATATCCAGTTCCAGGTAAACTTAGCGTTACTATTACGAAACCAACAGCGACCGCTCGTGATCTTTCTCTCGCTTATAGCCCAGGTGTGGCTGAGCCTTGTCGTGAAATCGCAAAGGATCCAGAAGCGGCTTATCGTTACACAGGTAAAGGTAACTTAGTTGCTGTGATTTCTGATGGTTCAGCGATCCTTGGATTAGGGAACTTAGGTCCATTGGCAAGTAAGCCTGTTATGGAAGGTAAGGGATTATTGTTCAAACGCTTTGCTGGTATTAACTCTGTTGATGTGGAAGTGGAATCTGAAAGTCCACAAGCTTTCATTGATACGGTTGCTCGTATTGCCAACACTTACGGCGGCATTAACCTAGAAGACATCAAAGCACCAGAGTGTTTTGAAATCGAACGTCAATTGATCGAACGTTGTTCTATTCCTGTTTTTCATGACGATCAACACGGCACAGCGATTGTTACCGCTGCGGGTCTTTTGAATGCCCTTGAGCTTCAAGGTAAAGACATTGCAGACGCGAAAATCGTTTGTCTAGGCGCCGGTGCAGCAGCGACAGCTTGTATGAAGTTGATCATCGCTTGTGGTGCACAACGTGAAAACATTTTTGTTCTTGATCGCAACGGCGTTATCCACTCGGGTCGTAACGATTTGAACCAGTTTAAAGCCATGTTTGCGATTGATACAGATAAGCGTAACTTGGACGATGCGATCGATGGCGCTGATGTGTTTATCGGTGTATCTGGTCCGGATCTATTGTCTGCAGAGCAACTGGCTAAAATGGCCCCAAATCCAATTGTTTTTGCTTGTTCAAACCCAGACCCAGAAATCAATCCAGAGCTTGCTCGTGCAACGCGTGATGATTTGATTATGGCGACTGGCCGTTCTGACTACCCTAACCAAGTAAATAACGTACTTGGCTTCCCTTTCATTTTCCGTGGTGCGTTAGACGTTCGTGCGACTAAGATCAACGAAGAAATGAAAGTGGCTGCGGTTCACGCGCTGAAAGACCTAGCGAAAGAAGAAGCGCCTGCAGATGTTGTTGCAGCCTACGGCGGCGCACCATTGAGCTTCGGTAAAGAGTACATCCTGCCAAAACCAATGGATGCTCGTTTGTTGAACGTTGTTTCGGCAGCAGTGGCTCGTGCGGCGGTTGATTCTGGTGTGGCAATGCTTCCATACCCAGATTTCTACCCACTAGAGAATCTTGATCACTTCGGTGCTTAATCGCATGGTGATCTGTTAAAAAGGCGGCCCCTTATACGGGTCGCCTTTTTTATGACATAGATATACTCAATAAGGTATTTTTATTGATAAAGAAGCAGGAATAGCTTGGATTAAATAGGAGTTGTGTCATGAGAGTTGCAATATATTGTGGATCTGCTGCGGGTAATTCTCCCGAATATGCCAATGGAGTAACAGCTTTGGCCGTGTATCTTGCTGGGCAAGGGATAGACATTGTTTACGGTGGCGGAAACGTCGGCTTAATGGGCGTAATCGCGAACGCGGCTTTGCAGGCTGGTGGAAACGTAATTGGCGTCATTCCGGCCCATCTTGAGTCTAAGGAAATCGCTCATACAGGGTTAACGGAGCTTCACGTCGTTGCCAATATGCATGAGCGTAAAGCTAAGATGAGCGAATTGGCTGATGCGTTTGTGGCGCTTCCGGGTGGTGTCGGAACGTTGGAGGAGATGTTTGAAGTGTGGACTTGGGGACAGCTTGGTCTGCATAGCAAACCGTGTGCGTTTTATAATTTAAATGGCTTTTATGATTCGCTCTTTACTATGGTTGATAGTATGCAGCAGGCGGGCTTTGTGAAGCAGTCTTACATTGACATGATTATTAAAGAGAGTACGCCAGAAAGCTTGCTAGCAGCCGTTAAAGCTTATCGAGCTCCTCAGCCTAAATGGAGCTGAAACATTTTCAAAAATAAAAATGCCAGCACTGGGCTGGCATTTTTTATAGGGTATAAGCCTAATCTTAAAATAAATTTTCTAAAGCATTGGTTTCTTGCTTTTCTTCTTGAGACTCATTGCCACGGCTGTTATTCAACGCAGGTAAATTCAGGTTGCGTTGCGGTGGTACGTGGTCCTTTCTAAAAATCTCAAAAATAGCATTAGATTGACCTGGTAAAGCACGTTCTCCTGTATTTGGGTCAATGCGCACGGTCACTAAAGAAGAGGGTTTGTTCACGAAAGACAGTGGGGTGCCTTGTAGAGCGTCTCTCATATAATCTATCCACGCTGGAAGCGAAACAGAGCCGCCCCATTCCCCTCGACCGAGGGGCGATGAGTTATCAAAACCACTCCAAACGGAAGTGACCAGTTCACCATTGAAACCGGAGAACCAAGCGTCGCGAACATCATTTGTGGTACCTGTTTTGCCTGCTAGATCGTCGCGTTCTAATACCCTAGCGCGTCGCCCTGTACCAAGTTTAATGACATCTCTCATCATGTCGTAGACTATATAATTTACTTCTGGATCAATAACCTGAGGTGCCATTGGTAGGCTGACAATTCCCTCTGGCGTGTTAAATAATCCCATTTGAGGCTCATTATCTGTGGTTTTTTCAAGCGGTGTACAGGTCACACAGACGGTGGCAGGGGTTGCTTGAAATAAGACATTATCATTCCGGTCGATGACTTTGTTAATGAGGTAGGGTTGTACTTGATAACCACCATTGGAGAAAACAGCATAGCCTTTTGCAATTTGCAGAGGCGATAGGTTGGCACTGCCTAAAGATAAAGATAAGTTATAAGGTAAATCATCTGGATCAAAACCAAACTTACTCAAGTAATTGAGAGTAGGGCGAATACCAAGCTCCTCAAGCAAACGCACAGAGACGATGTTTTGTGAACGATACAGAGCCTCACGTAATCGTGTGGGACCATAAAATTTACCGCCATCATTGGTTGGTCGCCATGCAGTTTCTAAATTTCTATCATTAAAAACCACAGGGGCATCATTGATAATGCTGGCCGCTGTATAGCCACGATCTATCGCGCTGGCGTAAATAAAGGGTTTGAAATTTGATCCTGGCTGGCGCTTAGATTGAGTAACGCGGTTAAACTTGTTCTCAAAGAAGTTAAAGCCACCCACTAATGCTTGAATCGCTCCGTCTTTACTGTTGAGAGAGATAAGAGCGCTTTGAATAGAGGGCTTTTGTGCGAGTAACCATTCAAGTTTATTGTCTGGGCGTAAGCGTATAATGTCACCTGGCACCAGTACATCAGCCACTTTAGAGGGATATGGGCCTTGAGCATCTTCGTTTATATAGGATCTTGCCCATTTAATCGCGTCCCATTGTAACGTTGTGCGTTGTCCGTTCGCGAGACGAACGTCTGCCGTTGTGTTCGTGGTAGACAGCACCAATGCGGTTTGCCAGTTTTTAAATCTTCCCAGATCTTGTAAGGCTTTTTCTTGCTCTGCTAAAGGGGCATTAATAAGATCGGCGCGTTTTTCAATGGAGCCTCGGTAGCCATGACGCATGTCATAGTCTAAAACGCCATTAAAAATGGCTTCGTTAGCCGCTTTCTGCCGTTTTGAATCAATGGTCGTGTAGACCGTCATGCCCGTACTGTATAGATCGTCACCGAATGTGTTGTAGAGCTCTGAGCGAACCATTTCGGCAATGTATCCGGCTTCAATATCCGGCATAACCCCATAGTTTTTCGCGGTAATAGGGGATTCCACGGCATTTTGATAAGCGTCTTTGTCTACCATGCCAAGTGACAGCATGCGTTGCAGTATCCAGTTACGACGAATCAATGCACGAGAAGGATTGACCACAGGATTAAAGCGCGATGGTGCTTTTGGTAAGCCTGCAATCATAGCCAGTTGCGCAAGATCCAGTTCACTCAGGTTTTTGCCATAATACACCTGAGCGGCGGCCTCAAAACCATAAGCACGATTTCCTAAGTAGATTTTATTAACATACAACTCAAGAATATCGTGTTTGGAAAGCTCTCGTTCCATTTTTAAGGAAATAAAGATTTCCGTAAACTTTCGTGTGAAGGTTTGTTCAAATGATAAGAAATAGTTTCTTGCAACCTGCATAGTGATGGTGCTACCACCACCTTGAATTTGTCCTGTGGTGATCAGCTGCATAACCGCTCGACCTAAACCAAGGATATCAACGCCTGGATGGTGATAAAAATTCGTGTCCTCTGCCGCCAAAATAGCATGTTCTAGGTCGGGAGGGATTTCTGCGTAGCTAATGGGAGTACGGCGTTGTTCACCAAACTCACCGATTAACAGATTGTCTGCCGTGTAAATACGTAATGGAATTCTTAACTCGATGTCTTTGAGTTCTTCTACCGTTGGGATGCGATCCTTAACACTATAGTAAATAGCATAGGTGATGCCGATGGCACAAAGTGTACCAAAGAGGCCGAGAAAGAAGAGTATTTTTAGTGCCTTAGCCATATAAATCCAATGAATGCTGGATGAGAAGTTCCCATTATACCTAAGATGATTAGAGAATAGGTGGTTAACTTTGCATCAAATCGTGTTATCTTGTTAAAAATTTGGCGAGGATGCCAAATAAAAATGATGCCCTGTTGCGGATTATTTCAAGGATGAATAATGATGCCAATGCCAGCCTATTCTGTGGCCATATATTCGGCCGAAAAATGCACACTTCTTACACCAAGTGATGCTACCAAATGGTTACATGCCCAACCGTTAGATGATCATGTTGCAATAGATTCTTCGCAGCTGATAGCGATTCAACAAGCCCTAGCGTCTGAGGGTGCTCTTAATACTTCCCGCATGCTGATCTTAGTTCCTGATCACTGGCTCTCCGTATTTCAATGCTCATTGGATCATTCGGTTCCTGAATCGTTACGACCTCTGGCTGCATTAAGCTATGCCGTTGAGGCCACTTTTTTGTCACCAGAAACCTTGGTGTTCAGTTATCAATATGAAGAGTCCAGCGAGCAGAGGCAACTGACGGTATTTGCTTGTGCTGCTGAGTGGGCAGATCAACTGTGCTCGCCTTTTCAGTCAATGGCAAAATCCTGTGTGTTGATGTCGTATAGTCAATGGATGAATGTTTCCTCTGGTATTCGGTCTTGGTCTTATTGTTCGCAATGGGCGCTGTCACGTTATCAACCTGATAAATTAAAGCAGCAACGAGCTCGTCGCCTTTGGGCTGTGTTATGTGGTGTAAGTGTGTTGTTGCATTGTGTGGCAGGGCTTTACTTATTTTATCTACAAGATGTTTCTGAGCGGGCAATTCTCGCTCGGCAGCAAACGTTAGCTGCGCAATCCTTTTGGTCTTCTAGACCACAGATTGGAGGCATGACCGAATCGGCATTGGCGCTTGTTCAAGCGTTACCTGATACGGTTCGCCTCGAGCGATTTAATGGCGAGACAGGCCGAGTGTCTTTTCAAATGACCTTGCTAGCACAAGATTTAGAGGCATTAGTTGGTCGTTGGCGTCAACAATACCCTGATTGGCGTTGGGAGGTTGCGCAACAGCAATCGGATGTCTCTTTGATGAAATCTCAAAAGGATGTGGTAGATGTTTTCATTAGCGTATTGGAAAAATAGCGCTTTCTTCTCTTTCGATATGAATCGTTCAGTTGTCTGTTTGTTCATTTTCTTACAAATGGCGGTTTGGTATCCCTTTTTATCGAGTAGGCATGATGATGTGAGTCATCACAAAAGGCTCAATCAGCAAGCCGATGTCGAGTGGCGGCAAATAAAAAAGCAGGCAAGTGCATTGCAGCAGATGGGCTTTCCCAACACGCCTTGGATTCAGCATAGTGTGGAGGCAACAAAAAAAGATCTGCCAACACAATGGCTGATTGAAGGCGTCGCCTCGCTTGCTGAGTGGCAGAAAATATTTGAACAGGTTGAGGCGCAATTGCACTTAATTCTTCGGACCGTATCTTGGCAAAGAAGATCGAATGGCGATTGGCAAGGCCGGTTATTGTTTGCTCTTGGTGTGCCTGAGAACAACCGGGAATATCATAATTGGCTGCCGACCAGATTACGCACGGATCGTTTTAATAAAGATGATTGGCGACTCGTCTCTACTATGCGAGCAGGCAGGGCTGCATCAGCCATGCTGACCTATAAAAACAAACGTTATTGGATAGCGCCTGGCAGTTGGCTGCCTGAGGCCGGTATGTCGGTGAATGTCGTCTCTTTTGATCAGGTTTCGCTGGTGGCTAGGGATGGATCGATACAGCGACTGCAAGTTCGAGAGGAGGATGAGCAAGATGAATAAGGTATTGTCTCGTTTGTTTCTCGGTTTGCTTTGTGTATCGTCGTCTGCCTTGGCCATGGATGTGTATTTTGAATCGCGTCCATTGCAAGAAGTATTACCTTGGCTGGCATCACAAATGAATGAAAGTGTGGTCATTAGCCCTGAAATTGATGACTTACTGACATTGTCTATTAAGGATGCAAGTTGGGAGGATGTGATGGAGTCGATTGCCCAACAACCAACGCTTAAACTGGAATGGCAAGGGCGCGTTGCTATTTTGATGCCGAGAGAGCCGTTGTCATCAATGGATACGAATCATCCTAACATGGTTTGTCAGAAAGGGTACTGGGTGATAAAGCACGCCAAAGCTGAAATCGTGGGTGAGCACCTGCAAACTCTGTATCCAGACTTGTCTCTCATTGTAGACGGCAGAACCAATTCCATTATTACCCATGCCTGTGATGCGCCCGAGGGCATAGAAGAAACGCTGGCTTGGTTGGACGCTCCGTTGCGGCAAATTGAAATCAGTGCTCAAATCGCACAAGTCAGTCGCACAGCGCAATCACAGTTTGGCGTGAACTGGCAAGCTAAGTTGTCAGATGGCGTCCGATCCTCATTAGGCGGTGCAATTGATTTAGGCGCGTTAGTGCCAACGACAAATCTAGACTTTTCAAGTATGGGAGGCTCTGGGTTATTGGCGTTTACCTTAGACATGATGGAAAGCGAAGGCTTGGCAAATGTCGTATCAAAACCAAAGATTGTGACCTCAGAGGGTCAGCCTGCTAGGATTGAATCAGGAACAGAGGTGCCTTATCAGGCAGTGAGTGACGACAAAGTCAGTATAGAGTTTCGTCAAGCGGCACTCATGTTAGAGGTGACGCCCTTCGTCAAAGAAGGTGAGCACATCTTGTTATCCCTTAATATTCACCAAGACTCGGTAGGGGATTTAGTTAACGGAGTTCCCAGTCTAAAAACCAATCGACTAAAAACACAAGTGGTGGTGAAAAATCAGGAGACGCTTGTTCTGGGAGGGATTTTTCGGGAAGAAAGTTTTGAATCTGAAAGTCGAGTGCCTTTCTTTAGTGATATTCCATTATTGGGTGAGTTGTTTAAAAGGCGTTCAGAACAGCAAGAAAAGGTTGAATTACTTGTATTTATTACACCAAAGCTGCTACAAATGTCAGTTAACTAGGCCGCAGTCTAAATCTGCTTAATTCCGACGTAATTGAATACAATGATAAAAGCCCCCAATATTATTTTAGTAGGCCCGATGGGCGCAGGAAAAACGACCATAGGTCGTTTGATTTCCCAATCGATGGGCAAAGAGTTTTATGACTTAGATAAGGTCATAGAAGACAATGCTGGTGCAGACATTCCTTGGATCTTTGAGCGTGAGGGGGAAGACGGCTTTCGTAAGCGTGAAACCCAAGCATTGGCTTCTATAGCCGAGTCGGATACAGGTGATTGTGTGTTGGCAACCGGTGGCGGTATCGTGATGCGCGAAGAAAATCGAGAGATTCTTCGCGAAAACGCTTTGGTGGTGTATCTCTATGCATCCGTTGCACAACAGCTTTACCGAACGTCTAAAAGCACTCACCGCCCGCTTTTGCAAACCGGTGATCCGAAAGCGACATTAAAAAAACTATTTGAAGTGCGCGATCCTCTATATCGTGAGGTAGCGAATCTGATTATTGAAACTGATGCACGCCACCCTAGATCTGTCGCCAACAAGGTGTTGGATGCGATTCGGCGTCATCTTAAAATGGAGATCACAGTATCCTGATGCGTACGTTAAACGTTGATCTTGGCGATCGTAGTTACCCTATCTTTATTGGTAGAGGGATTCGACAGCAACAATCGCTTTTTGATGATGCTATTCATGGCAAGCAAGTGATGATAGTGACCAATGAAACCATTGCCCCTTTATATTTAGATGCGATGGTTTCTATGTTGTCAGCGAACTATAAAGTGGATACGTGTGTTTTGCCCGATGGCGAAGCTTATAAAACGTTGGAAACTTATGGCATGATTATGTCCGCTTTATTGGAAGCAAAACATAACCGTACTACGACCATCATTGCCTTAGGCGGCGGTGTCGTTGGCGATATGGCAGGATTTGCAGCTGCGACCTATCAACGTGGCGTGCCTTTCATTCAAGTACCAACGACCTTATTATCGCAAGTGGATTCTTCTGTTGGTGGCAAAACAGGTGTTAATCATCCGTTAGGTAAAAACATGATTGGCGCTTTCTATCAGCCTCAAGCGGTGATCATTGATACAGAGACCTTATTAAGCTTGCCCCAGCGTGAGTTGTCAGCGGGCATGGCGGAAGTCATTAAGTATGGTTTAATCTGTGATGTGCCATTCTTTGACTGGTTGGAACAAGAGATGCCTCAATTGATGGCATTGGACAATGATAAAATTAGCGACGCTATTTATCGTTCTTGTTTGGCTAAGGCCACCGTGGTTGCACAGGATGAGAGAGAGGGCGGAATTCGTGCTATCTTAAACCTAGGCCACACTTTCGGCCATGCGATTGAAACAGAAATGGGCTACGGGAATTGGTTGCATGGTGAGGCTGTTGCTGCTGGCAGCGTGCTAGCCATTGATCTTTCGTGGCGTATGGGAAATTTAACCGAGCAAGATGTGAGTCGCTCAGTAGCACTTTTTCAAGCGGCCAAATTGCCTGTGCTACCGCCCTCGACTATGACACTTGAGTGCTTTATAGAACGCATGGCGTTAGATAAAAAAGTATTGGATGGTAGTTTACGTCTAGTACTGCTGAGTGCTTTAGGAGAGGCCATTGTGACATCGGATTTTCCAATGGAAGATTTTAATACTTGTCTTTTGGACGCACTTGAAGCGAGTAAACAAGCGAATTTTGCTTAATCTTGTTGGGTATTTATTGTTGAAGGACGACTATGTCTAAGCCAGACTTTCAGTTTGATCTAGAGGATGCGCTTAATCAGCCGCCAAAAGCCATGCTGAGGGATCCCTTTGGCTCGAAAGACGCATCTGCCTATTTTGCATCGGAAGAAGGCAATCAGCAATTAGCTCTACTTGAGCATTTAAGCCGCTACAGTAGCTTGTTATCTGTGGTTCAAGGCCCTCAAGGCAGTGGAAAAAGCCGCTTCTTGATGGAGTTTGCACGGCATCAAGATGACACCACTATCATTAGTCACGTGAAAGCGTCCATGCTCATGACCGCAGGCCAGCTATTACAAGCGATTTATGCCGGTTTTGCAGGGCATTTCACTCAACCCCCGAATGAGACCACTTTCGGACCTTTGTTAAAGTTTTCTCATGACTTAGACATGAAAGGTCAAGCGGCGTTAGTTCTGGTTGATAATGCTCAAGAACTCAATACTGACGCCGTCAGTATGTTGCTTGATATGATGTCGCTGGCAACCGAGAATCAAACGGTTCCTCATGTGGTGTTGTTTAGTGAATATTCTTTGGCGCGCAATCTTGATGCTTTTCAACGGTCTCGTTATGAGCAATTAAGCCATTCTTTTACCCTAGCGCCTTATTCGTTAGAGCAAACACGAGCCTATTTGCTGCACAGAGTTCGTGCTGTGGGTGGTGGGATAAATTTGCCGTTTAACGATAAGCAGATTAAACAGATTCATCAGGAGTCTGGTGGTTATCCAGGGCGTATTAATCAAATAGCACAAGCGATGATGGGGAACGGCAACAAAGCCGCTAAATCGGGGATGAAGTTTAATCTTGCGATGGGCTTTCCATTAGCGCACATGGCACTGCTTTCTGTGGTCATGTTGGGCATTCTTGTGGCCGTGTTGTTTTCTGATAAGTCGTCCACGTCAAATACGACTGCAGACAGAACCACTAATGTGATTCCTTTGAGTCCGCGACAAGGGCAATCCTCTGCTGAAACGATCGCCCGTATTGATGCGATGCAGCGTAAGATAGGCCAAGAAGGAGGTGTCATTCTTCCTCCTATTCCGGAAGACACCGCTTTGCCTCCGATTAGCATGTCGAGTAATACGTCAGCGAATTCCGCCTCTATGTCAGTCCCTGTATTGCCAACTGCGCCGATTCGTGGCGAAGCCCCACTGGTGACGACGGAAGAAGCGCCTGTGCAAGTTGAGCCTCAACAAGTCGTACCTAAACAAGTCGTGCCTAAAACAGAGACCGCGAATGTAAGAGTCTCACAAGACCGTTTTGATAAAACGGAATGGTGGTTAGCGCAAAGCCCTAGTCGTTATACATTACAGTTATTAGGCACACACAATAAAGGCACTGTGCAGGACTTTATCCGCGATCAAGGCGGTGTCGATGCCTTTGGGTATTTTAAGTCAAAACATAATGGCAGGGACTGGTTTGTCGTTGTTTATGGGTCTTATCGTAATCGCAGCGAAGCAATAGCGGTTGCCGAATCCCTACCGAAGGATATTCGTGATTTAAATCCATGGGCTCGAAGTGCTCGTGGTATCCAAGACGATATTAAGAAAGCGAAGTAGTATCGGGGGATCTCGTTTTTTTGATCGTGAATGCCGCATTTTATTCTGATTGAAGTACAGAAAACCTCATCAATCCCCCTTTTTGTGAGGCTTTTGTATAGTAACCCCCTTAATTTAGTAAAAATCACTGTAATTCTCTGAAAAACATCAATGAACAGTGGAATTTTCTGTTTGGAAAAACTCCAGCCATAGATAATTCTCTAAGTCCGCGTTATTTGCCGCTAAACCCCCTATAAAAAACGCCAAAATAACAGAAAGCAGGCCTATGCCCGTTTGAGTAGTGCTCTTTGGCAGGGTAGTATGATCGTCCATTTAGATGGTGTTTTGGGTAGATGATACTCATTCTCGAAGCGAGTGAGTTTACACTTGCGATTTTTAACCCAGCCATCTGATCGTCGAATTTATCGAATAATTATTTTTACGTTTTAACTGTGGGAGTTGGTGTATGAATGCAGGCCTTTATCGTCCTGGCGAGTTCAAAGACAACTGTGGCTTTGGCTTAATTGCGCATATGGAAGGCAATACTAGCCACGAATTGCTCAAGACAGCTATTGAGTCTTTGACATGTATGACACACCGTGGCGGCATTGCTGCCGATGGCAAAACGGGTGATGGTTGTGGTCTTCTTATTCAAAAGCCTGATCTATTTTTACGTGGTGAAGCACAGGCTTTATTTAATCACACTTTGTCGGATCTTTACGGTATCGGCATGGTGTTTCTTGACCAAGATGAGGCGCTTGCGAGTGAGCAACGTGAAACGTTAACGAAGAAGCTTACCGATGAAGGTTTGAACGTTGTGGGTTGGCGTGAAGTGCCAATCGATGCCTCTTGCCTTGGTATCATCGCGATGGACTGCTTGCCTCGTATTGAGCAAGTATTTGTTGATAGTAATCGTATGGATGCTCGTACTTTCGCAACCCGTTTGTTTGTTGCTCGTCGTCAAACAGAGATTGCTTTAGCCCAGTACGAAAACTTCTACATCTGTTCTTTGTCCGACAAAGTGTTGGCGTACAAAGGCTTGATGATGCCAGTGGATTTGCCGTTCTTTTATAAAGATTTGGGCAACAAAAAAATGCAAACCGCGATTTGTGTTTTCCACCAACGTTTTTCTACCAATACTTTACCTAAGTGGCCATTGGCGCAACCGTTCCGCATGTTGGCGCATAACGGTGAGATCAATACCATTGAGGGTAACCGTAATTGGGCCTTGGCTCGCAGCAGCAAGCTACGTACACCGCTGATTCCTGAGCTGCAAGACCTTCAACCTATTGTTAACTTGACGGGGTCGGACTCTTCCTCTATGGATAACATGTTGGAAGTCTTGGTAACCGGTGGTGTCGATATTTTCCGCGCCGCGCGTTTGATCATTCCACCCGCATGGCAAAACGTTGAAAACATGGATCCAGAGTTGCGTGCTTTTTATCAGTACAACTCTATGCACATGGATCCGTGGGACGGCCCAGCGGGCTTAGTAATGACCGATGGTCGTCACGCTATTTGTATGCTTGATCGTAACGGTCTACGTCCTGCCCGTTGGGTGGTGACTAAGAACGGCTTTATTACACTGGCTTCTGAAGTGGGCACATATGGCTACAAATCAGAAGATGTTGTGTCGAAAGGTCGTGTAGGGCCTGGCCAAATGCTGGTTATCGATACACAAAATGGCAAAGTATTGCACACGGATGACATCGACAATCGTCTTAAGTCTATGCACCCATATAAAAAATGGTTGAAGCAGGAAGCCATTCGTATCGAATCTTTGCTGGAAGAATCGTCTCTTGAGTTCGTTCCTTTTACCAAAGAAGAAATGCTGACCTATCAGAAAATGTTCCAAGTCTCTTATGAAGAGCGTGAGCAAATTTTCCGCCCATTGGCTGAAAGCGGTCATGAGGCCGTAGGCTCCATGGGTGATGATACACCAATGGCGGTTATGTCGAGCCAAACGCGTCCAGTGACAGATTATTTCCGTCAGAAGTTTGCTCAAGTAACCAACCCACCTATAGATCCACTGCGTGAATCTGTGGTGATGTCGCTAGAAACGTGCATTGGTGTAGAGCGTAACCTGTTTGAAGAAACGCCAAAACACGCAAACCGTATCATCTTGTCTTCGCCTATCTTATCGGCTCGTAAATACAGTCGTTTGTTGGCATTAGATGACCACCGTTTCCGTTTGGTGCGTTTAAATACCAATTACAATCCAGAAGAAGTGTCTCTTGAGCAAGCGATTAAAGACTTGCAATTGAAGGCGGCAGACGTGGTTCGTAATGGTGCGGTGATTGTGGTATTGACCGACCGTGATATCGTGAAAGGCCATTTGCCTATTCCTTCGCCTATGGCCGTTGGTGCGGTGCACCATTATTTGTCTAAGCAAGGTCTACGCTGTGATTCTAACATTATTGCTGACACAGGGTTTGCTCGTGACCCTCATCAATTTGCCGTGCTATTAGGCTTTGGTGCGACGGCCGTTTATCCATATCTTTCTTATCGTTTGATTAACGACATGATTGATAAAGGTGAAGTCTTGGGTGACCCAATTGCTTGCCACGTGAAATACCGTAAAGGTATTAACAAAGGTTTGATGAAGATTATCTCTAAGATGGGGATTTCTACCATCGCCTCTTACCGTGGCGCTCAGTTGTTTGAAGCGGTTGGTTTGGACACGAAAGTGGTTGACCTTTGTTTCAAAGGCGTTGCCAGCCGCATTAAGGGCGCTCGTTTTGAAGATTTCCAACAAGATCAACAAACAATTGCCGATAACGCTTGGAAATTGCGCAAACCGATTCAACAAGGTGGTTATTTAAAATACGTTCACGATGCGGAATACCATGCCTTTAACCCTGATGTGGTGCGTAATCTGCAAACCGCGGTGGGCAGTGGTCGTTTCGAGGACTTCACCAAATACACTGAGCTGGTGAATAATCGTCCTGCTTCCATGTTACGTGACTTGTTTACGTTATCTGGCAAAGCAAAAGCGATTCCATTAGAGAGCGTTGAATCGATAGAAGATATTCTTCCTCGTTTCGATTCAGCGGGTATGTCTTTGGGTGCCTTGTCACCAGAAGCGCATGAAGCGCTAGCGCAAGCGATGAACGAATTAGGCTGTCGCTCCAACTCTGGTGAGGGTGGTGAAGATCCTGCTCGTCACGGTACTGAGCGTCGCTCTAAGATCAAACAAATCGCTTCTGGTCGTTTTGGTGTGACGCCAGAGTATTTGGTTAACGCAGAAGTGTTACAGATTAAAGTAGCACAAGGGGCGAAACCGGGTGAAGGTGGTCAGTTGCCAGGCGGTAAAGTAAATGGCTTGATTGCTCGTCTACGTTATGCGGTACCGGGTGTTACCTTGATTTCACCACCGCCACATCACGATATTTATTCTATCGAGGATTTGGCTCAGCTGATTTTCGACTTGAAACAAGTGAATCCAGATGCATTGATTTCGGTAAAACTGGTTTCTGAACCGGGTGTTGGTACGATTGCTGCGGGTGTAGCAAAAGCTTATGCGGATTTGATTACCATCTCTGGCTACGACGGTGGTACAGCAGCATCGCCCATTACCTCTATTCGTCATGCGGGTTCGCCATGGGAATTAGGTTTAGCAGAAGCGCAACAAGCCCTTCGTTCTAACGACCTACGTGGCAAAATTCGCCTGCAAACAGACGGGGGGTTAAAAACCGGTCTGGATGTGGTGAAAGCGGCGATTCTAGGGGCAGAAAGTTTTGGTTTTGGTACCACGCCAATGGTGGCGATGGGCTGTAAGTTCTTGCGTATCTGTCACTTGAACAACTGTGCTACGGGTGTGGCAACACAAGACCAAGGCTTGCGTGACGATCATTTTATCGGCACGGTCGATATGATTAAAAACTTCTTCCGCTTCATGGCAGAAGATACACGCTTGTGGTTGGCGAAGTTGGGTGTGGCAAGTCTGCAGGACTTGATTGGTCGTACTGACCTATTAACCATTCTGCCTGGTGAAACCGATAAGCAACGTAACCTAGACTTATCACCTATTTTGAAAAACGATGCGATTCCAGCGGACAAAGCACAATATTGTGTGACGCCTTTTAACCCACCACACGATAAAGGCCTATTGGCACTGAAAATGTGGGAGACGGTGAAAGACGTGGTTGAAGAGAAAGAAGGCGGTGAGTTTTCTTTTGATGTGACCAACTGTGACCGTTCTATCGGTGCCCGTTTGTCTGGTGAGATTGCGAAACGTTATGGCAACCAAGGTATGTCTGATATGCCTCTTACTTTGAAATTGACTGGTACCGCAGGTCAAAGTTTTGGAGTATGGAACGCGGGCGGTTTGCACATGTACCTAGAAGGCGATGCCAACGACTATGTGGGCAAAGGCATGACAGGTGGTAAATTAGTGATTCGTTCTCCGAAAGGGTCGGTTTTCAAATCACAACATTCAGCCATTATTGGTAATACCTGTTTGTACGGCGCAACAGGCGGTAAATTGTTTGCAGCGGGTACGGCTGGTGAGCGTTTCGCCGTGCGTAACTCCGGTGCTTACACTGTCATTGAAGGCGCAGGCGATCACTGCTGTGAGTACATGACGGGCGGTATGGTAACGGTATTGGGTAATACGGGTTATAACTTTGGTGCGGGTATGACAGGCGGTTTCGCTTATGTACTCGATTTAGACCGTACCTTCGTGGATAAATACAACCACGAATTGGTGGAAATTCACCGCATCGGTACGGAATTGACGGAAGAATATCGTTCACACCTTCGCTCTGTGATCGAAGAATACGTCCGAGAAACTGACAGCGAATGGGGCCATGAGATCTTAGAAAACTTCTATGACTACATTGGTAAGTTCTGGCTAGTCAAGCCAAAAGCCGCCAGTTTAGGCGCGCTCTTGGCAAACACTCGTCAACGTCCGGAATAAAACACGCTGTTGTGGCGCTTGGTTCGATGGTATTTAGCGTTGAGCCAAGCGTTGTGAACGAATCAGTCTGACCCATTTGAGAGAAGTGCCGCCTGTTTTCAGGCGGCCAAGGAGATAGCAGCTTATGTCTGAGCGCTTGAACAACGTATTTCAATTCGTCGAAGTGGATCGTAAGGATCCTAAAAAGAAGCCTTTAATTACACGTAAGGCGCAATTCGTCGAAATTTATAAACCATTCGAAGAAGCCAGTGCGAAAGATCAATCGCACCGCTGTTTAGAGTGTGGCAACCCTTATTGTGAATGGAAATGTCCTGTTCACAACTACATTCCAAACTGGTTGAAGCTAGTCAGTGAAGGTAGCATTTTGGAAGCGGCGGAGTTGAGCCATCAAACCAACTCCTTGCCAGAAGTGTGTGGTCGTGTTTGTCCACAAGATCGTCTTTGTGAAGGTGCTTGTACGCTTGGTGAAGGTGGTTTTGGTGCGGTAACGATCGGTTCTGTTGAAAAATACATTACAGACACGGCGTTTGCTTTAGGCTGGCGTCCTGATATGTCTAACGTGGTACCGGTTAACAAAACCGTTGCTATCGTTGGTGCAGGTCCGGCTGGCTTGGCTTGTGCGGACATTCTCGTTCGTAATGGCATTAAGCCTGTGGTGTTTGATAAATACCCAGAAATCGGTGGTTTGCTGACCTTTGGTATTCCAGAGTTCAAACTGGAAAAAAGCGTCATGACACGTCGTCGTGAAATTTTTGAAGAAATGGGCGTCGAGTTTGTGCTTGGGACGTCTGTTGGTGATGACGTGCCATTTGAACATGTGTTGGAAGAGTACGATGCCGTGTTTTTAGGCATGGGGACTTACAAATACATGAAAGGCGGATTCGCTGGTGAAGACTTGCCAGGTGTTCATGATGCCTTGGATTACTTGATTTCCAACGTCAATCATTGCCTAGACTTCGAAGAAGACCCAGCTGACTATGTGAATCTAAAAGGTAAGCAAGTGGTTGTCTTGGGCGGGGGGGACACCGCCATGGACTGTAACCGTACCGCGATTCGTCAAGGCGCGAAAAGCGTGACGTGTGCTTACCGTCGTGACCAAGAAAACATGCCGGGTTCTCGTAAAGAAGTACAAAACGCCAAAGAAGAAGGTGTGCAGTTCCTTTTCAACCGTCAACCAGTGGAAATTATTGGTAACGGCAAAGTGGAAGGCGTTAAAGTGGTGGAAACACAACTTGGCGAGCCTGACGAAAATGGTCGTCGTAGCCCTGAAATCATTGAAGGTAGTGAGCAAATTATACCGGCTGATACTGTATTGATTGCATTCGGTTTCCAAGCAAGTCCAGCGCCTTGGTTCGAAAAATTCGGTATCGAAACAGACGCTCGCGGTCGTGTTATCGCACCGAAGAAAGGCAAATTCATGTTCCAAACAACCAATGAGAAAATCTTTGCGGGTGGCGACATGGTGCGTGGTTCGGATCTCGTGGTAACGGCCATTGATGAGGGTCGTAAGGCAGCGGAAGGGATTATGGATTTCCTCGGCGTATAAGCTGCGACAGCTTTTATTACTTTTAGTCAAAACGCCAATCAGCGAAATCTGATTGGCGTTTTTATTTTGATGCTATGTCACGTGAAAAGAATCTAAATCTTGTTCTGTATCGTATGAACACCATCAACTCACAACAACAGGCTAATTATGTTTTCTTTTCTTAAGTCCGACCCGATTAAAAAACTCGACAAAGAATATGGCGAGCTACTAGAAAAAGCCATGCAAGCCCAACGTGGTGGCGATATCAGACTCTATTCAGAACTCACGGAAAAAGCCGAAGCCGTGAAGGTTAAATTGGATGAGTTAAAAGCGAAAAGCTAGTATGAACGGATTCGAGCTAATGGCTGTATGAGGGTTATCACTAATGAGGATGCCCCGTCCTGCTCATCCGGGCGAGATATTAAAAGAGCTCATTATTGAGCCGATGGCATTAACCATAACCGATGTTTCTGCTCATCTTAATGTCAGTAGAAAAACCTTATCTAAAGTATTAAATGGCAGAGGGGCGATTACCCCAGAAATGGCGTTACGTCTTGAATTAACTTTTTAAAAACCTTCTGCAGATCATTGGCTTAGGTTGCAAAATGCCTATGATTTGTGGTCTGTTAGAGAGCATAAGATCGCGCTGAATGTTCAGCCTTATGAGCTGCAATATGCATGAGCTAGCCAAGATAGATGACGCTAGGTCTGCATAGCCAGATTTAATAAAAAACGCGGTGCCATGTTAATGTTATGAAGTGACCCCATAAAGTTGGACACTTTATTAATGTTAATGACGCCGCGTTTTTTTATAGCTTAAAGAGCGGCTTAACTCACTACTTCCGCAACGCTGATAGCGACTTTATAGTCGATACCGCCTAGTGCTTTAAAGTGTGCTTCACCACATTTTATTTTTAAGTTTTCTTCTTTTCGACGTTTTCCTTCATCGTGAGTGGTTTTGGTTTCACGAATCAAATAGACTTTTTCATCGTTTTCGAGCACCACCGCCCAATCTGGATTGTAGTTACCCACAGGAGTGGGAATAGTGAACCAACGAGGTAGCTTGCAGAAGAATTTCACGTTTTCGGCACCGTCTAACGCATGGGCTGTTTTCAACTCGATGTTTGAATCGTACTCAATGTAATCGTAGGGCGTTTGCACGTACTGGGTATTTTCTGCTCGCTGTACTTTGTAGGCTCGATCTAAATAGGTTTCCAGCTCTGGTTGATCAAAGCTGGTCATACGATAACCTTCCTTGTCCGTTAGCTTTTCATAACGAATATTATCGACCAATAGCTCATCCAGTGCGGCCAATATCTGCTTACTGGCTTCGGTGATAAAGCCTTGTGGATTCCCTCTAAACTCATCTAAGCGACCGCAACGTTTTACCATTTCAAACAAGGTGCCACGAGTGAGCTGGGTATGTTCTTGTAACTCACTTAATAAATCAGGCAATGATTCGTGAGAGTTCACATAGCGAGATCGAGTTGTTTGAATCTGACGCTCTGCTGTGACGCCAGCCTCGGTTAATGACGCTGCGGTGTGATCAATTACCAGCGAAACGGGTTTAACAAAAGGCATGGTTTGCAGTTTATGACAGGCAAGGTCGATCAATTTTTGGGTATCAAAATCAATTGAGTAGCGTGTTTTATGACGAATTTTCTCCCATAGATCGGCAAAATCAGGGTTTAATTCTACGCGTTTATTGTAGGTGACGCTGACACGGTTGCGTTCGTTTTTAATGCGACCGGCAAACATAAAACTACGCAGCTTATCAATAATGGCATCTTCCAGAGGTTGATATTCCTCTAGCAATTGCAGTTGGAAATACATATCGTCAGGCTGGAATTTTGCCGTGATTTCACCTTTGGCATCTAAATAACCTTCGGCTTTGAGAGACAACCAAAGCTGTTTCGATCTTTCTTGCCCAAGACGCTGTGGTTCTTCTGTACTTTTTGTTTCTGTGTTTTCTGTTTCTATATTTGAAGGCAAAGGAACAGGCAAGGCTAAGGGCGCAAACGCAATGGCGGGAACTCGGCCAAATTTAAAGCCGCCACCTATGTCGTTTTCCATTTCGGTTTGTAGGTTTTTTGCGTACTGCTCAAACGATTCGCTGGCGATCACGGTCAAGCGGTTGATTTGTGGATCATGGATACGCTCTCCACTGGCATTGACCGCAAGGCGTAAACCGCGTCCTAAGGTTTGGCGTCGCTCTCTTTCATTGCCCATTTCCCGTAAAGTACAGATTTGAAACACATTCGGGTTATCCCAGCCTTCTTTTAAGGCGGAATGGCTGAAGATAAAACGCAAGGGTTCGGATTCGTCTAACAGGCGCTCTTTATAGCGCATAATCAGTTCATACACTTCGGCATCGCTGGCGGTGTTGCCCGAGGTGTCTTTATAGCCAACGACCTTGCCGCGGCTCTTCACCTCGGCAAAGTAACCGTTATGGACTTGATCGACGTCTCTTTTGGGTAAATGGCTAAACAAAGGTGAGCTGGCCATTTCTTGATAAGCTTCTTCAAACCATTTTACTAGCTTACCGTCGCACTTATTACCTTGTTCATCGTAGTAACGATAGTTGGCGACCTTGTCGATAAAGAAGAGGGAAAGCACCTTGATGCTCAAACCTTGCTTATGCAACTGACGTTCTTTTTTGAAATGCGCTTCGACGGTTTGGCGAATCTGCTCTTTGAGAACTTCGTCATGAATGCCGTCTTTTTCTTCTTCCAGTTCAAGCACCACATTATTCGAAAAACGGACGAACTCTTCGCCGGGTTCCGCGTAGATCTCATCCACCACATAGCCTTCATAGCCTTTGCGATTGGTGCAATCGGATAAGTCTAAGTCTTGCTTGAGTGTGACATGCTTTTCTTTGGTGCCATTGGGCGTGTTTTCAAAAATCACCGCCGTCGCGGTAGGTGTTTTGTTTTTACCCGTGTAGCCAATGCTTTTCAGCTTGATGTAGGCTTTATTGATGTTTTGCTCGGCTTGCACCGAAGCCACCGAGATTTGTTTGACCAGATTTAAGTCGTAGGCTTTGACTGGCCCCAGTTCATACACCACGTTGTAAGGATTCTTATGAGTGGCAGAATAGCGTAACGCCAACAAGGGCTTAAGATGATTAATGGCGCGTTTTGCTTTGGGCGTATTATCCACCGATTGCGGTTCGTCTATGATGAGTACAGGGCGAACCTGCTGAATAAACTCAATCGGCTTACCCTGCATTCGGTCTAACTCTTGGTGAATGATGTTGGCTTTCTGGCCCGTGTCGGCTTCCGCGTCCTTTTGGAACGCCTGAATATTGATCACCATGATCTGTAGCGTATTGGCGGTGGCAAATTGACGGACTTTGGATAAATCTTTCGAGCTGTATTCGTAATGATCAAAGGGCACATTGTTATAGAGCTGACGAAAGTGGTCTTTCATCAAACGTAAAGAAGACAGTACCCCTTCGCGAATCGCCACCGATGGCACCACAATGACAAATTTGCGTAAGCCATAGTGTTTATTAAGCTCGAAAATCGAGCGCAAATACACATAGGTTTTGCCTGTGCCGGTTTCCATTTCCACTGAAAAATTGGGGAATTCGTAAGCGTCGGTTTCCTCAAACAAGGACGCTGATTTTTCGATGAAATTGGCTTCTTGCACCTTGTGTAAATTACTTAATAGTTTCTCTTGATTAATCACCAAGGCATTGGCAATACCGCGCTCCACATAGACATTGCCTGTGGTGGTTAGCCCTTCAAACAGAGACAAGGTGGATTGAATTGCGTCCTGTTGGTAGTCCAAACTCGGATCAAATTGCAGCTTCATATGCTTCCCTTACACCGTTTTAAAGTCGATGCGATAGTCACCGTCTTTCTCTTGGTTAAAGGTGGCAAAGCTCTTGACCGCGTTGGCTTTCATTTGCTCGTTGCCGTGGAAAGCGCTGTCTAAACAGATAAACTCCATCGGTTGCTTGTCTAATACAGCATCCATTAAGGCTTGGTCTGTGTGTTTTTCTAAATGAATCAGTATTGTGCCTTCTGTAATACTGTAAACAGGGTGTCCTGCGAGTTCTATTTTCTCGATTTGCTCAGTCGGTTTGACACCGTTTTTTAACAAAATTTCATAGAGCAAATCTTCCTGAGTGGCGTCTTGATCCACTGGGTCAATGTGCAATTCCATCTGGCGCACTAGCTCGTCATTTGAGGTGTCTTTACTCGGTGCCTGCCATTGCTTGAAATTGCTTTGATCTAATTTAAACACCTTAAAACCCAGATCTAAACTTTGCTGATTGTCTAAATCAAGCTGGCCTTCTAGTTCAGAGCGGATTTTAGCACCAGCACGGCGAAGGCGTTCTTTGGCAATGTCTGATATCTTTCGGTAGCCTGCATCATAAGCTTTTAATCTAGAATCAATAACTTCTGGCAGCTGGATAGATATACAACTAATGTTTTTGTTCAGTTCTGCAGCTAAGTTAAATGCTGCATGAGCGAAGCTCCCCGAGCCAGCAAAAAAATCTAGTGCTATAAAATCATTTAAATGCTGCATTTTTAATAGATAAGTAAGTAATTTTGTAGGTTTAGGGTAGTCATCAAAAACTATACCTAAGGACTCTAGTTCCTGTTGAGCTTTCTGACTCCCACCGAAACCTTGAAGTGTTGAAATTACATGGCTACTTGCTTCGCCGCGCTTTTTCACTGCTTCAATTGCTCCCGAATTAGTCAGCTCAAAGCGAGTTTCTTGCCCTTTTATATCTAAGACGGGGAAAAAATCATTTTCAATAAAGCTGAGTAGTAACTCCTTGGAGCTCCATCCTGATTCCACCGTTACTGAATTAACTAGTTGATTATTTTCAACAAGAGCATCAGTTAAAAAATGAGGCCAAGCATCATTTCTTGAAAGAATTTTTCCTTCACTGAATCGAGATGGGAAGCCTTTGGGTAGAACTACTTTGGATACAGGATTTTTAGGTCCATTTTTGACGATTGTATTTATGATGTCTGCTTTAAAAAGTTTACTATCGTTATCAACATTAGGATCAATTACTGGTGGAGGTGGGAAAGCAGCCACCTGCTTGCAATATGCCAAAATATACTCGTGGCAGTTTTTGATTTTCGCTTGGTTATCAAAGTTCCCATCTGTTCTCCAAGGAAATAAAGCCAAGAAATTCTCTTCCCCAAATATCTCATCACCGATACGGCGTAGGTTTTCCACTTCATTATCGTCGATGGAGATAAAGATCACGCCATCTTCTCGCAGTAGATTACGTGCCAGATAGAGACGTGGGTACATCATGTTGAGCCATTTGGAATGGAAACGGCCTTCGCTTTGGCTGTTGGTGCTGAATTTTCGGCCTTCGCCACCCACTTCTTTTAGGCCGGCGTATTCGAGGTAAGTATCGAGAGATTCGGTGAAATTATCTGGATAGATGAACTCTTTGCCGGTGTTGTAGGGCGGATCGATGTAGATCATTTTGACCGCGCCGTAATAGCTCTTTTGTAACAGTTTCAGGACTTCTAGGTTATCGCCTTCGATGAAAAGATTTTCTGTGCTGTCAAAATCCACCGATTCTTCACGGCAGGGTTTTAGGGTGGCGCGAGACGGTTCTTGAATTTGTCTCAGGGTGTCTTTTTTACCCGGCCAGTCCATGGCGTAGCGCTCACGACGGTTGTCGTAAATCTCGCTAAATTGCCCCAGTTCGGCTTTGAGGCGTTCAAAATCAATGCTTTCGACCAGCTTGCCATCATCGGTTTTGGTTTCGGTAAATATTCCAGGGAAAAGTTGTTTGAGCTCTTTTTTGCGTTGTTCGCTGATGTTGAGCGAATCGCCATTAAGTTGGGTATTGTTTATGTCATGGTTTGCCATGGTCTTTCCTTGGGGGGTTCTGAGTATTGTGCTAGCGCTTGTTTTTGTTGGCGGCATAGATGGTGAGTAAGAGCTCGGCGTCATCAATCATCTTATATTCGGGCTCTTTGCCACTGAGTGCTAGGCTGCGGTTCATTATTTTCGGCACGCCTTCACCACGACGTTCGATGATGGCTTGTCGTCCAGCTTCTTCTCGGGCGTTGTAATAGCGGCTTAATAGATTCACTAAGGCTTCGTTGCGGGTCACTGTGTTGTCCATGAGTCCGTCTATCGTGAGGCTGTTGGACAATTGCCCCGGTGTGTAAAGTTCTAATCTATCGGCAAACATGTGCAGGCGGATACGTCGTCCTGTCATGGAGTAATCGCGGTGAGCGACGGCATTGACCACGGCTTCGAAAATCACGCCAATATCATATTGAGGAAGATCGATTCGGCCTATCTCTTTTGTCGCAGCGGTTTTCATATTACGTTTGACAAAGTCCACTGCGCCATTGATTTGTTGGTCGATAGGGCCAGTGTAATCCATAGCATCGAGCTGATCTTGCGCGTCCCGTTGTTGGCCGCTGTAACAAACACATTGAATATAGGCGTTGGTGAGCCATTGGGTCGGATCGGGCGTCAGTAATAATACACCTGAAACAGATAGACCGAGTTTTTCGTCGAAGTCGTCTTTGGCCGTAAGATGCAGTTTGTGAAACTGCATGTGCTCTGGAATCGTCGGGCGCAGAAAACGGTTTTTTAAGCTGTTGTCTATGTCGTCTATGGATGTTCCGGGTACAAGGGATTCGTCAAAACGGATCAGTCGTGCTTGGGAGCGTTGTTGAAATAAACGCGCCAAGACGTCGGGTTTCATTTCTTGCTTGGTAGAGCCGACTCGTTGGTAATAACGTCCGGCACTTTGGTGGACAGAAAGACTGCGAGGGATTTCCACATAAATGATGGTTTTTAAATGACCTTCTCGGTTTGGAATTTGCACTAGACGAGTGTCAATTCTAACTGGCGGCACAATGTTTTGTTGGCTGATGTTGACTATCCATTCTTCGGTGCTGGCGACTTTGTCGTCATCAATGCCGATTACGTCACGATTTTTGTCATCTACACCAAGTAATAGACGTCCACCTTGACCATTAGCAAAAGCCGCTATTTCATGGGCCATCTTGTCTTTGTTTGGGTCTTTCGGTGTATTGCCCTTTTCAAAGGTGACGGCTTTAAATTCGATACTTGAGTCTTCGCCTAAGCGAATATGGAAAAGTAACTCTTTGACTAGCTTTTCGCGTTCCATGATTTGCTCACTATTTGAATCGGTTAAATTAGGCGTTGAGCGTCCAACGGGCGGTAAAAATAATGTCCGTTTGGCAAGACAGTTCGAGTTTTGCGCTAATGTTGTCTATCATCTCGTCCTCTTCTTTTTCAATTCGCTTTCTGGCTTCATGGAATTCTGTCATCGCGTCATCGCGTTTACGCTCGAGCTTACGCAGTGTTTTTTTTGCTTCAATTTTTTCTCTGGTTGAGGCGAGTTTTCGCGTTTCTTTTTTGAATAGGTCTATCTCGTTATTCAGCTCATCCACCGTTATTTGATAGCTGGCTTCGCGATCTTTTTTCCAGCGGTCGAGTTTGTTTTCTTCGACTTCATAAAGTTGGTCCAGCTCACCTTCTTTGGCAAGGGTTTGGCTTTCTAGCAATTGCTCTAGTTGCGTTGCAAATGCTTGTTTAGGTAATTCGTCTGTAAATGGCTCTGCTCTGGCGGGAATGCAGAGTAGGTGCTCGGCGTTTTCGTTGGTGAGCACTTGCCCATTATCCGTGTAGGCTAGGGCAAACAGTTTGTAGTCTTTTGCTTTGCCTTGGTTATAGGAAAACACCAGTTTCACCACTTGAATAAAGCCGGACTGACCAATATAAGGTTGTAATGCACCATATCGACCTTCTAACTGGTTATAGCTGAATGTTAGATGAGCAGGTTCAAGCTGACGTGTTTTGGCTTTTTTAACAAGATCCCAAGCGAGATAATGCTCCATGGCTTGCAAACGGAAAAATTCAGAGTCGTTTTGTTCGGCCAGAGACCAGCGAATATCGAAGCGTTTGCCTTGGAATTGAAAGTGATTGTCGGTAAATACGGCCTCGGGTAATTCTGCTTTGGCAAGGTCGAGAAGCACACGCTCGTAGTCTTGTAAGAAAATTTTATTTTTGTCGCGTTGGTTTTTGAGGTTGGCAACGACATCACGGTCAAAATCGTTGAGCAAGATTTGTCTTGCGGCTTCTTCACGGACTTCTAGCGCGTCTTTGAGATCTTCTTGCAGCTTATTAAATTGCTGCTCAATTTCTGCATCTGTTCGGCATTTCTGATAGATTTCATAAATGCGTTTTTCGATATCGAGATTTTCGGAAATAGCGCCTAACACTTCATCGGATGCGCCAAATACCCCTTCAAATAATTTAAGTTTTTCATTGAGTAACTGAAAAACACGCTGATCGGCGGGGTTTTTACGGTTAACAAAGTTAACCACAACCACATCATTTTTCTGACCGTAACGGTGAACACGACCAATGCGCTGTTCAACTTTTTGTGGATTCCACGGTAAGTCATAGTTAATCAGCAAAGAACAAAACTGTAAGTTGATACCTTCGCCACCCGCTTCGGTGGAGATAAGAATATCTGCATCCTCGCTTTTAAAACGCTCGACTAACGCTGCTTTCATATCCGAGGGTTTAGAACCACTGATACGGGAAGAGTCTTTGTGCTTTTCCATCCAGTCTTTGTAAATAGCTTGTGACTGAGGGTCGTTATTAGAGCCATTAAGCAATACTGTACGGCCTTTGTAGCCATTCTTTTCCAGTAGGTTATTTAGGTAGATTTGTGTGCGGCATGACTCGGTAAAAACGACTGCTTTACGCTGGCCTCCCATTGATTCGGTTGATGCCATGGCGCGTTCTAACACAAGCAGAAGTGCTTCACCTTTTGCGTTGACTTCGATACTTTCAGCCAGTTTTTGAAAGCGGTTTAACTGCTCTATTTCATCTTCTAAGCGGTTTGTGGCTTGTGTGCTGTTAGCAGGCGCTTCAAAATCGATATCGTTCCAGTCATCGGCGGTATCAATATCGTTGATACTGTCTTCTGCTACTTGTTGTTTTTCTCTTAGTCGTTTGACCATGCCTTTTAATGTGTCGGAAATGGCAAAAGAAGAAGACGCCAAGATTTTGCGCAGGCCTATGTTGACTAGGTGTTTTGCGTTCGGCGCGATGGCTTGGTTTTCTGGGTTTTGTAGGTAAGCCGATAGTTGTTGGTATAGCTCCCACTCTTCTGGAAGTGGTGTGAAGTCCTGAGTCATGGAGTAGCGATTAGTAAAATTAATACCGCCTTCTTGCTGAACCTGGCGTCGTAATGTGCGATGGCATAGCGTTTCAATACGTTTTTTTAAGTCTTCAAGCGCATCGCTATTTTTCTGACGATTTACATAAAGGGCTTTAAAAGACTTTTCATCACCAAAGAAGTGCGGATCAATGACTTGGCTTAAACCATAGAGTTCCATTAGGTTATTCTGTAAGGGTGTGGCAGACAATAGAACTCGATGTTGTGCGTGTTCCGTCGCTTCGACAACGGCCTTTGCACGCTTACTACCGCCTTTACTATAAAGGTTTCTGAGCTTGTGGGCTTCGTCAAAGATTACCAAGTCCCAGTCTAGGCGTAATGAAAACTCTTTCTTTTGCGCAAGGTATTCATAGGAACAGATAATGATCTTATCTTCTTGTTCAAATGGGTTAGAGAAACCTTGTTTTTTTAATTCTGCCGCGACTTTGCTATCAACTACTGCAGATGGCAATTCGAATTTATCCCAAAGTTCTTGGTTCCATTGTTTACGAAGAGACGCAGGCACAACTAACAGAATGGCGCGCTTTCCTTCCGCCCATTTTTGCGCGATGACCAAACTGGCTTCAATCGTTTTACCTAGACCCACTTCATCCGCTAGTAATACACCTCTTTCTAATGGCGATTTAAGCGCAAAGCGTGCCGCATCAATTTGATGAGGGTTCATGTCCACTCGAGCAGAGGCAATCACCTTTGATACTTGGTTTTCTACTTTCCCTGATTGAGTTAGCCAATGAGCAAAGTACGCGCTTTGGTGATGTGTAAACATAGGCTTCGTGAAGACCCCTAAACGTTTTACTGTTTAATTAAGTTAAAGATGAAATGGCTTTCGCTAGTTTACCGCATTTCTTTTCAAACTAACCAGATTTGCGAGTCTTTCTGGTACTTATGTCTGTGTAAACTAGCTTAGCCTTAATTAAACCGTGGCGTTTTCAGGTGACCGAATCAGTGCCAAGCTTTCTTCGGCAAAGCCGGTACCGGCTTCTGTGTAGAAGTTGAAGACGTTATCTATGCCTGAGGCAAGTAATGTGTTTCGTTCGTCCTGAAAGCGGGCGATGGCGGCAATTTGGCCTGTATAGTTGGCTTTACGTAACTGTATGGCAATGTTCGTGCTGTCTTCCGCAATCGGTAGGGCCAACATGATCAAGCGAATGCCTTTCGTGTCTAAACGTTCCCATAGATCCGCGTCTTCACCGTCACCATAGAAGACGTTTTCATTGGCTTCTTGCATCATTTTTATTCGATTTTGGTCAGCGTCCATACCCGCGACGTTATTACCGATTAGCCCTTTTAATGATTCAAATGCACCGCGTCCAACACGTCCCAGACCGACCACTAAGACTTCAGCATCCTTGGGTTGAGTAAAGGTGTCCTCAGGCAGACATTGGCGACTTTCAAATTGACGAATAGTCTCTTTGTTTTTCCGATACAGTCTATGAGATTGTCGATAAACAACGCTGGTAATGACAAAGGAAATAGACACCGCAAGCGCCAGAATGACTAACCACTCCTTATCAAGCCAGCCATTTGCCACACTGAGCGCCACAACGATTAAACCAAACTCGCTGTAGTTGGAAAGAATGAGAGAGGACAAGAAAGACGTCCTGCCACGCAGCTTCATTTTGGTCATTAGAGCGAAGAAGAGAGCAAATTTCACCAGAAGTATTAAGGTAATAATCAAGCTCATGCCGATCATGCTAAAGGTCGGTAAAGCCGTAAAGCCAATGGATAAAAAGAAACCGATGAGGAATAAATCTTTAAAGTTTGTTAACGATTTATTCATTTCGGTTGCTTTGGGATGCGAGGCCAACAAAATACCCACGATTAGGGCACCAAGATCGCCTTTTACACCAACAAGATAAAAAAGTTCATAGCCGCCTAAAGCAAGAAATAATCCGGTGAGTGGTAGCATTTCACCGTGTCCGGATTTATCGACCATTTTATTAATGAGTGGTCGAATGAGTAGCAAACCAAATAAGCCCAATGCCCAAATAGAAGGGATTTTCCCTGTGGCTGCGACAAGAAATATGACGGCGACAATATCCTGCATAACCAGAATACCGAGTGCGAGTTGACCATGGCGAGTCTTCAATTCACCATTTTCTTCTAGCAGTTTCATGACACAAACCGTACTGGAAAAACTCAAAGCAAAGCCGAGCAAGGCCGCAACTTTATAATCAAGCACGCCGAAGTAGGGCAGACTTAGGGTACCAAGCAGTAAGGCGATCGCGGCAAAAACCACGCTCCAAACGCCCATATGACTAAGTGTTGAGACCCAAACTTCCGGTTTGAGTAGATCTTTGACATGCAGCTTTAAGCCAATGCTAAAGAGCATTAAGGTAATCCCGATATTCGCGAGAGAATCTAATGTGCTGCTTGCTTCCATTCCGAGGTAATTTAGTAAAAAGCCAGCCAATAAAAACCCAATGAGTGGTGGCAGATTGATCATTTTTATTGCGAGCCCGCAGACAAAGGCAAAAAATATCCAAATGAATTCCATACAGTCCTTCTAAATTATTGAAGTCATCGCAGAGCGTTATGTTGTGCTGGCGACACTTGTGACACCTTCTTGTGGGATAGGTAAAGAGAAAAAATATCATACGAAATTTGTTCGCGGCCTGCAGCAGCTAATGTGGTTATTTGTACATTATCGCTTCATTAATTCACATACCAAAAAAGATATATAGAACAACATTTATTCTATTTGATTGGTATGTTCATTTTACCTACTCTGAATGGCAGGTTTTTTAAGACCTGATTGGCTCTAAAAAATAACGATAACAAACCCTATGGCCGAATAAAGCGTGTTTTTAAAAATGCTTGTTTGGCCGTAACAGGAGACGCTAATGAACTATCTAAAGAATGCCATTGCTGGTTTAGTATTGGGTGCCACTGCTCTTAGCTCCGCGAGTGCCTTGGCGGCCAGTGGTTATGTTGGTATTGCCATGCCAACCAAATCTTCTGCTCGCTGGATCACCGATGGTGATTCCATGGTAAAACTCTTCCAAGACGCAGGTTATAAAGTGGACCTGCAATACGCTGAAGATGAAATTCCAAACCAATTATCTCAAATTGAAAACATGATTGTTAAAGGCGTTGACGTACTCGTCATCGCAGCGATTGATGGTACAACCTTATCGAATGCATTGGAAAACGCCGATGCGGCCGGTATCAAAGTGATTTCCTACGATCGTTTGATCAAAAACAGCCCTCATGTAAGTTACTACGCCACTTTTGATAATTTTAAAGTTGGTGTGCTACAGGCGAAGTCTTTGGTTAGCGGTATGGAAAAACGCGGAGCAGGCCCTTACAACGTTGAATTGTTTGGTGGTTCACCAGATGATAATAATGCGTACTTTTTCTATGACGGCGCCATGTCCGTGCTTCAGCCTATGATTGATGCGGGCAAGGTGAACGTGGTTTCTGGACAGATGGGTATGGATAAGGTCGGTACCTTACGTTGGGATGGTGCAACGGCTCAAGCGCGTATGGACAACCTATTGTCGGCTCATTACACCACAAAACATGTCGACGGTATTTTGTCTCCTTATGACGGTATCTCCATCGGGATTTTGTCCTCTCTGAAAGGGGTTGGCTATGGTTCAGGTAATCTGCCTATGCCGATTGTGACAGGTCAAGACGCAGAAGTGCCATCTGTTAAATCCATCATTGCCGGTGAGCAGTATTCGACCATTTTTAAAGATACCCGTGAATTGGCGAATGTAACGGTGGGGATGGTGCAAGCGGTATTGAATGACGCGAAACCACAAATCAATGACACCAAAACCTACAACAACGGTATTAAGATCGTTCCTAGTTATTTGCTTGAGCCTGTCACGGTTGATAAATCCAACTGGCAAGATGTGCTATTGGGCAGCGGTTACTACCAAAAGTCTCAAGTCGAATAAGCTCATGACTACGGCGCTTGCCAATACTTTGTAAGAATGTATTTATCCTAATTCAACAATAATAAACCAGCGAGAGCGTTATTTACCGTGCGTTGATGCGGTAGTAGCGCCCTTGCTAATGGGATGTTTTATGGAAAATATTATTTTGGAAATGCGCAGCATTACCAAGACCTTTCCTGGTGTAAAAGCTCTTGACGCGGTGAACCTTAAAGTTCGTGCGGGTGAGATTCATGCGTTAGTAGGTGAAAATGGTGCGGGTAAATCCACTCTCATGAAAGTGTTGAGTGGGGTGTACCCACACGGAAGTTACGATGGCGATATCCTGTTTAATGATGAGACGGTGGGGTTTTCTGGCATTAAAGACAGTGAAGAAAAAGGCATCATTATTATCCATCAAGAGCTGGCGTTAGTGCCGCTTTTATCCATTGCTGAAAATTTATTTTTAGGCAATGAGAATGTTGAAAATGGCGTGATTAATTGGCCGAAAACCTTCTCTCGCACTCAAGATTTGTTAGCCAAGGTGGGTTTGAAAGAGTCTCCATCGACCTTAGTGGGTAAATTGGGTGTCGGTAAGCAGCAGCTGGTTGAAATTGCTAAGGCCCTTGCCAAAGATGTGAAACTGTTGATTCTGGATGAGCCAACCGCCGCGTTGCAAGAAAACGACAGTGCCAAATTACTGGATTTGTTACTGGAGCTAAAAGCACAGGGTATCTCCTCCATTCTGATTACTCACAAATTGAATGAGATTAGCCGAGTAGCAGACAGCATCACCGTGATTCGTGATGGTGCCTCTGTATCAACGTTGGACTGCCATGCGCAAAACATCAGTGAAGAAGACATTATTCGTGACATGGTGGGGCGTGATATGGCCCATCGTTATCCCGCGAGAGACAGCCAACTAGGCAAAGTATTAATGGAAGTCAGCGGGTGGAACGTATGGCATGCCGACGCCTTAGATCGTCAAATGCTGCATGACATTGAATTCAATGTCCATGCGGGTGAGGTCGTGGGAATTGCCGGTTTAATGGGGTCTGGACGAACGGAATTGGCAATGAGTCTGTTTGGTCAAAGCTACGGCAAAAATGTGCAAGGTGAAGTGCGTTTGCGCGGTGAACTCGCCGATTTATCGACGGTGCCAAAAGCGATTAAAAGCGGTTTGGCCTATGTGACCGAAGACCGTAAAGAGCTGGGGTTGATCCTAGAAGAAACCATTCAAACCAATACCACGTTAGCGAATTTACCCAGAGTGTCATCCTTTGGCGTCATCGATGAAAACATCGAGCGTCAAGTGTCTGAAGATTATCGACAAGCACTGAATATTCGTACCCCAAGTGTGTTTCAAAAAGTGATGAATTTGTCCGGTGGTAATCAGCAGAAAGTTGTATTGAGCAAATGGCTGTATTCACAACCCGATGTACTGATTTTAGACGAGCCAACACGGGGAATCGACGTGGGTGCCAAGTTTGAAATTTACAGCATCATCAACCAGCTTGCCGATGACGGCAAAGGCGTAGTGATGATTTCTTCAGAAATGCCTGAGTTACTGGGCATGTGTGATCGTATTTACGTGATGAATGAAGGTCGTTTTGTTGGTGAATTAGACAAAGACGAAGCGAGCCAAGAAAAAATCATGTCGATGATAGTAAAAGCCTAGCGATAGCAATAATAACGGCGGGAGCAATAATAATGGCAACAACAAAAGACACCTCTACAGCAGTGCAAGCCGCACCTTCTGTTACCAGCTACCTTAAATCACATATGCGTGATTACGGCATGTTGATTGCGCTTGTGGTCATCATGGGGATGTTTCAATTTTTGACCGATGGCATTTTGATGCGTCCGGTCAACTTAACCAATTTATTTTTACAAAACAGCTACATCATCATCATGGCGATTGGCATGTTGCTGGTGATTGTCGCTGGACACATTGATCTCTCAGTAGGGTCTGTGGCGGGATTCATTGGCGCGTTAGCCGCTGTGATGGCGGTCAACTACAATTTACCCACTATTATTGTGGTGCCTGTGTGTTTGTTAGTCGGCTTAATTATCGGTGGAATACAGGGTTACTGGATCGCTTATTGGAAAATTCCGGCTTTTATTGTCACCTTGGCAGGCATGTTGGTTTTTCGTGGTTTGACGCTGACCTTACTGGAAGGGCAATCCATCGGACCATTTCCTGAAAGCTTTCAGTTACTAAGCACCGGCTTTATTCCAGATGTATTCGGGGCAGGACGTCCAAACATCACGGCATTGGTATTGGGTGTCTTAGCCGCCAGTGCCATTGTTTTCTTGGCTGCTCGCAGCCGTGCTAGAGCCTTAAAGTACGGCATTCAAGATGAGCCTTTTGCTTTCTTTATTGCTAAGAACGCTTTAATTACGATTGCCATCATCTACCTATCTTACATGTTGAGTACCTATCGTGGTTTGCCAAATGTATTGATCACCATGGCGGTACTGATCGCAATCTATACCTTTATCACCAACAGCACGACGATTGGTCGTCGAATCTATGCCTTAGGTGGCAATGTAAAAGCCGCTAAGTTGTCTGGCATTAATACTGAGCGTTTAACGTTTCTAACCTTTGCCAACATGGGCATGTTGGCAGCTCTAGCAGGATTAATTTTTGCCGCTCGCTTGAACACCGCGACGCCCAAAGCCGGTTTTGCTTTTGAATTGGATGTTATCGCCGCCGTATTTATTGGTGGTGCCTCTATGACGGGCGGTGTGGGTAAAGTCATTGGCGCGGTGATTGGTGCCTTCATTATGGGCGTGATGAACAACGGGATGTCGATATTGGGTATAGGGATTGATTGGCAGCAGGTGATCAAGGGCTTGGTCTTGCTCGCTGCGGTTATTTTCGACGTCTACAACAAACAAAAAGCGCGTTAACAAACGCAGCGTGTTAAGGAGCAATTTATGTTGTTTTTATCTCAAATTAAACAAGGTGGCGTGGTGTGTCGCGAAGGCGATGAAGCCCATCTTGTTCTTGGTACATCGAGTGTTTACGAACTCGCCACGGAAGCCGTTAAAAATGGCGTGTCGCTGAAGTCTATTATTGAAAAACATGGCGTGGGAGAGTCGGTAAACTTATCTGAATTAGCCAATAACAACCAGCTAGACTGCCCAGTGCGTCATCCTGATCCAGCGCACATGTATCTGACGGGGACTGGTTTGACACATCTTGGTTCGGCGGCGACTCGTAATGCCATGCACGCGAAAAGCGAAGAACTGACTGATTCGATGAAAATTTTCCAGATGGGCGTTGAAGGTGGCAAACCAAAAGACGGTCAAGAAGGCGTGCAGCCTGAATGGTTTTATAAAGGCAATGGCGCTGGTGTAATCGCACCAGGTGGCGCTTTGCCTTCGCCTGCCTTTGCTTTGGATGGCGGCGAAGAGCCTGAAATCGCGGGTTTTTACTTGGTGGGCGACGACGGCAAAGTACACCGTTTGGGTTATACCTTGGCAAATGAATTTTCCGATCACATCACAGAGCGTCAAAACTATTTGTACCTAGCTCATTCAAAATTACGCCCAGCCTCCTTTGGTCCTGAATTGCTGGTGGGGGAATTGCCCATGCACATCGATGGTCATTCACGTATTGAGCGTGGCGAGAAAACCTTGTGGGAAAAAGGCTTTTTATCCGGTGAAGACAATATGTCGCATACCTTTAAGAACCTAGAGCACCATCATTTTAAATACTCGATTTTCCGCCAACCAGGCGATCTGCATGTGCACATGTTTGGTACGGCGACCTTGTCGTTTGCTGATGGTGTTCAGACGCAAGAGGGTGATGTGTTTGAAATTTCCTCACCTACTTTTGGCCTGCCATTACGCAATGTCTTGGCAAAAGCGGATGAACTCAATACAGAGGTAACCTCGCTATGAATAAGACAAAAAACGCCGTATACCCAGACTTGAAAGAGCGGTCGGTGTTTATTTCTGGCGGCGCAACTGGGATTGGTGCGGCCATTGTTGAAGCGTATGCGAGGCAAGGAGCGAAGACGGCTTTTGTCGATTTAGATGAAAAAGCCGGTATGGCGCTGGCCAAACGTCTGAAAAAAGACGGTCACGAGGTGCGCTTTGAGGTCTGTGACATCACTCAGATTCAAGATTATCAGAGCAAAATTCGCGCCGCTGCAGAGGCGTTTGGGCCCATATCGGTTTTATTGAACAATGCCGCTAACGATGTGCGCCATTCTTTGGAATCACTGACAGAAGAACGCTTCGATGAGCTGGTTGGGGTGAACATCAAGCACGCCATGTTTGCCGCCCAAGCGGTCGCGCCCATGATGCGAAAACTCGGTGGTGGTTCGATTATCAATTTTGGCTCAGTGGGCTGGATGATGGCAACGGCAGGCTATCCAACTTACGGTACGAGCAAAGCCGCAACGCACGGTTTAACACGCTCCCTTGCCCGAGATTTAGGCGGTGCTGGTATTCGTGTGAATACCTTGGTGCCAGGCTGGGTAATGACAGAGAAACAACTGCGCATGTGGGTGGATGATGCCGCTGAAGAAAAAATTAAACAAAGCCAATGCCTAGCAGGCAAAGTGCTGCCTGAACACATCGCCAATATGGCACTGTTTTTAGGATCCGATGCGTCGGCTATGTGTTCGGCGCAGAACTTTATCGTGGATGGAGGTTGGGTATGAGTGATTCTGAAAAAAACACGTTCGTACCAAAAGAATGGCCCCGCAAATTGCGTTCAACCGAATGGTTTGGCGGTACTTCTCGTGATCATATTTATCATCGCAGTTGGATGAAGAATCAAGGTTTGCCAGCGGATTTATTCGATGGTCGCCCTGTTATTGGGATTTGTAATACTTGGTCTCAGCTTACCCCTTGTAATGCGCATTTGCGCGAACTTGCTGACCGAGTGAAACACGGTATTTATGAAGCTGGAGGTTTGCCACTCGAGTTTCCTGTGTTCTCGGTAGGCGAAAGTTCGCTGCGGCCAACAGCCATGATGTATCGCAATATGGCCGCGATGGATGTGGAAGAGGCTTTGCGAGCCAATCCACTTGACGGTGTTGTCTTATTGGCAGGTTGTGACAAAACCACGCCCGCGTTGCTGATGGGCGCATGCAGTGTCGATATTCCCGCGATTGTGGTGTCTGGTGGCCCGATGTTAAACGGCTATTTTAGAGGTGAGCGCGTGGGATCGGGTACGGCCTTGTGGCAAATGTCGGAAGACATCAAAGCAGGCAAGATGACCCAAGAAGACTTCCTCGAAGCCGAACAGTCCATGTCCCGCTCTGCCGGCGGTTGTAACACCATGGGCACCGCCAGCACCATGGCCTCTATGGCAGAAGCGCTGGGTATGGCGCTGTCTGGGAACGCAGCGATTCCAGCGGTAGATAGCCGTCGTCGAGTCATGGCGCATCTTACGGGCCGTCGTATTGTTGACATGGTGAAAGACGATCTGAAACCGTCTGATATTTTGACTCGCCAAGCCTTTGAAAATGCGATTCGAGTCAACGGCGCGATTGGTGGTTCTACCAATGCGGTGATTCATTTACTCGCTATTGCGGGTCGAGTGGGCGTAGACCTGAATCTGGATGATTGGGACAAGCTGGGCCAGAACATTGCCACCATAGTAAACCTCATGCCGTCCGGCAAATATTTGATGGAAGAATTTTTCTATGCGGGTGGCTTGCCTGTGGTAATCAAGCATTTGGCGGAAGCGGGAAAACTGCATAAAAATGCCATCACCGTGTCTGGTGAATCCATTTGGGACGAAGTGAAAGAGGTTCGTAACTGGAACCCAGATGTGATTTTGCCGGTGGAAAAAGCACTGACACAAAAAGGTGGCATTGTTGTATTGAAAGGCAATCTTGCGCCATTGGGTGCGGTATTAAAACCTTCTGCGGCGTCACCTCATTTATTGCAACACCGTGGACGTGCGGTGGTGTTTGAAGACATTGATGATTACAAAGCGAAGATCAATGACGAGGCGTTGGACATTGATGAAAACTGCGTCATGGTATTGAAAAACTGTGGGCCGAAAGGTTATCCAGGTATGGCGGAAGTGGGCAATATGGGTTTGCCGCCAAAAGTGCTGCGCAAAGGCATTAAAGACATGGTGCGTATTTCTGATGCGCGTATGTCGGGAACCGCTTATGGCACCGTGGTTCTACATACGACACCAGAAGCCGCAGCGGGCGGACCATTAGCCGTTATTCAAAATGGCGACATGATTGAATTAGACGTAGAAAACCGCCGCCTTCATGTGGACATTTCCGATGAAGAAATGGCAACACGCTTAGCGAACTGGACAAGTCATTTGGAAGCACCAAAAAGTGGTTATATCAAACTATTCCATGACCATGTACAGGGCGCCGATACGGGAGCCGATTTTGACTTCCTAAAAGGCTGTCGCGGTGCAGCGGTGCCAAAAGATAGCCATTAATTAAAGAGCCAGATTACACCTTGGTTCATCCGGCCTACAATGGGTTGATTTGTATATTGTTTTGTAGGTCGTGGCTTTAGCCCGACAAGACGTAATTTGTCGTGACGAGTTTTTTGTCGGCATAAATGCGCGACCTACAAGACCGACGGAAGTCGTTTAGCAACAGCCTCCTTCGCGGGAATGACGTATGAAACACCGATATCTCGCCTCTTGGGGTGGGGTTGTTTATTTAATTAAATAAAAAGAGAGGAGTGAGTATGTTAACGGGACAGCATTTTATTGCCGGTAAATGGGTAAAGGGCGACGCGACATTTTCTTCCGAGCCTTCTTCTGGGCCTTCTTATGAATTTGCCGTTGGTCGCGTGTCGGATGTGGATGCGGCAGTAGAAGCGGCCGAGGCGGCTTTTGAGACATTTGGTTATTCTTCTCGGGAAGAGCGTGCCGCGTTTCTAAATGCTATTGCTGACGAAATCGATGTATTAGGTGATCTCATTACCGAAATCGGTGTGCAAGAGACAGGTTTGCCTGCTGCCCGTTTGCAAGGGGAGCGGGGCCGAACAACAGGGCAACTGCGGTTATTCGCTGAGCGCATTGTATCGGGCGAATATTTAGATCGTCGTTTTGATGAAGCCTTGCCAAACCGTACACCTTTACCGCGTCCAGATATGTACATGATACAACGCCCAATCGGCCCTGTTGCCGTGTTTGGTGCGTCTAACTTTCCACTGGCGTTTTCCACCGCGGGCGGCGATACGGCGGCGGCTCTTGCCGCAGGCTGTCCGGTTGTGGTGAAAGGCCACTCTGCCCATCCTGGAACGGGCGAATTAGTCGCGCAAGCCATTGATAAAGCGATTCAACGCTGCAAGATGCCAGCGGGTGTGTTTTCTTTGATCCAAGGGGGCAACCGTCAAGTTGGGCAGGCTCTGGTTCAGCATCCATTAATTAAAGCAGTTGGTTTTACTGGCAGCTTGGCCGGTGGCCGCGCTTTGTTTGATTTGTGTGCGGCGCGTCCTGAACCCATTCCATTTTTTGGTGAATTGGGTTCTGTGAATCCTATGTTCGTGATGCCAGAAGCGGTGAAGAATCGAGGGCAAGAGTTAGGCAAAGGTTGGGCGGCTTCTTTGACAATGGGAGCGGGGCAGTTCTGTACCAATCCAGGCATTGCAGTGATGTTAGACAACGCGGACTCACAAGGCATGATAGCGGCGGCGAGTGCGTCTTTGTCTGATGTCGCTGCGCAAACCATGCTCACCGACGGCATTGCTGATGCCTATCGTTCTGGTGTGGCCGCGATTGAGAAAACGGGTATTCAAGCGGTGGTTCGTTCGGCAGATACCAAGGATCGTACCGCACGACCAAACTTATTTACGGTAACGGGGCAAGCGTGGTTGGATCATCCGACATTACATCATGAAGTATTTGGCCCACTTGGCTTAGTTGTCTTGGCAGACAGTGTGGCGCAAATGGTCGAGTTAGCGCGTCATTTGGAGGGTCAGCTAACCTGTACTATTCATCTTGATGAAGGCGATTACGCGGCGTGTCAGAAACTCTTGCCCGTGTTGGAACGCAAAGCAGGACGCTTGCTAGCGAATGGTTTCCCAACCGGTGTGGAAGTAAACGACACCATGGTGCACGGCGGCCCTTATCCCGCGTCGACAAACTTCGGTGCCACATCGGTCGGTACCTTGTCGATTCGTCGCTTTTTGCGTCCTGTATGTTATCAAAATATACCTAAGGCCTTGTTGCCAAAAGATCTGCTTGGCTAGCGTGTAGATTGAGACATGACTTTCCGTTAAGAAGCCCAAGGCGGGTTTTAGCGAGTTCGGTTTTGAAAGCAACCGACTCGCTTTTTTTATGCCTCGCTTTTTATGGGTTTTTGCTCCAGCTCCGCCAACACCAAGCGTTTAAGTTGATTGGCAAGAGGCGATAGCTGACGGCCGCGCATTTGCAATAAATAATACGGGCTCATGACAATTTTTTTGTCCAATTTCAGTGTTTTGAGGTCGGCTTTTACTTTATGACCGACCAGTAAATCACTGACCTCTCTCGCCATCGGCGCAATCGCGTTGGAAGACACTAGAATTGCAATTAATGCCAATAAAGAGGTGCTGTTGGTAATGCTTAAGGGCAGTTCCGCGCGTTCTTCCATAAAAGCCGCTTCGACAGCCTCGCGAATGGGGGCGCGATGAGATTGCATCACCCATTCAAAATGAGCGAGGTCTTTGACGCGGACTTTATCAAGATTGGCTAATGGGTGCTCTTTACGCACCACGAGTGTGACCGATTCCGTTCGTGCAGGGTAAATCTCAAATTCATTGGCGTCGTATTGTTTGGGGATGCGCGCCAAGACAAAATCATTGTGCCCAGCGATCAAGTCTCGTACTAAAATATCACTGGTATCAACGTTGATATCAATTTCGGCCTTCGGTGCGATGGCGCGTAATTGTTGAATGGCGGGAATCACAAAACCGACGGCCGCGCCGGTTACCGCGCCAATTGAGGTGGTTCCGCCGCCACCTTCTTTTAGTTCGCCCACTTCTCGGGCAAGATCTCGCAGCTCAACCAATAAATTATGGGCCCGACGTGCCACAGCTTGACCAACCAGTGTCGGCTCCATGCCTTTGGCGTGACGAATGAACAAACGCGTACCAATGGTTTGCTCTATTTCACTCAACATACGCGACGCCGCAGGCTGCGTCATCGCCATTTCATCAGCGGCAATACCCAGCTGACCGTGCTCGGCAATGACCGAAATTAAGCGCAGTTGAGTCAGCTTTAAATGCTTGGCCAGACCTATGTCCATATCGACCTCTATTGTTATTTTTAGTGGTCATATCTTACTCTAATATTAAGTGTTGCATAAGCGCTTGGACTGGTTTGATTGGACCGATTTGGTTGAGAGTTCCTCTACTTTCCCCTATTCTCTGCAACCTTCCAAGAAAAATATATTTTGATAAATTAAATTAAATGAAAGGTTGTTGCATACCTAAAATGATCAGTCCAAAAGGCGCCGCATAGTATGGCTGTTATGCATACTCACTCACTTAAATTCTGATAAGGAAATCAATGCATGAATGAACTGATCTTATATACCACAGAAGACGGAAAAAACCGGATTCAACTGCGAGCAGATAGCGGCACGGTCTGGCTCAGTCAGCTGGACATGGCTGAGCTTTTTCTCACCTCTAAACAAAATGTAGCTAAGCATCTTAAAGCGATTTTTGTTGATGGGGAGTTGGTCCAAGAAGCAGTTGTCAACCAATGGTTGACAACTGCTTCTGATGGCAAAAAATATAAGGTTGTACACTACAACCTAGATGCTATTTTGGCTGTGGGTTATAGAGTGCGTTCTCCGCGTGGTGTGCAGTTTCGTCGCTGGGCGAGTACCGTACTGAGCGAGTATTTACATAAGGGCTTCGTAATGGATGACGAGCGTTTGAAAAATCCCGATGGTCGCCCCGATTATTTTGATGAGATGTTGGCGCGCATCCGTGATATTCGTGCTTCAGAAAAACGTTTTTACCAAAAAGTACGTGAGTTGTTTGCTCTTAGCAGCGATTACGATAAGAGTGATAAAAACACTCAACAGTTTTTCGCCATGGTGCAAAATCTATTGATTTATGCGGTAACACAACAGACCGCCGCCGAGCTGATTTGTGCCCGCGCTAATCCTGATGATGGCCATTTTGGATTACTCAGTTGGAAAGGCGATAAAGTACGTAAGCAAGATATTTTAATTGCTAAAAACTATTTGAATGAAGATGAAATAGACACGCTAAATCGGCTCGTGGTGATCTTTTTAGAAACCGCTGAGTTACGTGCCAAGAGTCGTATGGAAACGCGTATGGCGTTTTGGCAAACACGTGTTGGCGAGATTATTAGTAGCAATGGTTTTCCATTATTAGCGGATGCTGGCTCAATCAGCCATGCGCAAATGGAGCACTCGACTAACGAAAGGTATGCTGACTTTGATCTGCGCCGTAAACAACAAGAAAGGTTAGCGGCCGACCAAGCCGATGACGCCGAATTGCAAGCATTAGAGTACAAACTTAAATACCGTTCAAATGACGAATGAAAGCATTAATATCATGATGGAACATAATTAAATAAATTGGGCCGCAGGCTCTGAGATTACTTATACTCGGATGAGATAGTAAAGCCCTAAGATATTTAACAATAGTCCGAAACAACCCGAGGAGTTAAAGGTGTGATCTAAGCTGGAGTGATCCGATGGAAAGAGGCATCTTTAGGTTAATTTTTATTTGAGCCTGAAACCCGTTAAAAACCTTCAGTTTAGATTTTTAACGGGTACAAAACGCGGTGTTTATTGAGGAGTAAACTGACGATTAACCGCGCTTTCTGGATCAAAGCTGTTGATTGGGATATTTTGCGCTTTGGCGGTCCACTGCCATGTGGTAGCGAGTCGCTCTTTAGTAAATGCACCGTAGCCATCTTGGTCGCTGACGGCGTTATAGACTAGAGATTTAATGGAATTAATAGTATCTGTCGCGGTGCTGGCGTCGACTTCAGGCACCATGTCATGAACGATTTGTCCGCTTTCCTCAGGGTGCGCCCAAGTGTATTCAATGGCTTTTTTATACGCTGCAACAAAGCGTTTGGTCACGTCTGGGTGTTCATTAATAAAGCGATTCGAGGCAATGACAGAGGTGGAATAAAACTCTAATCCAGCATCGTACCAAGGCAATACCTGCAAGGTCTTGCCTGCGCTTTTGGCTTGTTGTTGGTAAATTACTGTATCGGTTACCCATGAAATCACGACATCAACATTGCCTGAGAGCAACATAGGATTAAGCGCCCCCGCGTCTGCTTTGATCAGTTTTATACTGTCTGGATCGACACCGTTGACTTCCAGTAAGAGCGGTAAAAATACGTTTGATGAGGTATAAGGCGAGGTAGCGATGCGTTTTCCAGTGACGTCTTTAACGCTGTTAATGTTTGCGTCAGCAGGGACAAAGAAAGCATGGGGTGCTTTGCTGAAGACAGAATAAACGGCGGAAACGGGGACATCATTTTGCGCTTTGGCCATCAATAGTGCCACTAAATCAGATAAACCTATGTCGGCATTGCTTGTGGCCAGTTTGCTAATTGAATCATTAGAGCCTCGACCGCTGGCAACGGTGACGTCTAAATCAGCGTCTTCAAAAAACCCTTTTTTGATGCCAACGTAAACGGGCGCTTTGTCGCCTCCCGGTAGCCAGTCTAGTTGAAATCTTACTTTATCTGCGGCCAATACGGCACTGGCATTGAATGTGGTCCATGCCACGGCCCCAGCTAGGCATAGGGTACGCAATAGAGATACGTTACGGGTGATGTTCATTGTCTTCTCCAGTCTTCTTAATAGATTCGACTTAGCGCTTTAGGTAAGCCAAATTCGGTCACTGAAACAACCACAAAGAAAATCAGATGAGGAAAGAGCGAGAGGGCTGGGTACACAGTCGAGTTAGATTGAAACGGCTGTCACTTCCCTTTCGACATCCTCTTTGGGTTGTCGATAAGGCAGTGAGCAATGCCCGAATTTGGTGTATTGAACTCGACCAAATTTGACCGCTTCTACTCATTGCGTCGCGCAAACTATTTGCGCTACTTATGATTAAGCAACAAGCAGGCCAAATACACTTGTCTATAAATTCAGCCGTTATGCGGCTTTTTGTTCTTGGTTATGCACTTGAAGTGGGCGAATGGTGGCCTTGTTGCACCATAAATACGATGCCAAATACCATGATTGCTTAACGCTTGCTGTGTGTTTATTGCCGTTGCATAGACTGGTACAGGGTTTGCTTGTTGATCTGGTTAAATTGTGTGTGAAATAAAGAGTAGAAGCGGTTAAGCCTTGCGGCCTGGACATTGCTCTTTCCTAAAAAAGGAGAGTGTTATGCCCCAGTATTTGATTCGCCAAGCCAAAGCCGTTGCAGGTTATGAGCTTCCCCAAGAGATCCGTATCAAAGATGGCGTGATTGCCGCCATTTCCTCCACATTAGACTATGAACCTGACGATGAATTAATAGACGCATCCGGCTGTGTGGTTTATCCCGGGTTTGTGAACACTCACCATCATCTTGCCCAGTCGATTCTAAAAGGCGTGCCTGCTGGTTTGAACCAAAGTTTAGGGGAATGGCTGGCAAGCGTGCCGTATCGATTCTGGCCACAAATCACCCCAGATTTAATGTATGTTGCAGCGAAATTAGGCCTGTATGAACAGCTGCGCTCTGGCGTGACCACCTGTGCGGACCATCATTATTTGTACCATGCGAGCACATCGCCTGAGTTGGAAGACGCCGTTTGGCGAGCGGCCGAAGATTTAGGTATTCGATTGGTTTTATGCCGTGGCGGCGCAACGGTACAAGGCAGTCATAAAGGCATGCAAGACAGCGGCATCGTTCCAGAGTCATTGGCCTTGTCATTGGATCGCCTTGATGCTTCCTACAAACGCTATCATGATGCCAGCTCATTCAGCATGCGACGCTTGGTTGTTGCACCGACCAGCTTGGTTCACACCTCGCCAGCCGAAGATTTACGCAGTTACGCCCAGTGGGCAAAAGAGCGCAATTTACTACGTCATTCGCATTTATTGGAAGTGTCTTTCGATGAGCAAATGGCGCAACAAAACTTCGGCATGAGCGCCATTGACTATGCCGCCCATTGTGATTGGTTGGGTGACGATGTGTGGTTCGCTCACTTGGTACAAGCTGATGCTCATGCGATTGAATTACTGGCGCAAACGAAAACGCGAATTGCCCATTGCCCTACGTCAAATTGTCGCCTTGGCAGTGGTATTGCGCCAGTGCTGGCGATGGAAAAAGCCGGCATTCCGATTACCCTCGGCGTTGATGGCTCCGCCTCCAGTGAAAGTGCTTCTATGTTGCAGGAGTTGAATTTAGCTTGGCTATTACATCGAACCCATAGCGGGCCTTCAGCAACGAATGTCTCGCAAGTACTTAAATGGGGCACGCAAAACGGCGCGGATCTTTTGGGGCTTAAAACAGGGCAAATAGCCGAAGGTTATGCTGCTGATTTGGTGCTGTATTCCCTTGATGCACCGCGCTTTTCGGGTGTACACAGCCCATTAGAAACGCCAATCTTATGTGGTGAACCAGCACTGATTAAACACAGCTTTGTGAATGGTAAACGTGTGGTTGAAAACGGCCAAGTGCTGGGCGTGGATGAAGCTGAGCTAGTACATGATGTCAAAGTCGCGGTGCTGGAATTATTAGTAAGAGCCCCATCTAATTAATTGCGAGATACTTGAATAGGCGAGTAAACTATTGATCCATTTTATTCGTCGTTAAGGAAAAGGATGTCGCTTTCTCATTCACCACAACCCATTGGATCGTCAGTAAAGCGTTTGGCCGAAAAAGAGCTGGTGGCGTTGTTTGCTTTGATGATGTCGCTGACAGCGTTGAGTATGGATGCCATGTTGCCAGCGTTTCCAAATATTGCTGAATCTTTGGCGATTATTGATTATCAGAAAACTCAGTGGATTGTCTCGGCAATGATTCTGGGTATGGTGTTTGGCGAGATCGTTTTTGGTCCGTTGTCGGACGCGATAGGTCGTAAAAAAAGCATTTTAATTGGCATCAGTATTTATATTGTAGGTTCTGTGATTGCGCTATTGGCGTCGTCTATCGAGGTGTTTTTACTGGGGCGTATTATCCAAGGATTTGGCGTTGCAGGGCCAAAAATTGCGTCTCGCGCCTTGATTCGGGACTTGTACAAGGGCGCAGCGATGGCACGTATCATGTCCTTTGTTATGATGGTGTTTATTCTTGTGCCCATGCTTGCGCCTTCATTGGGGCAGTTGGTGATTAAGGTGGCCGATTGGCGCTGGATTTTTGCTTTGTTAATGATACAGGCCGCTGTTGCTGGTGGTTGGCTCTTGTTACGTCAACCTGAAACATTATCAAAAGAAAACCGTATCCCATTGAATAGAAAACGTTTAATGGTGGATGTGCGTTTTATATTGAGCCGTCGAGATGTGATGGCGTTTACCGTTTTGTTAGGTTGTATTTTTGGTGCCCTGATGCTGTACATAAGTACGGCACAGTCTATTTTTCAGGATGTTTATAACACGGGCGACCGTTTTCCTTTGTTTTTTGGCATGCTGGCGATAGGGTCTTCTGTTATCAATTTTTCAAATGGCAAAATTGTCCTGCGAGTGGGTATGTTGCGCTGTGTGGTTGGCGCGTTAAGTGTGATGTGTTCGACGGCGTTTGTTCTTTTGGTTGTGGCGGTATTTTTTTCGGGTGTACCGCCTTTTGTTTTTTTCATGGCGCTGGGTATGGTGATGTTTTCTTGCCTCGGCATGGTATTTGGTAATGTGAACGCCATGGCGATGGAACCATTGGGAGCCGTGGCGGGTCTTGGAGCATCATTGATCTCGTCCTTATCCAGTTTGATTGCTATCGTGTTAGCAACCATCGCAGGGCAGTTCTATAACTTTACGGTGATTCCTTTGGCCTGTAGTTTTGCTCTTTTTTCTATGATTGCCTTAGTCATGCTGAGATATGGACATCGGTTTAGTCGAGCCTCTGATGCGGCTTAACAGACGTTTTATTCAAGAGAACAGTGGGTGTTAACGATCGACTTTAAGGGTATGAATGATTTGCTCGTTGATGGCCTCTACCACGGCTGATTTTGCCGATCTTTTACTACGAAATACTGCCACGTCCATGGCCGCTAATTTTGGTAAATCGTATTCAGCGGGTAGATTTTGTAAAATAGGCAGCCCTGCGGGAACGCTGCAACGAGTCAAGGCGGCGACCGCCAATCCACTTTCTACGGCGGCAAGTTGCCCCGCCAGCCCCGAACTTTTATAGACAATACGATATTCCCTATTGTGTTTATTCAACGCAGATAATGTTCCTATTTGCGCCATACTACCGGCTTCATAGACGGCAATGGGTAAAGGCTTGCGCCGCCATACTTCATGTTGGGTGGAACCAACCCACACCATAGGTTCTTGAAACAACCACTCTCCTTGTTCTGCTTTGTCTTGGGAAATCAGGGCAATATCCAATTCATTGTTGTTGATTTGAGGGATGAGCGAGGTCGATTGCTCACAGGTTAGCTCGATGTCGACATTGGTATGGCGACTGGCAAAACTTCGCAAAACCGGTGCGAGGTACATGGCGTAGTCGTCTGGTACACCGATCCGCACAAGACCGGACAGTTGCTGGCCAAACAGTGCGTCATGGGCTTCAGATTGCAGTGCTAACATGCGCCGCGAGTAAGCGAGTAATTCAACGCCTTTTGGCGTGACTTCCAAATGATGCGGCCCTCTGAAGAGAATGGCACTTCCCACAATGGTTTCCAATTTTTTGATGTGCATGCTTACGGCGGATTGTGAACGATACACCAAAGGCGCTGCAGCGGTCAGTGACCCTGTATCCACCACTGCCACAAAGGTTCTGAGCCAAGTGAGATGTAGGTCTGGATGGTGCATTGTTTTGTCCTTCTTTTTGTTTGGTATACAACTTGGTGCAAAAAGTTTGTATTTGATTATCGAATAATAGAATAGCAAAACATTCGTTTTGCTTTTGGAATTATTTCAGCGATTCTGGCGTGAAAAGAATAGAGCTGTGTAAGTTGAGACATGATGATGGTGGCTAAGGTACTGGTTTCTGAGGCGATAGGAACAGAGGAAACCGCTCAACAGATATCTGTTGGTCGTGGTTTGTTGTGTGTGATGTGTGCCGCGATGGCATGGGGAACGGGAGGTGCTGTGGCTGCGATGCTTTACCAGAGTAGCGGTCTTGGTCCCATCGCCGTTTCCTTTTGGCGTTTCTTGATAGGAGTGTGCATTTTGGCTGTCTTTGCTTTCTTGATGACGTCTCGTTTAAAAAGAGCCGAAATGAGCCATTTTATGAAAAAATACAGGGGAAGGCTGGTTGTTATCGGAATAGGGTCAGCCGTATATCAGGCCGCTTATTTTGCCGCAGTTCAATACAGCGGCTTGGCCGTCGCCACTGTGGTTACTTTAGGCTTGGGGCCAATTTTCATGGCGCTAGGTTCGTATGTGGCACTGGGTGAGCGGATGGCTAAAGCGGGTCTGTTGACTATGATTTTTGCGATTTTAGGCTTGGCTTTGTTGACTGGCGGCAGTGACATGAGACCCAGTTCGCATTTGGGAATGGCATTCGCGTGTTTATCAGCATTGGGCTATGCCAGTGTGACGATTCTTACCAGAGCAATGAGTTTGCGCCGACATGCGGATCAATTTAATGTTACTTTTTTAGGCATGATAGTGGGAACGGTTTGCCTATTGCCTCTCGCCATGTTTGAAGGCGTGATACCCATGACCGAACGTTTGCTTTCTAGTTTCCTTTTTCTGGGGTATCTCGGCTTAGTGCCAACAGCGATGGCCTATATTCTTTTTAACACGGGGCTTTCTTCTGTCCGCGCGACGACGGCGTCTGTTATTGTGCTGGTAGAACCTCTCACTGCGACTATGATTGCCGTATTGTTTCTTGGTGAGCAACTCACACAACTCGCTTTACTTGGTATGACCATTCTAATGCTGTCGGTTGTGGTGTTAGCGCTTGCTGAACGTCGTGGTGTAGTCAGTGCTACTGGTGATGTTTAGTAGGAATGTCCGTTTTATGTGATAAGGGTAAAGAGCGGTTAATCCTCCCTTCATTCATTCTGTCGTCCTCAAAATAGGGTAGAATATAGGCTCAGTTTTTAGTATGAGCCACATTTATGTCCTCCCAAGTATCTTCATCTGATTCTTTAGCGAAGCAACTTTTTTCCATGACGTGGCCGATGTTGTTTGGTGTTTTGTCGCTGATGAGTTTTCAGTTGGTGGACAGTGCTTTCATCGGGCAGTTGGGTCTGTTGCCTTTGGCAGCGCAGGGGTTTACTTTGCCGATTCAGATGATTGTGATTGGCCTGCAAGTGGGGTTGGGGATTGCGACGACGGCGATTATTTCCCGTGCTTTAGGCGCGGGGAACACGCGTTACGCCAAACAATTAGGCGGTTTGGTGCTGATGATGGGCAGTGTGGGCATTGCTTTCTTTAGTGTGATTATTTGGTTGTTACGACATCCCATTTTGGCGTTACTGAGTGCGCCAGATTCTGTGTATCCTATTATTGATTCGTATTGGCCTCACTGGTTGCTTAGCGCTTGGGTGGGGGCATTGATCTATTTTTATTACAGTATATGTCGTTCCAATGGCAATACTTTATTGCCTGGTATCATGATGATAGTGACCAGCGTACTGAATTTGGTGCTGGATCCTATTTTCATTTTTACTTTGGATCTTGGCTTGAACGGTGCCGCGATGGCAACCACGGTGGCGTTTGGTTTGGGTACCTTGATTGTTGCGCCCAACGTGGCTCGTAAGCATTGGATTACCTTTGACTGGCAAGATCTTAATATTGGCAAAAGCTTGGCGTCGATTGGTCACATTATGGGGCCCGCGATGATTAGTCAGTTATTGCCGCCCGTGTCTTCTATGTTGGCGACCAAACTGATTGCAGGCTTTGGTACGGCAGCTGTGGCGTCTTGGGCACTGGGCTCACGTTTTGAATTTTTCTCTATTGTGGCTGTGTTGGCGCTGACCATGTCTATGCCGCCGATGGTAGGACGATTGCTAGGGGAAGGGCGCCTCGATGATGTACGCTATGTGGTGCGTTTGGCCTGTCGATTTGTTTTATCCTTTCAATTGCTGATTGCCGTGATAACCTTCTTTGTCTCAGGTGCGTTGGCGAACTTAATGACCAGCGATCAAGATGTCGCGGGAATTCTGCATTGGCACCTGATGGTTATTCCGCTGAGCCTTGGCTTACTTGGCATTTGTATGTTGATGGTGTCTATCGCCAATGCCTTAGGGAAATCTTATACGGCACTGGTTATCTCTGCTTTACGCCTGTTTGCCTTCTTTTTGCCTTGTCTGTGGATCGGTTCTGAGTTAGGCGGCTTAAAAGGACTATTTTTCGGTGTCCTGATCGGTAATGCCCTTGCCGGTGTTTGTGCTTGGCGCATGTATCGACGAGCGCTTATACAGGTTGAGGCGAAGCTTAGTAAGACCTAATCGCGCAATATCGTCCAATCTTTTTTGTCTGTCATTGGTTAGTCTATTGTCATGGATTGGGTGAGTGTAGAGAGAGGGTGTGATGTCAGTAGAAAATCGTTTTCAGTTTGCGAAAAGCGCTGTGCTTGATGAAGTCATGTTGCTGGAAGCCTCTATGAGCGATTTTTCCTATGGCACTCATGCCCATGAAGAGTTTTCTTTTGGAGTGACGTTATCGGGTCGTCAGGATTTTTTTGCTTTGGGAGAGCATCATAAGAGTCATGTGGGCAATGTGATTGTGTTTAATCCAGACGATGCTCATGACGGCCACTCTGGTGGCGAAGATCCACTGCACTACAAAATGCTTTATGTCCATCCTGATCAACTCAGCCCTATGCTTGCCAGTGCTGGCGTTCGTCGCGCACAAGAATTTCGTATTGAGCGTATTGTGCAACATGACGCTGTGCTCAAAACACATATTTTACGTTTGGCCGCTTTGGTCGAAAATGATATCTCATCCGCGCTTGAATACTCGTCTGCTTTGTTCGAATTTGCCGAATATTTGGCGTGTCAAAAAGGCATTCTGATTGAATCCAAACGCCGCGCGAAAGACCCTGTTTTTGAACGAGTACGAGATTATTTACACGCCCATGTGGGGGAAGAGGTCTCTTTGGATGCGTTAAGCCAAGTGGCTCACATGTCGAAATATCATTTGTTGCGTTGTTTCCGTGATTACTTCGGTATGACGCCTCATCAGTATTGGCAAAATTACCGCATTAATCGCGCTAAAGAAGCGCTTGAGCTAGGGATGCCTTTAGCCGATGTGGCGTTTACCTTTGGCTTTACTGATCTGAGTTATTTTAACCGTCGTTTTAAGCCAATGTTTGGCCTCACGCCTTATCAATTTAGGCGCACTTTATTACGTAGTTAGTCGTACCGCTCTCCACGTTACCGACCAAATTTTACTGACTGCTTTTTATCAATATCCATTTGAGGGATTCCTATGCTCGAAATACTCATCTACGCCTTCGGTGTCATGTACAGTCCTGGGCCTGCTAATATGCTGGCGCTGTTTGCCGGTATAAACGGACAGGGCTGGCGCGCTTTTTTATACTGTGTAGGGGTTGGGCTCGCTATGCTGATCCTGTTTCTGTTGATTGGTTATTTAGGTGGCGACGTTATTCCTGTGGAATATCAGTCGCTTATTGCCCTATTAGGCGGGTTATATATTGCTTATCTTGGGGTGAAAATCTTGCGGGCAAGCTTTCAACAAAACGAGCTGAAGGCCAAAGCGACGCTGGTGAACTTTAAAACAGGTTTGATATTACAGCTTTGTAATCCTAAAGCCTTAGTCGCCATTGTACCGATAGTGACGATACAGTTTCCACGAGCACAGATCGAAGACGGGCAAATTGCGCTCTGGTCTCTAGGGCTGGCTGCCATGGCCTGTGGAGCCCCAAGTACTTACTTGTTAGCCGGTTCTCGACTGAAAAAAGCCGCAATGAACCCTAAAATCATGGCGTGGGTGAATCGCATTATGGCGCTGTTATTGTTCTATGTGGCCTATCGTTTTATCTTTGCTTAATAAAGCAGACAGAATGACTAAAAACCACCAATACAGATTGTCTGTATTGGTTTCTGTATGACTTTTTAATGATCTGTCTGCGTCTGTTGGGCTAGTAGTAAGCCATCTATCATTACTCACTAAGACAGTTTATTGAGTCAGGAGGTTGGTATGATCATCATTGCATTACTACAACACTTTTCGGTATGTTTTCAGCGTTACCTATCTCGTAAGAAGCTTGCGTCTCTGTCCCATGAACTGCGTAAAGACATGGGCATCATGCAAGACAGCTTTGAGAAAGAAGTCAGCAAAGGCAATGTATTTACCTTGGTTAAAGAGCTTAGTACCTTCCCTAAAAAATAGGGAAGGTCAAAGTAGCAATACTGAATGAAAGGGATTTGTATTAGCGATGTTTGTCGATTTTATATTTGAGGAGTATGCTGTTTAGATGTTTTTAATAGGCTTAATGATGTGTTGAGCATACCGCGAGTCGTTTGGATTATGATGTGCTTTGTTGTTGGGTCGTGGCTGACTTTATCTGCCTCGATACAGGCGATTGTTCACGCCTCTATGCCAGACACACATACGTCAGCGTTACTCTCTTTGCATGCATCACATCAGGAGATGGCGTCAGTCTCTCAAGTGCCATTCTCTGCGATGCCCATGTCTGATGTGAACCTAGCGTCTAACTTTCACGATCATACTAAAAACATGAATTACGCGGATTGTGTCGATCATTGTACGTTAGCGGCTTTGCCTCCTATACTTTTGGTGTTGGCTTCTACTGCTGTGTATTGGCCTGCATTGTCGCTGATCGAAAAATGGCGACATCATTTTTTAGAGTTAGTCACGCCGCCTCCCCGTTTATCTACGTTAATTGCGAGTTAACTGTTTATTAGACAGTGCCTAATATTCTGACGGCTTTAGTACGATTCATTATGCTGAATAACGTCTAAGTCGTTTGTAAAAACTCAATAACGTGAGATAAAACTATGACGTTTTTTCAAAAATACTTTTTTGCAGTAGCGATGCTAACTATGAGCTTAGTGCTTGCAGGCTGCACTTTTTCGTCACCAGAGAAGGATACAGATCATCCAATACATCATTCGGAGCATGTTTCTCAGTTCACGCAAAGCAACCAACACATGATGATGCAAATGCATTCAACGGAATTGACTGGGGATGTGGATTATGACTTTGTGACAGGCATGATTCCACACCATCAAGGGGCGATTGATATGGCGACGCAGTTGCTTGCATCCGCTCAGGTGTCTGACAAATTAAAACCTTTGGCGGTTGATATCGTGGCGGCGCAATCGAGCGAGATTGCCTTTATGCAAGATTGGTTGGCAAGTTATGGGGAAGCGAAACCATCCGTAGACGCTGCGCAAATCAAAGCGGCTTATGCCGAGATTAATGCGACCATGATGGCAGACATGCATGCATTATTGGCAAGTGGCGATGTGAATCGTGATTTTGTCGACGGCATGATACCTCATCACGAAGCGGCTGTAGCCATGGCAAGAGTGCTATTACAGTTTAGTCGTGACTCAGTCCTTATAGAAATGGCTGAGGCGGTTATTCGCGACCAAAACCGTGAAATCATTTTAATGCAGGAGTACTAATTTCTGTCGACAATAATACCTCCCGATAGTGTGATCGGGAGGTATTATTGTATTTTTGATCCTCTTTTCTGTTTTCCATATCTTTTTCAATCTGTATTCAATATTTGGTAACAGACCTGTTACCAAATCTCAGTATAATAAGAGCTTATTGCTTCCCTAGCTTTTCTCTATAGTGCTGGGAATTAAAGAGTTGGAACGAGATAGGTATCGAGTATATCGAGGAAAGAAGATGTTAAGATTTTTTAAAATCACCAATGGGTTGATTCAAGAGATTTCCAAAGAAGATGAAAACTTTGCTACGTTGCACAAGGAAGCCAATTGGATTGATGCCGCAGAACCTGATGATGACGAACGTTTACAACTTAAAGAATTGTTAAGAACGGATCTCCCAGAGTCCGATGACGTCGAAGAAATTGAAGCCTCGGCCCGTTGTTTTGTGGATCAAGCGGGCATTCATGTTCACTCGCTATTTTTGAACCAAACGGAAGGTCGTCATAAGACCTCTACGGTTGCTTGTATTTTGCAGCATGATAGATTGATCACCATTCGTGAAACCGAGTTGGCGGATTTTAGATTGTTGCGAATGCGTGCCCGCCGAGGCCAAATCATTGTCGATTCAGCGGCGCATTTATTGGTTACCTTGCTTGAAAATAAGGTAGAGAATCACGCCGATACGCTCGAAGATTCCCATCGTCAGTTGGAAGGTGTCAGTCATTTGGTGCTTGAAGATGACGAAACAGAGCTGGATACCATTATTGAGAAGTTGGCACGTCTAGAAGACAGTAATGGAAAAATTCGCCTTTGTTTGATGGATACGCAACGTAATATCTCATTTTTATTGCGTCATTTACCCAATCGCCAAGATTACTCAGAAACCTTGCGTGAGGTAATGCGTGACGTAGAAACCTTGATGTCTCACACCACTTTTTTATTCGATAAAATCAACTTTTTGATGGATTCCACACAAGGCTTTATCAACATCGAACAGAACAAAATCATCAAGATTTTCTCTATTGCATCGGTTGTTTTCCTACCACCGACGCTTGTAGCGAGCATTTATGGTATGAACTTTAACGTTATGCCTGAGCTTGGTTGGGACTTTGGTTATCCTGCGGCGTTAGGTTTGATGGTCTTTTCTGCCTTTGCACCTTATTGGTATTTTAAACATCGTGGTTGGCTATAGAGCAATCGTTTTCTAGTCCTCTGAACGACTTCTTCTCGCATGATCATTGAAACGGCCCTGTGATCATGCGTTCTTTCCCTCGCTGTGTGGCGTTTTTCTCGACTATTTCGTCTTTATTGTTATCTATTCGTCGTATTTGAGAATTACATATTGAAAATGCGGTTGAGAATGACTACCATTTGTTCAATATGTTCTATTCAGCGGAGAGTCTTGTGGAAAATTCAATACAGCAGAAAATTATCGATTTCTTGCAGGTCGGTGGACCTGTCGTGTGGATTCTGATGGTGTTTTCTATTGTGGCTCTGACCATCGTTTTCTTGAAACTTTGGCAGCTGTCCTCATTGCGCGCTGAAAGTTTGAAAACCACCAATGTTGCCTTAGAGGCTTGGCGTAATCAGGGCGCAGAAACGGCACTTGAAAAGCTAGATGAAAAACGTCCTATTGATGCACTCGTCGGTTATACCATGCGTGCGTTATTAGCGGCGAACACCAGTGCCGATTTGATTCGCGAGGAAGTGGAGCGTCGGGCAATGAATCGATTAAACCAGCTTCGTTCCTATTTGCGTCCGTTGGAAATTATTGCCACCTTGAGTCCGTTGCTTGGTTTGTTGGGTACGGTATTGGGTATGATTACCGCTTTCCAGCAAATGGAAGGCGCTGGGAATCAAGTCGACCCTTCTGTCTTGTCTGGTGGTATTTGGCAGGCATTGTTAACCACAGCTGTCGGTTTGGCCGTAGCCATTCCCGTTGTTACCTTACAGAGCTGGTTGGAACGTAAAGTTGAGCGTATTGCTCATAACATGAATGATGCGGTGACACAGGTTTTCACTAGCAAAGAAGCGAAGCATTTGGTAGCAAAAGCCACCAAAGAGATGTTGCATGCCGCTTAACCTATCACAGCCGAAACGCAAGAATGCGATCAGTTTAACGCCACTGATTGATGTGGTGTTTATCTTGCTCTTGTTCTTTATGTTGACCTCAAGTTTTGTGCCGTGGCGTATCGTTGATACGCCTTTAGCGATGACGCCTGACACACCAAAGCCCATCGAAGAGAAAGACAATCTTATCCTGACTTTGAAGCAAAATGATGATCAGGTTTGGGTAGAAGGGCAAGCGGTTAGTTTCTCCGATCAATCCCGTATTCAGTCGCTTGTGACAGACCATAATGACGGTATTTTTGTGATTAAGGCGGAAGAGGGAGTTACGTTGCAGACCTTGATGCATCTTGCCGATCGTCTCAAACTCAATGGTGCAAAAACTGTATCGATTGCGAATGCTTTTGCCATGCCGGAGAAAAAATGAAAATAGGCGAAAAATACGCAGCAAGAAACGCCGCCAATGACGACAATATGGTGCCGCTTATCAACGTGGTGTTTCTGATGTTGGTGTTCTTTATGGTGGCAGGCCAAATTCAAAAAGCCGATCCTATTGCCGTCATGCCACCCCATTCAGTTAATGATAATCGAGCAGCAACCGACCCTAGTATTGAAATCGTTTTAGGCACAGATGGTAGTCTGTATGTAGACGACACGTTATTTGCGATTGACGATGTGCAAGCGTATTTAGAACAACAATTTACCTCTGCGCCAGACAAAGACGCTTTTTGGGTTCAGATTAAAGCCGATGGTGGTATTTCATTAGAGAAATTACGTCCGGTGTTTAATCAAGTTCGATTGGCTGGATTGACCAAGGTAAGTTTGGCGACACAATTAGAGCGAGGAACAGAATGATTTCCACGCGACATTGGGTGATAGCGGGTGGTTTAGCCATTTCACTTCACGCCGGGGCTTTTTATGCTGTTTTCTATAGTCCGACTGAGGGCAGTCAGGCGGCGGGCTCTCAAGGAATTGAGTTCGACCTTGGTATGCTAGGTGATCTTGGTGCGGCGGCACAAACAACGGCGGCTCAAGAGGAAGTGAAAAAAGCAGAAGACGTTGCAGAAAAACCTATTGAAGAGGTTCAGCAAGAAGTCGAGCCTGAAGTCATAAAAGAACCGGAAGTGGTCGAAGAGCCTGTTGTTGAACCTGAGCCAGAAATCATTGAAGAGCCTGCGGTAGAGCCTGAAGTGATTCCGGAACCAGAGCCTGTTGTGGTCAAGCAAAAGTCGCCAATTGAAGTCAAAAAACCTGAGCCAAAGCCAGAACCGAAGCCTGAGCCAAAGCCAGAGCCGAAACCAGAGCCAAAGCCTGAACCAAAACCAGAGCCTAAGCCAAAACCGCAGCCTGAATCGAACAAACAAGAACAATCTGTGGTGAAGGCCACTTCTCCGCAAGTTGCCCCACCTTCCATGGCGAACCGAAAGGTCACAACAGGAAGTGGCAATGCAGCGAGTAGTGGTGGAAACCCAGGCGCTAAAGCGAGTTATTTCTCGGAGCTAAAATCGGTATTGGCGCAAAATAAACGTTACCCAAGGGCTTCTCGTCGCCGTAATGAAGAGGGTGTGGTTTCTTTATCGTTTGTGGCACATGCTGATGGTTCGGTGTCCGATGTGATGATTACAGAAAGCTCAGGGCATAAGCGTTTGGACAATGCCGTATTGGATATGATTAAGCGTTCAACGCCCTTGCCTAAATTTCCTAAAGACATGACGGAAACCGAACTCAAGATAAACCTTCCCGTTTCCTTTAAGTTAAGTGATCTTATGTGATGGTTTTTAGTGAACCCTAGATAAACGCAAAACGCCGTACTGGGTGATGACAGTACGGCGTTTTGTTATCAAAAGGATGTGCTTATTTAGCAATCAACTTTTCGGGTATCGGATTCTTCGGCAGCAGTAACCAAACCTTGCCAAAGTGTTTTAGCTGACCCGCATGGAAGTGGGCTTCTTCGCCTATGCCCTGATACCAATCAATATGTCCCGGTCCTTTAATAGCACCGCCTTTGTCTTGTGCGAGTAACAGACGAAAATCATGCCCTATTAAGTTGCCATAATGGTCTAGTTTAGGGACTTGAGCCAATAAAATGGACCCAAGCGGGATGACATTTGGGTCCACCGCCGCAGAATAAAGCGGAGTTAATGGCACGTTCGCGGCGCCAACAGGGTTTTGTGGACCTTCACTGAAAAACAAATAGCTTGGGTTAGTCGATAAAATCTCCCGATTACGCTCAGGATGGTCGCTTAGCCATTGGCGAATGCTTTGCGCTGAAATATCGGCCCTATCAATCTCACCTTTTTCAATAAGCACTTTTCCTAAACTACGGTAAGCGTGGCCGTTCACACCGCCCCAAGACAAGAGTTTACGTTCGCCATCTTCATATTCAATAACGCCAGAGCCTTGTACATGTAGGAAAAAATTGTCGACCAAGCTTGCGGTGTAAGCGATTTCTAAACCTTGTCCAGCGAGGGCGTTTTCAAAGTCGATTTCTTCACGGGAAGGAAATCTGCCTTCTGCATTTCGTTGTGTCGGTTTACGATAAAGTGGATAACGGTATACGTCATCTGGTTGATGACGCACTGGCAAAATGGGAACGTAATAGCCGGTGATTTGCACGTTGCCTCTTTTGTCTTGTCCTGCTAACTGGTGAGCTATCAATTTCGGTTGCTGGGTTGGATTGCGCAGCCAGTTGTCTACTTCCTGGGCAACGAGTCTTAAATCCGCGACACTGGTTTGGGTGTTTTCCAGTAGATAATCTTTGTCCTTAATACGATTCAAATATTTGATTTGCTGGGCCAAGCCACTTTGAAAGCTTTTATCTGGATAAGGCAATCCTGGTGGAAGGCTTTCTTGCAGGTATAGGCTGTCACGTTTCAATGCCGTGACGTCTCGACCATTGTTTTCAAAGTCATTGGAGTGGTCAATCTCCGTTAAACTGCAGCTAGCCAGTAAGGTAAATGACGCTAGACAAAGAGGGCGAAGGTTTAAAGAGAGTAATCGAGAAGGTTGAAGAGACTGAAAAAAAGAGGAAAAAGTCATAGGCCTGTTTCTATAAAATGAATCAATGAAGTCATAAAAGGTCGTGTTTTGACCACAAATAATGAGCGAGGTTCATCTTGAATTTTTATAGAAATGAAAGCAATCACAGAAAGTGAGCTTTACACTTAAAAGACGGGTTTTGTTCTGCTGGGGAACCTTTAAAACATAAGGTACTCATAGGCTTGTCTTAGACCGATGAAAATATCTTGGTCGCCGCCTCGGTCAGGATGATGTTTCTGAGCCAATTTTCGGTACTGTTGTTTAATGATGGCTTTGGTGGGATTCGTACTGTCGATTTGCAGTGTTTTGAGTGCTGAGTGTCGGTTGCCAGGTAAACTGATGCCTTTGTAAAAGCTATTGAGGAGACGGGAGACTTCGTCGGCATCGGTTTTTTCGTATTCGCTCCAGTCTAGGTAGTAAGCTGCCAGTTTGGCATCCACACTGTCGTTTAAGCTCGTGCTTTGTGAAAGACGGATTTGTGTCGCGCTAAGCAGCTGAATCCGCATGGCACTGATACTGAGCATTAGGTTTTCTTCTTGCCAAAGGCTGCTTTGTAGTTGATACAGGGCATTCATGATAAGAAAATGCTGGCGAAAAAGTTGTAGGTTACTATCGTCGGCAAGCTGACTAAACTCAGGCAACTGATCTTTCAGGTTTTTGAGAATATCAAACTCACTGATGCCGCTAGGATGCGTTTTTAAGATCGCGAGAATCGGACCAACTAAGGGATTTTTCATATTGAGCTCTTATTGGTTTGGTGTTATTTCATACAGTGTATGTGATGACAACAAAAATGGTCAAAGTTGAGCCGGATATTTTTTGTTAACTTGGGTTGTAGAAAGACAGATTTATGTTGTGGATTATTGCAATTGTCATCGCACTTATACTCTTGGTTGGACCAAGTGCTTGGGTAAAATACACCTTGAAGCGCTATTCTACCGATCGTAACGACCTGCCTGGAACGGGCGGAGAACTGGCCACGCACTTAGTCAAACGCTTTGAGCTTCATGAGGTCAAAGTGGAAGCAACACAAGAAGGTCATGACCATTTCGATTTTGCTCAACATGTCGTTCGTCTAAGCCCTAGCGTATTAAACGGCCGCTCGCTCACCGCTGTTGCGGTAGCGGCTCACGAAGTCGGTCACGCCATTGCCCACGAAAAGAAACAAAAAATCTCCCACCTTAGCACGCGTTATTTGCCTTTAGCGCACATGGCGAGACGCATCACCGCAGGTTTATTGTTAGGCTGGCCAGCTATCACGCTGTTGCTGCATTTGCCTTACGCTGTGCCGCTGCACGCGTTGGTGGTTGGGTTATCTGGCCTGTTGGCCGTATTAGTGCAAGTTGCCATTCTACCCGAAGAATGGGACGCCAGTTTCAATAAAGCCTTACCCATACTGGCCGAAGGCAACTACATCCCACAGGAAGACCTACCCAAAGTGAAGAAGATCCTCACGGCCTGCGCCATGACCTACGTCGCCGCCGCACTCATCAAAGTCCTCTTCGTTTGGCGCTGGTTTAAACGCTAACTCCTTGCTGTCCTCCGTCTCGTAGGTTTGATGAGGGAGGCACGACCGTAATCCGACGTGTTGATGTAAGTCACGCCTTCAGGCCGACATGTTACGTCCTCACAAAACTCGAACCAAACGGCGTTTTTCCTCGAAACTAACGCCTACCTCATCAAAACGCCGTTTGGTTCTCATTGATGTCTGCTTTTACTGGTAGAAAGTAATCAAGCGTTTTAGTATTAGTGAATAGAAGAATTGGCAATAAATATAGAGATAAATGCTGACATCTCGTTTGGATTGGAATCCCAAGTGACTGAGTTAATTGAAACTATCTACGATGGCGTAAAGAAAACGAAGGAGCTTGTTGTGAAAATATCAGACGTTAAATCATGTGTGTGGTGCGGAATGGCGTTCTTGCGAGGCCATGGTGGGACATTCCAATCCTTACGAGAGATGGTGTATTAATTGAAATATTTGCAGTCAATAAGAACGTAGAGAGGTTCGAATCCTCTCCCTCGCACCAATGAATTACAGCTTCATAACGAAACTTTAGAGATAGTTTTTTTCTTGTTATAGGTCGAAAGGATAAGCTATTTTCACTTTGTTAATTAGAGAGTATTATTCTTTTACCATAATAATATTGAAAGGATTATATTTTCGTCAATGACATTACTTCCTAAGAAAGTAAAATTCTATATTTACGGTGATACATATGGAAAAAACTTGTTATATGTGTGAAAAAGAGGCTACATCGCTCGAACATGTTCCTCCGAAATGCCTTTTTCCGGAAAAAAAGGATTTACCTGAAGGTATTGATTTTAGAAAGAATTTAATCACTGTGCCTTCATGTGATGAGCACAACTCTCAAAAGTCGAAAGATGATGAATATTTATTATTTCTTCTTCTATCTGCAAAAAAAGGTAATATAGATAAAGAAAGACATTTGAATACTAAGTTCACTAGAGCTGTCAATCGTACACCTCATGTCTATAATAGTTTTTGTCAAAATAAAAGCCATTTCTTATCGTTTGAGGAGGGAGATATTAATGTTGAGAGCTCATTTTTTGTTGATATTCCAAGATTTGAGAATGCAATAAAACACATAGCACTAGGACTTTACTATAATCATTATGGAAAAAAATGGAATGGAAGCTTTCGTATGTTTTCAAGTGAAATGATTAATGAAAAATCATTTAATTCGTATAAAGCTAACCAAGATATACATGAGACAGCTTCAAAAATTGCTTGTTATTTTGAAAAGAAGGAAGCTCGTGGAGAAAATCCTCAAATTTTTATGTATAAGTGGCACACAGAAGGTGAGGACGGTCATGCTATTTTTATGGACTTCTATGAAGGCTTTGAAATTACTGTTGTGTTAAGAGCTTTTATAAAGAGCGTTAGTTAAACGAATTTACAATACAGAAATTAGTTTAGAGTTTTCTTTTTTTTGCTAAAAACGCCCTTAAAGCCTCAGTGAGAAAAATCTACCACATCCAATAACTTTTTATGTTTGTTACCGTTTTAAAAAAGATGATGACTTTAAAGTTATTGTGCACTTACTTCAAGCTGTATACGGTAGAATACTTTGTCGTCCCTGAATAATGGCGTTTCAGGCTAGAAGCGCCATGCTATTTTTAGGTCTTTCCAGTGGAAAAATTATTTTCAGCCATAATCGTCTTAAAAATGGCCCAAAATATGGGGCGCAATAAAGCCACTTCAGTAGCTTACGTAGGTTCTGACCACAGGCACTTAAAATCACGTTGATCGCATCGCCCAGTACTCCTTTTAAGAAGCATCGTCTGAGTTTTCCATCCGATTTGAGATGCCCTATGATGGGTTCTACACTGTTTCGTCTTCCCATCCAGTGCTTCTCTTTCTTAGGGACTCCGCGTTTTTGACCTGCAATCAAGACGTTAATGTCTTCCACGCCAGACCCTTTATATCCTCGGTCAACAAAACAGGTTTCCGGCTTTTTTCCTGTCAGGGTTTCAACTTGTTGAAGTTGATCTTTTAGCGTATGTCCATCATAAGGATTGCTTGGATAGCTTCTTGCTCCCACGATAAAGGATTCTTTCGCGGTCACGGCGATACTGGCTTTCACACCAAATTCGTAGCGTTTATGCGCTTTGCCTTTGGATATGCAGTCCACATTGGGTTCATGCAAGCTATACAGTTTGTTTTTGCTCTGGCGAGTTTGTTTTAGTAATCGGTAGGCTTGGTTAAGTGTGTCTTCCTGTTTTTGGGTGAGCGTTAACCCTTGTTGTTTTACTTGCCGATCAATATCTCGCATGACTCGCCCTAAAAAGCCTTTCACTTGCTTAATCGCTTTTCTCATCCGTTTGTATTGTTTGGCGTGACCATAGCGTCCAATTTTAGGCATTAACTCATGACAGGCTTTGTCGTAGGTTTGTCTTAGCGTGATATTTTGTTCTTTGGCTACCTGAGTGAGCTGCTGTCGAGCCTTGTTGTAGAGCTTGGCATCGGTTGGGAAGGTGATGTTTTTTTCTTGTACTGTGGTGTCTACCACGACTCGTTTTAGGCTCGCTGGTTTGATGACTTTTAGTTTCAATCCTGCTTGTATCGTCTGGGTAAGCAGCCATTCGCAGCCTTCTTCTCCTAACCGTTTTCGCCATTTAACAAGACTGGTTGGATGGCACGGGAAGTCGTGTTGGAAAAAGGTTTCGCCGCAAAAATATTGGTAATAAGGCGATTCAAGCCATTGCTCCAGCACCATCTCATCAGACAAATTATGCAAGTGCTGCAAATACAGCAATCCAGCTATAAGACGAGTCGGCAGAGCCGCTGCGCCAACCGTCGCAAAGTGCCCCCCCAATTCGTTATCCAACAAGTTCCAATCAATGACCTTAGCCAGTCGAACTAAAGGATGATTGGGGTTAATGATGTCTACGAGCTGAGGTTGGAATAAATCCTTTTGCGGGACGATCTTTGACTGACGAGGTTTCATAAAACTCACCCATTCTGCAACTTTTTAGGTCTAAAGGCGTATTTATCGTAAGATTTAGGTATTAACTATCTTATAAAAATGCATTAGATTCAATAGGTTGAGAGATTTTCAGGGACGACTACTTTTTTTCTTGATCAGTAAGTTAGGGCTTCAATAAACGAATTAAAGATTGCGGTTCTGTCATTTGAAGCATGTAGCTCTTTGTTCATTCTATCAATAAGGTTTTTAGCGTTAATCTCTTCGATTTCATTGTCTTCATAATTTCTAGTAATCAGCCCGCCTAAAAGTCCTATTGCAGAGTCGTTTGATTTGGCTTCTTTCGTAGCCATTAGAAGAAATCCTCGGGCTGGGACGTTGTAGTTATTGGTACTCGTCTGATTTTCTTTAGGTAATGATCTTAGCTCGCTTAATAGCTCTTCCACTGAATTCTCCCGTTTTTATTGATTTCTAAATTGCTGAGTGATAGATGTTATGGCATTACAACCTCGTGCGCGATAAATAATTACGTAGAGTCAAACTATCTGTTTTTTACTCATCGACGTCATAGAACGAATTAAAAAATCGTCACAAAAAAGGCATGAACTTCGCATAACATCGGCTTACTATGAAAATTGACTTTTTGGTTAGTCTTTTTCGATGCGTAAGATGTTTGTATGAATGGAGTTTTTGCATGATGTTTTTTGTTCCTAAAGGCGCGACGCTTTTCGCATCTTCTTTGTTGTTTGCTGCGATGGCGCAAGCCTCGACCATTGATCTGCGAGTCATGGAAACTACCGATATTCACATGAATTTGGTGGATTACGATTACTACGGTGATAAGCAAAGTGACGCGGTTGGTTTGTCCCGTGTGGCGACCTTGATCAAGGCGGCCCGTGCAGAGGTTGCAAACTCTGTGTTGGTGGATAATGGTGACTTATTACAGGGCACGCCGCTGGGCGATTATGTGGCAAAAGGTCGCGTGCTGCGCTTTGGTGAGACACACCCAGCGTTTAAAGCGATGAATTTAATGGGTTACGATGTGGGCAACATTGGTAATCATGAATTCAATTATGGCTTAGACTTTTTAATGAAAAGTTTAAGCGGTGCCAATTTTCCTTATATTAACTCGAATGTCTACGTGGATGATGGCGACAATGATGCGTCTAATGACCAGCCTTACTTCCAGCCTTATATTATCAAAGACAAAACCTTCGTTGATTCTGATGGCAAAAAACAAACGGTCAAAATCGGTTACATTGGTTTTGTGCCGCCACAAATTATGACCTGGGATAAAGACAATTTAACCCATAAAGTCATCGCCAAAGACATCATTGAAACCGCCAATAAGTACGTGCCGGAAATGAAAGCCAATGGGGCTGATGTGATTATCGCGATTCCGCACAGTGGCATGATGAATTCGCCTTATTTAAAAGGCGAAGAAAACGCCTCTTATCATTTGGCAAAAGTCGATGGTATCGACGCGATCTTGTTTGGTCACTCCCATCGGATTTTCCCTAGCGATAAAGCCTTTGATGCCTTTGACGGTGTGAACAGTGAAAAAGGGACGGTGTTTGGTAAGCCTGCCACCATGCCGGGTTTTTGGGGTTCTCACCTTGGGGTGATTGATTTAACACTTGAGCCTGCGGGTAATGGTTGGCAAGTCGCCGATGGCAAAGCGGAAGTGCGTGCTATTGCACGTCGTGAAGGCCGCGACACGGTGGCTTTAGTCGCAGCGGATGAAAGTATTAATGACGCGGTGAAAACCGAGCACGAAGGCACATTAGCCTATATGCGCCGCAAAGTGGGTGAATCTACCGCTGACATCAATAGCTTTTTTGCATTGGTACAAGATGATCCTTCTATTCAGATCGTGAACAATGCGCAGATTTGGTATGTGGAGAATATTGTTCGTGGCACCTCTTATGAAGGCTTGCCTATTTTGTCTGCGGCAGCACCGTTCAAGGCTGGTGGTCGTGGTGGCCCAGAGTATTACACCGATGTGCCAAAAGGAGACATCGCATTGAAAAACGTCAGTGACTTGTACATTTACCCTAACGATTTAAAAGTGGTGAAACTGACCGGTGCACAAGTCGTTGAGTGGTTAGAAGTCGCAGCGGGGCAGTTTAACCAAATTGATGTGACGTCTACTCAGCCTCAAGAATTGGTGAATCCGTCTTTCCCAACCTATAACTTCGATGTCATTGATGGCATTTCCTATCGTATCGATGTGACACAACCGGCTCGTTACAACGGTGATGGGGACGTGGTGAATAAGGATGCGCATCGTATCACCCAAGTCATGTTTAATGGCGAGCCTTTGAACGTGACCGATGAGTTCTTAGTAGCGACCAATAATTACCGTGCGGGCGGTGGCGGTCATTTTCCAAACCTCAATGGCGAGACTATCGTGATTGATGCGCCAGATAAAAATCGTGATGTGGTGGCAAATTATCTGCTTAGCCAGAAGACCATTAATCCTGCTGCAGATGGTAACTGGTCATTCACCGATTTTGGTAAAGCGAAGGTCTTGTTTACGACGACGCCAAAAGCAAAAGAGGTGGCCAGTAACAACATGACGTATCAGTCTTTAGACGACAATGGTTTTGCTGTGTTCCAAATGAAATAGCTACGCGGCAATCGTCTACAAATCTACACTTGGTTTTTCTCTAGAGAGAGCGTTAAATGCCTACATGGAAGTAAGCGTTTGACATTATATACGTTACTTTGGACCAAGGTGTGAAATGACGTTCAGGATTGTTTGGCCTGTATCGATAGCTATACGTACACAGCAAAATTGTGTGAATTGTTACCTAACCGTAATGGAATTGACTTATGACGTTTAAAAAGAAAATACTGGCGATTCTACTCTTGGTGGGTTTTCTTCCGGTTTTAATTTCCTCGGCAGTAGCGGTTTATTTCTCATCAGATGCTTTAATCAAAATGGGCAATAATCAATTAATGTCGTTAAGAGAAACCAAAAAGCAGTCTATTGCGGCGTATCTTGACACCTTATCAAATGGACTGTCTTTGTTAGCGGAAAACCCCTCTGTCGTGCGCATGTTGCCTATTTTGGAAAATACCTATAATCGACTCAAAGCTATTCCTGTTGATGACAAAAAATTTAATCAGTTGAACCGTTTTTATCAAACAGAATTCGCCTCAAGGTTGCCAGAAAACGAGACGGCGAGCTTTCAACCTGGCTCCCTAACGTCTCAGCTGTCGCCCGCTGCGATTGCTTTGCAATATGCTTATATAGCGAATAACCCTCATTCTGTAGGGGAGAAAGATAAGGCACTAACATCCAGCGATATTCCAGCTTACGACGGTTTCCATCAAAGTATTCACCCCTATTTGCAAAAAGTGCAGCAAGAGTTTGGTTTCTATGATGTGTTTTTGGTGTCGTTAGACGGTGATGTTATTTACACCGTGTTTAAAGAGGTGGATTTTGGCTCCTCGTTAAAAACCGGTCCCTTTAAAAACTCTGGTCTTGCTACGGCTTATCAAAAGGCGTTGTCATCGGACGGTGTCACATTTACCGACTTTTCTTTGTATTTGCCGTCTTACCAAGCACCAGCAGGCTTTTTATCAACACCTGTTTACCGAGAAGGAAAGCAGATAGGGATTGTGATCGCACAATTTCCAATTGATGCGTTGAATCAGATCATGTCACAGAATATTGGCCTGAGTTCTACAGGTGAAACCTATTTAATGGGTGAGGATGGAAAGATGCGTTCAGATTCTATCCTTGATCCAGAATCTCACTCTGTTCTGGCGTCGTTTCGTTATCCAGAGCGAGGCCGAGTTGATACCCTTGCTTTGACCGAAGGTAGTCAAGGTATTTCAAATACGCAGCTTATCAAAAACTATAAGGGCGATGCGGTATTGTCTTCTTATGCGCCATTTGAATACAAGGACTTAAAATGGATTTTGACGGCAGAAATGAGTGAAGCGGAAGCGTTAGCCAGTGTGAACAAGCTCAATTATGCGTTTCTCATATTGGCGATTGTTATCGGTATCTGTGTGGTGTTTATCGCTTTGTGGGTAGCCAGAGCGGTATTGGCCCCGCTTGGAGCAGAGCCTAAAGAGATGCAAAAAATTGCTGAGAAAATTGCCGCTGGTGATCTATCTGTTCACTTTAGTGATACGGCGTCAGCCTCTAGTGTTTACGGTGCCATGCGAGCGATGTCGAATAACCTCAATGAGTTGATTCAACAGGTAAAAAATAGCGCCGTATCCCAGTCGTCTGCTTCTCGTGAACTCGCTACTATTTCTGAGAAGGCCAGTGCTAACGTACAGTCTCAGCACACGAGTACTACAGAAATTGGTAACTCAATGCAGCAGATGGCGATTTCTGTGACCGACGTGGCGCGTAATATTCAAGACGCAGCAGGCGCGGCCGAAGACGCCAAACAGCGAGTGAGTGAGAGTCAAACCGAGCTATTAAACGCTGTGAAAGATATGGCTCAAGTGTCTGATGAAGTGCAACGTGCGCGAGTAACGGTCGATACGCTAAACCAACGCACAGAGGCTATTTCCAAAGTAGTCACAACGATCCAAGGGATTTCTGATCAGACCAATTTATTGGCATTAAATGCCGCGATTGAAGCCGCTCGTGCCGGTGAATCTGGTCGTGGTTTTGCGGTGGTTGCCGATGAAGTCCGCGGCTTGGCGTCCAACACTCAAAAAGAAACAGAGCAGATTGCGGACATCATTCGCAGTTTACAAACGGAAGCATTAACCGCTCAAAAGATGCTGCATTCCTGTGTGGATTACGTACAAAAAGTATCGGGTGCCGCCACTCATACAGCACAGTCGCTTGAGGACGCGGTTCACTATGTTGATAACGTCAGTAATATGATGGAGCAAATCGCCAGCGCTTCGGAAGAGCAAGGCGTGGTCGCCAATGAGATAAGCGGGAATGTTGAAATTGTCACCAAAGCCTCTTCTCAGAATGAGAAGACCATCGCTGAAATATCAAAATCGAGTGATGATATGGCAAAACTATCGGCGAATCTTGAGCGTATTATTAGCCGTTTTAAGCTTGGTTGAGTCAGGCTTTGTCTTTTTAGTCAGCTAAAAAGTTGTGTCGTCCTAAAATAGGTTGACAGTTTTT
>NZ_QGOK01000022.1 GCF_003259175.1 Marinomonas shanghaiensis | reverse complement strand
TTCAGCGGGTATTATCATTACCTCAGTTAGATTTCGAGTAGACCCTTATTTGCCGATAAAGAACGCATTATGAGAAGTCACGTTTTGACGGCCTGAAGGCCGACCTACAAAAAAACAATCGCACATAATTTAGGATCAGATGAAAAATAGGGTGATGAGTTTGTTTTTGGGCCTTACACTAAGCAAGCGTTTCTTGATGTTCAGCGGGTATTGTCATTGCCTCAGTTAGATATCGAGTAGACTGTTATTTGCCGACAAAGAGCGCATTATGACAAGTCACGTTTTGACGGCCTAAAGGCCGACCTACAAAAAACAATCGCACATAATTTAGGGTTAGATGAGTCCCTCAAAGCGTTAGCGGATTAACTCGCTTCCTTCCTCTCAATCTCTCCATTTTCTACAATTTCATTGACATCCCTCCGTTCTTTATATAGAACGTTCCTTATATAGAACAAATTTGAGAAGCATGATGAATAAACCGATTCTCGGCTCGTTGGGTCGAAATATACAAACCTTGCGTATGGCAAAGGGGCTGTCTTTGTCCCAGCTTGCGCAGGATGCTGGGCTGGCGAAGTCGAACTTGTCTCGGATTGAGCAGGGCGAGGGTAATCCGACTTTAGAAACGATTTGGCGTTTGGCGGTGCAACTGAATGTTCCCTTTGGGGATCTGGTCGCCAGTGTGGAATCACCGCTAGGAGAAAACGGTGTGCAGGTTAGGTTGATTGACCAAGGTGACGGTAATCCACGTGTTGATGTGTATTGGATGTCTTGCGCGCCCAATACCATTAAGCAGTCTGAACCGCATATTGCTGGTACGACGGAAACCGTTACCTTGATCAGTGGAAAATTGCTGGCGGGTGAAAATAGTGACTTGCGGTATTTGGACATTGGTAAAGCGCATACTTTCGCGGCTGATGTTCCACACCGTTATCAAACCGATGATTCATGGGCGACCTTAATGATGATCATCACTTATGCGAAACAGGACGTTCTATTATGAATACAACAGCTCAAAGCCTTGCCATGACACCATGGAAGCAGGGTGTTAAAGATGCTATTCCGCTACTTGGTGGTTACATTCCGGTGGCGATTTCTTTTGGTCTGATTTCGATCCAGTCTGGCTTTAGTGTGTTAGAGACCATTCTTATCTCTACCTTTATTTACGCTGGCGCGTCACAGTTTCTCTTTGTTGCCATGGCGGCTTCAGGTGCGCCACTCTGGCTGGTGGTTATCATGACGTTGTTAATCAATGCTCGGCATGTTGTTTACGGCCCCAATCTGTCACCTTATTTAAATCATGACAAAAAGTGGTTGCCGTTAATGCATGGCTTGACGGATCAAATCTTTGCGCTGGCTCATGCCCGTTTGCCTCAGCTGCCTGAATCGGCAAGGATAGGCTGGTACACAGGCGCGGCAGTGTTAGCCTGGTTAAGCTGGATTGCGGGAACTGCTTTGGGGGCAGTTGCCGGTGGCGAGTTGACGCAGCGCTGGCCTTTAATAAACGATATTTTGCCTTTTGCTTTGCCCGCTCTGTTTCTGGTGTTGATCATCCCACGTTGCAACAATCGTCTCTGGTCATTGACCATTGCCTTATCTGCTGTCACGGCGCTGACGTTGAAAATGTTAGGTTACCCGAATGTCGCTATTCCATTGGCGGCTCTGTGTGGCGCGTTGTTGTTTTATGCGTTGAAAGATCAACGTATTGTAGGAGGACACTAAGCATGGATACTTCTATGTGGCTGGCGCTTGTCAGTATTGCGGTTGGCACGTATTTATTGCGTCTTTTACCCTATGTTTGGATGAAGCGAAGTCTGGCGAAAAAACAAATGGAAGGGGGGATTGGCGCCATGCCAATTTGGTTGACAATACTAGGGCCAACCATGGTGGCAGCGATGTTTGGCACCTCTTTGGTCCCCGCTCATTCTGACGCAGTGTCTTGGTTGGCGACTGGAGTGGGTACGCTCGTTACCTTCGGTGTTTGGACGCGTACACGGTCCATGGGCTTGCCTATTTTATGTGGGGTGGTGGCATTTGGCGTGGTTACGCTGATATTGTAGTGGCAACTGAGATAGTTGAAGAAAACTCAGCATTTTCGTGAAAAAGCATCGTTTGTTTGGTGGCTGACCTCCGATTAAAATGGCTTACGTAATAGAATTTATCTACTTATGTCCTGTTATTCGGAGTCATTTTTATGAGCGCAGTCGACAGCAAATCTTTATCCTCTCTCGTGTTAGACACGATAAAAATCACTGGTTTTCACGGTTTGTTCGATAAGCTGGTGAGTGCTTTGAAACGCCGTGAAAAAGTGGCCAAAGCACCGGTTGATATGGAAGTGGATAATTTGGATTGGTATCGTACTTTTCCTATCAAAAAGTAATTTTTTATCGGTGATAACCAGTAGGATAGAGACAGTATTCTCTGGTTCAGCCCTTTGTTGCTCTCCTTCTGTCTTTCGTTTTTTTAAGGCTCAGCACTGCTGTATTAAGTGTGTGACTGAGTCTCTTATCTTGCCCATGCTTTTTTGCGTGACACCTCGTTTTTCTGTGTAATCTCTTTGCAAAACATTTCTTTCTATGGATAGCATGTTGCTTCTACTCAGGGTACATTGGTTGCTCGGTCTGTTTTTTTTATAAGATCATCATTGGCTATTTATAAAGCCTTCCAGCGTTATTTTCTGCAATGTTGGCGTTCACATAGGAGTGCTCGATGCAATCAAAGTTTACGGTTCAAGTTGATTCCTTTAAGAAGACAAATAAGATTCTAAATGCGTGGTCTGGTGAGGATTATAAAGCGCTTCTGACGCTGATGGGTTTTGACGACGATGTTGATGCGATGGACGCGGCTGAGCGGCGTGAAATGTGCATGATGTCGCTGAGTGATCTAAAGCCGGAAGAGGCCGCTGTGGTGGTGTTGACTCACTTATTCCCTAAGTTGTCCCGTGGCAAGGTTGAGCAAATGAGCCGCGATATGTTGAATGAATCTTCATGGGAAGAATATCCAGACTGCCTGTATCATGAGCGCTTTTTTAATGCTTATGGGCTTTTACGTGAAGCCTTTAATGGTAAATTTGCCAAGCCAACAGGGGCTGAAATGACGCTGACAGTCACCGCAGCGCATGTTGAAGAGATGGCGATTTTTGACGCCTCTATGCATTCGGCTATTGTGCGATTATTAGCGAGTGGGCAAGGCGATGATGCGCTCATTAATCGTCTTTATGAAGACCAAATCAAAGGTAAGCACTTTCCCGAGTCGAAAGGCATTGTGTGGCAGTTAAAACAAATAGCCGACAATGGTGTCTCTCGTCAATTTAGCTTGGTGAGTTCGTTTTTTTGGTTGGAAAATTTCGAGCAGATGGACGCTTTTGAAGCGGTGTCTCATGCGGATGCTGAAGATTAGTGCCATAGTCTGAGCAGAGTGGTGTGTATTATCAAAAGCGGATCAAATGATTCGTTTTTTTGGTTTTTAGGGTTGGCAATCTTGTTGTATTTCGATTTAATCTCTTTTTTCTGAACAACAGTACTTGATCACGAGGCTTAAAATGACCCATTCATCGATCCAAATTGTTTGTCAAAGCTGCGCAACGAAGAACCGTGTGCCGAAAGACAAGCTGGACAACAAGCCTCTTTGTGGCAAGTGCAAGAGCCCGGTTCTTTCTGCTAGTCCTATTAAAGGCAGTGATCAAAACTTCAGACGTTATACTGTAGACAACGATTTGCCTGTGGTGGTGGATTTTTGGGCGTCTTGGTGTGGGCCGTGTCAGCAATTCGCGCCTATTTTTGAACAGGTAGCCGGTGAAATGTCGACAAAGGCCTGTTTCTTGAAGCTGGATACCGAACAGAACCAAACAACGGCAGGCGGCTACAATATTCGTTCTATTCCGACGCTAATGATCTTTCATCATGGCAAAGAAGTAGCTCGTCTCTCTGGGGCATTACCGAAAGCACAATTCCAGCAATGGTTAGCTCAGAACTTGCCTGCTGTTTAACTGCTTTGGAGAAAAATTATGATTAGCGCATTTGACAGCATTGCCCAAGGGCTTAAAGAAGCGATTGATCTAAACAACGGCAAAGAGGTTGCGGCTAAAACACACCGTTTAGAATCTGTTGATGTTACAGAGTTACGTCGCAACCTTGGATTAACTCAGATGGAATTTGCTTCGAAATTCTGTATTAGTGTATCGACTCTAAGGCATTGGGAAAGAGGCGATCGTACACCTCATGGGCCAGCATTGGCATTGTTGAATGTGGTGGCAAAAGAGCCACAAGCTGTTATGCGAGCGCTTGTTTAACACAGCATTCTGTTTATCTTTTTTTGCTTATCTATTCTGATAGTATTTTTGAGACTCTCAGTTTCAAGCATGAACCTCAAATCTCAAAGTACATCTCTACAAACTTTTCGTATAAGGCTTCTTCTGTTTCGCGTCTGTCTGGGTCGGGTTTCACACAGTCGATAGGGCAGACGGCGACGCAGGTGGGTTGGTCGTAGTGACCAACACACTCTGTGCATTTATTGGGATCGATGACATAAATCTTCGCGCCCATGGTGATGGCGTCGTTTGGGCATTCGGGTTCGCACATGTCGCAGTTGATGCATCGATCGTTAATGAGTAATGCCATGGCTGAACCTTTATACCGTCGCGCTGGCATGTGGTTGGCGTGTGGTTTGCCCTTCCGTTAAGTTTCTTAGCAAGATACCCATTGAAGCATCGATACCTGGCGGACACGGGATAGAAACTACATGGCCACTGCCTTTTGCTACGTCGATAGGGCGACCTTGTTTGTCGTTTAGTTCGCCCAATGGAAAAGTGACATTGCCTTTCGGTGTCATCAACTCTAAGGAGTCGCCAACACTGAAGCGGCTCTTTACTTCTATGGTGAGTGAATCGTCGTTAGTGGCGATGACTTCGCCGACGAACTGTTGTTGCTCGCTGATGGAATTGCCAGTTTCGTAGTTTTGCAAATCCACATGTCGATGGCGTTGTAAGAAACCATCGGTGTAGCCTCGATTAGCGAGGTTTTCTAAGCCGCTCATCAGGCTCTTATCAAAGTGCTTGCCTGCAACGGCGTCGTTAATGGCTTGGCGGTAGATTTGTGCGGTTCTGGCGCAGTAGTAAAACGACTTGGTGCGGCCTTCGATTTTTAATGAATGCACGCCCATTTTGACCAGACGTTCGACATGTTCAATAGCGCGTAGGTCTTTTGAATTCATGATGTAGGTGCCGTGTTCGTCTTCAAACGCGGGCATGTATTCGTCTGGACGACCACGTTCTTGTAGTAAGAAGAGCTGATCGCTTGGTTCCTGAATTTTCACGGCAGAGGTTGGTGCTGTGCTGCTAGCAATGATTTGACCTGTTTCGTCTTGTGTTGCTTCGTGGGCGTTGTATTCCCAGCGACACGCATTGGTGCAAGCACCTTGGTTTGGATCACGTTTGTTCATGTAGCCAGACAGCAAACAACGTCCAGAATACGCCATGCATAACGCGCCATGGACGAAGACTTCCAGTTCCATATCTGGGACTTTTAGACGGATTTCTTCGATTTCATCAAGTGACAGCTCACGAGATAAAATGACGCGAGAAATACCTTGCTGTTGCCAGAATTTGACGGTTGCCCAATTGACAGCATTGGCTTGAACGGACAGGTGAATCTGTTGATCGGGAAAGGCTTCGCGCACCATCATAATAAGTCCAGGATCGGACATGATGAGCGCGTCTGGTTTGAGATCTATAACCGGTGCCAAGTCTTGCAAGTAGGTTTTTAGTTTTGCATTGTGAGGTGCAATATTGCTGACCACATAAAGTTTTTTGCCCAGCTCATGGGCTTCATTGATGCCAATTCCCAGCTTTTCTAAATCAAATTCGTTATTGCGTACTCTTAGGGAGTAGCGTGGCTGTCCTGCATAAACGGCATCTGCACCGTAAGCAAAGGCATAACGCAGGTTTTTTAACGAACCCGCTGGAGAAAGTAATTCTGGCATGAAGGCTTTTTCTTGAGACATGAGGTTCACCGATCGATCAAAACGGGCGGAGTTTACCTGCATGTTGATTGAACTCAAGCTCTGAGGAAGGCATTCGTTGGCTAAGTAAGGTATGGTTGATCTAGGTCAAAAGTCATTATGGAAAGAGGACAGTTAAAGGCATCGATGGCTCCTTGAACTGTCCTTGCTCGTGCTGTTAGAAGTCGTAGGCGGCGGTGACGTAAACGCGACGTCGTTCACCCACGAATGAGCCTATGGTTTCTGTGAAGCCGCTGACGGCGTATTCTTTATCGAACAAGTTTTTGATGTTCAACTGGAATTTCCAATCTTCATAGCGAGTTTGCCAAGACAAGTCGTACACAGTATAAGGTTTGACGGTTTGACCCTGACGGTTGATTTGATCGCTAACGTAGTCCGCACCTACAGCAATAGAGGAATCTATGCTTGGGAAGTCGTATCGCGTCCAAGCGCCCAATTGATGATACGGCGTATTGGCAAAGCGGTCGCCACTGGCATATTGAATGCCATCGGTGGCTTCTTTAACGATAGTATCATTATAGGCGTAGCTTACATTGGCGACCCAGCGAGGAGTGATGTCTGCCATGATATCCAGTTCTACGCCTTGGCTGCGAACTTTACCAAAGGAAACCAATAAGTCGCTGTTATTTGGGTCTTCTTGCAAGATGTTTTCACGAACAATGTGGTATGCAGCAAGGTTGACATTGAGTTTATTGTTAAACCAATAGCTGCGTACACCGACTTCGACTTGCTGGCTTTCTTCTGGGTCAAACAAGCTGCCATCGGCCGATTTTTGTTGGTCGGCCGCGTCTTGCGGTACGAAACCTGTCGAGAAAGAAGTGTAAGGTTTCCAATTGCCATTGATTTTATACGTTGCACCAATGCGGCTGGAGTAACCTGTGTCGTTGTAGTCTAGTTTGCCTGCGCTGGTGGTGTAATCTTGGTATTGCTCCTCGAAACGGTCTACCCGTATCCCAGTCAATAAATCCAAACGCTCTGTTAGCTTCCATTGATCTTGAACATAAAGTCCTAGGCGATCGGTGGTTGTGGTTTCATCCGTTTTTAAATGCATGGTATAGCTATTAACTTCGTCTTGGCCGTAGGTAGGGTCTGTTAAGCTAAGATTAGATACGCCGTCGGCTTTGTTTGCATAGCTGTATAGAAAGCTATTTTTTTGATGGAAATAATCGCTTCCAACCAATACGGTATGATCGCCTAGCTCTGCAATTAGATTGCCAGCCAACGTAATGCCTTTACGAGTGCGGACTTGGTCACGGTATTGACGCTGAGTGGAATCTACTGTGCCATCGCTATCGCTGTCTATTAGTTTACTGATTTCATGATATTTCTGGGTTTCGGTGTTTTCGAAGTAACGAACAGACACATTGCTCTCTAGCCATGAGTTGATGCTGTGGTCTAGGCGCGCTTGAAAGACTTGTGCATCCAGTTCTTGATAGTCGGATTTCTCATTATTGTTCCATGAGGTGTCTGCTAGGAAATTGCCCTCGTCATCAGTAGGAATACCCCGTAAACGGGCGCCAGAAATGTATTGATGAATGTCCGTGTACTGAACGGTGAGTGTGTTATTGCTGTCTATGTCCCAAGCGTAACCGAGGTCAATAATGCGGTTTTCTTCTTCGACATTGTTGCGATAAGAATCTTGGCCGTCGGAGTAGATACCAACACGGTAGCGTTGTGAGGCGTCCTCGTTGGCAGGGCCAGACGACTCAATGCTGCCGCTTAGGAAGTCTTTGTTACCCGCACTGACTTTTAGGGTATTTTTCTGTTCGTAGCTCGGCTTTTTCGTCACATAGTTTATGACACCGCCAGGTTCACCAGCACCATAAACAGCACCTGAAGGGCCTTTAAGGACTTGTATCTGTTCTATGGTAAACAGTTGAGGAATGGAGAAGTCACCAAAAGGATCGCCTTTTAGACCGTCGTAGAGTACTTCGTCTTGGCTAAAACCTCGTAACGTCACCGTGGATACGTTGTTTTGCGACATGCCTGAAATAGAGCGATACAAGTCAGTGATTTGTCTCGCAGCTTGGTCTTCAATGAGCGCTTCGGTTACCACTTGAACAGATTGTGGTGTTTCATCTATTGGGGTTGAGGTGCGAGTGGCTAGTGCTGCTTCGTCTTCTTTGTAATGAGACAGCGCGCGGCCTTGTACCTGAAGTGTTTGCAGTTCTACATCGGATCCTTCCTTAATTTTTGCATCCCAGTCATTGAGATAGTCATCATAGGTAATGCTGCTTGAGGTTTCCGCGAAAAGTGCGCTGGAGAAGACAAGTACGCCACAAGCCTGCATCATCATTAAGGAGGTTCTTAACGTCATAATTTAAACCAGATTGAAGATGAGAGAGGTGTGTATAGTAATTGTTATGATAGTCATTTTCAAATGAGAATGGATTTACATTACTTACAATAGAGAAACTCAGTTGTCTTGATGGGGATGTGGTGGTGCGTTGAGTAATGACTAAAAAAATACGCCACCATAGACCAGAGTGTGGTCTTATGGTGGCTTCTGGAAGCTACGCTTTTTCGGCTGCGGCTCTGGAGGCTTTAATGTAGCCTCGCAATGTGTCTTTTAACTGCAAACGTTGTTTCTTGAGTTTTTCTTCTTCCATCGTGGTAGAGGGAATAATTTCTTGTTCCATTTTCTCTACTTCTTTGGTTAGGTGGTTGTATTCATCGTAGAGTTTTTTAAAGTGCGCATCGTCCATTTTAAGCTGATGGATGTCGTCTTTAAACTCAGGAAATTCGTTTACTAAACTATGATCTTCAATGGGCATGATTGCCTCCTATACTTGCTAGCATTTGTGTAAGACTAACCCAGTTAGGTCGGTCTGCTATTGATGCTGATCATACTTTTCTCATTCTATAAAAAGTAGAACCCATGGTTTTGTTGTGATTTTAGCGTTTCGCTGTTTTAACGGCTTGCCATAATAGTTATGGCCTGTTTCTTTTATTTTTCAATGCGAGAGCTTGTGTCTGGGGAGGATTGCACCGTTTAGAGGAATTATTTGCGATTTTTTGACATAAAAAAGCCCCCAGTGATTATTGTTAAAGCTGGGGGATTAGGCAGGTATAAAGAGCGAAGAGGGTTTAGAAGTTGAGCTCGACTCTTGGTTTGCTGCTGTTAGACAGATCCACTTCTGGTGAACAAAGAAATATGCGTGACGAAGCGATGCCTTCATTGACCAAATAGTCTTTTAAATGATCCGCACGTTTTTGCGCCAGCATTTTGGCCTTGTCCCTAGTGTCATCATCGATCGCGACGGGAGGCTTCTGCAAGCCCAGATCGAGATAACTGGCGATACCACAGGCCTTTAGTTGGCTGTCTTTTTTGTCTTTCATTAAAGCGGTGAGCTGTTGCAAGAAAACCGCCTGAGACTCATTTAAGTCACTGTCTTGTGCTGTAAACATCAGAGGTTCTACACGAATTCTGAGTAATTGATCTCCGGCAAACTGTGCAATGCTGATGACGTTTGCATAGGGCACGAAGGTTTGCATTAAATAAGTACTCGATGCGCTAAAGAGTGCTTTTCGAACCGGTAAGAGTAAGAAGTCTTGCCAACCAAATGCTGGGTTTTCGATATCACCAGACAGTGGAATATCTAAGTCAATATTGTTGTCTCTGTCTTTTAAAACGCTAATGGCAATATTGAGCGGTACAGCGCCCGCCTTGATAACCGTACTGCTGTCTTGGCGACCGCCTAAATCAAATTCTCTTAACAGAATATTTGAATTGCCACTCAGTATGCCGTTTTTAGATTTGAGCTTTAGGTCAAGATCTAACTGCCCTGAGTCAATCTGATACCCCAGAACGGTGGCGATGTAGGACGAATAGGGCGGCAGCTCGGCTTCTTTTATGACCACTTCACTGTCTAAAGTCAGTTTCTCGGCCAGGGGCCAAATGGTCACATCACCTTGTAAGGTGGTATATTTTCCGTTGCGAGCTTTCAACGCCAGTACTGTGGCTTGATCTTTCTTTTGCGTGTTGAGGTTGCGCAAAGACAAGGTGTCGATTTCTAATGTGCGCTGCAAGGCAGGCGAAATGCTGTTATCTTGCACATAAATACTGGATGATCCAGTGGTGTCATAAGCGTCTAAAATCACATAATAAGGCGCTTTGAAAGCAGGGTTTTGTTCTGCCTGTTGTGTGTTTTTAATGACGTTTTTCGCGTCTTCTTCCCTAGGCGACGTGCGATTTTTAACGGATGTTTGTGGCGGTTTCTGTTGTTCAGTTTCAACAAAAACAAGGTTTTCTATGCGCTTCTGCGCATCCAATATCAAGTTTACCTTGGCCGAATCCACAGTAATCTGTTGGATTTTTGCACCATCTTGAGTCGCATTGACTTGCTCTACCAGGATGTTACCAATCTGGCTTAGTGCTGGCTGTGTTTGCTTGTTATCCGCTTCTGAAATCGGTTCTGAGACGATTAAGTCTGCTATGGTTAATTGTGCGAAAGAGGCATCAAAGTCTGAGTTTTGCTGGGTGAATGAAAGACCGTTGATATTTGCATTACGCCAAGAAGCGAGGCGTTTTTTATCACTGAGCAGGCTATCGACTGACTCACTGGTGATGGTGATATTGTTGCCTGTTATGGCGGGCGGCTGCTGATTCATTTGTTCGACATCGAGCTGCTCGGCAGTCAGTGTGGCACGACCTAACGACAATTGTTTTTCATTGCTTTCTGTGGCGGTTAACCCTTCAATGTTAATGTCTAATTGAGCGTTCTTAGCCGAAATATTCTCGCCTTCTTTCCTCAGGTTGAGCGTGTTTGATAAGTTGAACACATCATAATTGGCCGTGTTTCCGGCCTGTTGCACAGCAAGATTGTTACTGCGTATTTCTGTGGACAAGGCAGCGGTGAGGATATTCTGGGGATCCATATTCACCGACACGTTATCCAATAACATGACGAGCTGTTTGTTTTGCAGAGCAAGGCTATCGAGTGAAAGGCTTAACGTGTTTAGGTTCAATTCTGTTGTGTTGAGATTGGCGGTAAGACCGAGTTGCTCATCTTGCTTCACACTAAAGGGGGTGTTAAGCGTCAATTGATCAAATTGTGCTTTTTGATCCGCTTGCGCGAAAGAAACGCTGTTGAGCGTTAATGCAATATCGCCAGTCGATGTGAGGCTCTGTGCATCTTGTTTAATATCGAATGGAGAGGTAAGGGTCAGTGTGTCAAACTGAGCTTGCAAGTCGTCTTGGGTGAACGCAAGATCGTTTATTTGTGTATCCAATGTCCCTGTTGTTGCTAACCCCTGTTCGCCTTGTTGCAGATTAAATGGGGTCGTTAATGAAAGTGTATCAAGTTGTACTTTTTGATCTGATTGGTGGTAAGACAACTGCGCTAGTTGTGCCTCAATATTTCCTTTCGTAGAGAAGCCAGTGCTGTCTTGTTTTATATCAAAAGGGGTTTTTAGAGACAGTTTAGCAAGTTGTGCCGTGATTTGTGCTTGGGTGAAGCTAAACGTATCGAGTTGTGCTTCCAAGGTTCCTGTGGTTGTTAACCCAAGTTCGCTTTGTTCGATAGTAAACGGCGTTTTTAAGGTCAGCGCATCAAAGGCAACTTTTTGTTCTGCCTGTGTAAAAGAAGAGTGTTCTGAGCGCAAATCAAGGGTGCCTGCTGCCATTAACTTATCAGCAGAGCTGAATTGCAAGGCCGATTGCGACAGCGCAAAAGAGGTGGATTTTGTGGTGACCTTATCTTGTTGATTGAGAGGCAATTCCAATTCGTCAATTTGTGTGTTGAGTGTTAGGTTTTTAATGTCAAAAACAGGTGCGCCATTGGCCTGTGTTTGTGAAAATTGAAGACGCCCCGTTATGTCTATTTGTCCTTTGCCTTCATGGTAGGGTGAGGGCAAAAAATGACGCAGACTTTGAATCGGTAGGTATACCTTGGTGATATCGATGTCCGCAGTGGCTTGTTCTGGCGAGTAGTCAAATTGACTGGTTAAGGACAGCGTTGCTTCGTTCACTAACGCGGAAAGGGAAACATCGCCTTTCCAACTTAACCCTTGTCCAGATAAGTCATTGACCGATAAATTGCTCAAGACAAGGGTGTCTGATGTTGAAGGCAAATTGAGGTCTGGTTGACGAGATAGATTGACTTGGCTATTGGTAAATGAAAAAGAGGGCAGTGTGATTGCCCAAGGCGTTGCAGGTTCAGACTCTTGTTCCGGCGGTTGTTGGTCTTCTGGGGTAATGAATTGTGCGGTGTTAATACCCGCAACGATCCAATCTTTTTCTAGTTGGGTCACGACCAAGTGTAGGTCTTCAATTTTGGCTTCAGATAAGTGGACGGTTTTAGCGAAAAGAGGCCATATCTCCACTTCAACAATCGCGCGTTTGAGCGTGAGCGTCTCTTGGGTGTTATCTTGAATAACAACGTCTTTTATATCGATTTTAGGCGGGAAAAAATCGACTTCTAGTTTGCCAATCGACAGTGCTTGCCCTTGTTGTTGAATGTAAGACGTTAAATAGTGTTCCGCAATAAAAGGTGTCGCCAACCATAAACTGGTAATAAGCGCTGTTACGCCCGCAAATGGGTAGAATATAAAGTGGCGAAAGTGTCGGCGTGTCATCATCATAAAGCTTGTCAAAATACCTGTAAAAATTAGCGAGTTTTGTCGTTGTCTTCTGAACGAACTGGCATGCGCAGTAAGTAAGTCATGACACATAAACCGATTATAAGCAGTCCAATGGTTGCCCAAAAACGCGAGACAACAACCATAGAGATAGTCATGCCGATCCACATGAACAGAATAGCGCGGTTTCGTGCGCGTCGTGGAATGCCATCGGAGGATTGCCAATCATGCACAATAGGACCAAAAAATTTGTGATTGAGCAACCAAGAATGAAATCGTTTAGACGATTTAGAAAAACACCATGCCGCCAGTAATACAAATGGGGTCGTGGGCAACAAAGGCAAAAAAATACCAATAATGCCAGAAATGAGAGAGAACCATCCCAGTAGCAGATATAGAATTCGCTTTCCTTGCATAGGCAGGCCCATCTTAGTGAGAAGAGAAACGAGCTTTTATGACTAAGCTCGTTTTTATTATGGCGCTATTTTCCAGAATGGAAAATAGCTTCCATGCTCTCTTCTTCTGCATTTTCGACAAGTGGCCAGCCACCAAGACGTTTTAAACGATTGACCATTTCACAGAAGAGCTCTGCGGTTTTTTCGGTATCGTATTTTGCAGAGTGTGCCTCTGAGTTGCTAAACGGAATAGACGCCGCTTCACAGGCTTTGGCCAGCACAGTTTGTCCAAATACCAAGCCCGCTAGACTGGCTGTGTCAAAGCTAGAAAAAGGGTGGAATGGGTTGCGCTTAATGTCCGCACGTTCAATCGCCGCATTTAAAAAACCGTGATCGAATGCCGCATTGTGGCCAACCAATATGGCTCGTTTACAGCCAACGGATTTCAGCTCTTTGCGCACTTTGGCAAACATTTGATTGATGGCTTCGCTTTCCGGTATGTCTTGGCGACCAGGAGCAAAAGGATCAATGCCAGTAAAGTCGAGTGCGGCTTTTTCAAGGTTCGCACCTTCAAATGGTTTTATCAAAAACTCTAAGGTTTCATGGATATACATGTCGCCATTTTCATCCATTCGCAGGATGCTGGCGGCCATTTCTAATAAAGCATCGGTTTTTTGATTAAAGCCTGCGGTTTCTACGTCGATAACAACAGGTAGGAAGCCGCGGAATCTATCTTTGATTTCATGGTTTGACAAAAGAAGGTCCTTAATTCTGCCGCTTGATCAACAGTAACGGTATACAATAGGATCGGATCATAACACATTTGATAATGCTTGAACGAGATGTCTAAATGGGAATTCCCCAACAACTTCTAATTCGCACCACATTTTTACTCACCATGGCAATGCCATTTGCGCAGGCCAACGCCATTATTCATTACCAATCTGGTATTTCGGATTCAGAGTGGCTGCTTTCCGGTGATATATTCTCATGCAGTTTAACGCATCCAGTGCCGAATTATGGTGAAGGTCACTTTATCAAAGAAGCGGGCGAGCCAATGAAATTTATCTTGCAGCCGCAAAATGAAAAGTTGGGCCCAGGACAAGTGTATATTATTTCTCAAGCACCGGATTGGTCGCCAGGAGTGAAGCCCGAGACGTTAGATATTTTGTCGTACCCAGGCTACGGTTTAACCGTGGAGGTGGGTGGCAAAGTGGCTGAAAGAATGTTGACCAGTTTGGATCGTGGTCGCCATCCTGTGGTAGCGGGAACCGCGTGGGAAAACAGTCGTGAAACCATCGAAGTCGGGTTATCGAACATTAATTTTGCACCCGCTTATACGGAGTTTAGACGCTGTTTAGCCAGCTTGTTGCCGGTCAACTATGATCAAATCGCGAGAACGGCGGCCTTATTTCCTACCAATGGGGTGAATCTGACGGATCGGATCAAGTCGCGTTTGGATCTTGTGGCACTCTATGTGTCTTCCGACCCTAGCGTGGAATACATTTATATCGACGGTCATACCGATTCTATAGGTTCACGTCGCGACAACCGTGAGTTGTCGAAAGAGCGTGCTGAAAGGGTGACGTCTTATCTTTTAGAGAAAGGGGTGCCGGCAGAAAAAATCATTTCTCGTTATCATGGTGATCGATACCCAGCGATGCCGAACAATACGGCCTCAGGGCGAGAACGGAACCGTCGTGTGACGATTCGTTTAGAAAAAGTCGATGAGAGTTGATATTCTAACTTGGAACCTGTTTGAAAACCGTTTTCAGGCCCCAGTTTGCCGATTTATCTGAGCAAATTGGGGCTTTTTACTTGCTAAGCAAGAATCGAGATCTTACACTTACAGCCCCTTTTTTAAATTATTTGCGCCGCCATGTACTGGTTTTAAAGCACTGGTGAGGGAGCGCTAGCTCGTTGAGGAGAATAGAGATAATGTCTGACGTGAAGAAGGTAGTGCTTGCCTATTCTGGCGGCCTGGATACTTCCGTAATCGCGAAGTGGCTTCAAGAAGAGTATAACTGTGAAGTGGTTACCTTTACCGCTGATTTGGGTCAGGGTGAGGAAGTTGAACCAGCTCGTGCTAAAGCTCAAGCGTTGGGTATTAAGGAAATCTACATTGAAGATTTGCGCGAAGAGTTTGTGCGTGACTTCGTTTTCCCTATGTTCCGTGCCAACACTATTTACGAAGGTGAGTACCTTTTGGGTACCTCTATCGCGCGTCCTCTGATCGCTAAACGCTTGATCGAGATCGCCAACGAGACTGGTGCCGATGCGATTGCTCACGGCGCGACAGGTAAGGGCAATGACCAAGTACGTTTTGAGCTTGGTGCCTACGCGTTGAAACCTGGCGTAAAAGTGATTGCTCCTTGGCGTGAATGGGACCTAACGTCTCGTGAAACCCTAATGGCATACTGTGAAAAACACAATATCCCTGTTGATTTCTCAACGAAGAAGAAAAAGTCTCCTTACTCTATGGACGCTAACTTACTGCACATCTCTTTTGAAGGTGATCAGTTGGAAGACCCATGGACAGAGCCAGAAGACGATATGTGGCGTTGGTCAGTGTCTCCAGAAGACGCTCCGAACGAAGCGACTTACATCGAAATCGGTTACGAAAAAGGCGACCCAGTTTCTATCAATGGCGAAGCCATGTCTCCTGCCACTATTTTGGAAACCTTAAACAAAGTTGGCGGCGCGAATGGTATTGGTCGTGTTGATATCGTGGAAAACCGTTTTGTGGGTATGAAAGCTCGCGGTTGCTACGAAACACCTGGTGGCACCATCATGATGAAGGCACACCGTGCGATCGAGTCTATTACCCTAGACCGTGAAGCGATGCACCTAAAAGATGAGATGATGCCTCGTTATGCGAAGTTGATTTACAACGGCTTCTGGTGGTCTGAAGAGCGTCGTATGATTCAAGCTTTGATTGATACATCACAAAAATACGTTAACGGTACCGTTCGTCTCAAGCTTTACAAAGGCAACGTGAGTGTTGTGGGCCGTCAGTCTGAAAACAGCTTGTTCGATAGCAAAATTGCCACATTTGAAGACGATGCGGGTGCTTACGATCAGAAAGATGCAGCGGGCTTTATTAAGCTAAATGCTTTGCGTATGCGTATTGCCGCTCAAAAAGGTCGTGGTTTTCTAGATAACAGCAAGTAATCGCTTGATCATTTAGAAAATTCGCTTTCAAAAAACGCTCCGTTCTTGCAGAATTGGAGCGTTTTTTATTTTTGTACACTTGGTCAGTATTCGCTGAGTTATTGATAAAGCATCGTGCTTTGCAGAAAGAACAGTGGAATGAAATGTGCTCATACCTTAAGCACGCTGATCTTGAAGGAAGAGAATTATGACAATTTATAACTTTGGTTCGATTAACCTCGACCACCTTTATCAGCTAGATCACTTTGTTCGACCAGGCGAAACCATGGCGTCTAATGGTTATCAGTGTTTACTGGGCGGCAAGGGAGCGAATCAATCTGTCGCCCTGGCTAAAGCGGGCGCTGACGTAAAACACGTGGGTGCGATCCATCATAGCGATCAGTCGGTCATTGATCAGCTTGAATCCCTAGGTGTGGACACCGGGCTGATAAAACGCATTGATGTGCCAACAGGCCATGCCATTATCCAGCTAACGAAAGAAGCGGAAAATTCGATCATTTTGTATCAAGGCGCGAATCATGCGTTGACGCAAGAGCAGGTGGATCAAGTATTGTCGCAAGCAAATGCGGGTGATTGGGTGTTGCTGCAAAACGAGACGAACCTTATTGAATACATTATGCAAAAAGCACAAGAGCATAAGGTAAAGGTCGCGTTTAACCCTGCTCCCATGGACGCTGAGCTGACTAAGAAGGTGCTTGGCTTTGTTGATCTGTTGATTGTTAACGAAGTGGAGGCCATGGATTTAATTGGCACTACTGACATTGATAGCACCATTGAGGCTTTCCCGAAGGCTTACCCAGATTTAGCCGTACTAATGACACTTGGTAAGGCTGGTGTGTGTTACTTTGATGGAGAAGAGCGTTTATCGGTAAAAGCATTTTCGGTTGAGGCGCTTGATACCACAGCAGCAGGCGATACTTTTATTGGTTTTTGCTTGTCTTCTCTAATGAAAGGGGACGACATGAAGCATGCCATCACCCGTGCCTGTGCTGCCTCTGCGATCTGTGTGACACGCTTAGGCGCAGCGTCCTCCATCCCAACACAAGATGAAGTGACGGCCTTTCTTTCTAAAAAAAGTTAGCGAAAAACAGTTAGCCAAAAAAACTATAGTTTAAAGAGGACGTGAAACATGGCTCGAAAAATTATTATAGATACGGATCCGGGCATAGACGATGCAATGGCGATCTTCTTCGCTTTTCAAGCACCACAGCTTGATGTATTGGGTTTAACAACCACGTTTGGTAACGTGTCTGTGGAGTTGGCAACACAAAATGCCATTACATTAACCGAGATTGCTAAGGTCAATGTGCCCGTTGCAAAAGGCGTTGCTGTGCCCAGTAAGATTGCGCCGCGTCCACATCCTGACTTTGTTCATGGTAAAGATGGCTTTGGTAATATTGATTGGCCAGCGCCACAAGGCAAGGCAATCGAAAAAAGCGCTGCGCAGTTTATTGTGGATACTGTTCGCCAATACCCAGGTGAAGTGACGATTATCGCACTTGGTCCATTGGGTAACTTAGCGAAAGCCCTTGAGCTTGATCCTGAAGTGGCTAATTTAGTCGATGAAGTGGTTTTGATGGGTGGCACAGCGATTGAATACGGTAACGTGTCGCCAGTTGCAGAAGCCAACATCATGAACGACCCGCATGCGGCAGACAAAGTCTTTACCGCTGCATGGCAAGTGACCATGATTGGTTTAGACGTAACGCATCAAGTGCTATTGGACAACACCGTGCTAGAACGCATTAAAAAGGCCAACCCAACGGAAGGCGGATTCTTGTACGATTGCGCTCAGCACTACATTAATTTTTACAGCAGCCGTTTCGATATGAATGGTTGCTACTTCCATGATGCTTCTACTATTGCTTATGTGATGGATCCGAGTATTTTTGGTGTCGAGTTGGGAGCGGTGCGTGTTGCTTGTGAGGGCATTGGTATCGGTCAAACGATTTTTGCGCCACAAGGTATGACTTTCCCAGAGCCACATTGGAACGATGTGCCAATGACACAAGTCTGTATGGAAGTGGATAGTGAGAAATTGCTCAAACTGTTTGAGACAACCTTGTCTTAAACCGTTAGAATGGCGCAATCTAACTCAAAGGCATGGCAGTATCGTCCATGCCTTTTTTATTTATGAAGAGAAAACTATGAAACTATTAGTCAGAAACCTTGCCCGCAATACCACTGAAGAAGAATTGAGAAGCTTGTTTGCCGTTCACGGTACGTTGCAGTCTTGTACTATTGTGATGGACAAAGAGACAGGTGAATCGAAAGGCTTTGCCTTTGTTGAAATGCCAAAAGTTGGTGAAGCAAAAGTCGCTATTAAAACCCTAAACGGCATGGACGTGGATGGTTCTAAAATTCGCGTTAAGAAAGCGGAAGAAGCAGCACCTAAAAAATCGGCAGACGATGCTGAATAAATTCATATAAACACACATTAGGTCTGCCGATTTCCTCGCTTGTTAGTATGAGATAAGCGAGGAGTGAACTAGGAATGAGCGTCGGCAAATTCTTTGATGAAAGCCACGTCTTTGCTTGAAATAGTATGATAGCTAAGCTTTATGTAATGTTTGTTATGTTCGTTAAACACATCTAATTGCGGATCACACAATATCTTGATTGTGGCTGTTTTTCCCTCATGAATCGCTTTTAGCTCTAGCTTTACCATTTTTGACCCTTGTAAACCTTCTGGCGCTTCCACTTCTATCATTTGAGTTGATATGTGTGTGCAATGGATCGGCATGGTTTTACCGTTTGTTAAAAACAGTGTCCCTGTCCAAAAACAACGAACATAAGGCGAATGTGAAATAGACATTACTTTACCTTTTGTAAAATGAGGATTCAGGCCAAAAATGACGCTTTTGGGAGTGCCATTATAGTGCAAGATTGCAGAGATGTGATAGCTAGATAAAATTGATATGGATCAAGATGTTGCGCCATGTCTATGAGCAACATCTTGATTATTGGGAATATTTGAGTCTTATTTAGCTTTGTTTTTGTAGTGTTTCACCCAATGCGTTGATCAAGCTGTCTATTTCAGATTGCTCTGTCGTGAAGGGTGGCGCTAATTGAACGGTGTCTGCACCATAGCGAACATAATACCCCTTTTCCCACATTGCCATAGCGATTTGGAATGGACGTTTGGCTGGCTCACCATTGATGGGTGCTATAGTGATGCCGGCGGCAAAACCATAATTGCGAATGTCTGTCACAATGGCGCTGGCACTTTTTAGTTGGTGGACACTGCTTTCCCACACGGAACTCATGCTGTTAACGCGCTCAATCAAACCTTGTTTTTTTATCTCAGCGAGAGAAGCCAATCCCGCAGCGCAGGCAATAGGGTGGGCGGAGTAGGTGTAGCCATGAGGAATCTCTAGCATGTAATCCGGACCGCCATTGTCCATGAAGGTGTCGTAGATTTCTTGTTTAAAGGCCACAGCGCCCATTGGGATCACCCCATTGGTGACTTGTTTTGCCATGGTAATCACGTCAGGCGTTACCCCAAAGGCTTCTGCGCCGGTTTTCGCACCCATACGCCCAAACGCGGTGATGACTTCATCAAAGATGAGCAAGATATTGTGCTGATCACAGATCTCGCGCAAACGCTGCAAATACCCTTGTGGTGGCACGATAACGCCAGCGGAGCCTGACATGGGTTCAACAATGACGGCCGCAATGTTCGAAGCATCGTGCATCATGATAAGGTTAAGTAGGTCTTCTGCACGCTCTTTGCCTTGTTCTGCCATGCCTTTGGAGAATTCGCTACCGGGCACTTGTGTATGAGGTAAATGGTAGGATTCTAAACCTTGCCCATAAAGTGTGCGGTTTGCTGGAATGCCGCCAACGCTGAAGCCTGAAATACCGGCGCCATGATAACCCTTAGCACGACCGATAAATTTGGTTTTTGTTCCCATGCCTTTTTTACGCCAATATGCACGGGCAACTTTTAATGCGGTATCGACCGATTCTGAACCGGAGCCAGTAAAGAAAATACGGTTTAATCCTGCAGGCATAAATTCAGTAATTTGCTCTGCTAACAAGAAAGACTTCTCGTGACCGAATTGAAAAGCAGGAGAGTAGTCGAGGGTTTTGACCTGTTCTGCAACGGCCTCATTAATAGCGGGAACGCTATGACCCAAACCGCATGTCCAAAGGCCTGATAGGCCGTCGAAAATCTTCCTACCATCAGAATCGGTGTAATATTTTCCTGCGGCCGAGGTGATGATGCGAGGATCTTTTTTAAACTGACGATTGCCTGTGTAGGCCATCCAATGGGCATCAAGCTGGGCTTGGGTTAAACGGTGACTCATGGCATTTTCCCTCTAAAAAGTGACATCTCAATAGCGTAAGCATGCCGAGCTAGAAAGGTTTAATAAATGCGATGTTATTTAAATTTAGATTAGTCTTTAGTTAACTAAAGAGCATTGATTAAAAGATCAGGTTGAGGTCTTGTCCTTAAATTCACAAAGGTCTTCAATCACACAGGCATCGCATTTAGGCTTGCGAGCCACGCAGATGTAGCGGCCGTGAAGGATCATCCAGTGATGAGCATCCAAAAGAAACTCTTTTGGCACGAATTTAAGCAGTTTCATTTCCACTTCTAAGACGTTTTTGCCTGGTGCGACTTTGGTACGGTTGCTGAAACGGAAAATGTGCGTATCCACTGCCATGGCCACTTGGCGAAAAGCTGTGTTGAGTACCACATTGGCTGTTTTGCGGCCAACACCTGGAAGGGCTTCCAGTTCTTCACGCGTTTCAGGAACAACGCTGTTGTGCTTGTCGACCAAAATTTGGCAAGTTTTAATGGCATTTTCGGCCTTGGCGTTAAACAAGCCAATGGTTTTGATGTAGCTTTTTAAGCCATCTACACCAAGCGCCAGCATGGTTTCTGGCGTATTGGCGACAGGAAAAAGCTTGCGTGTGGCTTTATTGACACTCACGTCCGTGGCTTGGGCAGAAAACAGCACCGCAATTAAAAGCTCAAAAGGCGAGCTGTATTCTAGCTCGGTTACGGGATTTGGGTTTTCAGCTCGTAAGCGAGAAAAAATCTCGTAGCGTTTGTCTTTGTTCACGTTTGACTGCCTTTATGACGCTTAAAATTCCCTCCCCTTATCTCTTCCAAGGGGAGGGTTAGTGTGGGGTTTTAAATAGGTTAACTAACTTGCCCAGTAACACGAACCCGTTTTGACGCACTTGGGCCGTCTTTGGCTTTCTGTGTGGCGATACGTTTTTTCTCGCGCTCATCTAAGTAGTTTTTACCTGCTATTAATAAGCCTAAGCCAATGAAGGCGCCCGGTGGTAAGACGGCAAAGAGGACATTGGGGTAGTTTTCGAAGACAACCCATTTCCACCCTAGAGCGATATCACCAAACAATAGCTGCATATCAGAAAACAGGGTGCCTTGACCAATTAGCTCACGCATGGCGCCAAGGGTAACAAGGATAAACATGAAACCTAAACCCATCATAAAGCCATCTATAGCCGATGGCAGAACAGGGTTACGGCTGGCGAAGGCATCTGCTCGGCCAAGGATGGCGCAGTTGGTGACGATCAATGGGATAAAAATCCCCAGAATTTGATAAAGCTCGTAGGTATAAGCCTGCATGATCAATTCGATACAGGTGGTAAACGAGGCGATAATCATCACAAACGCTGGCAGACGAACGGCATCGGCCACGTAGTTACGAATGATGGAAACGGCAATGTTGGAGCCCATCAACACGACCATGGTCGCTAAACCAAGTCCTAAGGCATTAACCACGGTGCTGGTGACCGCCAGCATAGGACACAAGCCGAGCAACTGAACAAGGGCTGGGTTGTTTTTCCAAATGCCGTTATAAATGATTTCTGCGTAATTGGCGCCTGGCTTGCTCTCTTCTTGAGTAGCGTCAGTTGCAGCTGTTTCTGCGCTCATTTTCATTGGGCTATCCTAATACGCTAACAGCGTATCTTTGTGTTGTTCAAAATAAATTAGAGTGTTTTTTACGGCACGAACGACAGCACGAGGCGTAATAGTGGCCCCTGTGAATTGATCAAAATCGCCACCGTCTTTTTTAACACCCCAGCCATTGATGTCCGGATTGTCTAATGATTTGTTGGCAAAGCTTAAGATCCATTTGGATTTTTTAAGCTCTACCTTATCGCCCAAGCCCGGTGTTTCTTTATGACTAATGACTCGGCTGCCAGTGACAACACCATTTTTATCAATGGCGACCAGCATGTCTAAATTACCGTTATAGCCACGCGGTGCGATGGTTTCGAAAATAATGGCAGTGACTTCGCCATCTTTACGAGCGATGTGAATTTTAATGCCTTCTTCGCTACCAAGTAATGGGTCAGCGGGCAGAGTGGCGGTGTCTTTAGTTAAGTCGTTATCGTATAGATTCGCTGGCAATATTTCGTTAAAAGCCGAGATTTGCGCTTCCAAGATATTACTTTTGATGGTGTGGTCGGTGAGCTGGTGCGTGATGGCAATCAAACCCGCTGTTAACACAGCAAATATAGCCAACCCGAGACTGTTGCGACGAACAGAGGCGAACAATTCCATTAGTTATCCTCCCCAACTTTTAAGCCAGTTTTGGCTTTTTTGTGACCGTAGGTTCTGGGTTGTGTGTAGTAATCTATCAAGGGTGCTGCGAAGTTCATGAGTAGGACGCCGAACGCTACGCCATCAGGGTAACCACCCCAAGAGCGAATGATATAAATTAAGATACCAATGCCCGCACCATAAATCAGTTTGCCGCGATTACTGGTACAAGAAGACACCGGATCGGTAGCAATAAAGAAGGCACCAAACATGGCTGCGCCCGTGGTGAGGTGGAAAAACGGCGTTGCTGTGTTACTTGGATCAAATAAATGAAAGGCGCCAGACATGATTAGCAAAGCACCCAAGAGTGCCACAGGCGTGTGCCAAGTAATAATGCGTAACCAAATTAGGGCAAGACCACCAACAAGGTAAGCCAAGTTCACCCAAAGCCAGCTGTTTAGGCTTGGGCCTTGTAGCGCGGCAATGCTGCTAAAGGCGGCTTGTGAATCTAATAGGTCTTTGTGTTTGAAGCCATCCAATGGGGTTGCCATAGTGTAGCTGTCGATTACTGGAAGCTGGTGGAAAATAGCCTGCAAACTCTGCATGAAAGATAAGGTCTCACCAGCAGATACCATACTGTGAACGCCAAGCCATTGGCTCATCGGCACAGGAAAAGACACCAACACAATGGCGTAACCCACCATAGCTGGGTTGAACGGATTGTTCCCTAGTCCACCATAAAGCTGTTTGGCAAAGATAATCGCAAAAGCCACGGCGGTTACCGTTACCCACCAAGGTACAACGGGGGGAAGGGCAACCCCTAGCAGTACAGCGGTTAATAGCGCACTGTAATCTTTCAAGAAGAATCCAACTGGGCGTCGACGAATCGCCAAAATGGCCGCTTCGCTTAATAATGCTGTGATGCAGGCGATCATTAGGTTAATGAAGGTGCCCCAGCCAAATAACCAGGTTTGTACCACGATGCCTGGAATGGTCGCTAAAATGACCATCTGCATCACCCAAGAGGTGCGACGTCCTGCACGTTGTGTGTGGGGGGAGGTGATCCTCAATAATGCCATTTAACGATTCTCTTGCATGTTGGTTTGCGAATGAATAAGTTTTTCTAACAAGGCTTCAGCGCGTTGCAGTCTTTGTTGCGTGGCGTTAATTTCTTGGTTAATGCTGTCAGCGTCCTCTGGAGTGCTTTCTAAGCGCTTGTTGAGCTTATTAATTTGCGCTTTAGCCAAAGCGACAGCGATTTTTTCTTTCTTAATCTGCGTCGCCAAATCCATTTCTGGCTCGGCTTTGACTTCGCTTTGAGCAACCGTATCTGCCGTTTTCTCTACTGGCGCAGAAACGGCAGTCGCTGGTGCGCTTTCCTCGGCTTCAAGAGCAGCGAGCTTTTCTTGCGCTTCTTTCAGTTTGCTTGGCCATTCAGACGCATTTATTTCTGCTTCGTCTTTGCCTTGCTCCTGTAGCAGCTGGATGTTTTTCTCGGCTTTTTTAATGCCAGCTTTGGCGATAGCTAGGTCAATTTTGCGTTTCTTAGCTGCGTCAGCATCGACATTGTTTGGTGCCGCATCTGCTTTTTTAGTCTGTGCCTCCGCGTTCTGAGAAGCGGCTTCCGGATTGGCTAAGGCTTTTTCCAGGTCGTCTGCGCGTTGTTGAGCTTCTTTTAGCTGCTGGCGAATCGCTTCGATTTCTGGCGCATTAATTTCTTCCGCTTTTTTCAAGGCTTTTTCGACTTTCTTTACCGCCGCTTTGGCAATGGCGGCATCGATTTTGAGCTTTTTCAATTCATCGCTTGCCGCCGCTTTAGGCTCAGACGCTGCGGTATGAGATTCAGTCGTTGCGCTTAGCCTGCTAACAGTATCTTGTGCGGCTTTCAGGTCTGTCTCAAAAGCATTGATCTTGTCTTTCAATTCTTGATCATCTGGTGTCTCAATAAGCTGTTTTTGCAGTTTCTTAAGTTTCACACCAATTAAGGCGACATCGACTTTGGCTTTTTTCAGTTCGTCATTCACTGGCGCAGTACTTGCTTTGGCCGTATTTACTGCTGGCGCGGCAGGCGTAGCACTGGGCATTTGAGCAAGCTGTTCTTCAAGCAAAGCGATGGCTTTTTCTTGATCCGTTACCTGAAGCTGTAAACTGTTAATGTCTTCGACATGTTCGTTTTCTTGTGCTTCAAGCAGTTGTTTTTCTAGCTTTTTCAATTTGGATTTGCCAATGGCGATATCCACTTTGAGCTTTTTAGATTCGTCAGTCGTTGCAGGCGCAGCAGCGGCCGTTGGAGCCGCTTTAGCCGGTGCACTTTTCTTCTCATCTGTCGTTTTGCTTGGCGTCGCTTTTTGACGAGCAAGGCGCTTGGCTTCTTTCTCAGCGGCTTCGGCATCCTGACGGGCTTTGCGCGCTTCAAAACGTTGCTTAGCCAAGTCAGATTTTACTGTCGCTTCGCGGGCTTCACGGATGCTGCTCTTGGTATGGCGGTAATACTGTACCAATGGAATGCTGCTTGGGCACACATAAGAGCAAGCACCACATTCGATGCAATCAAATAGATTATGGTGTTCGGCTTTTTCGAACTCTTGGCTTTTGCTGAACCACAATAATTGTTGAGGCAATAAGCTAGCAGGGCAGGCTTGTTCGCACATGCCGCAACGGATACAGGCTTGTTCTGGTGCGGGCGGCGGAAGTTCTTTCTTGCTGGCGGCTAGTATGCAGTTACTGGTTTTAACAATCGGCACAGCAGCGGAATCTAAGGTGTAACCCATCATGGGGCCGCCCATAATTAAGCGACTGAGTTTTTTGGGTTCAGACTCAGCGTAATCCAATAAATGTGCGACCGGTGTGCCCAGTAATACTTCGACATTTTGTGGGTTCTTTAATGCATCACCCGTTAAAGTGGTAAAGCGAGAAATGAGTGGTTTGCCGAGCGTAATCGCATCGTGAACCGCCACACAGGTGCCGACGTTTTGACATAAGATACCAATGTCCGCTGGGTATTGTCCGCTTGGAACTTCTTTGCCAGTGAGCAGCTGAATTAACTGTTTTTCACCGCCAGAAGGGTATTTGGTTGGTACCACAGCGACTTGAATTTTACTCTTACGCTTGTTTAGTACCGTTCTTAAGGCTGCAATGGCGGTAGGTTTGTTGTCTTCAATGCCAATGACAACATGATCTGCCTGTACAAGGTGTTGCAGTATCTCGATGCCTAACACCAATTCAAGCGTCTTTTCACGAATCAACATATCATCGGCGGTGATATAAGGCTCACATTCTGCCGCATTGATAATGAAATGGGTGAGAGGATTTTTGTAGGCGCCTTGAAGTTTAACTTGCGTCGGAAAGCCTGCGCCACCCATGCCGATAATGCCCATTTCAGACAAATAGGCCAGCACATCGGTTTTGCTGATGTCTTGCCAATGACTCAAAGGCTCAAGTTTTGTCCAAGTATCGCTGCCGTCTGGCGTGAGAATAATACAAAGATCGCTTAAGCCTGAAGGGTGAGCAATTAGGCGTTCTTCAATGGCCGTAATAGTGCCAGAGGTAGGAGCGTGTAGAAAGCTGCTCAGAAAGCCATTATTAATTGCAATGGTTTCCCCTTTTAGCACCTTATCGCCCACTTTTACCAAGGGGCGAGAGCTCTGACCTATGTGTTGTCCAAGCGGTAAAATAAGCTCGTTTGGTAGGCTAGGTCGCCCCAAAGGCAATTGCAAGGATTGGGTTTTGTTTTCGGGTGGATGAATACCACCATGAAACGAAAAAATGTTCGCTGTTTGCATATTTACTGTTGGCATTAGTGTACAGCCTCCGCTTGGCGGTCGGTGGCTATGATGTTTATTGAGGTTGCCGCGATGCCTTGCGGTTTGTCCCAAGACCAAGTTTTTGCTGTCACGCCGACTTCTACCATATCAATACAATCTACAGGGCATGGCTCGACACAAAGGTCACAGCCTGTGCATTCATCTGCGATCACGGTGTGCATTTGCTTTGCTGCACCTAATATCGCATCCACAGGACAAGCCTGAATACACTTGGTGCAACCGATACATTCGTCTTCACGAATCACCGCGACACGTTTTGCGGTTTCTGTGCCGTGATCACCGTCCAAAGGGATGGCTTCCACGTCCAGTAAATCGGCTAACGCTTGAATGGTGGCTTGCCCGCCTGGAGGACAATGGTTAATCGCTTCGCCGTTGGCGATGGCTTCGGCATAGGGACGGCAGCCCGGATGACCACATTGGCCGCATTGCGTTTGCGGCAACAGGGCATCAATTTGATCTACAATGGGGTCGCCTTCCACATGGAAGCGAACATTGGCATAACCTAGAATGGCGCCAAAAATAAGTGACAAAAGGACTAAGATTCCGATAGCGAGTAGAACGGTTAGCATCGTTGACCTCTAAATCTGTACAAGGGCGGTGAAGCCCATGAAAGCCAAAGCCATTAGACCCGCAGTGATCATACCAATCGCAGAACCTTTAAAAACGGTCGGTACATCGGCCACGTTAATGCGCTCGCGCATAGCGGAGAACAAAACCAATACAAAAGAAAAGCCGACCGCTGCGCCAAAACCGTAAAGAATGGATTCAACGAAGCCGTTTTGTTTGCTGATATTTTGCAGAGCCACACCCAATACCGCGCAGTTGGTGGTGATCAAAGGTAAGAAAATACCCAGTACGCGATAAAGCAGAGGACTGGTTTTATGCACCACCATTTCAGTGAACTGTACCACTACTGCAATCACCAAAATAAAAGAAATGGTTTGCAGGTATTCAAGGCCAAATGGCTGGAGTATGTAGGTATAGGTGAGATAGCTGCATAGGCTTGATAATGTCAAAACAAAGGTCGTGGCCATGGCCATACCAATGGAAGTTTCTAGCTTTCCAGAGACACCCATAAAAGGGCATAGACCCAAAAATTGTACCAGTACAAAGTTATTAACCAGAATGGTACTGACCAGTATCAGGAGATATTCAGTCATCCTACATCCAAAAATAGTATAGGAAAGCTTTCTCAGCGACATCGCGGACAAAGATTTCGTAAGGTGAATACGGTGATTGTAGATACTTTTTAGCGAAAAGCATCCGCAAGCGTAACTATACCAATCTGCTTATAACTAACAAGACTAAAGATTTCGTATTTCTAGTCCGATTTAGTATATAGATAATAAGTTATGCTTATATAAGCTTGGTTTATGTTTCTTTATTTATGACAATGCCCACCTTATTAAGAATCTTTCTTATTAACTAAGGTGGACATGGTCTTGTCGTCTTATTCAACTAGTAGGTTGTGCCGCTTGTTACTTGGCTTAACCTCGTTTTACAACCTGGTTAAAGGGCCGATTACATTACGCGTTGACCTGGTTTTGCACCTGCATGAGGTTCTAGTAGGTAAATTTCTTCACCACCAGGACCCGCCGCTAATACCATGCCTTCTGATAGGCCAAACTTCATTTGACGTGGTGCAAGGTTAGCCACCATCACAGTGTGTTTGCCTTCTAAGTCTTCTGGCTTATAAGCTGACTTAATACCAGAGAATACGGTGCGCGTTTCGCCGCCAATATCTAAGGTCAATTTTAGAAGCTTGTTGGCTTTTTCAACGTGTTCGGCTTTGACGATCAAGGCAATGCGCAAATCGACTTTGGCGAAGTCATCAAAGTTGATTTGTGCAGCGAGAGGTTCTTTGCTGAGTTCGGTTTCAGCGGGCGCTGGTGCTGCGGCTTGTTTCGCAGCGGCTTCCGCTGCAGCTTCTTGTTTACCTTCCTCGATCATGGCGTCGATCTGCGTTTGTTCAATACGACCCATTAATGGTTTGAAGGTATTCACCGTGCGACCAAACAGCAACTCGCTGCGGTTGTCCCAAGTGAGCTCTTTGCCAAGGAAAGCTTCTGCGTCTGCGACCATGTTTGGCATAACTGGCTTCAAGTAAGTCGCCAAGATACTGAACAGATTTAACGCAACCGTACAAACGTCTTGCACTTTCGGCAAGGTTGCTTCGTCTTTTGCCAACACCCAAGGAGCTTGAACGGCAATGTATTCGTTTGCCACATCGGCTAAGCGCATCACTTCACGAATCGCTTTACCGTATTCGCGGCTTTCAAAGTTTTGAGCGATGATGTCACCTGAATCAATGAAAGACTGAATCATCTCGCCTTCGCTCACTGTGCTGGCTAATTGACCATCAAATTTCTTGCCAATGAAACTCGCTGTGCGGCTAGCAATATTGACTACCTTACCGACTACATCAGAGTTTACGCGCTGAATGAAGTCTTGCAGGTTTAAGTCTATATCGTCGACGCTGGCGTTTAACTTCGCGGCGAAATAGTAGCGCAAGTATTGCGGATCCAAATGATTCAAGTAAGTGCGGGCTTTGATAAAAGTACCGCGAGATTTGGACATTTTAGTGCCGTTCACTGTCACATAACCGTGGGCGTTAACGCCCGTTGGTGTGCGATAGCCCGCGCAATCCAGCATCGCAGGCCAGAACAACGCGTGGAAATTGATGATGTCTTTACCGATGAAGTGATACAGCTCAGCATCAGAATCTTTTGCCCAGTAATCGTCGAATTCCAAACCTTCTGTGCGATCACATAGGTTTTTAAAACTGGCCATGTAACCAATCGGTGCATCTAGCCAAACATAAAAGTATTTGCCTGGTGCGTCAGGAATTTCAAAACCAAAGTATGGGGCGTCACGGCTGATGTCCCACTCTTTTAAGCCAGAATCCAACCATTCAGACAGTTTGTTCGCTACTTGATCTTGTAGGGTGCCACTGCGTGTCCATTTGGCCAAAAAGTCTTGGAAATCAGGCAGTTTGAAGAAGTAATGCTCAGACTCTTTTTCGATCGGGGTGGCGCCGGAATACACCGAACGTGGATTGATCATTTCCATTGGCGTGTAGGTCGCCGAGCACACTTCACAGTTGTCGCCGTATTGATCTTCCGCTTTACACTTAGGGCAGGTTCCCTTAATGAAACGATCCGCTAGGAACATCTCTTTTTCTGGGTCATAAGCCTGTACGATAGAGCGTACCGCGATTTTGCCATTGTCACGCAAGGCGGTGTAAATGCTGTTTGAAATCTCACGGTTTTCGTCAGAATGGGTAGAATAGTAGTTATCGTAACCGATCAAAAAATCGTTGAAATCCGTCATGTGTTCTTGGCGAACGCCATCGATCAACTCTTCAGATGTCATGCCCTGTTGGTCGGCTTTGATCATGATCGCCGTACCGTGAGCGTCATCGGCACACACTGCAGTACAAAGATGGCCGCGCATTTTTTGAAAACGCACCCAGATATCGGTTTGGATGTGTTCCAGCATATGCCCCAAATGGATAGAACCATTGGCATAAGGAAGGGCGCTGGTGACTAAAATTTTGCGTTGCGTTTGTGCCATTTTTGATAAGCCTGCTGGATTAAAAAAGGTCGAGTATTCTATCAATAATTAGGCGCGGATGACGAATAAATAAAGCACCTAAAGGACAGATAGTCTAAGAAAGGCGTCATTATAAGACCCTATCTGCCATGTGCAAGCGCTAGACTCTTTTCAAAGCGGGTTGCAAGGCTTGCTTTTCTGCAATTTGCCCCCACACTTGGCACAACGTTATAAAATAAACCTTCTTTATCTTACCGCCTTACTAGGAGCCCCCATGCTAACCGATGCCCAACTACAGGCGACTTTGGAAACCTTAATCGACGACAACAGCGGCCAGCCTTATGGTGCTGTTTGGCAAGTGGTAAGCGATGAAAACCGCGTCCACGTTACCTTGACGCTTGGCTACCCTACACAAACACAGCAAGCGGTTTTAGAAGCCAAGATAAAAGCCGTTACGGCAGATACCCGCGAATTCGTGTTAGATACCGAGTGTCACGTCAAAAGCCACGCTACCCAGGGTAATATTGCGGGCTTAAAAGGTGTGAAGAACATCATCGCCGTAGCATCTGGAAAAGGCGGCGTGGGTAAATCCACCACCACGGTTAACCTTGCCCTTGCGATGGCAAAAGAGGGTGCTCGTGTTGGTATCTTGGATGCGGATATCTATGGCCCAAGCCAAGGCATGTTGCTGGGGTTCCCTGAAGGTACACGTCCGCAAGTACGTGAAGACAAGTTCTTTGTGCCACCTACGGCATTTGGTGTGCAAGTCATGTCCATGGCGTTTCTGACGACTAAAGATACCCCCGTTGCTTGGCGCGGGCCAATGGTAACTGGCGCCTTAATGCAGATATTGACCCAAACCGATTGGAATGACCTGGATTATCTATTCATCGATATGCCACCGGGCACAGGCGACATTCAATTGACGCTTGCGCAAAAAGTACCTGTAGCGGGTTCTGTTATCGTGACGACACCACAAGACATCGCCTTACTGGATGCGCGCCGTGGCATTGAAATGTTCAACAAGGTGAAAATCCCTGTGTTGGGCGTGGTGGAAAACATGTCGACGCACATCTGTTCGAACTGCGGTCATCATGAAGCCATCTTCGGCGATGAAGGCGGTGCCAGCCTAGCAAAAGAATATAACGTCAACGTACTGGGCAAACTGCCATTAAGTCTAGCGATTCGTGAACAGAGCGATGCAGGCCGACCAATCGTCGTCAATGCGCCAGAAAGTGATACCGCAGGCATTTATCAGTCGATTGCGCGCAAGCTTGGTGCTACCCTTGCATCCCAACAGAATGAACAAATAGCCATGCCGACCATTGGCATGAGCGACGACTGAGGAAAAGTAATGCGTTTGTGTGACCGAGATATTATAAAAGCCCTAGATGAAGGTTCTATTGTGATTGAGCCTCGCCCTGATAACAGCGTCATCAGCGGTGTGTCTGTGGATTTGCGATTGGGCAACTCGTTTCGAGTTTTTCAAGGTCACCCAGCGCCTTACCTTGACTTAAGTAGCTCAAAAGCGGATTTAAGCAAAGTCATTGAATCCGTCATGAGCGACGAAATTCTCGTCGACGACGGCAAACCCTTCTTTATTCATCCGGGTGAATTAGTACTGGGCGTGACCAAAGAATCTGTCACTCTTCCTGACAACCTAGTCGGCTGGCTCGATGGTCGTTCCTCCTTAGCGCGCCTTGGTTTAATGGTTCACGTCACCGCACACCGCATCGACCCAGGTTGGAGCGGCGGCATCGTATTAGAATTTCTTAACGGCGGCAAACTGCCCATCGCCCTAAGCCCAGGCATGACCATCGGCGCCATCAACTTTGAAACCATGTCGGGGTCGGCGGAACGTCCTTATAACAAGCGGGATAACGCCAAGTACAAAGACCAGACCTCCGCGGTTGGTAGCCGAATCTCCGGCGAGAACTAGTTTTTCATTGCAAATTGGTTCTTTTTAAGAAAGAGGCCTCGGCCTCTTTTTGGGTTCTATAGAAAGTCGCGCAACTTCATCGCGTCGAACTGACTTTAATTGCTGAATCTAGTTTTTTTGTAGGGCATCATGAGCGCAGCGTAATGTGCCGTTGAAAGCGAAGCTTTCATTTTCTAAGGTAGGTCGTCCTTCAGGGCGACGCGGAATTTAGATTCCATTCAAACGCTTTGTATTCCCAACCTTTATTCCGCTTTTTAATTCAGGAAAAAGCTGAGCGGGCAACTTTTGTCTAGCGACACAAAACTTTCGTTTAAAAGGAAAGCAAAAGGTCGCTTCATCGGGCTATCGCCCAAACGTCTCATTGACTTTGTTTAAGATTGGTCTAGCAGGACGATTTTTATCGTAAGGCATAGATTGTTATTGATGGTGGAGGGAAGGGTATTTTTAACTGACCCTGAAACTCCATAGTGTCGCGCAACTTCGTCGCGTCGAACTGACTTCATAGTGAATTCAATAATAGGCTCCAAAGAACGTAGGTCTGATGAGACGAGGCACGAGGCGTGATCTGACGCTGAAAGCGAAGCTTTCACATGTAGGTCGTCCTTCAGGGCGACAAAAAACTAAACGAGCATGCGCACTATTAATTGCTGAACTGAGCCGCTTCGCGAAGCGACAGAGAAAAGTAAGTTCTAAAAAACGGATCAGATCATAAGGGCTGAGGGAATCGCTTGCCTCGCGGATCAAATCGCGCTACAAAAGAGCAAATAAAGAACCAACATAGCGGCGATCAAAGATCATCAGATGTGGCATAGACCAAACAGGCTTTGGTATTCAGCGAGTTATATAACAGGGAAGTCCTACCATGAAAAAAGCAAATCCCCTATATAGACAACGCAGCGGTTCAACAGTGAGTTATATCCGCCGCTACGCTGCTGTATAACCCTTAATTGTTAGCTTAATCCGCACACTGTAGAGATATTAGAAGTATATGGCTCACTTTATTGAAATCGATGGCATCAGAGAGAAGCTTTATCTGCTAATCCAAATGGCACTTGCAGCGGAAAGTTTTACTTCACGCTATGGAATAGGAGTGGAAAATGTGGAACGGTTCATTTCCAAAGAGCAATACTGGCGGCATACAAAATCTACTGTAAGCAATTATTCTCTCGAAATAGCAGTCAAGCTGCGAAATGCCATAGAGCTTTTGGAATCTAACGGCATTAGTTTTACTCTAGACAGCTCCGTTCATATCTATAACTCAGGAATAAAAGCTGATGGAACTAAAGAGCAAAAGGACATAAAGTATATTTTTCATAAAATTATTCATGCAAAATCGTTTCAAATCGACGCTATTGGCTCATATAGAAAACATGAGAGTTTATTATGGTGGGCAGGAACTTTAACATTGTCTGGAACTGAACATAGGAAGACAGATAAAGCCTGGTGTTTCTTTTTTAATATCTTTGAATGGTGTCAAGCCTCGCTAGACTTCTTAGCTCAAGTAGAAGTTCATCTGCAAAAGATACAGCTTAACTCCGAAGACCTGGTTTTAAGAAAAATAAGCTAACAAAGTGTTGTAACCCGCGCACTTCGTGCGCTGGACAGTTTGTAAGTCGCGGCTTTGTGGTTTTGCTGCGCAAAAGTAATCCACAAAACCACAACTTACAAACTGCCGTTGAACACGGCGTTAATAAACCCTTCGACACAATCCCGATTGCTCTATCCTACGGAGTTTCAGGTTTATTAGCGGAAAGGCTCTCTCGAACAGCAAGTCCATTCGATGCCTTACGATATAACTCGTTTTTCTAAACGGGATATTAAGCAAGGTGAATGGCACGTTTGGGCGATTATAGCCCGAAGAAGAGATTAACCCCATCCTAACCTTCCCCTTGGAAGACAAAAGGGGAAGGGGCTAAGCCCTCGCCCAGCAGTGCGGAATAAAGGTCGTGAATCCAAAGCGTTTGAATGGAACCTAAATACCGTAGACCAATAAGAGATTGATTCCCGCCTTCGCGGGAATGACGTGCCTTCGGCCTACTTTCTACTTTGGAAGTCAGTTCGACGCGACGAAGTTGCGCGACTCTATGGAGTTTCCGAGTCATTAACGGAAAGGCTCTCTCCAGTAGCAAGATCAATCTATGCCTTACGATAAAAGTCGTGTTGCTAGACGTGATGTTAAACAATGTGAATCAGACGTTTGGGCGATAGCCCGATAAAGCGAATTTTTGCTTTCCTTTAAACTGAAGTTTTTGGGCGCTAGCAAAAAGTTACCCGCCCAGCAGGGCGGAATAAAGGTCAGGAATCCAAAGCGTTTGAATGGAACCTAAATTCCATGTCGGGCTAAAGCCGCGACCTACAGCGAAAGCTTTGCTTTCTTTTATTACAGAAAAACGGTCGTACCTCCCTCATCGCCCTACGATTGGTTTTGCAATACCATTAAATGATTTCAAAAGCCTGTCACGGCAAAGTCTATTGCGCCAAGTATGTCATCTCTAAGGTGGGCGAGTGAGCCTATAGGCTCTTTTAAAATCTTGTTTGGAATGGAAGCGATTTGTGGTGTTAGTAGAATGAGTTTCTCATCCTTGTATTCGATGATCGGGGTAAGTATCTGCATACTTTCGTTTCTAACGTGTTCTAACTTTCCCAAGGGAATGACGATTCTTGTCGCTAGGTCTGAGAGGATGGAATTCTGGATGTCGAGAAGAAAGGGATAAGCCTGTTTTGTCGCTTTGCTTGGGTTTGTATAGACGTCAAATTGTGCCATTAGAACGTCCTGTATTCGTCACCAAAACAACCGTTTTCTTCTACAAATTCGTTGTATAATTGAATTGCTGTTTGGTTGTCTGCTTTCCACTGTTCTGCCTGTTTTTTGGCGAGTTCTTCTTTTAACGCATTTTCTAGCATCGCAGAGAGATTGATTTTCAATGCACGAGACTTGTCTAGCAAGTCGCTATTGATGCTTAGGTTGGTCGCTTTTTTGGGCGCTTTTGAATCAAAGAGTATCTGCATTTGTCACCATGTGTTTATGCGTATTTCTATGCGCATGTTAGGCTGTTTAATGAACACTTACAAGTTGTGTAGATTGAGTGGGATGTTAGGATTGGGTATGTTTACGAGAAAGCTTTTCTATTTTTTTGTGTTTATTTTATTGCAGGGGTGTTCAAGCCATATGCCGAATTTAGGTGTTACCAATGGGAAGTTGGCAGATTGTCCTAGCTCGCCAAATTGTGTGAGCAGTCAGGCACCAGTCGGCGATAAGCATTACATTGAGCCTATTGTGTTGAAAGGTTCCAAGGTGTCTGCCCATGACAAGGTGTTGGCGGTGCTGGAGTCTTCGAAGCGCACTAAGGTTGTGGTGAATGAAGAGGATTACATTTATGCTGAGTTCACGTCGGCGGTGTTTCGTTTTGTCGATGATGTGGAATTTTTGTTTTCCAAAGAACAAGATGGGCAGGTAGTGGTTGATATTCGTTCTGCTTCTCGCGTTGGGCATTCCGACTTTGGGGTGAACCGAAAGCGTATGGAAGCCATTCGTCGTAAATTGAAGCAATAGCGCTCTGAGTTTTTACAGAACGCTTTTGTGTAAGCCGTTGCCCATGCTGACTCAGGTTAAGGTGTTTGCATGTAATTTACTTCGTATTCAATGTTTTGACGCAGGTCGGTGGGTAAGCGTAGGGCGTCTCCGAGTCGATCTAGGTAGCGACGCTCTTCCTCTGTGTCGATGTCGATGGCGAGCATGGAGATAAGGTAAATCTCTGTAGCTTGTTCTTCGCTTTCAGACAGGCGAGCAATGGTAATCGGATCGCTGGTGGCACGCAGTTGTTCGATTAAAAATGTTTGCTCTTCTTTTGTAATGCCGAGGTTGCTGATTTGTTGTTCGATGCGTGCGCGTTCGGTTGCGTCAATATGACCATCTGCTTTGGCGGCGCTGATCATGGCGCGTATAAGGATCAGATGTATACTTTTGGTGGGTTTGTTCGTGTCTTCTTCTGCGAGGTCGAAGATGCTACCAGCAGGCACGGTGGGTAAGACATTGGCATTTGAGTGCACGTTATGATGCTGAGCTGCCTGTGACGTGTGTGCTGGGTCTTGGCTTGCTTTGTGATCACGCCACGCTTTGTAGGCCATTCCGCCGATGGCCGCCATGCCACCATATTTAATCGCTTTGCCACCCATTTTTCGGGCTTTTTTGTTGGTCAGTAGCATCGCTGCCAATCCGCCTGCCGCGGCACCGCCCATCAAGCCACCTGGCATAGAGCCTGATTTTGCTTTAGTGACGGCCTTGTCAATGCCTGAGCCTGCGTTGCCCATGATGCTGTTTAACAATGAGTTAATATTCACAATCGAAAACCTCTTGTTGATATATCTATTCTTTATTCAGACCCAAGAAGCTCGGCAGAGTTCATTTTTCATCGATTGTGCTGCGTCTATATAAGAGCAGTGCTGTTAGCGAGGTAAGAAGTGTGTGCTTGAGAAGCGTGCTAAAATGCCTCTTTTAAGTTGTTGTATGGTGTTTATGTCATTGGAATACCTTGTGTTGTTGAGCTGCTATGGCTTGCTAAGTTTGGTGACTTTTTGCTGTTATGGCGTTGATAAATCCGCGGCAAAGCGAGGGAAGTGGCGAATTCGGGAATCGACTTTGCATGTTTTATCCTTGGTCGGTGGCTGGCCGGGGGCGCTTTTGGGGCAGAAAGTATTTCGTCATAAAACGAAAAAGTGTCGCTTTCTTGTGGTGTTTTGGTTAAGTGTGGTGGTGAATCTTGCTGTATTGTGGGTTTTTATCCATTGTGGTTTTTTCTCTTGATCTTATTTGGGTTAATCTCGTTACATTATGTAACGAGATGGTTTTTTTGTCCGAACTCCATAGATAATAACCAATTAGGTAGGCTACGCTATGTCAAGGCGGGTCTTTAAGTACCGACTCTTTTACTGCTGTCTTTTTACATGTTTGGGCGTATCCGTTTATGAATAACAATGAACTCGCAATTAGTCTTGCTGACTTGATGGAGCTGATGTTAGACGCTGTTTGCGTTGTTGATCGTTCTGGCCATTTTGTATTTGTCAGTGCGGCGTTTGAGGATATGTTTGGCTATGCACCACAGGAAGTCATAGGCAAGCCAATGGTGGATTTTGTCTATCAAGAAGACAGGGGGAAAACACTCAATACGGTTGATCATCTTTTGGCTGGTGTGCCGTCGCCACGTTTTGAAAATCGCTGGGTACGAAAAGACGGTAAAGTGGTGTATGTTTTGTGGTCGGCTCGCTGGTCTGAAGAGCATCAGGTAAGGATCGCTGTGGCCCATGACATTACTGAGCGTAAGGAAATGGAAGCGAAGCTCCTTTATGCAGCAGGCCATGATGATCTGACGGATTTGCCTAATCGAACCTTGCTGTTAGATCGTTTACAGGCTTCACTGGCGTTGGCTGACAGAGAAAAAGAGGGGTTATCAGTGTTGTTTGTGGACATTGATGGCTTTAAAGAGATTAATGACAATTATGGCCATGCCGTGGGTGACATTTTATTGCAAAAGATCGCTCAGCGGCTGGTCGATTGTGTGCGCAAATCAGATACGGTTGGGCGTTTGGGTGGTGATGAGTTTTTGATCATTTTAAACAAGACGAAATCGACCGAGTCGGTGTTGGCGGTGGCAGACAAAATTCGCGCTAAGTTGGCTCAGGCTTTTGTGGTGGATGGTTTGTCATTGCAGATTTTTTCCAGTATCGGTGTGGCGCGTTATCCAGATTGTGGTAAGGATTCGTTGGCATTAGTGCAGGCTGCTGACCATGCTATGTACAAAGCAAAAAACAGTGGGGGTGATGACGTGATTTTGGCACCTTCTTTGTGATTTTTACGTTGGGTTATTGAGCCCGTGTTGGCGAGAAGGTAATATCTTTGAGTGTCTCGTCACTCTTCTGTCAGTCGATTTTCTGGTGCAAATTGGCAAATATACCGGAAATACACAGTCTGTTCGATCCGTGGTTTACGATTTGCTTTCTTCAAGCGGGTTTCCGTTTTATTATCGGGTAATTAGGCGATAAGCAAATTCTAGAGTCCTTATAATATCGGTCTTATGGCTGATGTTGCGGTAATCATTTAATTATATAGGAAACAATAATGGCGGCTTTTGGTAGCGTGTTTATGCCTAAAATGGCATTGGCAACATTCGAAAATAATCAATGGAGTGAAGCAAGTATTGTCGCGTCGGATAGCATTCAATTGCATCCTGGTGCACACGTTTTGCATTACTCAAGTACATGTTTTGAAGGTTTGAAGGCGTTTCGTCATGCTGATGGCAGCGTACATGTGTTTCGTATGGACCAGAACATTAAACGTTTAGCACAAAGCAGTCGTCTATTGTCTTTGCCTATTATTGATGAAGCACAAGTTTCTAAAATGATTCTTGATGCGGTTGCTGAATTTGCGACAGATGTGCCAGAGCCACCAGGATCTATGTACATTCGCCCAACTCATATTGGTACCGAAGCGGCAGTGGGTAAAGCGGCCGCGCCGACGCTTACGTCTATGTTGTATGTTTTGTTGTCTCCTGTGGGTGATTATTTCACGGGTGGCGCTAAGGCATTGCGTATTTTGCTGGATGAAACGGGTATGCGTTGTGCGCCTCACATGGGCATGATCAAAAGCGGTGGCAATTACGCCAGTGCTTTGGGACCCATTTCTAGAGCCAAAGTAGAAGTGCAAGCAGACCAGATTTTGTTCTGTCCAAATGGCGATGTACAAGAAACCGGCGCGGCTAACTTCTTGTTGATTGATGGCAATGAAATCATTACCAAAGGCTTGGATTCTAGCTTCCTGCATGGTGTGACGCGTTCTTCTATTTTGACCATCGCAAAAGACATGGGTATGACGGTGTCTGAGCGTGATTTGACGGTTGCTGAGTTGCTAGAGCGTGCGGCTAAACCTGAGGCGGAAGCGGTATTGTCTGGTACGGCTGCGGTATTGACGTCTGTTGGTACTTTTATTCATAACGATAAAGAGTACAAAGTAGGTACAGGCGAGCCTGGTCCGATTGCTCAGAAATTGCGTCAAGCCTTGAATGACATTCAGTGGGGCAAATCAGAAGACAAACATAATTGGCTAACTAAGGTTTGCTAAGCTATTAGAGCGGCTCTGATAGTCCTAAAAACGGATTAACTTGTGTTAATCCGTTTTTTATGTGTTTTTTAAACTTCCCATTTTTAAGATTAAAAACTCAGTCTTAGTGAGGCAAATAGGGCGTTTTGATCATTGTCGTTGATTTGTGCTACATCGTAGTTGGCTGCAATAGAGAAGTTCTTGCTTATGTAGAATCTGAGTGCCGCCGCAAAGCTGGTGTCGGTTTCAGAAAAAACATCATCGTGCTTAATTTTACCTTCTAGTTCTATACGGTCACTTAGGGTGCTTCTCACGCCCAGTGATACTCTGTAACCTGTTTCATCCGTTCTGCCAAGGTCGACTTCCACATACTGTAGAATGCCGAATATGTTTGATTGGCTTCCTATTGGTGCGTAGGCGCCAGCGCCAATGGCCATCACATCTGTGCTGCCGTACTCTGTTGATTCAAAGGCAATGAAGGGACCACTTGAGGTTTCGAATGCCCCAGAAAGAGAGGCGTAATCGTCGTCTGAGACGGAATAGTCGGGATCTATGCTACCAAAACCATAGTCTAAGTAGGTAAACGACTCTGCCTGAGCCGTCATAGAAAGGGCAAATGCCGTGGCGGCTAAGCTGGAAATTCGTATCGTTTTCATGTTCTTCTCCATTTATCCAATAAGAGAAAAGCCGTTACAGGAACGGATTGATGCATTAACTTGCTTATATGTGATCGGCACGTTTTGAGTAATATTTAACCAATACGAAGTGTTGTTTTTTGATAAACAAGGTATTTTTGTTTAACTTAATGATATAAAAGCGATTCTTCTTTAAAAAATACTGTGAATTTACCTGACTAAGGCGATTATTGATGAAAGAAATGCTAACAAAACTCTGTTCTCCAATATTAGGAATGTTTGAATCTGGGGAGGGGGAATATGATTACAAACCGTCCCATCGAACGATTTTGATTGTCTTGGGAGGGCTTTGTTTGGTGATCGCGAGTGTTTCTTTGATAATGACCATTAAAACAGGAGAGGTAGCGGGTTTTATACCTATTATGCTGTTTTTTCTGACGGGTTTGGTGTGTGAAGTGGTGGGGTGGTTAGGCAGCGATAGAGCCGTGGCACGGATGTGGAAACGCCGTTAAGTGCGTTAGATGTCAGCTTAACGGACAGCTCTTATGTTGTGTGCAAAAAAAAGCGACTTTATTAGCCGCTTTTTTAATCTGTGCTGAATTAGTTTCGGTCTTTACCGTGATGGCGAGGCATGTCGTCGGCACAGTCTTCCATGCGTTCTTTTTGCAGTTCGATAAATTTTGCCTTTTGTTCCGGTGTTAGGATGCTTAGCATTTTGTGTTGTTTGCTTAACATGTCTACTTGGCGCTCTACTTGTTTGTTGGCCATTTCTTGGGCTAATGCTGTGGCTTTAGCAGGGTCAAATTTGTCAGCCAAAAGTAGGTCGTTTAGTTTGTTAAAATGCGCATCGCGCATTGCGTCGTCAGCCTGTGGTTTGTCTTTAAATTTTTCTTTCATTGCTTCTTTGTTGGCTTGACGAAGTTCTTTGAATTGTTCTTTTTGACTGGCGGTTAAATCCAATTCTTTCATCATGTCGCGGTCTAAGCCTGGACGGCATTCGCCACGAGGACCATGAGGTTCGTTGCCACCGTGGGCAAATACGCTAGTAGTGCTTAATATCAATGGTAGAACAATAGAAGCTAAAATCAGTTTTTTTGCCGTTTTCATATTTTCTTCCTTTTATCGGATGAGATACTTTGATGTTTTATTAACACTGCGCTTTTTGCGCATGGAGGTAGAATACAGATTGCTAGGTAAAGTGACGTATTAGGAAAGTAAAGTAGGGTAAAGGCGGCATCAGTTTGCTTTTTTCGACGTAAAATAGCCTTAGAGAGTTGAGGAGGTGACGGGCTCTTCATGTTTGACGTGACCTCTTATGTTTTACTGATGTGCAGGAACCGTTTTAGATAGGAAAAATGAATGCCACATATTTTGATAATTGATGACGATGTTGAATTAAGCGATTTACTCAAAGAGGTCTTGTCGTTTGAAAATTGCACCGTTTGCACAGCTTACGATGGTATGGCGGGCTTAGAGGCGATGGACAGTCGCGTTGATTTGGTTTTGCTTGATGTCATGATGCCGAAATTAAATGGCTTTGAAACCTTGAAGCAGTTGCGAGAAAAATGGGATGTGCCGGTTTTAATGTTGACCGCAAAAGGCGATGAGATTGATCGTGTGGTGGGTCTGGAACTGGGTGCAGATGATTATTTACCAAAGCCGTTTAGTGAGCGTGAGCTATTAGCCAGAATACGTGCGATTTTGCGTCGCACTCAAAATAATAAAGAGTCGTTACAGAATGACGCGGTTGTGTACCGTGATATCAAGCTCTATCCCGGTAAATTAGAGGCTTATTGTAATGGTGGTTTGTTGGAGTTAACCAGCACTGAGTTTGCTTTGCTGCATTATTTTGTGCTTCATCCTGGTCAAGTATTAACCAAAGAAATGCTAAGCCTAGATGTGCTTGGTAAGCGTTTGGCGGCGTTTGATCGAGCCATTGACATGCATGTATCGAATTTGCGTAAAAAGCTACCTGATTGGCCTAATGGCAAAACGAGAATTAAAACCCTTCGCGGGCGTGGTTATTTATTGGTGGAGGGGGATTGATGCGTTTGCCAAAGATCACCAGTTTGTATGGGCGTATTTTCGCTATTTTTTGGTTTACTATCTTTTTGGTGATTTTGGCGGTGCTGGCGCTACCACATTTTGATCCTCGTAAAAGTAGAGATATTGCCCCCCCTCATTATGAGCGCATGTTGGAAATAAGAGACAGTGTGCAGCAAGCGTTTTCTTCTGCTCAGGATTTAGGGAGGGTGTTAGAGCATCTTGAGGGGCGTGCGCATCGCGGTCCTGGCCCGGATGATAATAGATTACGGCTTTTTATTACGGATCGTGATGGCAATATTCAAACCTCAGACCGGCGTCCAGATTTTATTTTTAAAGCCTTGCGAAATTTTGTGACCACCATTGATAATCCTCAAAACCCGCAACAGAAACTGTATGGTAAAACGATGATTTCGGGCCCCTTGCCCATTCGTTTGGCTAACGGGGAGTATTATCTCTATATCGGTACTCGTTGGAGTGAGCCACCACACTTTTTATTGCAACTGTTTGATCATCCACTGCGTTTGTTGCTCGCGGTCATGTTGGTGAGTACGCCATTATTACTTTGGTTGGCTTGGGCCTTGAGCCAGCCTGCTCGTCGTTTAGAAAAAGCAGCTCAGCGAGTCGCGCAGGGCGTGTTTGAAATTGATCCAGAACTTGAAAAAGGGACGTCGGAGTTTCGTCAAGCAGGGGCCAGTTTTAACCAGATGGTGGCTGCGGTTAATGTGATGATTTCCCGTCAACAGCGTTTGCTGTCAGATATTTCTCATGAATTACGCTCGCCCTTGACGCGTTTACGAATGGCGCAAGCATTAGCCAACAGAAAGCTGGGCGAAAGCCCAGATTTAACGCGTATTGACATAGAAGCGCAACGTTTAGAGCAAATGATTGCTAAGTTGCTTGAGTTATCGAGTATGCAAGTAGACAGCCATCTTAGTAGAGAAGTACAACCGCTTTCTAGCTTATGCGATGCGCTTTTAGCCGATTGCCAATTTGAAGCAGAGCAAATGGGCAAAACACTGTTAGCATCAGAGGTTCCAGATCGGTCGCTGACGTGTCACCCTCAGTTGTTGATGAGTGCATTGGAAAATATTGTTCGTAATGCGATTTATTATGGTAAGCAGCAAGTTCGTGTCACCTTAACTGATAAGGTTAACGGTTTGCTTATTCGAGTCGAAGACGATGGCGATGGGGTGCCAGAGGAAGAACTGAATTCTATCTTTCGGCCTTTTTATCGTGTCTCGACCGCGCGTGACCGTCACAGTGGCGGGGCGGGGTTAGGATTGGCAATTGCTGAAAATGCCATTCGTCAGCATAACGGCACGATTACCGCGGCTCGCAGTGAGTTAGGTGGGTTATTGGTGGAGGTGATTTTACCATTATAAGTGGGGAGCCCTATAGAATGACCTAATGAGCCATTATTGCCGACTTTTTGTGTTTAATAGAAAGGAATAGTAGACAAAGCCATGGATTCGGCTCATATTAGTATGATTGATCGTGCTTAGGGAAGGTACGAATCAGTTCTTTAGTCTCTCTAGACAGATAATAGCCTGAAGTTCGATGCAAGTTCTGATATTCCTCAAGTGCTCTGTTCATTACTTATCCCAAACGAAACACCTTAAATCTGTTTTCTTCTTTTATCTGAAATTACGCTTTAATTGAGTAGCAAGAACGAAGGGGAAGTCACGTTTTTTTAACATCATAGGAACCTTATGATAAATACCGCTAAAGAGTTTGTACTACAACGTATTTGTATTTTTGCCAGTCAAGTGTTTGACCCTAATTCAGACTCACAAGTTGTGAATATATTAAAAAGTAAATTTAATATACGCTTACCACAACGACGCTCCATGAATGAATCTTTATCTTCAACGGTTAGTGACCACGAGATCATTGCCCTGATTTTAAAATACCGTTCGATGAACGAATCTTAATTGGCTGCTGAGTTACGTTGTTATTTCTTTACACACAAAAATATAGCGTTACCAGACACCTTGTCCCATGGAACAATTTTGTCGTGCTCATGCTCGAAAACATGAATGTCAAAGTAGGGCATTAACAATGCCTGTAAGGTGTTAAAGTTCAATGCGACCATAGGATGTTCATCTGTCCATACCTGTGTTGTTTCGGCACTGGTTTTCTCAATGCTTAGCTTGAGTGTTTGTGTGTCTCCCTCGCCAAGGTAGTACCAAGACGATCCAAAAGAAAACCGACAGCCTTGCTGTACAACGCTGTGTTTTGCCGATAAAGCATTGTTTATGTGGTCTTTATCGACGGCATTAAAGCAAAACACGCCTCCGACATTCAGCGCTTTATGTACACTGTCGATACAGCGTGTTAAACGCGGTATGTCACCGCTGTAATGGATAGAATATAAAAAGCAGGTAATAAAGTCATAGGGATCGGCCACTTCAAATTCGCACATATTGCCCAGTTCAAATTGCGCCTGAGGACAACGTTGCTTGGCAAGGTCTAGCATAGGCTGATTGATGTCTAAGCCACTGCATTGATAGTTTTCTTGGCTAAGATAGTGAATGTGCGGCCCTGTGCCGCATGCAAGATCTAAGTGCCGTTTTCCTCCGTTACCGAATATTTGCTGCAGACGATGGGCGTTATTGCTTTGGGCTTGATAATTAATATCGGCACACATTAAGTCGTAGTAGCCGGATAAGTCCGTATAGAGCACATTGTCAGACATGTTTGCTTCGCTTGGAGGGTAAAAAAAGAGGGCGAATCATATAGCAGATATCGTCGCACGACTACTAGGCTCAGCAAGACTTTATTAAAAATACTGGGGACCGTGGTGCGTGGGTTCTTGCGGTGCATAAAAAAGCAGAAGCAAAGGGTGACTTTACTTCTGCTTTTTGTCTTTTGCGATTCTCTTTAAACGAAAATAAAGAACTTGGCGATAAACAAAGCCGCTAGAATATAGACAGCAAGGCTGACTTTTTTACCTTGACCAGACAACAGTTTGATCACAGCGTAGCTGATAAAAGACAGAGCAATACCATCTGCAATAGAGTAGGTTAGTGGCATAGTGAACGCTGCAATCAATACGGGAGCGGCTTCGGTTATGTCATCCCAATCTACATGGGCTAAGCTGCTTGTCATCAATACAGCCACGTACATTAGAGCCCCAGCGGTAGCATACGCTGGAATTGAGCCTGCCAAGGGGGCAAAGAAAAGACTCAATAAAAACAACAAGGCCACGACCACTGCCGTGAGTCCTGTGCGTCCACCAGCAGAAACGCCAGAAGCACTTTCAATGTAGCTGGTGGTAGAAGAGGTGCCTAAAGCCGCCCCGACCACAGTGGCACTTGAATCGGCAAGCAAGGCTTTCTTAAGACGTGGTAAGTTACCGTCTTTGTCTAACAGCTTTCCTCGTTGGCCCACACCAATGAGTGTGCCGGAGGTATCGAATAAATCAACGAAGAAAAACGCAAAGATGACACTTAGCATGCTGAGTTGGAAGGCACCTTCAATGTCCATGGCAAGGAAAGTAGGTGCAATAGAAGGTGGCGCAGATACTAACCCACCAAATTCATTTTGCCCAAGCAACATTGACAAAACAGTAACCAGAAGTATGCCGATCATCACAGCCCCTGTGATGTTCAAATACGACAAAGCACAGATAACAAAGAAGCCAAGCAAGCCATAAATAGCCGAAGGTGAAGATAGATCCCCTAATGACACCATGGTGGCTGGATTCTTAACAATAATGCCTGAGTTTTGTAGGGCGATCATTGCTAAAAAAAGACCGATACCCGCCGCAATGCCTAACTTTAATGAGGAAGGAATGGCATTAATTACCCATTCGCGGATGCGGAAGATACTGATAAAAATAAACAAAATACCGGATAAAAATACCGCTCCAAGCGCTTGCTCCCAAGAATAGCCCATACCAAGGACGACGCCATAAGTGAAGAAGGCGTTTAAGCCCATACCAGGTGCTAGGGCAATTGGGTAGTTGGCATAGAGACCCATGATCAAACAGCCAATGGCGGCAGCAAGACAAGTCGCTACGAATACGGCGCCTTGGTCCATGCCGGCTTGAGCCAGTATTGAAGGGTTAACAAAAATAATGTAAGCCATGGTTAGGAAGGTGGTAACACCACCGATGACTTCATTACGTACCGACGTGTTGTGCGCTTTAAGTTGGAAATAACGTTCGAGCATAGGGGAACCTTTTGCTAATGGGCCGACGATATTCATTCTATTGTTAGCCGACATACCAGAATGCAGGCTGATAATAGAATGCGCCGAGAGGGGTTTTGACACTGATCATTTGGTCAGCTAACTATTTCGGCGCCAAGTATAAAAAATTCGCGATGCTTTGGGGAGAAAAATTGCAATAAATAATCGTTTTCTTTAAAGCTTAGTGACTTGATAGCCACTGGCTTTGAGTTTTTCGAGTAGGCTGTCTGGTCCGGCCAAATGCATGGCTCCGACCATGACAAATTCTGTGCCTTTGTTTTCTAGCATGCGTTCGATTTGCGGCAGCCAAAGATTGTTACGCTTCACCAATAATGTCTGATATACCTCTGGGTAATCTTTTTGAAAGTCTTTGAGTTCTATCTCTGCCATGGCTTCCATATCACCGTTGCGCCAGCTCTGTCTTAGCTTCTCCATGTTGTTTGGCATGTCTTTTATGTCTGAGAGGGCATAATTGATGACATCGTTACTGTCTTGAGCGTTGACCTCACTCAGTATGGCGACCTGTGTGTCTGGTTCCTCAAGCCAGCCGCTTGGTTTGTTATCCTGTTTGGCTTTTTGAGCGTAAAATTGGTCGACACCTTCACTGGTAAATCCCAAGTGTTTTAACTCAATCATACTAAGAGAGATTGCTAAGGCACTGGGTTTTAAGTTTTGCACAGCAGTAAAAGGTATTTGACGAGCATTTAGATAGATTTTTAACGTTTGATAGGTCTCAGGTGAAATGATTTTATCAATGGTCGTGCCGTCAGAATAAGACAGCTCTTTTTTCATTTGCTGCTTAAACGTAGGGGTACTGATGGTTTCCATGTTGGTTTCAAAGACGATTTTATCCGCGGCTTGATAAGCTTTCTCGTATGCCGAGGGTAAAGGATAGTCTTGTGGTGTTAGTAAATGAATGGTGCCGCCTATGTAGAGCGTATTTGTATCTGAGGTTATTTTCCAAACAGAGGCTGCTTGAGTGTCAAAGGTGGCAGCGGTTAGTAAGGTGAGACCAAGTTTTTTAAGGCGATTCATAGTTGTCCTAAATAAGGTATCTAAATGCTTTTGTGTCTCATAGTGTACTCATCTTACGGTTCAACGGAAGCGAGGAGGGAAGGATGTATTTCTTTTTTCTTATTGTTTGCTCAGCCTCTAACTTGCTTCTACCGTCTTGTTCTGACCAAAACAATGCTATTATTCTGGTTTTGTTTCTTGTGAGCGTTGTGAATCTGTCATGAAAAAAGAGCGTGTTTCTATTGGTTTAATCAATCCTAAAAGTGCTTCCAATGTTGGCTCTGTGATGAGGGCTGCTGGGTGTTATCAAGCTGATCAGGTTTTATACTCTGGTCATCGTTATGATCGCGCTGTCAAAATGTCGACTGATACCAAAAAGGTGAGTACCACGATTCCACTTATTCATATTGACTCTTTAGGGGTCGATACCTTGATTGATGCGGTCAGTCCTGAGACGAAGATTGTTTGCGTCGATCTGATCCAAGGGGCAACACCGTTACCTGGTTTTTCGCATCCAGATAACGCCCTTTATATATTCGGTCCAGAAGACGGAACGATTGATCAAAAATTGGTGGATAGAGCCGATTTTGTGGTGTTTGTTCCCACGATTGGCTGCATGAATCTTGCGGCATCCGTCAATGTTTTACTGTATGACCGGTTAGCAAAGTCCGCCCGAGCTTTTGCAGGCGATGACCTCATTTGTCAGAGTAAAGATATAAATAATAACGTTAAAGTGCGTGTTTGAGTTGTTGTGTAAGGCTTCTGTATTTTTTATCTACTACTTTTCAAATAGTTAACGGAATTTTGACTGTGATATTTTGCTATCAATGTAAGAATGTCCCTAAGCCTGATGGTCGTTAAGGAAAGGGGACAAGTCTTGGCGTTGTGTTAGTCTTTTGTGTTTTTGTTTCCCCCTTTTTTCCTTTTAACCACTTCGGAGTTTGTTTGATGAGATAAAAGGAAGACATTCCAATGAAACCGCTTCTGCTATCGATATTGACCGGTTTGGCTTGTTCCGTTTCATCGCTTCATGCGAGTGAGCCTGGACAATTAGAAGTACCTTTGGAGCCACTAAGTGCTGAGGTTGAGCTTGGGGTGATTGCAACAACAGGAAATACAGAGAGTTCCGCCGTAAAAGGCAAAGCGACGATTAAGCAAGATTTTAGAGAGTGGAAAAATAAATATCAATTTGATGCTTTGTACAAACGCAATACTTATGAAGGAGATGATCAAACAACCGCTCAAAAAGTATTTTTCTCGGCGCAAAGTGATTATAAGTTAAGTCCTGAGAATTCATCAGTGTTTGTTTATGGCTCTTACACTGACGACCGTTTTAGTGGCTACGATTATCAAAATACCGTGGCTTTTGGTTACTCTAAAAGGCTGTTTGCTGACCAAGATTCGTTTTTAGATTACAACATCGGTCCTGGTTACTCATTTAACCGAAGAGACGATGGCGGGGTAGAAGACTCAATCATTGTGCATTTACAAATGGAGTATGAATACAACTTTAGTCCTGAGGTAAAATTCACTCAAATGTTAGGCAGTGATGTGGCGTTGGAAAGTAATAAAAACACAGCGTCTAAATCGGAATCTTCTATCACCTCGAAGTTAAGAGACAATTTGAGTATGAAGGCGGCTTACAATATCACACATAACAGCCTCTCTTTGGACATGAGAGAGAAAACAGATTCCGTTACCAGCGTCACGTTAATTTATGCTTTTTAAAAGCTCATAATATTGTTTTTATTGTTTGATGCTGTCATGTTTTGCGCTCTTGTTATTATCTGAGTGTGTAAAGCTATGCGTTATCAAGGGATAAAAGTGACTTTGATCACAGGATTTCTAGGGGCCGGTAAAACCACCTTGATTCGTCAGTTGTTAGGACGTGCCCCAGCCAATGAGCGCTGGGCTGTTCTGGTGAATGAATTTGGTGATATCGGTCTTGATGGAGCCTTCTACGCCGAGGTGGGTGTAGCGATTCGTGAAGTGCCTGGTGGATGCGTTTGTTGTACCACGTCAGCTGCTTTCCAGCTGGGCTTGAATGAATTAATTCGTCAACATAATCCAGATCGTATTTTTATCGAGCCATCTGGTCTGGGTCATCCAAAACAAATCATCGCCAAGCTGCGCAGCGATTATTACCGAGATGTTTTGTTGTTTACGGGGGCATTTTGTGTGCTTGATGCCCGTAATTTAAACGATGAACGCTACACCAAACACGCTATTTTTAACGATCAAATTGAGTCAGCAGATGGCATTGTTTTTAGTCATGTAGATCGCTATCTGCAAGCTGATAAACAGAATATCACGTCGCGATTCGGTGCGCTTTCGCCTTCGGCAAAGCCTTCACTTTATCTATCGGACCCCATGCATCTTGACCTCGAGGCACTGGACATTGGTTTGGCTGACTTGTCTTATTCTGCTCTTGTTGCTCAAGATATAACCGATTCTTCTTCTAACCACAAGCACGACCACGACCACGACCATCCGAGTCATGATTCGTCTTCTCAAGAGGCTGGTTGGCATTATCAAAAACAACAGGATGCTATGCAGGTATTGGGTTGGAAGTGGTCAAAAGATAAGGTTTTTGATGAAACCGAGCTAAGATCAAGCATCCAGTCTATGGCGATTCTTGAAGGGGTTTATCGTATTAAAGGTGTGTTTGTTACTGGCCTAGGCGAAGCACTTTTTGTCAATGCATCACGGGGTGAGCTTGCCTTGTCGGTATCACCTTGGTGTGAATCGAGCCGTTTGGAGATTATCGGTAGCGTAGAGGGACGTTGGCCATTTTTATGTCAGACGGTGCCTGTGATAGCCGCTTCTTGATGAGGCCGTGTTATTGGCTCTTGTGTTGAGTGTGCTTTGTTGGCTTTTTCTTTGACGGCCTTGGCAAATTGCAAAAATCAGATCTTGGTCTATTTTGTCATTAACTTTGGCATCTTTTGTTATTGAGAGAAAGCGGCTGATAGAGGAACCTTTCTAGTATCAAAGGTTCCTATGCAACATATGGAATAAAAACAATAAGAGGTCACAAGTCATGCCAGAATATAAAGCGCCCTTGCGCGACATCAAGTTTGTAACGGAAGAAGTTCTAGATCTTCATGGACACTACGCTAAGTTGCCAGGTGCCGAAGAAGCCACGCCAGATATGGTGGCGGCCATTCTTGAAGAAGGCGCTAAATTTGCTGAGCGTGTGCTTTCCCCTCTAAACCGCATTGGCGATCAACAGGGGTGCCAGTTTAAAGACGGCGTTGTTACGACGCCAGACGGTTTTAAAGAAGCTTATAAGCAGTATGTTGAAGGCGGCTGGCCTTCCTTATCTCATCCTGAAGACATGGGCGGACAAGGTTTGCCAGATTCATTGGGTATGTTGGTCACCGAGATGATTGCCACGTCCAACTGGTCATGGGGTATGTACCCAGGCTTAAGTCATGGTGCAATGAATACGATCGAACTGCATGGTACCGATGAGCAAAAGCAAACCTATTTAACCAAATTGGTATCTGGTGAGTGGACCGGGACCATGTGTCTCACCGAACCTCATTGTGGTACTGACCTTGGAATGTTGAAAACCAAGGCAGAGCCACAAGCCGACGGTAGTTATGCCATCACAGGTACGAAAATTTTCATTTCGGCGGGCGAGCATGATATGGCGGACAACATTGTCCACATCGTATTGGCTCGTTTACCAGATGCGCCTGCCGGCACGAAAGGCATTTCTTTGTTCATCGTGCCTAAGCACAACGTGGATGGCAGTGGTGAAATAGCGGATCGAAACCAAGTCTCTTGTGGTTCCATTGAGCATAAGATGGGGATTCACGGTAATGCGACCTGTGTGATGAATTTTGATGGCGCGAAAGGCTTTTTGATCGGTGAAGCCAACCGTGGTCTTAATTGTATGTTTACTTTTATGAACGCGGCCCGTCTTGGGACGGCATTGCAAGGCTTAGCCCATGCGGAGTGGGCGTTGCAAAACTCTGTGGCGTATGCAAAAGACCGTTTGCAAATGCGTGCTTTATCTGGCCCCAAAGCGCCTGAAAAAGCTGCAGACCCTATTATTGTGCACCCAGATGTTCGTCGCATGTTGTTGACTCAAAAAGCGTTTGCTGAGGGTGGTCGTGCATTGATTCATTATTGTTCTATGTTAGTGGACACCATGAAACGAGGCACAGAGGAAGAAAAGGCAGAAGCGGATGAGTTGATGTCCTTATTGACTCCGATTGCCAAGGCCTTCTTAACCGAAACGGGTTTTGAAGCGGCGAACCAAGGCCTGCAAGTGTTTGGTGGTCATGGTTTTATTGCGGAATGGGGTATGGAGCAAAACGTTCGAGATTGCCGTATTTCTATGTTGTATGAAGGTACAACGGGCATTCAAGCGTTGGATTTATTGGGTCGTAAAGTATTGATGACTCAAGGTGCCACATTGCGACGCTTTACTAAAATCATTCATAAATTCTGTAAAGAACACAAAGGCGATAAGCGTCTTAAGTCCTACATTACCGTTCTTGATAAACTGAACGGCGAATGGGGAGACGTGACGCTGAAAATCGGCATGAAAGCCATGCGCAATAAAGAGGAAGTGGGTGCTGCGTCAGTGGATTATTTGATGTTCTCAGGTTACGTCGTTTTAGCGTATTTCTGGGCGCGTATGGCGGTGACAGCACAAGCAAAATTAGACGCAGGTACCGATGAAGTTGGTTTCTATACTGCGAAACTACAGACCGCTACTTTCTACTATGAGCGCTTGTTGCCACGTACTCATGCACATGTTGAGGCCATGTTGTCTGGTGCTGATAACTTGCTGGCAATGGATGAAGATAACTTCGTATTTTTAAATGCCTAGTGTGTAACAAACAACATGTCACTTGTCCGTTATGGGCAAGTGAAACACGATATTTTTGACAGATTAAAGAGGTGAGTATTATGAGTGAAGCAAAAGCCGTGTTTGAATCTATGTTAGGTCGATTTGATGCCGATGAAGCCGATGATATGGAAGCGGTGTTTCAATTTGACTTAGACGACGCAGACAGCTATCACTTAAGCATCGCAGAAGGCGAATGTGAAATGGGAGAAGGGGAGCATGATGACCCAACGGTAACATTAAGTATGGATTTAGACACGCTGAAAGCGGTCATGAGCGGTGAGTTAGACGGCATGGCGGCTTTTATGCAAGGTAAAATCCGAGCCGATGGTGACATTATGTTAGCCACAAAATTAACACAGATCTTTCCTAACTAGGCTTGATTTGAGTTGCATGAATGCTCTAAAGCTCAACGGCAAATTGTGCAGTTGAGCTTTTGCGTTTACTTATTCTCCTAAATAAAAAAAACAAATGGAGCTTTTATTATGTCAATGGATACTACTCTTCACAGCACAGCGGATGTTAGAAAGGCGCCTGGTAGCTATTTGCCACAATCGCTTAATCCCAATGGCTACCAGTCATTAACGGATGTGCTGGCAGCGGCTGTTAAGCAATACGCGGATCTAGCGGCATTCACAAGCGTTGGTAGAACGTTAACTTATCGTGAGTTGAACGAAAAATCCGATCAGTTTGCCGCGTATCTTCAGAATGAAACGGACTTAATGCCGGGGGATCGTATTGCGATTCAATTGCCTAACATTATTCAGTATCCCGTTGTGCTTTTTGGTGCCATGAAAGCCGGTCTTATCGTGGTCAACACAAACCCTTTGTATACGCCAAAAGAGCTCGAGCATCAATTCAATGACTCTGGGGTAAAAGCCTTAGTTGTGTTTGCTAATATGGCGCACAATGTTGAAAAAATCTTAGCTAAAACGTCAATCAAACACCTCATCATTACCGAAATTGCAGACTTTCACCCGCCTTTAAAACGCTTACTTGTTAACTCGGTTGTTAAATACGTTAAGAAAATGGTGCCAGCGTATCATCTTCCGACGGCGTTGGCTTTGAATGACGCATTGGCAAAAGGGAAAAATAAATCTCTTCAGAAAGTGGTTTGTAGGCCAGAACAAGTTGCGGTTTTGCAGTATACCGGTGGAACAACTGGGGTGGCTAAAGGCGCGATGTTGACGCACGCGAATTTGATTGCCAATATGAACCAACTAAGTTCTCGTTTAAGTTCGATTATTGAACCCAAAGCAGAACTCTACATTGCGCCATTGCCTTTGTATCATATTTACGCCTTTCTTATTCATGGTTTAACCCTAGTTGAGAAAGGTGCACACAGTGTACTCATCCCGAATCCTCGAGACTTACCCGGTTTTGTTAAAGAGTTAAAAAAATGGCCGTTTACCGGTTTTGTGGGCTTGAATACTTTATTTGTCGGACTTTGCAATAAAGCGGATTTTCGAACACTGGATTTTTCACACCTAAAACTGACGTGTTCTGGCGGTATGCCTCTCACCCACGCTGCCGCGGATGAATGGCAAAAGATAACAGGCTGCAAAGTTGTGGAAGGCTACGGTCTAACGGAAACGTCCCCGGTGGTATCTTTTAACCCCATCGGTAAGGAGCGCATCGGTACTATTGGTCTTGCGGTTGCTGAAACAGACATAAAGATTCAGGGAAGTGATGGCCAAGCTTTGCCACAGGGTGAGGCCGGTATGTTATGCGTTCGTGGTCCTCAGGTGATGAAAGGCTATTGGCATCGTGAAGAAGCCACTCGAGATGTGATGACGGAAGATGGCTTTTTGATCACGGGTGATATTGCGGTACAGCATCCTGACGGCTATCTGCAAATTGTCGATCGTGCCAAAGACATGATCATTGTATCTGGTTTTAATGTTTACCCAACAGAAGTAGAGGATTGCCTTTCTTCTCATCCGTCTATTTTGGAATCTGCAGCGATTGGTGTGCCGGATGATAAAACAGGCGAGGCTGTAAAAGCCTTTGTGGTGTTGAGGGCCAATGTTGATTCATTAGATGAAAAAGCCTTGCGCATGTACTGCAAAGAGAATTTAGCCGCTTACAAAGTGCCTAAGTTTGTAGAAGTACGCAAAGAGCTACCAAAAACCAACGTGGGGAAAGTTTTGCGTCGTGCTTTAAGAGAAGAAAAACAAGCTTAAAGGTGGTTTGAATGCAGATCGAGAGGGCGGAAAATGGCACAGATTAAGCGAAAGCTAATGCATAGACGTTGTATCGAATCCTATGGATTTTTGCGCGAGGATGGTCTGTGGGATATTGAAGCGACTATGCAGGATTTGAAGACTTACGATGTCAATCGAGAGTTTGATAATAGCTTGGTGCCAGAGGGTAGCCCCTTTCACGACATCAGTGTGTGCTTGACATTGGATGACACCTTTTTAATTAAGGAGGTGTCGGTTTCCATGGATGCTTTTCCGTTTCCAAGCTGTGCAGGCGCTGTACCTAGTTTTTCGGTGTTAAAAGGCACACGTATTGGTCCCGGTTGGAACCGATGGTTGAAGCAGACGTTCAGTGGAAAAGTGGGTTGTACTCATGTGTTGGAGCTGTTTCCCGTTATAGCAACCACGGCATTTCAAACCATGTGGCAACCTTTGGGAGAGAAGTATCCACAACAGGTTCCTATGGCATTAGCCAAGCTGGTTAATTCTTGTCATGGCTGGTCTGAAGATGGTCCTATGGTGCGCAAATTGGTGGATGAGCAGGTGCTTGATTTACCATCAGAGGAGTGTCAGTAATGAGTGATTTTGTTACTGAAAGCGTTGAGTCCAGTATACAAATTTTATGTTTTAACCGCGCTGAAAAGAAAAATGCCATTACACTTGAGATGTATCAAGCATTGACGAAAGCCCTTCGCAGAGCCGAACAAGAAGAGGGTATAAAAGCCACTTTGTTGTATGGTCTTGGTGGGGATTTTTCTTCGGGTAATGATATTAAGGAGTTTGTACAAATCGCCCAAACTCCTGAAAAGATGGAAGCGATTATGGCTTTCTTACAAGTGTTGAGCAGTTATAAAAAACCGCTTATAGCGGGTGTAGAAGGTCGTGCTGTTGGTGTGGGGGCAACCATGTTATTACATTGTGATTTGGTATTGGCTTCCCGTGAAGCGCGTCTGCAATTTCCATTTGTGCCATTGGGGTTGGTGCCTGAGGCGGCATCCAGTCATCTACTACCTCAATTAGTTGGACATCAAAAAGCCTTTGAGATATTGGTGTTGGGTGAGGTGGTTGAGGCAGCCGAGGCTTATGAAATGCGGCTGGTCAATCATCTTTGTGAAGAAGGTGAAGCGTATAAAATGGCGCTTTTTTATGCAGAAAAAACGGCTGCATTACCGGTTGAGGCGGTGGCGCTCAGTAAGGATCTACTCAAGCATCGTGGTCAGGATGATGTTCAGATGGCCTTAATGCGAGAGGGGCGGATCTTTAAAGATCGCTTACGCTCAACGGAGGCACATCAAGCATTTGCTGCGTTTTTGTCGCGAAATAAATAAGTGGACATGACTGAATGACGAGAAGCCTCACCTTTACGTGAGGTTTTTTTTTGTTTTAGACGCTAGACTGAAAGATCCACTGAACATATGAGGTGGTTTTTTGTGTGCGGATAGAGTGGCGAAGTTTGTGTCTGAATATTTTTGTCAGTTAACTGGCGCTTTTTTGTTATTGATGAAAAGCATTCTCAAACTACTATAGGGGGTAAGTGAAGAGTTCTATTGATAGGGAATATTTGCATACCATTAGCCTAGTAACAATCTAGACGTAATGTATGAATCAGAACTTAATAATAAATACGAGGGGCTTATGAAAATCTTAGTATCTGTCAAGCGAGTCATCGACTATAACGTCAAAGTTCGCGTCAAAGCCGACCATACTGCGGTCGATCTTACCAATGTCAAAATGTCCATGAACCCTTTCTGTGAGATCGCTGTGGAAGAGGCCATTCGTCTGAAAGAGAAAGGCATTGCTTCCGAAGTAGTGGTGGTATCTGTGGGGTCAAAAGCTTGTCAAGAAACCCTACGTACCGCCATGGCATTGGGGGCTGACCGTGCGATTCAAGTAGAAACAGAGGACGGATTGGATTCTTTGTCTGTTGCTAAGCTCATTGCTAAAGTGGCCCAAGAAGAAGCCGCTGATTTGGTGATTATGGGCAAACAAGCAATCGATTCTGATAATAACCAAACGGGTCAAATGGTCGCGGCTTTATTGGATTACCCGCAAGCAACCTTTGCGTCTGAAGTGGTTATTGAGAACGGTGAAGCGCAAACGGCTCAAGAAATAAAAGTAACCCGTGAAGTCGATGGTGGTTTGCAAACTTTAGCCATTACTTTGCCCGCGGTTGTCACCACAGACCTTCGTTTAAACGAACCACGCTTTGCGTCGCTGCCAAATATTATGAAGGCGAAGAAAAAACCATTGGACGTCAAAACCCCTGCCGATTTGGGTGTGGAAGTTGGGTCTAATGTCAGCATCGTTTCTGTTACACCACCGCCACAGCGTGCTGGTGGTATCAAAGTAGGTTCGGTGGCTGAGTTAGTCGACAAACTTAAAAATGAAGCGAAGGTGGTGTCATGAGCGTTTTAATCATTGCAGAACACGATAACAAATCCCTAAAACCTGCGACACTGAATACAGTGACAGCAGCGACGCAAATTCATGCGGATGTGCATGTGTTGGTGGTTGGCTTTGAATGTCAAACCGTTGTAGAGCAGTCCTCACAAGTGGTGGGTGTCAGTAAAGTTCTAGTGGCTGACAATGCGGTTTATGAGCATCAGTTAGCTGAAAATGTGTCTAAATTAATCGTCGAAGTTGCTAAGGGGTACGAACATATTCTAGCGCCCGCAACGACCACAGGTAAAAATACTTTACCGCGTGTAGCTGCGTTACTAAACGTCGCGCAGTTATCTGACGTGATCAAGGTTGAATCCGCTGATACGTTTGTTCGTCCAATTTACGCAGGCAATGCGATTGCGACGGTAAAAACCACTGACGCCGTGAAGGTGTTAACGGTTCGCGCTACCGGCTTTGACGCGGCGGCGAGCACCGGCGGAAACGCCGAGCGTGAAGTGCTTTCACACGTCATTGCCTCTGACCGTAGTCGTTTTGTAAAAGAGCAATTAGCGGAGTCTGATCGTCCTGAATTGACCGCTGCCAGCGTAATTATTTCCGGTGGTCGTGGCATGGGGAATGGCGACAACTTCAAATTACTGGAAGGTGTAGCAGACAAACTGGGGGCTGCCATTGGTGCATCACGTGCCGCAGTAGACGCGGGTTTTGTACCGAACGATTTGCAAGTTGGACAAACAGGCAAAACGGTCGCGCCAGATCTTTATATCGCGGTGGGTATCTCCGGTGCTATTCAGCATTTGGCAGGGATGAAAGATTCTAAGGTAATTGTTGCGATTAATAAGGACGAGGACGCGCCTATCTTCCAAGTGGCTGACTATGGGCTGGTGGCAGATTTGTTCGACGCTGTGCCTGAGCTAGAAAAGAGCCTATAAACCCTATAGAAACTCGCCAGCTTAGCGGTTCCGTGGAATCTCTAAGCTGGATTCAAATATCAGATGACGATGAGTAATCATCTCATTGTTATCATAATAAAAATAATGGGAGACCAGCATGATTTTCGAAGGACAAGCAATCAAGGTTGCAGTCGATGATGCCGGCGTGGCAACCGTCACTCTGGATTTGGTCGGTGAGTCGGTTAATAAATTCAATAGCCTTACCTTGAATGAATTGGCCGAAGCCGTTACTGCACTGAAACACATAGATGACTTACAAGGCGTTATTTTTGCCAGTGCCAAGGACGTTTTCGTCGTAGGTGCTGATATTACCGAGTTCACGACTTGGTTTAAGCTTGAAGACGATGATTTGGCGGATAAATTACGTCATGCACACAGCATTTTTAATGACATTTCGAACCTCAGTTGCCCAACGGTAGCGGCCATTAATGGTATTGCACTGGGTGGCGGTATGGAGCTTGTGTTGGCATGCGATTATCGCGTGATGGCAGATTCTGCAAAAATCGGCTTGCCGGAAACTCAACTGGGAATATACCCAGGCTGGGGTGGTACCGTGCGTTTGCCTCGCTTAATCGGTGTGGATAATGCCTGTGAATGGATCTGTGGTGGCGCACAAAAACGCAGCGAAGAAGCCTTTAAAGACGGTGCAGTAGATGCTGTTGTGCCAGCTGCGAAAGTCAAAGAGTCCGCTCGTCATCTTATTCAGCAAGTGCTTGATGGTAAGTTAAATTATCATGCGCGTCGCGACGAATTGCGTGCACCTATGGTCTTTACACCGATTGAAAAAATGATGATTTTCGAATCGGTTCGTGGTGTGGTGGGCGCTAAGGCCGGTAAACATTACCCTGCGCCATTAGAAGCGATCAAGACCATTGAGAAGGGCATTAGCCAGAATATGGACAAAGCCCTAGAAGCTGAAATCAAAGGCTTCATCAAATTGGCGAAAGGTCCTGTTGCTAAATCGTTAGTGAATCTTTTCCTAAGTGATCAACAGATTAAAAAAACCGCTGGTAAATACGCGAAGAATGCGACACCCGTTAAGCAGGCTGCTGTATTAGGTGCGGGGATTATGGGTGGCGGTGTTGCCTACCAATCGGCGTCAAAAGGCACGCCAATTATTATGAAAGACATTCGTCCTGAAGCCTTGGCGTTGGGTTTGAGTGAAGCCAATAAGCTCTTTAATGGTCAGGTAGAGCGTGGGAAATTAACCACAGATCAAGCTTTTAACGCCATGAATGGTATTGTTCCTGCCTTAAGTTATGGTGAGTTTGAACACGTTGATTTAGTGGTTGAAGCGGTGGTTGAAAACGTCAAAATCAAAAAATCGGTGTTGGCGGAAGTAGAAACCAAGATAGCCGACGATGCTATTTTAACGTCGAATACCTCAACCATTTCAATTACTGAGCTGGCGAAAGATTTAAAACGCCCAGAGAATTTCTGTGGTATGCATTTCTTTAACCCAGTGCATCGTATGCCTCTGGTCGAAGTTATTCGCGGTGAAAAAACCAGCGATGCGGCGATCGCCAAAACCGTTGCTTATGCACAAGCTATGGGCAAAACACCTGTTGTTGTTAATGATTGTCCTGGATTCTTGGTAAACCGTGTGTTGTTCCCTTATTTTGCAGGCTTCTCTTTGATGATGCAGGAAGGCGCCGATTTCCAAGTGGTTGATAAAACCATGGAGCGATTTGGTTGGCCAATGGGTCCGGCTTACTTGCTTGATGTGGTGGGTATTGATACAGCATTCCATGCGGATCAAGTCATGGCCGAAGGTTTTCCTGATCGCATGAAACATGAAGGTAAAAATGCGGTAGATCGCTTGTTTGAACTAGAACGTTTCGGTCAGAAAAATGGCAAAGGTTTTTATACTTATGAGCCAGATCGTAAAGGCAAGCCGAAGAAAATCTTCAACGCTGACATTAACGATTTGCTAGCGCCAGTTATTACGTCTCATTCTGAGTTAACTGAAGACGATATTGTGGCTCGAATGATGATTCCTCTATGCATTGAAACGGTTCGCTGTCTAGAAGAGAACATTGTTGCTTCGGCGGCAGAAGCAGACATGGGATTGATTTACGGTATCGGTTTCCCTCCCTATCTTGGCGGTGCATTGCATTATCTAGATCAAATGGGACTGCAGGCGTTTTGCGACCTTGCAGACAAATACAGCCACCTAGGTAAATTGTACGAGCCAACCGCAAAAATGCGTGACATGGCGAAGAACAACGACACTTATTACGGCGCATAATTTCCCATAGGCTAGAGGAGAATTTCTATGAAACTGAATCCAAATGATGTCGTGATTATCGACGCTGTTCGCTCACCAATGGGGAAAACGAAAAATGGCGTATTCCGTAATGTACGAGCAGAAAATTTATCCGCAGCGCTGGTAAAAGCTTTATTTAAGCGCAACCCAAATGTGGATCAAAAAGACGTTGAAGATTTGATCTGGGGCTGTGTTAACCAAACGCTAGAGCAAGGTTTTAATATGGCACGTGCGGTGTCTTTATTGGCGGGTTTGCCAATCACTTGTGCCGCACAAACAGTGAATCGCCTTTGTGGTTCTTCTATGTCCGCTATTCATACGGCGGCGCAAGCGATTATGACAGGTCAAGGGGATGTGTTTGTGGTCGGTGGTGTTGAGCACATGGGACACGTTGGCATGATGCATGGTGTAGATGTGAACCCTGCACTGTCCAAGCATATGGCGAAAGCCTCGATGATGATGGGCGTAACGGCAGAAATGCTTGGTAAAATGCACGGTGTGAGTCGCGAAGCACAAGACGCTTTTGCCGTGCGTTCGCATCGTCTGGCTCATGAAGCGACTCTACAAGGGCGTTTTGCAAATGAGATCGTATCTATTGAAGGCCATGATGCTGATGGTAATAAAATTCTCGTGGAAGTAGACGAGGTGATTCGCCCCGAAACATCTATGGAGTCTCTAGCGTCCTTAGCGCCTGTTTTCATGCCGAAAGTGGGAACCGTGACGGCAGGGACCTCTTCCGCTTTGTCTGATGGTGCATCGGCCATGTTGATGATGTCTGCGAGAAAAGCCGAGGAGCTAGGCTTAACGCCGATTGCGAAAGTGCGCAGTATGGCTGTGGCGGGATGTGATCCTGCGATCATGGGTTATGGTCCTGTTCCTGCAACTAAGAAAGCCCTTAAACGTGCGGGTTTGACGATTGCCGATATTGAAATCGTTGAATTAAACGAAGCGTTTGCTGCTCAGTCTATTCCAGTACTAAAAGATCTTGGGTTGTTGGATCTTGTTGATGAAAAAGTCAACTTGAACGGTGGGGCTATTGCATTGGGTCATCCATTGGGTTGTTCGGGTACACGTATTTCGACCACCTTACTCAATGTGATGCGTGAAAAAGACGCCACTCTTGGCTTAGCCACCATGTGTATTGGTATGGGGCAAGGTATAGCGACGGTGTTTGAACGCGTCTAATGTGACGATTGTACTCGTCACATACTGTAAGCACTTTAATTTGTCTGAAATTACAATCTCTGTCTTTAGCCCCGCCATGTGCGGGGCTTTTTTTGCTCTGGTGTTTTACACTAACTTGACGGATGATAAGCGGAAAGAAGTGCGTAACAGTAGGATTTTCTAAAGAGGGCTTTCTCGTGAAAATAGCGATATTGGATGATTATCAAAATGTGGTCAAAGGACTGCAATCTTTTCGCATTTTGAACGGTCATGATGTGCATGTGTTTAATGAAACCTTTGTCAAAACAGACGATTTAATCGACAATTTAAAAGAGTTTGATGCGCTCGTTTTGATACGTGAGCGTACCGTTATTACGGAGGCGCTACTTGCCAGTTTGCCTAATTTGAAACTGATTAGCCAAACCGGAAAAGTCAGCAATCACATTGATGCCAAGCTTTGCCATAAATACGGTGTGGCGGTGGTAGAAGGGGTAGGTTCGCCAGTTGCCCCCTCTGAATTATGCTGGGGTTTGATTATGGCGGCGAGCCGACATATTCCTGAGTACGTGGCGCAATTTGCGCAAGGTAACTGGCAAAAATCGGGTGCTTTGGGCTTAGGTCGCGTATTAAATGGCTCTGTATTAGGGATTTGGGGCTACGGTAAAATTGGGCAACGAATCGCACAGTACGCCAAAGCCTTTGGCATGAATGTATTGGTTTGGGGCAGTGAGAGCTCGAGAGCGTTGGCTCAACAGCATGGATTTTCAGCAGCGCCATCGAAAGCAGATTTTTTTCAAAGTGCGGATATTGTCACTCTTCATTTAAGATTAAATGATGCGACGAAGGCAATTGTGACACAAGCGGATCTGGCCTTGATGAAGCCGGATTCCTTGTTGGTGAATACCAGCCGAGCTGAGCTGATTGAAAGCGATGCCTTGTATCGTGAAATGTTGTCTAACCCGAGCAAACGGGCAGCTGTCGATGTATTTGAGACCGAACCTGCGAATGCTGATAATCAACCTTTATTGTCTCTGTCAAATGTGCTTTGTACGCCGCACATAGGATACGTTGAAAAGGCCAGCTACGAATTATATTTTGAGAAAGCGTTTGAAAATGTCGTAGCTTTTGCCAGTGGGAAGCCACAAAATGTGGTGTTGGTGTGAAACGAGAAATCGTTTCGTTTTTTGGTGATTTTTTAAACTAATAGGATATAAATTATGAAATCTTGTTTGTCTGCATTGGTTGCGATAGTGCCTCTTATGGTTTCTTCTACGCAATTAGCGGCAGAGGACACCACAGAGTTACCCGTTTGTGAAAGTAAGGACATCACATCTTTTTCTTACATGGAAAACCTTCAGCCTAATTCTGATGTTGATGTGGGAGCGATTTATAAAACCAAAACACAAGCCGTGATCGCTTTTGGTAAAAAGAACAAACTAGAAGAATTCCAAATAATTAGCCAAGACGCAACGTTTACGCCCAATAATTTTGGCGCTCAAATCAATATGAATTACACGGTGAGCTATAAGCCTAATTATGATGCATTTGATGCCTTTCGTAAGTTTGCAGACATGAGTACTGTCTCCACTTATCGTATTGGCATGGAGAACTGCCCATCAGATAAGCCATAACAAATAACCTTGCTCTTTAACCACGGTTAAAGAGCAAGGCTGCTTTTGTTAATAAAGTGCGTTTCTTACCACCATCAATACCCCCTTTAGACTTTAAAGTTTCCAACTTCCTTATTAAGTGTTTTATACAAGTCGGTTATTTGTTTTGACTGTTTGTTGATCAGGTTTGAAACCTCTTTTACACCATCCGTTTGTTCTTTTAACAGCATGAGGCTTTGGTTAATGTCATTAGAAAGTGCAGCTTGTTCATGGGTTGCTTGGGCTGTCCTTAATGCCATCTGTTGTACTTTCTCAAATGAATGATTTAGGGCATCAAATATGTTGATGACGTTATCAAAATTGGAGGCCGTATTGTCTGCATTATGGCGACTGTTCTGAGTAGAAAGTGAGGATTCTCTTACATTACGCTTTAGCTGCTCTATGATGGTCTCTATCTCATCTGTGCTGTTTTGCGTTCGAGTTGCTAGCGTTCTTACTTCGTCTGCGACAACCGCAAATCCTCGCCCTTGTTCACCTGCGCGTGCGGCTTCAATAGCGGCGTTTAACGCAAGCAAGTTGGTTTGTTCGGCAATGTTCCGAATGACTTCAAGAACGGAGGATATATTTTCTGAGCTTTTTTCTAGTTCTTCTGCTCGTTGTAAGGATTTGTCAATATCGCTGATTAAGCTAGAGATCGCTTTATGCGATGAGTTGACGGCTTGAATTCCTTGATTGGTCAATTGGCTAGAAGTTGTTGCTTCCGTCGCTGTGTCTTTTGCGACTTCAGCCATTTGCTGATTCGACGCATTCATTTCTTGTCCTGCACTGATCATAGAAGTCGAAGCATTTACTAAGGCTTGAGTGATGTCATTTGTCGTTTCTGACGCGTTTTTTAACTCCGATGTCATGTTTCCTAGCGCATAGGATTGTGTGTGAATATTAGTGATAATGGATCTGAGCTGTTCGACAAAATGGTCAAATTCTTTGGCTAGATCCCCAAGTTCGTCTTTTGCACTTGAGTTTATTCTTTGAGTTAGATCGCCATCTCCTTCAGCAATCTCTTTAATTCGACGACCCATGTTTTCTACATTGTTGGTTATTTTAAGCGGAATGAAATAACCAAAAACGAGTGCGATAATGAAGGCAATGGCGGTAACAATCATGGCAATTTGTTGGTTACGGGCAATATTTTGTTTTGTTTGATCTTCTATTTGTCTTGAATGATTCCGTACGGAATCTCCGGCTTTGTCTAAGAGTGCCCGAATGGCTGAAAATTTTTCATCAACGACGAGGATTTCTTGAGGAAGTTTTTGAGATGTTTGAATGTCTGGGGAGTTAAAATGGAGCAAGCTGGCTTGATACCACTCGTCGAATAGAACATCAAACTTACTGTATGGTTGGGTAAGATCTGACTCATTGATAAGATGACCACGATAGGCTCTAAATCTTTCTAAAGTTTGCGCCACATTGACTTTGAACTCTTCTTTGTTCTTTTCTTTATCGCCAATGCCATTAATGATTTTTTGTTGGGCTAAGCGTGCTTGATATAAATCTCTGTCTGCATTGAGTACTTCAGTGATCGCTTCTAGATAGTTATTAAGCTCTAAGGCTGAGTTTATTTGATCTTTTTTGTTGTGTGTATGAGTACGCAGTTTTTCGCCAGCATCATCAAGCATGTTACGAATGACTTGAAATTTTTGATCCAAATCCATCATGGTCTGTGAAAACTGAATGCTGCCTTTTGATGTCGCAAGTAGACTTTTACTGGATGTAAACCACTCATTATAAAGCGTATTAAAGGATTCAAACGGCGTGAGTAGATCTTTTGGTTCGTCAGCGAGGTATTCACGATACAGTTGAAAACGATCAAAAACTTGCTGGGCATTTTCATTAAAATCGATTTCGTTTTCTTGTTTCGGTCCTTCACCGTCCAGCATTTTTTCTTGTGCAAGACGTGCTTGATAAATATCACGATCTGCATTTAATACCTCGGAGATGGCTTCAAAATAGTGTTCTGCCTGAAGCCTCATGCTGTTTTTTTGCATAGTGCTCATCAGCATCATAAAAATAAACAGTGATATTAAAATGACGGAGAGAAAGATGATGGGAAGCATCATCTTGATTCGAATAGAATGGATGCGCATTTATAGTCCTTTATCCTCTGATAGGTGATTTACAGTCTAGGAAAGGATATTTACAAGCGCAAAAATATAAATGAAGATTTTTTGTTAGAGTACGAAAAGTAGTGATGTTTGTCGTATTTGATGCCGAAAAACAGAGTAGATACATAGAAATTGGGTTCTATTATCTACCCTGAAATGTTTTTACTTTATTGACCCGTAATCCAAGGCGGAGAAATGACTGTAGAGGGCTGGCGTTGCATGATGATTTCACCCTGACGGACAGACAGCAATACATCGCCTTGCTGGCGTAAGACGCTGTAATCGTCGTGTCCATCTAGCATTATAAAGTTTGCGGCATGGCCGACTTCTATACCATAACCTTGCAAACATAGGGTGCGCGCGCTGTTGTCTGTGATCATGTCTAAGGCGTTGGCGTAGTCTTGGTAGCCCATCATTTGGCAAATATGCATGGCATAATCTAAAGTGCGCAGCAGTTTACCATTTCCCAACGAGTACCATGGATCAAAGATAGAATCTTGCCCAAGACAGACGTTTATATTGGCTTCTCTTAGCTCTTTTACTCTGGTTACACCGCGGCGTTTTGGATAGGTGTCGAAACGACCTTGTAGGTGAATGCTTTCCGTTGGGCAGGAGATAAAGTTAATGCCAGCGTTTTTTAATAAACGGAACAGCTTGGAACAATAGGCATTGTCATAAGAGTGCATGGCGGTGGTATGACTTGCAGTGACTTTGGATCCCATGTCATGGAATAAAGCTTCACAGGCAAGGAACTCTAAAAAACGAGAATTTGGATCATCAATTTCGTCGCAATGTACGTCGATCAAACGATCGTATTTTTTGGCCAGTGCTATAATCAGCTTTACTGACTGTTCACCCAATTCTCGAGTGTATTCGAAGTGCGGAATGCCACCGACCACATCGGCACCAATTTCCAATGCTTCTTCCATCAGTTTTAAACCGTTTGGATAGGACAGCAAGCCGTCCTGCGGAAAGGCGACGACTTGCATATCAATTTTGTCTTTCAGTTCATCGCGGAGGGCGCACAGGGTTCGAACGCCGACTAAGGTTGGGTCTGTGGTGTCTGCATGGGTACGAATAGCTTGTACGCCGTTTTGTACTAAAAGTTCTATGGTAGACAAAACGCGACGTCGAATATCCGCTTCGTTCAACATGGGTTTACGTTGACTCCAGCGTTCAATGCCTTCGAATAAGGTGCCGCTTTGGTTCCACTCTGGTTCGCCAGCGGTTAAAGCCGCGTCCAGATGAATATGTGGTTCGACAAACGGTGCACAAATGAGTTTACCCTCTGCGTCGAAATGGTTTTCTGCTGCGACTAGCTTATCGTTCTGAGCGGTTATCTTGCTGAAAATGCCCTTTTGAATCTTAATAGAGAAAAGCTCTGAGCGGTGACGCAAACGAGCATTGATAATATGCATAATGCTTTCCTAAATCGTGAGTTGAGTCATAGTTATCCAAGTAAAGCATGCTTTAGGTTGAATGAGTACTGTCGCAGTGTTGTTATTCCATGATATGAAAATAGGCCCTTTTGTGACTCAGCCTATTGGAATATTAGGTTTTATTTATTAGCAACTTGATCCATGAAGGGCTATAACTATTAGGACAAGAGAGAAGAGTCTATGATTTTTCGTCATAAAGCTCATATAGAATGCAAATAAAGTCAGTCAGGATAACAGGAGAATAATATGTCTAGTGAAGGTAAGTGTCCTTTTAACCATAGTGCAACGAGTGCAACAAGTGCCGGGCAGTTTGCTGGTCGTGGAACATCAAACAAAGATTGGTGGCCTAATCAGCTGAACCTAAAGATTTTGCATCAGCATTCCGCTAAATCAAATCCTATGGGCGAGGATTTTGATTACGCTAAAGAATTTAACAGCTTAGATTTAGAAGCCGTCCGTCAAGATCTGTATGCTTTAATGACGGACTCTCAAGATTGGTGGCCAGCAGACTATGGTCATTATGGTCCATTTTTCATTCGTATGGCATGGCACAGTGCCGGCACTTATCGTACTGCCGATGGTCGCGGTGGTGCATCCTCTGGTACACAACGTTTTGCACCATTAAACAGCTGGCCTGATAACGTCAACTTGGACAAAGCACGTCGTCTGCTTTGGCCTATCAAGCAAAAATACGGCCGTAAACTTTCTTGGGCGGACCTTATGATTTTAGCGGGCAACTGCGCATTAGAATCGATGGGATTTGAAACCTTTGGTTTTGCTGGTGGCCGTGCAGATGTGTGGGAACCAGAAGATGATATCTACTGGGGAGCAGAAAAAGAGTGGTTAGAATTAAGTGGCGGTGAAGAAAGTCGTTATTCAGGCGATCGTGATCTAGAGAACCCACTTGCAGCGGTTCAGATGGGTTTGATTTACGTAAACCCAGAAGGCCCAGATGGTAAGCCTGATCCATTAGCATCAGCCCGTGATATTCGTGATACGTTTGCACGCATGGCGATGAATGATGAAGAAACGGTTGCGCTGGTGGCTGGTGGTCATACTTTTGGTAAAACTCATGGCGCAGGTGACGCGGCCCAAGTTGGCGCGGATCCAGAAGCGGCAGGCATTACTGAGCAAGGTTTTGGCTGGCGTAACAGTCAGGGACAAGGGAATGGCGTCGATACGATTTCGAGCGGTTTAGAAGGTGCTTGGACACCCAACCCAATTCAGTGGGATAACGGCTATTTTGATACCTTATTGGGTTACGACTGGGAGTTGACTAAGAGTCCTGCTGGCGCTACTCAATGGAAGCCTAAAGGTGATGCATTGGCTGATGCTGTTCCGGATGCTCATGATGCCTCTAAACGTCATGCACCAATGATGTCGACGGCGGATATGGCGCTTAAAGTGGATCCAATTTATGCCGAGATATCTAAGCGCTTCCACGAAAATCCAGATCAACTTGCGGATGCGTTTGCCCGTGCATGGTTTAAGTTAACACACCGTGATATGGGCCCTGTTTCGCGTTACTTAGGGCCTTTGGTTCCTCAAGAAGAGCTGATCTGGCAAGACCCAATTCCAGCGGTGACGCACGAATTGGTTAATGAGCAAGATGTCGCTGATTTGAAGGCAAAAATTTTAGCATCAGGTTTGAGTGTGTCGCAGTTGGTTTCAACGGCGTGGGCATCGGCTTCCACGTATCGTGGTTCAGATATGCGTGGTGGAGCAAACGGAGCACGTATCCGTTTAGCCCCCCAAAAAGATTGGGCTGTTAATCAGCCTGAGCAGCTTGCTCATGTTTTGGCGACATTAGAAGCCATTCAACTGGCCTTCAATAAAGCGCAGTCTGGCAACAAACAGATTTCTCTTGCAGATCTTATTGTGTTAGCAGGTTCTGTTGGTATTGAGAAAGCAGCGAAAGCGGCAGATTTGGACGTGACTGTGCCTTTTACACCGGGACGAGGTGATGCAACTCAAGAGCAAACGGATGTGGAATCTTTTGCTGTTCTTGAGCCTATCGCGGATGGTTTCCGTAACTATCAAAAAGGCCAATACACAGTATCTACCGAAGAATTGTTATTAGACAAGGCTCAGCTACTGACTCTATCAGCACCAGAAATGACGGTATTGGTAGGCGGGTTGCGAGTGTTGGGTGCCAATACAGCACAGTCCACTCATGGGGTGTTAACACAACAACCTGAAACCTTGAGTAACGATTTCTTTGTGAACCTTTTGGACATGGGAACGAAATGGTTTGCGACTTCCGAAAAAGAGAATGAGTTCCAAGGACGAGATCGCAAAACAGGTAAAATTAAATGGACAGCAACGCGTGCAGACTTAGTGTTTGGTTCTAACTCTCAACTTCGTGCTATTGCTGAAGTATATGCTTGCTCCGATTCACAAGAACGCTTTGTGAAAGACTTTGTTGCTGCATGGACGAAAGTAATGGAGCTGGATCGTTTTGATCTAGTGTAATCTCTTGAGGGTATTTTGCCCTCTGGTTTAGTGTTGCCAACAGCCAGCCTCCGCTTTCTCTAGGATTGCGGGGGCTTTTTTTATTCTTGGTCTAAACTTTAGTTACGACAAAAAACAACGGTTAAAAGGTGGTGCTTTGAAGTGCATTAAGATAAATTCCACAGCAACTAGTCTAATTGACACAATCTTATAACCATCACAAAGGTTATTTGAATTTTGCAGGGAAGCAGGTGTATGGCTTGCTTAAATTTTTTACAGATAGGATAGAATGAATGAAGGTCTCTCATAAAGTAGTGTTGTGTGCGTCGGTTGTCGTCGTGCTGGCGTTCTCGATGTACTCTTGGCTGCAATACTCAAGTCTTCGCGCCGCATTGTTTGAAAAAACCATGACCAGCACGCAAGAAAGCAGTAAAGCCTTGGCTTTGCAGGTGGATAACTGGCTTAAAAATAAAATGGATTTAATTGAGTCAATTTCACAAACGATCGATGCGGATTTCAGTCCAGAAACCATTCAAAAAGCCTTTGATTTACCCATTTACCAAAAAGAATTCCTATTACTATTTGGTGGTTTAGAGAGCGGTGGTCCTCGCTTTACGAACGACCCAAATTGGAACCCACCAGGCTGGGATGCTCGAAAACGCCCTTGGTATGATATGGGCAAAACACATAAACAAGCGGTATTAACAGAACCTTATGTTTCTACAGAAGGGGACATTTTGATTTCCGTGATTGCCGATTTTTCTGATCGTGGTCAATTTAAAGGCGCGTTTGGCGGCGATCTAAGTCTAAAAACCGTTTCTGATGCGGTGAATACTTTGAATTTTAATGAAACGGGTTATGCCTTTTTGTTAAATAAATCAGGCAAAATCATCAGTCACCCCAATGCAGATCTGAATGGCAAATCCGTAGCAGATTTGTTACAAGGCGGCGTCCCTACTTTGAGTAATGGCTTATTACCCAACACCTTAGCCGATGGCACGTCGGTTTATGTGTCTTTTAGTCCATTGCCAAATTTGTACGGAGCTGATTGGTACATTGGTGTTGTGTTAGATGAAGCAAAATTGTTTGCTGACGTACGTTCCTTTGGTTGGATTGCCTTTTGGAGCACCTTGATCGCAGGCTTACTTGTGTCGGTCATTCTCTATTTGGTTGTGACGCGTTTGCTGGAGCCTTTGCGTGCTCTGCGCGAGTCTTTGCAGGAGATCAATGGTGGAGAGGGCGATTTAACCAAGCGATTGGACATTATCAGCAATGATGAGTTTGGTGCTGTATCAAGTGAGTTCAACAAATTTGTGGATTACTTACAGCAAATGATACGCGAAGTAAAAGGTCGGTCTTTGCGGGTGCGTGAAAATACCGATAAAACAGCGGCCTCTTCTGCGCGCTCTTCCTCTGAACTGTATACACAGTTGAATGAATTGGATCAATTAGCGACCGCCATGCACCAAATGTCCGCTACGGCTCATGATGTGGCTGATAACGCTCAAACGGCAGCCAGTCGTGCAAATCAAGCGGATGTTGCAGCAAAAGAAGGTTCTGGCGTGGTAGAACGTACGACAGCCTCTATTGCTCAGTTGACCGATAAAATGGGCGGCGTTGTGACCACGATTAATGAGTTGGTGGTTTATAGTAATAACATCGAATCCATTTTGACTGTGATCACAGACATTGCGGATCAAACGAATTTGTTGGCCTTAAACGCGGCGATTGAGGCGGCGCGAGCAGGTGAACAAGGTCGAGGTTTTGCGGTGGTAGCGGATGAGGTACGAACCTTAGCGTCGAAGACACAAGAGTCGACGGAACAAATTCAGAAGATGATTCAGCAACTACAAAGCGGAGTGAGAGGAGCTGAAAAAGTGATTCTTGAGAGCCGAGAAAGCGCCAATGCCACTCAGCAAATCGCTAACCAGGCAAAAGCCTCGTTGGAAGCCATTCGTGCCAGTATCAATGAAATTAATGAAATGACGGTACAAATAGCGGCCGCGGCTGAGGAACAAAGCGCTACGTCAAATGAAATTAATCGTAATACAACCAATATTCGAGATATCAGCCAATCGGTTTCTGACGCAGCGACCGAGCAATACGCACTGTGTGAGACCATGGTGGAGATCACTATCGAACAAGCGAAATCCTTAGATAAATTTAGGGTATAAGCACGATAGCAAGAGTAACTCATCTAAGGTAGGTTGGGGCTTTGTCTCGAACCTACCTTTTTTATTTTACGTGCTGTGTTTTTCTTCTTTTCCGTGCAACTAGCCCATAGCCATCGTTTTTTTGTCATCTTGGTTTCATAAGCTTGGTCTTTTGGCTGATATTATTTGTATGAAATTTGAAGGTCTGAGTGCGATCGCGCTTTTAGAGGGCGCGAAAGGGATGTTGGCGTTATCTATCATTGTTCTGATCAATCTATTGGCGGGACAAGAGCTGCATCGTCTGACGGAGCGAGTGGTGGTTTGGGTGCCTATGTCCGCTTCTCATCAATACCTAACCTCTTTTTTGCATTTCATTGAGCGCATGGCGTTCAAGAATACAGCATGGGTGACAACGGTTTTACTCTTGTACGCCAGCTTTCGTTTTGTGGTGGCATATGGTCTTTGGTACCGATTGCGATGGACGCAATGGCTTGCCTTTATCAGTGGATCTATCTATATCCCCTTTGAGTTGTATGCTATCTATCTTGATCCAAGCCGGATGAACGTCGCAATACTCCTGTTGAATCTCCTTGTGGTTTTCTACTTGTATTGGGTGTTGAGGAGGGGAGAAGTCTTATCATCTAATGCCCTATCTGAATAATTTTTGGAATAAAAATTTCAATGCATTCTGCGTGTTTTATTCATAGGACAATCTTATCCTTTTGTTTTTAAAGCGTTAAATTCTTTTTGGTGCGTATTTCCCCCTTCTTATGACACTCTGACGGCATTTTTTATAAAAATAATCACTTTGTCTATTGATAAAAATGAAACAAATATTCTATTATGGTTTCATTGTTGGAATATCACATACGATAGTGAGACGATCATGACAGTAAAGAAAATGCGTGTAGGGTTGGTGGGTTCAGGCTATATGGGCAAAGCTCATGCGATAGCCTACCGAAATGCGATAGCAGCCTTTGCTATTCCACAAGGTCAATTACATTGTGAGATGTTAGCGGATGCGACACCAGAGTTGGCTGAAATGAAGGCGCTGGAATTGGGCTTTCAGCGTTCGACAGGGGACTGGAAAAGCTTAATTCATGATCCCAACATTGACGTTGTAGATATTTGTGCACCGAACTTTCTACACAAAGAAATTGCCTTGGCCGCCATTGCTGCTGGTAAGCATGTTTACAGTGAAAAGCCGTTAGCATTGAATGCGGCAGATGCCAGAGAGATGACGGAAGCGGCAGAGCGTGCTGGTGTCAAAACGCTAGTAGGTTTTAATTATATCAAAAACCCAACGGTGCAATTCGCTAAGCAATTAATTGCTCGGGGTGATATTGGTGAGGTGGTGCATTTTCGTGGTGTGTTTAATGAAGACTATCTTGCTGACGCAAATTTGCCTTTTAGTTGGCGTTTACAGAAGCAGTTTGCGGGAACCGGAGCATTGAATGATTTGGCCTCGCATCTTGTGCAATTGGCGACACATCTGGTGGCGCCTATTGTATCTTTGTGCGCGGATCTTAAAGTAGTCCACCAATATCGTCCTTTGTCTTCAAACGATGCCAAAGCAGGGGTTGGGGAAGTAGAAAACGATGATCAGGCGCATATGATGGTGCGTTTTGCTAATGGTGCTCAAGGCACATTAGAAGCGTCGCGTATCGCATGGGGAAGAAAAAATGGTTTGTCATTTGAAATTACGGGAACCAAAGGAAGCTTGATTTTCGATCAAGAAACCTTATCAGAATTGTCTTTGTATATTGCGGAGGGCAATCCTCAAACCCAAGGTTTTAAACGTATTTTGGTTGGACCTGAACACCCTGATTATCAAGCATTTTGCGTATCTGCGGGTCATGGATTGGGCTTCAATGATATGAAAGCGGTTGAAATTCGAGATTTATTTCAAGGTATTGTGCATGACGCTCCTTTATGGCCTGACTTTCGAGCGGCGACCCAAGTAAACATCATCCTCGATAGCGTGGTGGAATCTTATGAAAAGAAAGCGTGGGTAGAAGTCGAGCAATATGATGTGAATCGATAGCCTTAAACATCGGTTCAGTACGCCAAAAAGACAATAATAATGATTGAGGTTTTTATGTCATCTTTACTGAGTAAAAACAGACGAAGCAAACAACGCCAAATGAACGGTAATACGCAAACTCAATATATTACGCCAGAAAGTGCGAATTGGCATTATGTTGGTTTTGAAGCGCATCAGCTTAACGCGGGCGAATCTGTAACCGTGCAAACCGGAACCGATGAAGTATGCGCGGTGATTCTATCGGGCAAAGCCAACGTCCGTACCAAGCTTGAAGCTTGGGAAAATATTGGTGACCGAATGAGTGTGTTTGCGCAAAAAGCACCTTATTCTGTGTACTCCCCAGCCCAAGATGAAATTCGTATTACCGCCATTACGGATGTGGAAGTCGCGTTTTGTAAGGCACCAGGGAAAGGGGGATTTCCAGCGAAATTGATCACCCCTGAGCAATGCCAGTACGAAACTCGCGGTGTGGCAAGCAATACCCGTCATGTGTGTAATATCCTATTTGGTAACGAACCTGCTGACAGTTTGTTGGTGTGTGAAGTGATCACACCCAGTGGTGGTTGGTCTAGTTATCCGCCTCACAAGCATGATACCGACGCCGCGCCAGCGGAAACTCAACTGGAAGAAACCTATTATCACAAGATTGATCCACCGCAGGGGTTTGCCTTTCAGCGTGTTTATACGGATGACCGAAGCATTGATGAGACCATGGCCGTGGAAGACGGTGATCTTGTCATGGTGCCAGAAGGTTATCATCCAGTTGGTGTCCCCCATGGTTATCAATCCTATTATTTGAATGTCATGGCGGGACCAAGTCGGAATTGGATTTTTCATAATGATCCGGATCATGAGTGGATTATTGAAAGAGATAAACAGCTCTAAACCTTAATAACTGTTGCGACGTTACGAGCGAAGTAAAGACAAGGCAAAAACGAACGAGAAAACGGAGTTTATAGTTATAAATGAGTATTTCGAGTTCGTTTTTAACACAGTATTTACAAGCGCAGTAGTCGCCTTAAATATACCTAAGGAATTATCATGTTGAATTTTGCGCTATTCGGTGCGGGTCGAATCGGAAAAATGCACGCCCAAAATATTCAGGCGTTTGCCCAATCTAACTTAAAATATGTCTTTGATGTCTATGCGCCAGCGGCGGAAGCCGTCGCAAAGGCCACTGGTGCCAAGGTGGCGGACAGTGTGGAAGTCGCCTTAGCCGATCCAGAAGTGGATGCGGTGTTGATTGCCACCAGTACAGATACCCATGTGGAGTTGATCATTAAGGCGGCCAAAGCGGGTAAAGCCATTTTATGTGAAAAGCCGATTGATCTAGATACAGCGACTGTAAACGCTTGCTTAGAACAAATAAAAGATTGTCATGTGCCTATCCAGATTGGCTTTAATCGTCGTTACGATCCAAGCCATGCGGCCGTGGCCAAAGCGGCTCAAGACGGCAGTATCGGCACATTAGAGCAGGTCATCATTACCAGTCGCGATCCTGGTATGGCGCCAGTGGAATACTTAAAATCGTCTGGTGGTATTTTCCGTGACATGATCATTCATGATTTCGATATGGCACGTTTTGTCTTAGGCGAAGAAATTGTTGAGTTACAGGCTTTTGGCAGCGCCATGGTGGACAAAAAAATCACCGAGATTGGTGATGTGGACAGCGTAATGCTGATCATGAAAAGCCAATCTGGTCGTTTGATTCATATTAATGGCTCTCGTCGCGCCATCTATGGCTATGATCAGCGTGTGGAAGCGTTTGGCTCAGAAGGCATGGTGATATCGAATAACCAAACGCCAACCTCTGTGACTCGGTTTACTAAAGAGACAACGCAAGTAAAAGACCCACTTTATAACTTTTTTATCGACCGTTATGTGGATGCTTACAATTTGCAGTTAACCTCTTTCATCGAAAACGTCATTGCTAAAAAGCCCGTTTCCCCAAGTTTTGAAGATGGACGCCGTGCGCAAATTCTGGCGGATGCCGCACAGAAATCACTGGAAACAGGGCAGAAAGTAACCTTGAGCTGGTAATAGCTTGATATTACATACCACAATAAAAAAGGGCGATTTGCCCTTTTTTATTGTCAGTACTATTTGGACTTGTCGAAAGCTGTGTTAACCGTGATGTTGTTGAGTTGATTTTGTTCAAATGACGCAATAGATAACTCAATTCTTTGTCTAAAATCATCTGGGAAGGGAATCGCTGATTTTGCCATTTTGGAGAAGCATACATAGGTGACATCGGCGTCAACCACGACCTCATTGGTTGGGACTTTTATAATGGTCTGCTGCATGGTGACACTACGATTGCCTATTTTTACATAGCGGGTTTGCACTTCGAGTAGGTCTCCAAAATTGGCTTCGGATTTGAAGTTGATGTTTATATTCACCACAGGCCAGACGAGGTCTTGCTGCATCCAGTCGTCTTTACTGAAAAATTCATCAAAAAATGCCCAGCGGCCTTCTTCTATAAATTCTAAGTAGCGAGCATTGTTGACATGTTGAAAAAGGTCGAGGTGATAGCCGCGTACTTTGATCTGTGTTGTGTTGAGCATGTTATTGTTCTCCATAAAAATTAACGGAAAAGGTTACGATGCTTTAAAAACGAAACAAATAACAAAATCGCTCGATTTTACTGACAGGGCAATTTTGTTATTTGAGCGGTAAATGGATGGGTTAATACGTTGCTGTTTAAGGAAGGTGCGAACAAGTCCTCTTGTCTCAGCATGTGGATAAAAGCCTGTTATTCGAGGCGAGTAGCGAATGTGAATAGTGGTTCTATTTTCGAGGTGCTCAACAAAGAATACAGGCTTTTAGGCCATGCCCTCGGCAATTGCTCCTGCATTGCCCTAATTACCTACATCCATGTAGGCATGCGGGTCTTTCAGAGCTTACTATTAAAAATAATAGGCCACATGTCGTTGTGACTCTTTGAAAGGTACCTACATTCCTTCAGAGTCGCGCCTTATTTGACGATTTCTCTGAAAGACTGAGGCTTAGTAGACTTATTCGCACCTTCCTTAACATACTAAAGCTGTATTTTGTATTTGGGCAAAATCTTGTATTGGTGATGTTTTAGGTATTGAATTGATCAAATAACGGCAGGTGGGAAATACAAACAAAAGAGGAGCGTGTAATGTTAATAAAAGACAAAACCGGTTTGGTTGTGATTGATGTTCAAGGAAAACTAGCCACTATTGTTCACGACAGCGAGGCGTTTATCGCTAATTTGGTTAAGCTAGTAAAAGCCGCAAAGCTATTAGGTTTGCCCATTCTTTGGTTGGAGCAAAACCCAGAAAAACTGGGCGCAACGGTGCCTGAACTTCGTGAAGTGTTGAATATGGTCGAGCCCATTGCTAAGTATTCTTTTAGTGCCTGTGGCGAACCGGCTTTTGTTACTGCTGTGAAAAAAGCCAAGGTGAATACTTGGTTGATTAGTGGTATTGAAGCGCATATTTGTGTTTATCAAACCGCATTGGGTTTGCTGGATTTGGGTTACGTGGTGGAGTTGGTGAGCGATTGCGTATCATCTCGAACGACAGAGAATAAAAAGATGGCGCTCGCCAAGTTAGCTCGAAAAGGTGTGGAAGTGACCAGCCTTGAAATGTGCTTATTTGAATTGATTGGTGACTGTCGAGCGGATGAGTTTAGAAGTGTGTTGAGTTTAATTAAGTAAAAACTTTTGTACGATTGCGGCTCGTTATATCGATTTAATTTATCTTGAACGGTCTGCTTTGTGGTTTAATCCAGCAATAGTATTTCATTGAGACTCAATACCTTTCCCTTTAGGCAGGCAGCATGAACATAGATAAATCGAAAAAGCGTATCGCGAAGAAAGTCAAAATGGGTTTCAAAGGGTATCCGCAACTTTCCATTGCTTACTTTGGTGATACAGAAAAAATCGCCACAGAAGTGGTAGTGACCTTTACTGCAGAAGAAGGTGCTGAGCCACAGGAACAGCGTTTTGTAGGGCAAAGTGATGTGCGTGAAGACGAAGTGATTCAATCAGCCTTAGTGAAAATCATGGAGCGCACTGACGCGAAAACAGTGTTAGAAGCACAAGGTGTTTCGAAGAAGAGTTAAGACTCTTTTATTGCATAAATAATAGGAAACGGATGCTTGACCTTGGACTATTGTCTAAGGTCTACACTCTTGTTATAGGTTCATAACAGGAGAGATTTATGCATCACTCATCAAGTCATCACTCATCAAGTCATTACTCATCAAGTCATCATTCACATCAACACAATGCAGACTGTCAGTCTCGTGCATCATGTCAGTGTCATCTTGCCACACAAACTCATGCCGACCAGAAAGATAACGGTTCTTGCAGCTCGACGCTAAGTGAAACTTCAACGTGTTGCGCAAGCGGTAAAAGCGGTCAAAAAGAAAGCCAATGTGGTACTTCTGACGATGAAGATGCTCTCAATGGTTGCTCATCCACAGATTCCAATGACTACGCTCCGGTGGCGCAAGAAACGGGCACGCAAACGTATTGTTGGCGAGTCAGCGGGATGGATTGCGCCAGTTGTGCACGATCCATCGAACGTGCGGTTTCTTCAATAGAAGGTGTGGTGAGTGCGAATGTGATTTTTTCGACCGAAAAGCTACAGGTTGAAACCACATCCGATGTCTCTGACAACATTCAAGACACGGTAAAAGGTATAGGTTTTAATTTATTGCCCTTTAACGCCGCGCCTGAATCATCAGCAAACAAGGTGTTTTTTCAACAATGGCGTGAATACGCGCCTATGGCTGGGTTAACACTATTGATGCTGTTGAGTTGGGGCATAACACAATTTCATCCTGTGTTTGGCGAAACGGCTTTTATTGTGACGACCTTGTTTGGTTTAGTGCCCATCATGAAAACGTCATGGCGCATGATGCGTAGTGGTTCACCTTTTGCCATTGAAACCTTGATGAGCGTCGCGGCAATCGGTGCGTTATTCATTGGTGCTACGGCAGAAGCAGCGATGGTGCTGCTGCTCTTTATGGTTGGGGAGTGTTTGGAGTCGTTTGCTGCCAACCGTGCTCGCAAAGGCGTCAGTGCTCTAATGGCCTTATTGCCAGAAGAAGCCTTGATTATCAAAAATGGCGTACGTCAAAAAATCGCTATTGCGGATTTGCGTCCAGGCGATGAAATTGAAGTGTCGCCGGGAGAACGCTTGCCTGCCGATGCAGAGCTTCTGTCCGAAATGGCAAGCTTCGACGAAAGTGCTTTGACTGGGGAGTCCGTTCCAGTTGAACGTTCCTCTGGTGAAAAAGTACCAGCGGGGAGTTTGTTGGCCGATCGGGTTGTGCGACTCAAGGTGGTGTCGCAACCGGGTAATAACGCCATAGATCGAATTTTGCATCTTATCGAAGAGGCGGAAGAGCGCCGAGCACCGCTTGAGCGTTTCTTAGATAAATTCAGCCGCATCTATACGCCTGTGATTATGTTGATTTCTATCTTGGTGATCTTGATTCCACCTTTGGCCTTTGCTCAGCCTTGGGATACGTGGGTTTATCGTGGTTTGGCCTTGTTGCTGATTGGTTGTCCTTGTGCCTTGGTTATTTCGACACCAGCCGCGATTACCTCTGGTTTGGCGGCAGCGACTCGTCGAGGCGCTTTGATTAAAGGTGGCTTAGCACTAGAACAACTGGGTCGAATCAGAACCATTGCTTTTGATAAAACCGGCACGCTGACGGAAGGTAAGCCAAGCGTGACGGACGTCGTTACTTTAAATGGTTCTAACGTTAATGACGTATTAGCTTCGGCAGCGGCCGTTGAAATGGGATCCCATCATCCATTGGCGAAAGCCATTGTGGATTACACCGAGCAACAAGGGATTGCAGTGGTTCACGCTGATAATCGCAAAACCTTGGCGGGTGTCGGGGTAGAAGGCGATTTTGCGGGTAAAAAAGTCAAAATCAGCTCGCCAAGTAAGTTAGAGCAAGCGTTAGAGGATTCTATTCAGCAACAAGTTATTCAGCTTGAGCAAGCAGGTAAAACCGTCGTGGTTGTTTTAGAAGAGGGTGAATTGTTGGGCTTGATCGCATTACGAGATAAATTACGTGACGATGCCAAAGCCGCGCTGAAAGACCTAGCCGATTTGGGCATTAATGGCGTGATGCTCACTGGGGATAATACCCGCGCCGCTGCAGCGATTGCTGCCGAATTGAACATAGATTATCGAGCGGATTTATTACCAGAAGACAAAGTGACGGCGGTCACGACATTAAATCAACAACAAGCGACAGCCATGGTGGGTGATGGCATCAATGATGCACCAGCCATGAAAGCGTCCACTATCGGCATTGCCATGGGAAGTGGCACAGACGTGGCGTTAGAAACGGCCGATGCGGCGTTAACTCATAATCGGTTGCAAGGCTTAGCTGAAATGATTCGTTTATCCCGTGCGACCAATGCCAATATTCGCCAAAATATTACCATCGCGTTAGGTTTGAAGGCGGTATTTTTAGTGACGACTTTGTTAGGTGTAACGGGACTGTGGTTGGCCGTATTGGCGGATTCTGGCGCGACGGCATTGGTCACGGCGAATGCTCTACGGTTGCTAAAAAAGCGTTGAATGCAATATAAGGTAAACCTCTAAATGAACCGTCAGTCATAAATATTTCATTTATGTTAATGAAATGGGTAAGAAAAAATTAATAACCGCCATAAGCTACGAAGTTTTGCTTTGTAGGCTCATCTTTATAGAAAGTTGGTGATAGGATTTCGCACCTTGTGTTTGATGTTGGTCGTAGAGAGGATGTTTTTGGTGGTGTTAAACCAACCACAAAACGCTCACACTGCGGTTAGCCTATATCAATGTCTGATGCTGGTGAGGTGCTTTTAGTCTGTCTTTTTGAAGACAACAAGCACGTCCTATCATCCAACTATAAAATAATAGATGTTGTTTGCTTTATGAAAAATCAAAATACAGCTCCTGAAAAGTCCCTCTCTGCCCCGTTCGTTTATCCGAACATGAAAATCGCGTTTATCCTATTGATTACCTGTTTTGCGGCATGGGGCGTTGCCGCCAACATGACCGATCCCTTGGTAAAAGTGTTTAGCAAGATTTTTACCATGAGCACCTTTGAATCCGCCCTTGTGCAGTTCGCTTATTACGGCGCATATTTCTGTTTGGCGATTCCAGCGGCGTTTATCAACGCACGTTACTCTTATAAAGCGGGTGTATTGACTGGTTTAGGTTTGGCTATTTTAGGGGCCTTGGCTTTTTATCCTGCTAGTGTGTCTATGACTTATGGTTTCTTTTTGGCGGCGCTGTTTATTTTGGCAGCAGGCTTGTCTATTTTAGAAACCTCAGCGAATCCTTTTGTGATGACCATGGGGCCAGAAGGCAGCGCAGCGCGTCGTTTGAATTTGGCTCAGGCGTTCAATCCGGTTGGTACTAACATCGGTGTATTTTTAGCAGCGACCTTGATTCTTCCTAATCTAAACACAGCGTCCGCTGAAGAAAGAGCCAGCATGGCACCTGAAATGCTACTGAGCATTCGTGCAGATGAGTTAAACAGCGTCATGACACCTTATGTCGGTATGGCGTTTGTTTTGATGATTATCTGGGCGCTTATTTATTTCATGCGTATCCCTAAATCAGAGAACAAGGTCAATGTTGACGAAGTTCAGACGATTGATTTCATGGCGACATTAAGCCGATTACTTGCCCGAAAACAGTATCGTTGGGGTGTTGTCGCGCAGTTTTTTAACGTAGCGGCACAAACGTGTACTTGGACTTTTACGATTCAATATGTGCTAGAGACTCTTGGTGGTACTGAAGCCAGTGCGTCTGATTATCTCCAGTACAGTCTGATTATTTTCTTGATATCGCGTTTTGTGATGACCTGGTTGATGGGCTTTTTCCGTCCTGCTGTGTTGTTGAGTATCTTGGCGCTATTGGGTACGGCTTTGTGTTTGTACGCTGTTATGGTGCCAGGTGTTACAGGCGTTTGGGCGATTGTGTCTATTTCAGCTTGTTTATCTTTGATGTTCCCAACCATCTACAGCATCGCGTTAGACGGTCTTGGTAGCGATACGAAATTTGGCTCTGCGGGTTTGGTCATGGCTATCTTGGGTGGGGCTGTTATGCCTTTGGTTCAAGGGGCTACCATTGATGGATATGGTGCTATTATTTCATATGTCGTGCCAGCAGCGTGTTTCCTTGTTGTCGCCGCTTACGGCATGTTCTCAGTGAAAAATGCCAGCGTCTAACCACAATTGAAATATCGATAAAGAGCCTCGCTAATGCGGGGCTTTTTTTTGCCTGTGACTTTGTGCTTTAACTTCCTTATCATCCGTTAAGCTTGTTGAGGAAGTGGGTTTGTTATGTATTTGTTGAACAGAGCGGAAATATTAGAAGAAGAAAGCCGCATATTCGCTCATTCTGTGACGCAATGTGATTTACACCATCACAATGCCCACGAATGCTTGTGGGTGGTGAAAGGTCGTATTCGTGTTCAGGTGATGGATGAAATACTGCTGTTACAGGAAGGGGATGTCTTGTTTATTAATAAAGAGCGCCCCCATGCCACGCAATCGACAGACGCCGATAATTTGGTGCTTTGCCTACAGCATCATTTTGTGGGGGTGGCGTTAGATAGTACGCCCATGAAAGCGTGGAGTTTAGCTCAACAAAGTATGACAGCGAAGATTAAGCAGCTGATGGCCCATTTATGGTGGGAGCAACACTATAAAGCGAATCATTGGCAGCAAGCCCAAGCCAGTCTGCTGGCTCAGCTTGGTTTGCTGTTTTCTCGATATTTTCCGGCAACGAGTGTTAATAAAGTAGATTCTATGGAATCTACTTTATTAATTAATGATTTATTACGCCAAATTACCTTGCGTTACCAAGAGCATATTTCTTTATCTTTGCTTGCTAATGAGCTAGGGCTGTCGGAAGCCTATTTAAGCCGTTATTTTAAAGCCAAAGTTGGCGAAACATTTTTACGTTATCTGACGCTTTATCGATTAGAAAAAAGTTTGTCAGACTTGCTTCAGAAGCCTAAAAAAGCCATATCAGATATCGCACTAGATCACGGATTTCCTTCCGTAAAAGCCTTTAATATGGCGTTTCGTCGAGAATATGATTGCACGCCTACTGTGTTTCGACTTAAACGTGAGTCGGTAAATTTAGTCAGTGTGGGTCAAGCGTATGCGGGGGTTGATTTAGTGCTGTTGAAACAGCGCATTTTGCCGTGGTTGGATAAACAATTCTTGTACATTTAAAAATTTCTTTTAAAGGTGTTTACTGTGAGTGGTTTTTTTATAGGTCAAAAAACGGCTATTGAGTAGGTCAAAAATCGGATAGCACCCTTAAGATTAATTCCCATAATGAAACAAAATAATAAATACAAATAGGGTTTCATTATGAAGAAGTTATCGTTTTTCGATAAGGTGAGTTATGGCTTTGGTGACTTAGCCAGTAATGTGGTGTTTACTGCGGTAGGTACTTATCTGATGTTTTTTTATACCGATGTGTTCGGCATTTCGGCTGCTCTTGTGGGGACATTGTTTTTTGTCACGCGAATGTGGGATGCTGTCTCTGACCCCATAATGGGGATGATAGGTGACAGAACCCAATCACAGTTTGGTAAATTTCGTCCTTATCTTCTGTACGTTCCAATCCCTTTAGCGATTGTCGCTGTACTCACGTTTACCACGCCTGATCTGGATGAGTCTGGGAAAATAATTTGGGCATTTGTGACCTATATTTTGTTGATGACACTCTACACAGCCATCAATATTCCATACTCTTCTTTACCTGCAACCATATCGGATAGCCCTGTAGAACGTGGTCAGATGGCATCATTTCGAATGGTCTTAGCCTTTACAGGTGCATTATTGGTCAATGCGGGCACCTTGCCGTTGGTTGAGTTTTTTGGTGATGGTAATAAGCAACAGGGTTTTCAATACACCATGATGTTGCTCAGTGCCATCATGGTGGTGACCTTCTGGTTGTGTTTTTCTCGTGTTAAAGAACGTGTACCAATGATAAAGCAAAGCTCCTCTTTGAAAGAAGATCTTGCAGTCGTCATCAACAATCGTGCTTGGTGGGTGACGATATTAATGGGCATTCCTCTGTTTACTTTCACCATTATGCCATTTGCTGTTGGCATGTATTATTTTACCTATATCGTAGGGGATGCCAGCAAAGCGGGTATGTTTTTTACCATGGCGAGCCTCGGTATGATTGCAGGATCCGCCTTGATGTCTCAGTTGGTTAAGCGTTTTTCGAAACGCAGCCTAGTGATTACTGGTGCATTATTGAGTATGTGCTGTATTAGTAATTTGTATTGGGTTGATCCATCCAGTCTGTATGTCATTTACGCCATTATCTTTTTTAATCAGTTGTCTAAGGGGATTGCTGCTTCTTCTTTATGGGGATTGGTGGCTGATACGGCGGATTATGTTGAGTGGAAATCAGGTCGACGCGTAGTGGGTTTGTCGACGAGTTCTGCCACTTTTTCCCATAAATTTGGGATGGGGCTAAGCGGGGCTTTAGTGGGTATTGGGCTGAGTTTTGCGGGCTACCAAGCGGGGGTTGAGCAAACGGCTCAATCTGCACAGATGATTTTACTTTTCATGAGTCTCTTTCCTGCCTTTGGTGCGGGTTGTATTGCCTTTATTGCGTATTTCTATCCGATAACACGAAACGTAGAAGACACCATGCAATCTGAATTAAGGGCGACTCGCAAAGCGAATCAAGTAAATTAAAGGGTATTGAGGTTTTACTATGAATGAGTCATTGCGTAATGCGCCGTTTTTTTTGGACAACATGGCGCTTGAATGGGTAAATAAAACCTATACAGAGCTAACGTTAGAGCAAAAAGTAGGGCAGCTATTTAACCTAATTGTAAGAGCAAATTCGGTGGAGGAATTGTCTCTAGTTGACAGTATTCAGCCTGGTGCTATTACCAAATTTGTTGGTCCAGATCTTGATATTGAAGTCAATATGATGAATCAATTACGCAGCCATTCTGCTGTGCCGCTTTTAGTGAGTGCTGATCTTGAAGGGGGTGGCATGAGCTTTCCATTTGGTGCACAAGTGCCAAATCAGCTTGGACTTGCCGGCCTCAAAGACGAAAGTACCGTGGAATACTGCACTCAAGTGATTGCTCAAGAGGCGAAATTATTAGGGATTAATTGGTCATTTACTCCCGTGATCGATATTAATGCTAAGTTTCGCAGTGCAGTGGTTGGTACACGCTCTTATGGTAGCGATGTTGATGTTATCGAAAGTATGAGTCGGTCCAACATTAAGACTTTTCAAAACAATGGCATTGCAGCTACCGCAAAGCATTGGCCGGGGGAGGGCTTTGACGACCGAGATCAGCATTTAGTCACGACGGTCAATCCTTTAAATAGGGACGAATGGGAAGAACGTTATGGGCGACTCTACCGTAGTGCGATTGACAGCAATGTGATGTCAATTATGTCAGCTCATATTGCGTTACCTGAGTATGTAAAGCAGTACGAGGCAAATCCTGAAGAATGGTGGCGTCCTGCGAGTGTGAGTAAGTTACTGAATGAGCAACTGCTGCGTGGAGAGTTGGGGTTTAATGGCTTAATTGTGTCAGATGCGACTGTGATGGCGGGTTTAAGTAGCTGGGCGAAACGTGAAGAGGTGGTGGGGCAAATCATTGAGAATGGCTGTGACATGCTGTTGTTTTGTAAGGACCCTGTTGAAGATTACGCGTATATGCTCAAAGCTGTGCGTGAGGGGAGTGTGTCCGAAAAGCGCCTCGAGCAATCGGTACTGCGTATTTTAGCAATGAAAGCGGCGTTGGGGTTGCATCAACAGCAGGATGACATTAGCGTCCAAAAAATGAAGAATTTATTGGCGTCCGATTATGCGGATCGCATTCCAGAACTGAATCGTAGAACGGTCCATTTGGTTAAAAATCGTCATGAAATTTTGCCGATTAGCTTGGAAAAACAGCGACGTGTATTGGTGATGTCCACGGGGATCAAAAATATTTTCTTTTCTTCGCCTATGCCATTTCAAATCCCTAAAATGCTAGAAAACGAAGGCTTTGAAGTGACTGTGTTTGAAGCCGGAATGGCATTAGAAACCAAGCAATACGACTGGGTGCTTTATCTCAGTGGCGACGAATCTATGTTAGTGAAGTCACATATTTATATCGATTGGATGGGGTTGCATGAAGGGTTTGGTAACGCCATGTATCGTCCTTGGGTTGATATTCCAACGGTAATGGTGTCTTTTGGGCATCCGTATCTTTTATATGACGCGCCGAAAGTACCAGCCTATATTAATGCTTATAGCCCTTTGGTAGAGGTGCAAAAAGCGGTAGTGGATGGGTTATTAGGACGATTAAGTTTTAATACAGATGCGACCATTGATCCTTTTTGTGGCTTAGAGCAGCTACGTTACTGATGCGAAGAGCGTTTGAAAAGAGCTTGTGTGTTTGACTTATACGAGCTCTTTTTTTGTTTGCTGACTTTGCCTTCTAACTCGCTTATGATGGTTAGTTACGTGTTATGGGGATGATCGTAAATTTGACGGCCTAAAGGCCGACCTACATGTGA
>NZ_QGOK01000021.1 GCF_003259175.1 Marinomonas shanghaiensis | reverse complement strand
CGTATAATACATTCCAAAATTTTCTGTGCAAGCATTTTTTTAAGTTTTCTTAAAAAATTTCTTATACATTGGTAACGTCGGGATTTTAAGCAACAACAAAGGCACTAACAGCACAGAAAAATAAACAGCAAGTGAAATATCGTCTTTTACCTGCCACCATAAGTGCGCAATCACGGCTAAAGCAACGAGGTACATGAGACGATGAAGCGGCTTCCACTTTTTGCCTAATTTACGCATCATGGATTTTGTACTGGTTATAGCAAGGGCAGCCATAATAACAAGAGCTAAAGTACCGACATAAATATAAGGTTTCTCAATAAGGTCAGAGCTGATCCATGTCCAACTTAAGCCAGCAAACAACACCAAATAAATAATAAAATGAAGTGATGCATAACAGAACGCCGTTACACCAATGAAGCGACGGTATCGGTTAATAAACTTTAAGGCTTCTATCTTACCAATCAGAGTCATTGCCATAACAGCCACGACAAAGACAGACGCCCAAATACCACTTAACCTCATCAACAACTTGCCAGGATCTGGAAAATACTGCCCCATTACTAATGAAATAAACATCCATAAAAATGGCAAGGTGAAGATAGCTAAAACATAGGGTTTTTCTCTTCTGTCCCAGAAACCAGCCATATCAATAAAACCTTTTCAAATCCATACCCGCATACAGAGAAGCAACTTCCTCTTCATAACCATTGAACATTTTCGTTTCAATGACGTTTGGGAACAGCACACCACCTGGTAAACGACGCTCTTGTTGTTGCGACCAGCGTGGGTGATCAACATTAGGATTCACATTAGCATAAAAACCATACTCATTCGGAGCCAACATGCTCCAGGTTGTTTCTGGCATAGTTTCAACGAAGCGAATTTTCACAATGGATTTGATACTTTTAAAGCCATACTTCCAAGGTAAAACCAACCGGACTGGCGCACCATTTTGATTTGGCAAAATACTTCCGTACATCCCCACAGCAAGGAACGCCAAAGGATTCATTGCCTCATCAATGCGCAAACCTTCTCTGTAAGGCCAGTCCAATCCGCTCCCTAATTGACCAGGCATCTGTTTAGGATCATATAACGTTTCAAAATACACATATTTAGCTTTTGATGTTGGCTCGAAACGTTTAAGAACCGTAGCAAGAGAGACACCCACCCAAGGGATAACCATTGACCAAGCTTCAACACAACGAAGTCGATATATTCGCTCCTCCAGCATAGACTCTTTGATAATACCGTCTAGATCAAATACGCCCGTTTTGGCCGCCTCACCTTCAACAGTAATGGTCCATGGTGTGGTTTTAAGCTGAGAGGAGCGTTCTTTAGGGTCACTTTTGCCATAACCAAATTCATAAAAATTATTGTATGAGGTAGCAACATCATAAGGAGAGAGTTTGTCGTCTTTACCAAAAGACGTTTCGACTATATTGTCAAAAGAGGATTTAAGCGAAGACGGTGGTGACAAAGGGTTACCTTCTTGAAGCGCAGCGGCTGCGTGACCAATGCCACCGACACCAAGCGCAATACCACCCGTTACCTTCATAAATTGACGGCGATTTAGATAAATGGATTTATCTGTCACTTCTGACTCAGAGCAATCAGACGCTTTCTTATTCAAAATCAGCATAGCATGTCCCCTTATGTTATTAAAATTATTGACAAGGGGTCACGCCACTAGTTCAAAAAAAGCACTCACAATAAAATAGAATGCTTTTTTATATCACAATCATCTAGCGCAATTGCTTGAACACAATGCCAAGCGGCCCCCACAACCCATATAAACAAAACACGCTCATCAGCACAAATGCCGGTTGCAAAGCAACAAATACCAATACCAGAACCGCAATCAGGAGGACCACAAAAGGAACACGTCCTTTTAAATCCAGATCTTTAAAGCTGCGATACTTCACATTACTGACCATCAGCAAACCAGTAATGGGAACAAGCAATGCCATCAATGTCGCCAAACTTTCGCCAGACACACCATTATCATTTGCGGCCCAAATAACACCCGCCACAATAGCCGCTGCTGCCGGACTAGGCAGTCCGGTAAAATAACGTTTTTCCTCTACTCCAATCATAGTATTGAAACGAGCCAAACGCAGTGCTGCGCCCACAGCATAAACAAATGCGGCAATCCAGCCAATCTTACCAAGTGGCGCCAAAGACCAAGTAAACACAATTAATGCCGGTGCGATACCAAAAGAAACCATATCAGCCAAAGAATCGTACTCAGCACCAAAAGCACTTTGTGTGTGCGTCAAACGAGCCACTCGACCATCTAAGCCATCAAAAATCATCGAGATAAAAATAGCCACAGCAGCATGCGAGTAGTTTTCGTTCATAGCAGCAATAATGGAGTAAAAACCCGAAAAAAGGGCTGCCGTTGTGAACAAGTTAGGCAATAAATAAACCCCTTTATGAGGCTGCTTTTTTTCATCACCAACGTCGATGTCTTCAATTTCATCAACTGGTGATTTTTTCATATCATCAATAGACATGTTGTAAACCTTCCTTATTACGAATTATTTATACGAGTTTAGCAAAAGAGCGCTTTGCGGCTTCTATCGTGTAATCAATATCTTCTTCTGTATGTGCTTGAGAAATAAAGCCCGCCTCAAAAGCGGCTGGTGCAAAATATACGCCCTCTTCCAACATGTAATGGAAGAAAGCCTTAAAACGAGCCAAATCACAGCGCTGAACCTCACTAAAACTTGTCACCGCTTTCGCCTCAGTAAAGAAGAAACCAAACATACCACCGACACTCACGACACAGAACGGCACACCAACATCGTCTGCTGCTTTCTTCAATCCAGAGACCAGACGATCCGCTTTGGCGCCTAAAGTTTCATGAAAACCTTTTTCACTGATTTTATTTAACACAGCCAAACCCGCCACCATAGCAACCGGATTACCAGACAGGGTACCCGCTTGATACACCGGACCTAAGGGTGAAATACATTCCATAATGGCACGTTTGCCACCAAACGCACCAACCGGCATACCCGCACCGATCACTTTACCTAAAGTGGTCAAATCAGGAACGATACCAAAATGGTCTTGCGCACCACCAAGTGCCACACGAAATCCAGTCATTACTTCATCAAAAATTAACACAGCACCGGATTCATCACACACTTTGCGCAGCGTTTCAAGGAAGCCTTCCGCAGGCAAAATACAATTCATATTGCCCGCGACAGGTTCAACAATAATACAAGCGATTTGATCTCCTATTTCAGCGAAGCAACGAACCACCTCTTCAATATCATTGTATTGCAGGGTAATGGTATGCTTCGCTAAATCCGCAGGAACACCAGGAGAATTAGGCACTCCTAACGTCAATGCACCAGAGCCCGCTTTCACAAGCAAAGAATCTGAGTGCCCATGATAACAACCTTCAAACTTAACGATTTTATCACGACCAGTGTAGCCACGAGCTAATCGAATCGCGCTCATAGTAGCTTCTGTACCAGAATTCACCATGCGCACCATGTCCATAGAAGGAACCAGTTCGCAGACTTTTTCAGCCATGGTAATTTCAACTTCAGTGGGGGCACCAAAACTCAAACCAAAATCCAATTGCTGCCTAACCGCATCCAACACATCTGGATGAGAGTGCCCCAGAATCATAGGCCCCCAAGAACCAACATAATCTATATAGCGCTTCTGATCTTCATCATAAACATAAGCACCTTTTCCGCGCTGGAAAAATATAGGTGTCCCCCCCACGCCATTAAAAGCTCGCACTGGAGAATTGACCCCTCCAGGAATGCGGTGTTGGGCGCGTGCGTATAGATCTTCTGAACGACTCATATTTTTCAAATCCTATAACCAATAGTGTAAATCATGTAGTAAGCGAGCAATCTGACATGCTTCAAACTTTAACAAGACAATTGTTTTCTAATCATTTTTTAACAAAAACTGATCAAGACGATGCCTTAAAACCAAACTAAAAGAAGACGCAGACAAAGACACCAGCACTTCTGATAACCCTGTCTTTTGGAACCAACTTAACATCGCTTCCAATGACGCGGGCTCATCTATCAAAGGAATATAAGTAGATTCTAAAGCGAATGGTAAGTTCATCGATATTTTTTCCTCATCGGACACCAGCCAAGGTTGAGGACCAAATTCTAATGTCTGCAGTGCATCCAACAAAGCAGCTCGACGAATAAGCCGCCACTCACCCTCTAGCTGAAATATGGCATAGTCTACCACACTTGAAGCCAAATCCTTTACCTGTTCAAGAGGAAGGTTTACCGGTAAAACCAGCACATCTTCGGCAACAGGCTTCACAGTATGATGCCGCAAATATCGCTGTAAAGGACTAATATTAGAAGACATCCCCATATAACTTAAGCGTTCAGCAAACACCGACTCTTGATGAAAAAATACGCGCATTAACAAACAAGACAAGACAATCACAAATAGCGCAGGAACAATTGCTTCTGATGAATGCGTCATCTCAATAATGGCCACTAATGCAGTGAGTGGAGCTTGAAAACTGGCCGCCATCATTGCTGCCATTCCGAGCAAAGCAAACAGAATAATATCCGCCTCACTGTGACCAAACAGCAATGCCGCTTGAACACCAGCCAAGCCGCCAATAATAAAAGTAGGCCCTATCATGCCACCCGGTATCCCTAACCCAATCGTTAATGCAGTCAAAAGCGTTTTTACAACGATTAGCAAAAGCAAAGAGTGAAGCAATAAATTTCCCGACAATAAATTACTCAACGAACTGTAACCACTCCCCAGCGCCTCTGGTAAATAAACCGCTGCCAAGGACGTTGCAACCGCGACCACAAAAAATCGCAACCAAACAGAGAGACCACTTAGATGCCACAGTGCTTTTTGAGTGTGCAGGAATAATGCGGATAACAACACAATAAGAATAACCAAAACAAAACAGGTCAAAAAAAGATTACCCGAGAACACGACGGTTGAAATATTTCCAATACTAAAAATATCTAAAGGACCGAGGACGTAATGGCTGATCAAAGCCGCAACAACAGAAGAGAGTAACACTGGCAAAACGTATCGCTGGCGGTATTCTAGAAAAATCACCTCAAACGCAAACAGCACACCAGCTAACGGCGTCTGAAAGATAGCTGAAATGGCCCCAGCAACACCACAAGCCAATAATGTCTCAACACCATATTGAGGAAGCTTCGCCTTTGCGGCTAAAAACCCACCTAAAGTGGCACCTAAATGTACAGCTGGCCCCTCCTTACCGATAGAAAGCCCCCCAACTAAGGCAATAACTGCAGCAAAGAATTGTACGACCGCATTGCCAATAGGCAGGTTACCACCATGATAGTTCAACCTTTCTATCACATAAGGCACACCTACTTTATGAAAGCGATTTGGCAGCCATGTCAAAAAGCCAGCAAGAACAAAGCAAGACACAATGACTAAACTCACCCGCCACGCTTCGGAAAGGGACTCGTAGGCATCAAAATCCACCCCCAGAAAAAATCGCATAGGCAAATAAATGACAGCATAAAAAAGGACCATCACAAGGCCACTTAACAGACCACACAAGGCCCCCAACAGCGATAATGTCAGTAAATCATCATAGGATTTTGCTTTTACAGACCACTTTTCTTTAAGCTTCCAAGCTTTCAGGACGACACCTCACCTTATGTAAAAACAATATAAAACACGCTTACCATCGATCTAAACGTTTCGCCAGACACATGTGGGTCACAATCTTATCTAGATTCGGCCAACCATCCATCTCACTGCGAATAACATGCAAACGCGCCATAGAACTGGCTTGAACCAATATCAGCAGATCTAGATCTCCACTAATCGAATGCGCAAGTTTCACCTCTGGAATCGCATCAATTAATGGCTGCACAAGATCACAGGATAACGGTCTAAAAGTAAGCGCTAAATAAGCTGTCACACCATCTTCTTTTGAGACTGAAGTATGAGCATGATAGCCAGTGATAGTGCGATTATCTTCCATACGGCGAATTCGTTCCGTGACAGCGGAGCGAGATAAGTTCACTTGCCGACTAATATCCGAAACAGACAGTCGAGCATCACCGACTAGCAAAGCCAATATTTTCTGATCATAGTGATCCGCCACTCAGTATTCCTCTCTTATGAGATGCCAATCAAATTGACAGATTTTCCGGCAAAATGCCCCCAAACAGCGTCAACTTGTATAGCGTATTGTTTAGATGATTATTTTATCCTTAGCGACAATAAAAAACAGCCACTGAATTTAACAAGTAAAGGCAAACAAATGACGCAATATCAAAAAACTCTCGGCCCGCTTCAAGGTATAGCAATGACAGTAACCACTTTTATTGGTACAGGACTGATGATTTTGCCCGCCATGTCTGTAGCTGAGGCGGGATCCTTTGCATTTTATGCATGGCTAATAACCGCAGCAATGATTATTCCAATAGCCTTTATCTTTGCACTGCTTGGTTCTAAATACCCTTCCGCTGGCGGTGCCTCCCACTATATAGGTCGAGCATTCGGAGCAAAATACGAAAAGGCCGTCGGCTGGTTATTTCTCAGTATTTTACTCGTTGGTCCCGCTGTCGCGATAAAAGTGGCGGCCGCATACCTCACTATTATTTTCAAAACATCGGATCAATGGATTCTATTTTTTAGCCTACTGACACTTACCGGCATGCTTTTATTTGCTGTGGTTGGAATGCAAACATCCGCACGATTTCAAACAGGTATCGTCATTATCATGATACTCACCATTTTATGGTTATGCTTTATTGGTGATATTTCTGCCAGCCGCCAAGTAATAGAGGCCCCTACAACATTGTCTCAGTGGCAGCAAACCTTATATGCCACCGGAGTGATTTTTTGGTGTTTTTTAGGCATAGAGGTAATGGCTCATATGGGCGCTGAGTTCAAAAACCCAACGCGTGATTTCCCTATAGCGCTTCTTGGCGGTATCACCATCGTTATTTTATCCTATCTGAGCCTAGTGCTATTAATCGCTTGGCACCACACCTATGGCGACGAAGTTACCAATAGTCAATCACTCGCATTATTAGTCAGTAAACTGATGGGAGAAACCAGCAGTCGACTCTTTGCTGTTGGCGCTTACATTATCGCTTTCGCCAACGTGGCTATTTATATTTTAGGCTTCTCTCGCATGGTGCAATCTATGGCTCAACAAGGAGCACTACCATCCATCTTTATTCGCCTTAATCAACGAGGGGCACCAGAAAAAGCGGTTTTCCTTGTTGGCGTCATTACCCTCTCCTCTATTTTATTGTCAGAACTTTCAGGCTGGAAAATGTCATGGTTCATTGAAATGACAAACGGTAGTTTCTTGCTTATCTACACCCTCACCTGTATTGCGGCCTTAAAATTAGTCAATCGTGTCGCCCAACTCTTAGCCATGATCGCCCTAATATGCTGCGCCTTTATGATGTTTTTCATCGGCCAAAGCATGCTGTTCGCCGTTATCGCTTTTTGCTTGGCGCTCAGTTACGAATACATGAGATCACCAAAAAGTCCGATCAAAGGGCCAAAACTTCATGTACAATAGTGCAGATTGATATCACCATTTATGAAGCAACGACCATGTCGTTGAGTTAAGCAGGAGAGAATTTATGCCATTACTAGACAGTTTCCGTGTTGACCACACTCGTATGGATGCGCCAGCAGTACGTGTCGCTAAATCCATGTCAACACCGAAAGGGGACGATATCACCGTTTTTGATTTACGCTTTTGTGTGCCAAACGAAGAAATTCTTTCAGAAAAAGGCATTCACACGTTAGAGCATTTATTTGCTGGTTTCATGCGTGACCATTTAAACAGTGACAGTGTTGAAATCATCGACATTTCGCCAATGGGCTGTCGTACTGGGTTTTACATGAGCCTGATCGGTACACCTTCAGAAGACACCGTCGCCACCTCTTGGAAAGCGGCAATGGAAGATGTATTGAAAGTAAAATCCAAAGCCGATATTCCAGAACTTAACGAATATCAGTGTGGCACTTACGAAATGCATTCTCTAGAAGAAGCACAAGACATCGCAAAAATGATTCTAGCTCGCGATGTAAAAGTAAACAGCAATGAAGAATTATACTTAAGTGAAGAGTTCTTAAAAGAACACAGTTAAGCAATACAAATGTTTACTAGAATGCAAAAAGGTGACCTTGAGTCACCTTTTTAATTTACACTCAAAATCACCCGTTTTTTAAGAGCGCGTGGCCGTTGCCAAAAGAGCACTCGCCAAAACAAACACACTGCCCATTCCACGATTGAGATTTTTCATGCCTTTCGGGCTGCGGATCAAACGGCGTATCTGCTTGCCGCTCATCGCATAAACATAAGCCGCAATAAATTCTGTACAGCAAAAGGTTAATCCCATCCAGAAAAACTGCATAGGAACAGGCTGACTAAGATCAAGCAGCTGCGGAAAAATAGCGGTGAACAGCAATATCGCCTTAGGATTACCAATCGCCACCAAAAACTCTTGACGCATTCGCGCTAAATGCCCAGATTTTGCTTTAGTTCCTATTTCATTTTCATGCTCTTCCAGAACGATTGCAGCGCTTCGCCACGTCTTAATACCAACATAGAACAAATAAGCAACACCAAACCACTTAATGATACTGAACCAGAAAGAAGAAGAGACAATAATGGCCCCTAAACCTAACGCAGAAACGAGCATCAAAATACCAAACGCAAGATTTCGCCCTACTACCGCAATAACAGCTTTTGTGGCACCGACCTGAATGCCATTGTGCATGGAGGTAAAGTTATTTGGGCCAGGCCCCAAAGACAGCAACATTAACAACGGCGCCATTGCCAACCAAACACTGAATGTCATAGCTTTTATTTCTCTCAATAATGCGTTAGATCGACCCACTTAGAAATGACAGTAAGCTCTAAACTTTGGCGCCACTTTACAGCCAAACAATTCACCTGTCAGCCTATTTTTTAACCTTTTCAGCAAGACAAAAAAGAATATTTTAAGAGGATTAAGAATCAATTAGTTACCCTCTTTATTAATAAAGCAAAACCTTAAATTTGCTTTATTATCCAAAGCGAAGCCCACAAACAACTTTTTATATCACCTGTGGAAAATCCCCATCACTTCATAAAATAACCACTCGATTATCAATCTCCTGAGGTTAGCTATGTCTATTGCACATCTTTTTTTATGGGCCACCGCGGCTATTTGGGGGTTCGCCTTTGTCGCTCAAAGTGTTGGCATGGAAAGCCTCGGGCCACACAGCTTTAATGCGGTTCGTTTTCTATTAGCGACCTTGTCACTTTTGCCTTTGCTGTTTATTTTTAAACCTAGGCTTTCCCAAAACAATCGCACACTTTGGCTAGGTGGCCTTACGGCAGGAGGTTGCTTGTTCTTAGGCTTTACATGCCAACAAATCGGTTTGCAATACACCACTGCTGGCAACGCAGGCTTCATCACTAGCATGTATATTGTGTTCGTACCAATATTTGGACTTATGCTCGGCCATAAAACCGAAAAGCACACCTGGATTGGAGTGGGTCTAGCGTTAATAGGACTTTACAGTTTAACCGTTGGGCCAAACTTTTCTGTCAACAAAGGCGATGCCATAGAACTATTAGGCACGCTTTTTTGGACAGGGCATGTGCTCATTATTGGTTACTTATCTCGATATGTATCTGCCCTACCACTTTCCATCGTGCAGTTTTCAGTAGCAACAATATTAGCCTCTGTCACTGCTTTCACATTAGAAGCCCCCACAATGGACGGTATTAAAATGGCGTGGTGGCCGTTGGTCTATGCTGGCGTTGCCTCTTCGGGTATCGCTTTTACACTGCAAACATTAGGGCAAAAAAATGTTTCACCGAGTATCAGTGCTCTCATTCTTTCATCTGAAGCCGTCTTTGCTGTATTAGGCGGCTGGCTATTTATGGAAGAAATACTTTCAACTCGCGCCTTAATTGGGTGTGGCTTCATCATGACGGGCATGATTATTAGCCAATGGCCACGCCAAACAAAAACATCTATTAAACTTGTCCAACACCCTTAACCCCCATCAGATTCAACCCCTTTTTCAATATTGATCGGCATTTCTCGTGACACTGGGGTTGAAAGTACCATCATGGTATTGGTGTCACTCAGATCAATTAAACGATCTAACAATTCATCCAATAAGGACATAGAACGAACAGCAACACGCAGTACAAACGCATAAGGCCCCGTCACATTATGACAAGCAATAACCTCATCCAAACTGAGAACTAACGCTTTAAACTCACGTTCTTTGGTTCGATAAACCTGACACTCCACTAGAGCGGTAATCGGAATCCCTACTCTTTCTAAATTGATTTTTGCACCGTAACCCGTAATCACACCAGATTCTTCAAGCTTTCTCACGCGCTCAGCAACAGCAGGTGCCGTAAGATGAACCAGCTTACCCAGTTCGGCATAAGTTAAACGGCCATTTTGCTCCAATAATTTGAGCAGTTTCCAATTCGTTTTATCCATTTAATTCTCTTTAATCTCTATCATTTACGCGAAAAAAAACCGCGTACAAGCGCGGCTTTTTCAGTCTAACGATGGGACTACTCTAAAGCAGTGGTCGATTACAAAGACAGTGTCTTTTCACCGCGAGCAATACCAGACACACCTGTACGAACCACTTCAAGCAAATGAGCACCGCCCAATGCTTGCAAGAAACCATCCAGTTTATCTGACTCACCCACGATTTGAATCGTGTAGATAGAGGGTGTCATATCAATGATATTACCTCGGAAGATATCAACAGTGCGTTTTACTTCCGCACGCTGAGCGCCGGTAGCACGTACTTTAACCAACATCAACTCACGCTCAATATGCTGACCTTCAGTTAAGTCAACCAGCTTCACGACGTCAATCAGCTTGTTAAGCTGCTTAGTGATTTGCTCAACCACTTGATCTGAACCAAATGTCGTCAAAGTTAGACGAGACAAGGTCGGATCATCGGTTGCGGCCACGTTCAATGATTCAATGTTAAAATTACGTTGCGAGAACAAACCAACAACTCGCGACAAAGCACCCGGCTCGTTTTCCATCAGTACAGAAATAATATGTCTCATATTAGGTACGCTCCGTCTTGCTCAAGAACATATCACGCATAGAGCCACGAGGCACTTGCATCGGATACACATGCTCTTCTGGATCCACGTAACAGTTAATGAAGACCAATTGATCTGTCATCGCAAACGCTTCTTCCATCTTGGCGTCGAGCTCATCTTTGGTACGAATCTCAACATACTTATGGCGGTATGCATCCATCAGTATTTTGAAATCAGGCAAGGAATCCATGTAAGAATTTGAATAACGACCTTCGTAGTTCATGTCTTGCCATTGACGAACCATGCCCAAATAACCATTATTCAAACACAAGATTTTCACGGGTAAACCATACTGCAAACAAGTAGAAAGCTCTTGAATGTTCATCTGAATACTGCCTTCACCTGTTACACAGACAACGGTTTCTTCAGGGAAGCTCATTTTCACACCCATTGCCGCAGGCAGACCAAACCCCATCGTTCCTAGACCACCGGAGTTAACCCAACGGTTTGGCTTATCAAACTTATAGTACTGAGCTGCAAACATTTGATGCTGACCGACGTCAGACGCAACAAAGGCATCGCCTTTTGTAGCACGCCAGCAGGCTTGAATTGCAGCCTGCGGCTTAATCTTATCGCCACTTGTGTCATAACGACCACCGTGTACCAAACGCCACTCATTGATTTGCTTCCACCAGCCAACAAGCGCTTCTGTGTTTGAGCTTTGCCCTTCAACCAGCGACAGCATTTCCTCCAAAACTTGAGCAACAGGTCCAACAATAGGCACGTCGGAACGAATGGTTTTAGAGATAGCCGCAGGGTCGATATCAATGTGAATAATTTTCGCCCCGGGGCAAAACTTATCTGGGTCGTTCGTCACGCGATCATCAAAACGTGCGCCAACCGCAAGAATGACATCACTGTGATGCATTGTCATATTGGCTTCGTACGCACCATGCATGCCCAACATACCAACGAACTGCTTGTCTGTTCCTGGATATCCACCCAAGCCCATTAGGGTATTAGTAACCGGCACGTTCAAAGATTTAGCCAATTTCACCAATAATGGTGATGCGCCGCCCATAATCACGCCACCACCAGCATAAATGATTGGACGTTTAGCGGCTAACAACAAATCTACGGCCTTTTTAATCTGACCACTGTGACCTTTCGTTGGTGGGGTATACGAGCGAATTGATACCGACTCAGGGTATTTGTACTCGTACTTATCACCAGGCATAGTCATGTCTTTTGGCACATCAATGACCACAGGACCTGGACGACCCGTGCTGGCAATGTGATAGGCCTTTTTCATGATCATGGGAATTTCAGAAGGATGCTTCACCGTAAAGCTGTGCTTCACAATCGGACGTGAAACACCAATCATATCGGTTTCTTGGAACGCATCTTCGCCAATCAAGTAACTCATTACCTGACCACAAATGACAACCATGGGAATAGAGTCCATGTACGCCGTCGCAATACCTGTTACCGTATTAGTAGCGCCTGGACCAGAGGTGACAAGTACCGTACCGGCCTTGCCCGTAGCCCGCGCATAACCATCCGCCATGTGCGTTGCCGCTTGTTCATGCCTAACCAGAATATGCTTTACGTCAGACTGACGATGCAAAGCATCGTAAATATGAAGTGCGGCTCCACCTGGATAACCATAGATATATTCAACTCCCTCATCTTTGAGGAAGCGGGCGATCATTTCACCACCGGATAATAACTCCACCTTGTTACCCTCTATAGTATGTATCTGTCTTTTAATTTTAGTCTGGCTATTGTAACCGCATAAGACAAACAGATTAAAGTTGATAAAACGATGTTTGCTAAACTAACTGAGGTAACTTTTAAAAATAAGAGGCACTTATATAAAAGTAACAAACACTCAAACGCAAGAAATCGCAGTTTTTACACTGTCCGCGTTTTTTCGCGAGGAGAAGCATAAGATGACAGTATTGCGTCACATTATACTTGTGCTTATCAGAATAAATCTGATTGAGATGGGCTAGTGGCCCAAAAAAAGGAGTCATCGACAGGGTGTTGTCGAATTATATAGCGTTTCATTCTGTCTTTACGCCTTAGATTTGTCAACACAAAGCGTATAAAAACTTGCTCTAGCCCACGCTTCATGGTGTCATAGCAGCATAAATTGATTAGGAGTTCTACCATGGCTAATGAGCTTAACCAACAACGAGTTATTGATGAATTTTTGCGCTGTTTTCGTAAGATGCTTATGGATCCAGAACTCGCTGGAGAATTAGTCCGTATCGCCAAAGAAAATATCAACCAGCCAAATGCGTATCAACGCATTGCGGAAGAAGTGTCAAACCAAACCACCATTAAAATTCAGGAAGAGCACACGGAAGCCGATCGCAAATTCATCAAACTGTTGATGGATGTGGTAAAAGGCGACTCTCAGCTTTACTAGTTTTTGTTTTCTCACGCTAGGCTGACTCTCTAGCCTAGCGTCTTATGTTTCGGTACTCACTTGCTTCCTTCGTTTTTATCCAGCCCAGAAGAATTGAACCAACTTGCTGATGACATCAAATCATGGGCCATTGAGTTAGGTTTTGCTGACGCTCGTATCGTCGAGCCAGATTTGGCTCAGTACAAACAAGAGTTTAACGAGTGGCTTAATAATCAATACCATGCTGGAATGGATTATCTTGCCAACCATGGTGATATGCGTTTTTACCCAGAGCAACTGCATCCTGGAACCCGTCGTGTTATTTCGCTGAGAATGCATTACCTTCCCCAATCGGTCGAAACAGTCGAAAGACTAAAAACCAAACACAAAGCCTACATTGCGCGCTATGCATTAGGCCGCGACTACCACAAGTTAATTCGCAAACGCCTTACTCAATTAGCAAAGAAAATAGAACAACAAGTCGGTGACCACGGCTATCGCGCCTTTGTTGACAGCGCGCCTATTTTAGAAAGACAAATTGCTGAGCAAGCCGGCATGGGTTGGATTGGCAAGAACACCCTGCTATTAACACCAAAGGCAGGCAGCTGGTTTTTGCTTGGCGAGATCTTTACTAACTTACCACTCCCTGTCGACAAACCGACGGCGACCAGACACTGCGGCAGCTGTACCGCATGCCTAACTCAGTGCCCAACCGATGCCTTCGTTGAGCCTTGGGTACTCGACGCTGGAAAATGCATTTCTTATCTCACCATTGAACACAAAGGCCCTATTCCAGAAAATCTGCGCAGTAAAATGGGCAATCGGATTTTTGGCTGTGATGACTGCCAGCTGGTTTGCCCTTGGACCAAATTCGCCAAATACACGCAAGAAGACGATTTTCAGCCAAGACACAATCTCGATTCAGCGGATTTAGTTGAATTATTTGCGTGGGATGAAGAGACTTTTTTAAAAAATACCGAAGGTTCTCCTATCCGCCGCACAGGTTTTGAAAACTGGCGCCGAAACATTGCCGTTGCTCTTGGCAACGCCCCCACGAGCCCAGACATTATTCGAACATTAGAAACAGCGCTCTCTCACTCCTCAGCGTTAGTGAAAGAGCACATTAACTGGGCCTTAAAGCAACACCAGCCTTAATCTCTATTTAGAATAGCGTAACAAACCTTCCTGAGCGGTGGATGCCACCAGCTCACCTTTCTGATTAAAAATTTGCCCACGCACAAACCCACGAGCCGCATTCGCTGACGGTGAATCCGCAACATACAGTAGCCATTCATCCAATCTGAATGGACGATGGAACCAAATAGCGTGATCTAAACTGGCCACCGTAAGATAAGGACTACCAATTGAAATACCATGGGGCATCAAAGCAGTTTCGATAAAACCATAGTCCGTGGTATACGCCAACATAGACTGATGAACTAACGCATCATCAGGCAAAGCCGATACGCTGCGAATCCACATATGACGCTTCGCAATCCCTGGACGAGGACGAAAGGGATTTTGATTCTCTACGATTCGATACTCAATGGGGCGATCTGCTGTAAACAAATCTCGCACTTTGGACGGAATTTCATCCGCATGCTCTCGATAAAGAGACAACTCAGACTGAAATGACTCGGGACCTGGCACATTAGGCATGGCTTCCTGATGATCTAATCCTGCTTCGGTTATGTGAAATGACACCGTCATCGCCAAAATACTTTTACCAAACTGCGAAGCAATCACCCGTCGAACACTGAAACTCCCACCATCTCTAATCACTTCAACGTCATATTCGATAGGATGGGCTGAGTCTCCGGGTCTCAAGAAATAACAATGCAGGGAATGCGGAAACCGCCCCTCTACTGTTTGGGTCGCCGCACTCAAGCCTTGACCAATCACCTGCCCGCCAAATAATTTCGGGAAACCTATATCCTGACTACGGCCAATAAATTGAGTCGCCGAGACACGTTCTAGTTTTAACAAACCAATAAGATGATTAACAACTTGATTCACAACGTCCTCCTACCTAATATAATTCTTTTTATTATGCTGTTTTTTTTGCAACAGTCTGAATAGAAAATCTGCACAAAATACAGTAATACCAAGAATCTGATCAAAATCTTTTGTCTCACTTTGCTAAAGTGGCATTTTTTTGCTTTGATGGACACCTAGATTGTGAGGTATTTATTCTTGTCCCCGTCCGCTCTAATCGATCCATTTGGTCGAAAAATAGATTATTTACGCATTTCGGTCACCGACCGATGCGACTTTCGTTGTACCTATTGTATGGACGAAGACGTCACTTTCATGCCTAGAGACCATATATTATCTTTAGAAGAGATCATTTATGTGGCAAAGACCTTTATCTCCATGGGCACCAAGCGCATTAGAATAACGGGGGGAGAGCCGTTGGTGCGAAAAAATATCCTTTGGGCCATAGAGCAAATCGCCAACACAAACGGCTTAGAAGAACTGACTATTACAACCAATGGTTCACAGCTTTACAAAATGGCGCAGAGTCTACTCGACGTGGGTGTCTCACGTATTAACATCAGTCTCGACACCCTAAAAGCAGAACGATTTTACACCTTGACTCGTCGAGACAAGTTCCAACAAGTTATCGATGGGATAGAAGCGGCTAGTAAACTGCCGTTTAAACGCTTAAAAATTAACAGTGTCATGCTGAAAAACCAAAATGACGATGAACTTTTTGACCTAGCTCACTTTGCTTTAGAGCGCAAAATGGACATCAGTTTCATTGAAGAAATGCCACTTGGTATTATTACTGACCACAACCGAGCCGCCACTTACTTATCAAGTGACGAAGTGATAGAAACACTGGGAAGACATTATGAGCTCACACCCAGTGCGAGCACCACAAGTGGCCCAACACGTTATTATCAGGTTGCTGGGTATGACCACAAAATTGGTGTTATTTCGCCACATAGCCATAATTTTTGCGATACCTGCAATCGTGTCAGGTTAACCGCCGAAGGTCGTCTGCTTCTCTGTTTAGGCAATGAACACTCAAAAGATTTAAAAAGTGTCATTCGAGAGAGCTCTGCGGACGCCACCTCGTTAGAAAGCGCGATTATTGAAGCGCTCGCACTGAAACCTCAAAAACATCACTTTAATCTCGATGAAGCCCCGCAAATTTTGCGCTTCATGAGCGCAACCGGAGGCTAACTAAGGAATTCTCATGGCAAAAACACCAACACCGTTCCGCCCACTCAATATCAGTGTACTTACCGTTTCTGATACTCGCTCGATTGCCGAGGATACTTCCGGCGATGCACTCATTGAACTATTGACCACTGCAGGCCATAAACTCAATGATAGAAAGCTCGTTAAAGACGATGTTTACCAAATGCGCGCCGTTGTCTCAAACTGGATTGCAGATAAAGAAACCCATGTAGTTCTCATCACAGGTGGTACAGGATTTTATTCTCGTGACAGCACGCCAGAAGCCATGACACCGCTATTTGATAAAACCATCGAGGGCTTTGGTGAATTGTTCCGACAGATTTCTTATACGGAAATTGGCACATCAACCATTCAGTCTCGAGCGATTGCAGGATTAGCCAACCAAACGCTTATTTTTTGCTTACCCGGCTCAACCGGTGCTTGTAAAACCGCTTGGAATGGCATTTTAGCAGAACAGCTCAATGCCTCGCACAGACCCTGCAATTTTGTCAGCATGTTAATCGGTCCCATCACGAATCAGCACGAGGCTTAACGGATATGTCCACGTTACTCGCCTTTGAAGAGGCTCTAGAAGAAATTAGACGCAGTGCTAGTGTTCGTGTAGGACAAGAAACCATCCCCTTAGTAAAAGCCGTAGGACGTATCATTGCAGCCGATATTGTCGCGCCGATATTTGTCCCTCCTCATGACAACAGTGCCATGGATGGCTATGCGCTTGCCAGTGCCGATTGGCGTATTGACAGACCATTCAGTATCAGCCAACGCATAGCCGCTGGGCAAACACCTCAACCACTTATGCAGGGAACCTGCGCGCGTATTTTCACTGGGGCAAATATCCCGCTTGGCGCAGACACCGTGGTCATGCAGGAAAATGCCCAACTAAATGGCAATACCGTCATGTTCACTGAACGTCCTATTTTAGGGGATAATATCCGCCCTAAAGGCCAAGATATGAAAGCGGGACAAACGGTCGTGCACCTTGGCGAAAAGATTTCACCGATGCATATTGGTCTTTTATCCAGCCTTGGTATTACGAATATCACCGTCTACAAACAACTCAGCGTAGGCATACTGACAACAGGCGATGAACTTATCCCAGCGGGAGAATCACTACATACGGGACAAATCTTTAACTCCAATGGTCCTATGCTTAGCGCACTGGTGACTCAAGCAGGCCATCAAGTGACTGCTTGCCTCCATGCGCCAGACACACCGGAAGATACCGAATCCGCATTGCACACCCTCATGGCATCTTGCGATGTGATTTTATCCACGGGAGGTGTTTCTGTTGGCGAAGAAGATCATGTAAAAGGAGTCTTAGAAAAACTGGGGACCGTACATCTATGGAAAATTGCCATAAAACCGGGCAAACCTCTTGTTCATGCCACACTTAACGACATCCCCTTCCTTGGTTTACCGGGTAATCCAAGCTCTACCCTAGTCACCTATCATTGGTTCGCACGTCTCTTACTGTCTCTGTGCGCCGGTCAAATGACTGAATCACCGCAGTCCTACCTCGTAGACGCAGGCTTCAACCGCCATAAAACCATTCAACGCGATGAATTTTTACGTGTTGCTATTGGACAAGATGGTCTAGCCTATGCCCACCCACAGCAAAGCTCCGGGGCGTTATTAGCGGCCTGCGAAAGCCAAGGATATCTTCACGTTAAAGCCAATACACAAGTTGAATACGGCCATTCCTATTCTTTTTATCCTTTCTCTGGTTTCTGACTTTCCTGTTTTCATAGAACTCGCCTAAACTAAGAGCAGTGCTTTATAAAACAAAGCACTGCTTACTCTCCTTATAAGGCGAACTAAAATGCGTAACACTGAGTGGGAAAAATCTCTTTATGAACATCAACACGCAATGATCAAACGGCTTGATGCTTTCAGGAAAGCCGCAAAAACCGTTGCTTACTCAAAAGATGACATCATGATAATAGAGCATTCTTTTCAACTGCTTGTTGCTTCGATGTTAGACCTTGCTCAATACGTTTTAAAACACCATTACAAAGCCGAGATTTCGTCACGCAAAGAAGTGCTTCATGCTCTCATAAAAAATAAAGACGTCACTTATGAACAAGCAGAACAAATTCGATCCCTGATAGCCCTAAGGGATAAAATTTTAAACGATTACCTAGAAGAGCATTTTGCAGATTTACAAGAAGCTATGACGCTTCGACGTTACAGCTTAGTCGAAGTATTAACAAAAGAATGGGTTGCACGCTTGTCAAACCAAGAAGTATAAGCGTCTACACTAACGGGCTAACTTTTGGTCGAAGCATCAAGAAATGCCTTTCTTAACAAGCCCCTAAACCAAACATGAGCGGCATCGTGTTGGAAACGCTCATGCCAAATCATTGAATAATCAAATTCGCGCGTTGGGAAGGGTAATTCATACAACGCCATTTCAGATACGGTTCCAACCATATCCTCGGCAAAAAGTCTTGGCACTGTTAATAATAAATCACTGTCCATGACAACTCTTGCCGCGGGTACAAAATTAGGTAAATGCACAGCAACGTGCCGCTTATGCCCCATTTTGTCCAACTCACGATCGACTGCAAAATACTCTCGACGACCCAATACCACTTGCACATGGCTTGCCTGTAAATAGCTTTCCAACGTGAGTGCATCCTGAATGCTAGGATGACCTTTGCGAGCCAAACACACCATGCGATCACTCTTTAAACGCATCGCCCGAATGCCAGCTGGGGGCTCTTTGGACAAAACAGCGACAGCGACGTCAATGTTCGTTTGATCAAGTTCAGCCACCATGTCTTCGTTCCATGACTTAACATCCAGAATGGCGCTCGGCGCTTTTTGGCGGAATTGGTCTAAAATCTTCGGCAAGACTGTCAACGTACCAAAATCCGTTGTGGATAAGATAAAACGACGTAAACTGGTTTCAGGAGTAAACTGACTGGGTTGAATAAGACTTTCCAGGCCTTTTAAGGTATCGGCCAAAAGCGGCGCCAACGTTTGCGTTTTTGCGGTCGCGGACAACCCATGTGACGTACGGATAAACAAAGGATCGTTGAAAACGTCACGCAACCGCGACAAAGACCGACTCACAGCGGGTTGAGAAACATTCAGCCGCGTCGCTGCTTTCGTGACATTGAGCTCTTCGATTAAAACCAAAAAAACATACAATAGATTTAAATCGATATCAGACAATCTTATCTCTGACAAAACAACACCCCAGCCAAGCTTGTTATCATTATAATTGAGAATCATAACAAGCTTTTATACAGGACAATAGCGGTCTTTTAAGCGATTGAAAGATTATTCACTCGTCGTCAACGCTTGAATTTGCATGGAGGTCATCCCTAATAGATAGAGAATCCCATCTAGTCCAAGATTATTCATCGGACAAGGGGACTGCTGTCGCACTAACGGTTTAGCATGCAAGGCAACGCCTAAAGCAGCATGATTTAACATTAATAAATCGTTCGCACCGTCACCGCAAGCAATCGTCTGCTTCGGATCGATTTTTTGCGCTTCGGCAATATTCGTTAGTAAAAGCTTTTTACGCTCCCCATCAACGATCGGGCCTAAATGTTTTCCTGTTAACTCATTTTGCTGAATTTCCAACACATTAGCATGCACTTCTGACATGCCATATTCCGCCTGAACTCTATCAGCAAAATAGGTAAAACCACCCGACAAAATCGCGGTATGCCAACCATAATGATGCAACACCGTCATTAGTGTGGAAATCCCATCCATGTGCTCAATTCTTTTATACACGCCGTCCATGACATCACTACTCAGCCCTTTTAATAGGGCTAAACGCTGTACAAAGCTCTCAACAAAATCAATTTCGCCACGCATAGCGCTTGCGGTGATGGCCGAAATTTGTTGCCCAATGCCAGCCTCTATCGCTAACTCATCCATTACCTCTGCTTTAATCAGCGTAGAATCCATATCAAAGACCGCTAAACCACCAGCCTTTATGTCCAACATAGTCGCTTGATAAATATGATCAATACCAGTTTCATTCGATAAAACCAAAAGCGCGGCACGAAGATCAGCGCTGTTTGTTGTTGCAGAGGCTAGGCGTATCTGTACTACAGACACAATGTCACCTTCTTGCGTTAACAAGTGACTCGAACCCCGCAAACCTTTCTCGCCTAACCAAACAGTAAATTGATCGAGATATTCAGGGGTCAAAGACCCAATAAGGGTAATACTGGCAGACATAAAGGCTCCTCATTCGATAAGGCCGTTACTATAGCAAATCGTTTTCTTTTCGCTAAGCACCTGTTCTAATTTAAAGAATTTAGAAAATGGCCGTTATGATGTATAGAGACACTGAAATGTGCAATAAAAACGGCACTCAAAGCCATACATGAGTTATTTCGCTCGAATCGTAACAAAGTATTGTTCACAACAATAGTTGAGCAATAGTCTCGTGTATACTTGAGCCATTGTTGACGAGTTACCCCCAAAGGAAGTGAATGGACACCCAACCAAAAACGAAAGCAATATCTGCTTTTATTCGAAAAAGGCTCAGTGCCTACACCATCACTGTTGCCACTTTTATTTCACTTATCATCCTTACCGTCTGTATTTTTTGGTACACGATGACACATGCGCTCGGCAATTATTTATCTCAGCAGACCGAAGTATTAGGCAGTAGTTTGGCAACCCAAGCGGCTTTTAATGCCACTCAATCCATCTTGAACAACGACCTATTAAGTTTGAACGTATTGCTCAATCGCCTCGTTGTTGATGACAATATTTTAAGCGCTCGAGTTTACAATAAAAAAGACGAACTACTGGCAGAAGCCAATAGCGGTAATCCTAGCAACATTCCAACGGAACAAGACTTACGTCCAAACGAGCAACGTCGTGTTTACAGTTCAAGCATTAAGTTTAGAGACGAAATAGTTGGACACGTTTTAATCACGTTAGACAAAACACCAGCCCAAGCGACTTTACAACACCTCAATAATCTACTGATTGGTGTGGCCATTTTTACCAGTACTATCGCTTTACTGATTATCGCATTGATCACAAAATGGCTTTTCTCCCCAATCAATGAAGCCACTTTCGCATTACTATCTCATGGCAAAGGTCGTGAACCTAAAGCGTTAAGTTCACCCATCTACAAAGAAGCAAGACAGCTGCATGACGCTGTCACAACCATACAGACACTTATCCCTCCTAAAGAGGTGGTCGAAGACACGCCTAAAGAAGAAGATATCACTAAAGCGGCGAAGAAAGTGCAGATTGAAATCAACTTCGACGCCATTTTTGAAGAATCTAGACAGCGCAGCTGCATTCTCTACTTTGACATATTAAATTTAGAAACTTGGCACAAAGATATGACACCGCTGCAAGTCGCCAATTTACTGACGCCAGTGTATCGCGCCATGTTTCAAGCCAGTGAAATATACCTAGGACAAGTCCATCAGTACAAAAACGATTCGGCCGTGATTCTTTTTAGCGCCCTTCACTGCGAAGATAATCTCTACATCAACGCTGTCTGCACCGCTCAGCTCTTTTTAGGTTTAATCAATAAGCTGTTAGAAAACGAACTGTATGCTGACACCCCCCCGCTTACTTTCCACTTGGGACTGCACCAAGGCAATACACACATCACCAACATGGTGAAAGAAAACCATTTTGAACCCGAAAAAATAGACGCACTATTGGAGAGCGTTCACCAACTTAGTCGATCTGAAAGTGTCAACAAACTTCTGATTAGTGAGGATATTTTTACTTTACCTCATATACAAAACCGAGTTTTCACTGGGCTACCGGAAATATTAGAAAACGATGGCAAAGAGATTTTAGCCTACGAAGTGAAAGGTATGTCCGACAAATATAAACGCCAAATTCATCAACATATTATCGACATTACCGACCCTGAATCCTAAGAGCAATAGTGCTGCTAAACCTTAATAAAAAAGACCCGCCTGGGTCTTTTTTATTAACTGATTATTGAGGTTTTTCTATGTCACCTTGGCAAAGGACATTGATCGACCATCAAGAATCGTAAACAAGTTATTTAGTCTTCAAAGCGAATCACATCGTCAAGTGATAACCCTTCTTTGTCCATGATTAGACGCAATTTGCGCAGCGCTTCCACTTGAATTTGGCGCACTCTTTCACGTGTTAAACCGATTTCGGCACCGACATGCTCCAATGTGCTTGCCTCATGACCACGCAGACCAAAACGACGAGTTATTACTTCGCATTGCTTTTCGCTCAACTCATCTAGCCAAAGCTCTATACTGTGAAGGACATCACCATCTTGTCGATCCGCTTCTGGGCCTTGATGGATGGTATCCGCTAAAATCTCCACCAAGCTTTTATCGTTATCATCTCCGCCAAATGTCGCATCAATAGAGCTGATCTTTTCATTTAGACCGAGCATTTTTTGAACATCTTCAACAGGACAATCTAGCATTTCAGCTATTTCTTCCGCACTTGGCTCATGGTCTAACTTTTGCGTCAACTCACGAGCCGCCCGTAAATACACATTGAGCTCTTTTACAACATGTATGGGTAAGCGGATAGTTCGAGTTTGATTCATGATGGCACGCTCTATGGTTTGGCGTATCCACCATGTCGCGTAAGTAGAAAAGCGAAAGCCTCGCTCTGGGTCAAATTTTTCTACGGCTCTGATTAACCCTAAATTTCCCTCTTCAATTAAGTCGAGAAGAGAAAGCCCTCGATTCAAATAACGACGGGATATCTTCACCACCAATCGCAAATTACTTTCTATCATTCGCTTGCGCGCTTTAGCATCACCTTTAAGCGCAAGACGAGCAAAATACACTTCCTCTTCTGCTGTCAGTAATGGCGAAAAGCCAATCTCACTTAAATAGAGTTGAGTTACATCAAGATGACGACTCGAATCAGCCTCAGCATAACGAGCGCTAACTGCCGACTCAAACTCTTCGTCAATAAGCTCATCGTCCTCTTCGACAAAGTCTTCCAGTGTATCAAGATCAAAATCACCAGTATCCGAAATCTTAGCTGCTTCTTTATCCATATTGGCTAACTTCATGCCCCCTCCTTAAACGCTCATCTCGCTTAATTTATTTTAGGTAAAACATCTAGCGGGTCGATTGGCCTACCATCACGTCGAACTTCAAAATGCAATAAGGGCCTGTCAGTTCCTTTGCCACCAATCACAGCGAGGGAATCGCCAACCCGAACACTTTGTTGTTCTTTTACTAAAATCCTTTCGTTATAAGCATAGGCACTAAGGTATACATCATTATGCTTCACAATAACAAGGTTACCATAACCGATAAGACCACTACCCGCATAAACTACGGTACCATCGGCTGCTGCTTTCACTAATGCTCCCTGCTCCGCTCTGATGTCTATACCTTTACTACTAACGCCAGCATTTGAAAAGCCCCTAGTGACTTTACCAACCACTGGCCATGACCAATTACTCAATACTTTTTCGTCTTTTTTGTCTTTAGCAGTACTTTTAGGTGTTTTTTCCGACACAATAACCGCGCTGCTAGAAGGCACTACAGTCGGAGCAGCTTTCCCTGTTTGCGCGATAGGCGCTGTCTGTTTGACAATGACTTCAGCGTTGGGTTCCACATTATCTACAATAACAGATGATGGCTTTGCAAGACTCCCCAGCCGAATTTTTTGCTGTGGATAGATAGTGTAAGGAGGGTTAATACGATTAAATTTTGCCAGCTCTCGATAGTCCAAACCATACCGAAAAGCAATAGAAAACAAGGTGTCACCACTTTGTACTGTGTACAAGCCTGATGTTGGTATAGAAGATACACCAACGCTATTAGCGGCAGAAGTTGAACTGCTTTGTGTTGGATAATGCAACACTTCGTAGGAGCATCCTGTCAAGAAAAGACATAGCAATACCAGCCTGCTTAACAAGCAAGCAGGCAAGAAAACACCATGACTTTTTAAGACAGGACAATGAATAATGCTTTACCCCGATATTCGCTTAAATTGAATTATTACTATTTGTCTGATTTTGGTAATAATATGTAAGAAATAAGAATAACACTCAAGAACCCAACCAAAACAAACACTAAAGGCAGCAACAAATCACTTGGCCAATTAAAACCAGGCAAATCCCATGGCAAAACAAGGTGCTCTTCTAAAGGCAACTTTTTATCACCAACGGTCGTCCACGTATCTGTCACCTTCCACGGCCAAACCTTCACTAACGCGCCAAGCATAACACCCGTAAGAAACGACAAAGTCATCGATCTGGCATGATTAAGCAAATAATGTAGAACTTTAGAAAAGCTTAACAACCCAATCAATGCACCAGCAGCAAAAATAAAAATCACCGAGAAGTCTAGGTTTTTTACCGCTGATAAAATAAAGCCGTACATCCCCATCATAAGTAGCAAAAAACTACCCGAAATACCGGGCAAGATCATCGCGCAAATCGCAATCATTCCGGAGAAAAACACCATTAATAACGATGTATTGAGTTGGGTAGGAACAAGCAAAGACAAACTAGCTCCAACAGCACCCCCCAGAATCAGGCCAATAAAATGTCGCCATGAAAAGCCGATAATCTGATGAATCAAAAAATACGCAGAAGCCAAAATGAGGCCAAAAAAGAAACTCCATAAGTAACTGGGGTATTCGGCAAGCAAATGCGTTATTAAGCCTGCTAGCAGAAAAATACTGGTAACAATACCTGAACCTAGGGTTAATAAGAAAGTACCGTCAAAATGACGCCATAGCGCTTTTACATCGCATTTTAATAACAGTGTAACGCTGTGTTTATTGACACCGCTTAATGCGCTAATTAAACGATCATAGACTCCTAGAATAAAGGCAATGGTCCCGCCAGAAACACCGGGAACAACATCTGCCGCTCCCATCAATAGACCACTCAAATACACTTTCAGCCATTTAGGCATGTTCCAATCCTTCTAATAATGGGACAAAAAAAGCCGGTTCCGCTCCCAGACACTTCCAACGCTCCCCCTCTTTACGCCAACAACCTATTTGCGGAGTAGGGTGATCAATGGGCATAATTAAAATACCTTGTTGTTTAAGGCAACTGGTTAAAGCCAAAGGAATCTTGCTCGCCATCGCTGTAATAATAACAGCATCCATTTCCACTTTATGAGGCCAGCCAGTTTGCCCATCGGCAAACAAATACTCCACATTTTTCACTCCCATGGACAATAAACGTTGTTTTGCCCGCATATAAAGCCACTGTTGACGCTCAACAGTGTGAACTTTATTAAAAAAATGCGCCAAAATTCGAGTTTGATAACCTGATCCTGTGCCGATTTCCAACACTCGACCAAGACGAGCATACGTCAAAAGCCACTGCGTCATTCTGGCCACCGTTAGCGGCTGACTAATGGTTTGATTACGTCCTATCGGAAGCGCTGTCGCAGAATAAGCGAGGTGAGAAAAGGCTGACTCGACGAACTCATGACGCGGAAGGCTTCCCATCAGCGCCAATAATTCTTCGTGATTAATGCCCTGATCCCTAAGATAGTGAATCATCTTCGTTGCTTTGGGTTCAGAGTGTGAGATCAACCAATTAAGATCATGCAAGCTCATAGTGTGACAGTGTCAGTCCATCCTGTAAGAAGAGATTGAGCTCCATAACACGTCATATCGGTATGAATCGGCGTGATTGAAACGTAGCCATTCTTAATCGCACAAAAATCCGTTCCTTCAGACTCATCATGAGGCCCTGATAAGGCGCCAATCCAAAAACTGGGTAATCCCCTAGGGTGTTGAGCTGAAACGGGAGCTTGAGCCTTATGACGATAACCAAGGCGTGTTACCTGTATACCTTTCAGCTCATCATAAGGCATGTCTGGCACGTTCACATTCAATAAAATACCAACTGGCAAAGTCAGCGTATGAGCATCTTTTAATAACTGCATAACCACTTTTGCGGCCGTATCAAAATGTTGACTTCCTACCAAAGAAACAGCCAAAGCAGGACGCCCTAAATGACGAGCCTCCATCGCAGCGGCAACCGTACCGGAATAAATAACATCATCCCCCAAATTTGCGCCATGATTAATACCCGATACGACCAAATCAACGTCACCCTCAATGACACCAGACAAGGCAAGGTTAACGCAATCTGTGGGGGTCCCATCCACTCTATATTGATGAGCGGCAACGTTAACGGGCTGCACAGGGCGAGTTAACGTCAACGAATTACTCGCTCCACTACGGTTACGATCGGGAGCAACCACTAGAATCGCGTATTCTTGCTGTAAATATCGAGCCAGTGTTTGTATACCAACGGCATCTAGGCCATCATCATTGGCGATCAAAATTCTCATGGTATTTCTCAGCTGACTTGTCCGTAAAATCTATCATCTCACGCAAAATACTCGTGGCAAAACAACCTTTGGTTAAAGAGAACTCAACGATCAATTGCGCCCCCTTTCCCTCCTCTCTTAGCAATTCCCACGCCATGTTCATGGGCACAAGACGCGCCAATCGACTGTCTCTAGAAAGGTCAAAGGCAATCAAAGCCTCGACCAACGCCGTGCTATCAGACAAAGAATGTTTCATCACGAGTTCTCGTTGAGCGCCTGTCCCCGCCTCCCAACCTTCGCTGATCATAGGCAGAACAGGGCTTATATGACCTCGCAGCACACTTAAGTGCATGAGCGCGCCCACTTCTTTTACTCGAAATTGCTCATCCTTATGCTGAAATTGAGCGATGTCACCATCGCATAAACGCATCCACATACCATTTTCGACCTGATCACTTAGCGCCTCATTGAAACACCAAGAACGAATAGCCGATAACCAAAAAGATTCTGTCTTTGATAACTTGCGGCGACTTTGCCGCCCTTTTAAGACAAAATCTTTGCCGTTGTGCAAATTATTACCGTTTATACCGAAACGTTGAGGACCGTAATAATTAGGCACGCCAGCCTGCTTTATCAAATTTAGACGGCCTTCTAGCTCATCCAAATCCCCATGAATTTCACGCAGTCGAATCACAAAACGATTCGCTAAATGTGTGCCTGTACGAAGCTTTTTCGAATGGCGCAGTTGCGCCACTACACGGACATTTTCAGGCTCTCTAAAGGCGGCCTGAATAGTCGAAAAATCTGGTTCACGGTTCAAAACATGTAAACAAAACCATTGGCGTGTACAAGCATGACGGTCTTTCACGCCACTGTAAGTCACTTTATCAGGAGCAATGCCTGCCATCTGAGCCAAACGTTTGGCAAGAAAATCGGTATTGATGCCCTCTTTCTCGATAAAGACAAAACAAAACTCTCCTTTACCATCAGGCTCAAAACCCAACTGCTCTTCGACATAGAAGTCTTGTACGTGGGTTTTCAAATCCCCAGTCACAGTCGGCTTAGACCAAGCATATCGCCATTCGGTATTCATACATTACCTTGAATAAAATAAAACTTAATTGAAAAGAGCTTGCTTGAAAATAAGGGCGACCGCTTCCACAGCAATACCTTCTTTTCGACCTGTAAAGCCAAGCTTTTCTGTCGTGGTAGCTTTTACATTGACCGCGCCAATGTTTATCGCCAAATCTTCTGCTATGTTGGCTCGCATTGCATCGATATAAGGGCGCATTTTAGGAGCCTCTGCGATAATAGTAACGTCCACATTGGCGACACAAAAACCAAGCAGCTGTATCTCTTGATAAGCACGTTTTAATAACATACGACTGTCTGCACCAGCAAAAGCGGCATCCGTATCTGGAAAATGCTTTCCGATATCTCCCAGAGCAGCCGCTCCTAACAAAGCATCCGTCAAAGCATGCAAGGCAACATCACCATCAGAGTGAGCAATCAACCCTTGGGAATAAGGGATAACAACGCCGCCAATGACAATGTGATCTCCCTCGCCAAATTTATGAACATCAAAACCATGACCGATACGAAACGGCATCATGATGATTACTCCTGTGTTATGAATGGCATCAACAGTTTGAATGAGAAAGATAAGAAAAAAGCGCTTCAGCAATCAGCAAATCTTCAGGTAACGTGATTTTTATATTGCTGCTCTCACCGACGACAAGATCAGGATGCCAACCAATAAATTCCATCGCGGAACATTCGTCTGTCACGGATATTCCCTGTGCTTGCGCTTTCTCTAATGCCTCTAATAAAGCATGGGCTGGAAATTTCTGCGGTGTCTGTGCCAACCAGATCGCATTACGATCTAGAGTCGCATCAACCAAGGGTAAATCAGACATCTGCAGCTTGATCGTATCTTTGGCAGGCATGGCTAATAATGCCCCCTGCGCAGAATGGTGATTGATAATTCGGTTCAACGCCGTTTGGCTTAACAAAGGGCGCGCTGCATCATGAACCAAAACCTCTTGTTCCTCCCCGTCGATTGTACCCAGTAAATAGCGCAACCCTTTTTGTACGGTATCACTGCGCTCTTTACCACCGACAAAGCTATGGACACAACCGTGATCATGCCAAGCTGAATCGGGCCAATAAGGATCGTTTTCACTGACCCCGACAAGCACACCCGCAATACGTGGGTGAGTAATAAAAACCGCAATAGAACGATCTAATATGGTTTTTCCAGCAAGCGATAGATATTGTTTTGGACAGTTCGCTTGCATTCGTTGGCCCACACCAGCAGCAGGAATAAGAACCCACAGAGGCTTTGTCATTTTTTATTCACCATACGATAAAACACTTCACCATCTTTTATATATTGAAGCTCGCTACGCACATGTTCTTCTACAGCCTCTTCGCCAAGACGAAGATCATTCACTTGAGCTCTTAATGCTTGATTTCGGTGTTTCAAGCGCAAATTGATACGCTCTTGATAGGCAATCTGTTTTGCTAGTTCTTCCTGACGCTTAATGCCCTGTTCACCAAAATACAAATGATAGGATTGATAGCCCACGGCACAAACAAAGAAAAAAATTAACAAACGTGCCATACAACACCCTCAACCTCTAAAAAAATACATTCCCTATTATCGAAGGAATTGAAGCAAAAAAAAATAAAAAAAGGGAGAACCAAGTTCTCCCTTTATGAAGTCAGACGATATTACGCCTGACCTTTGATCTCAGAACGACCTTTGTAAGGTGCTTTGCCACCTAATTGCTCTTCAATACGTAGCAATTGGTTATACTTAGCCACACGGTCAGAACGGCATAGAGAACCCGTTTTAATTTGACCCGCAGCAGTACCAACAGCAAGGTCAGCAATGGTTGCATCTTCGGTTTCACCAGAACGGTGAGAAATAACCGCCGTATAACCGGCCGCTTTTGCCATCTTGATGGCTTCTAACGTCTCGGTCAAAGAACCGATTTGGTTAAATTTAATCAAGATAGAGTTGGCAATACCCTCATCGATACCACGCTTCAAAATCTTAGTATTAGTAACAAAAAGATCGTCACCCACTAGCTGGATTTTATCGCCAAGAATTTTAGTTTGGTAAGCAAAACCTTCCCAATCTGACTCATTTAAACCATCTTCGATAGAAACGATGGGGTACTGCTCGCAAAGCTCAGCAAGATAATCAGAGAAACCTTCTGAGGTGAAAACTTTACCTTCGCCTTTTAGGTTGTACTTACCATCTTCATAAAATTCAGAGGCAGCACAGTCCATCGCCAAGGTAATGTCTTTGCCTAGCTCATAACCAGCCGCGGCAACAGCTTCTTTGATAACCGCCAATGCTTCAGCGTTAGACGCAAGGTTAGGAGCAAAGCCACCTTCATCACCCACCGCTGTATTTAGACCACGGTCACTCAATACTTTTTTCAGTGCATGGAAGATTTCCGCGCCGTAGCGCAATGCTTCACGAAAGTTTGGCGCGCCAACAGGCTGAATCATGAACTCTTGAATATCAACGTTGTTGTCTGCGTGCTCGCCACCATTGATAATGTTCATCATAGGTACAGGCATTGAGTAAACGCCTGGTGTACCATTTATGTCTGCAATGTGCGCGTATAATGGGATCTTCTTAGAAATCGCTGCGGCTTTCGCCGCTGCCAAAGAAACCGCCAAAATAGCATTAGCCCCAAAGGTAGATTTGTTTTCTGTGCCATCAAGATCAATCATAATATGATCTAGTTCAGCTTGAGCAAGGGCATCTTTACCGATTAAGGCATCACGGATTGGGCCATTTACCGCAGCCACCGCTTTTAATACCCCTTTGCCTAGATAACGACTTTTATCGCCATCGCGTAATTCTAAAGCTTCACGAGAACCGGTAGAGGCACCAGACGGTGCACACGCTGAACCTACAGAACCGTCTGCCAAAATAACATCCGCTTCCACAGTAGGGTTACCACGAGAATCTAAAACTTCTCTGGCTTTAATATCAACGATTTGACTCATAACAAACCTCTTAAAATAAATGAAAAATCACAAACTGCCTGTTTGCGCTACTTATTTTTCTTTTCCTGCATATTTCAGCGCCGCATGTACAAAGGCACTAAACAGGCCGTGTCCATATCTAGGCGTAGAGGTGAATTCAGGGTGGAACTGACAAGCAACAAACCATGGATGATCGGCAATTTCTACCATCTCAACCAAAGAATTGTCTTCTGAACGACCAGAAATCGTTAAGCCTGCTTTTTCCAACGCTTCAACATAAAAGTTGTTCACTTCATAACGATGACGATGACGTTCTTTAATCACAGCTTTACCATACGCTTCAAAGGCCTTTGTGCCTTCCGTAAGATTACAGTTCTGCGCGCCAAGACGCATCGTACCACCTAGATCGGATTCCTCTGACCGGATTTCTTTGGAACCCTCTGCGTTTGTCCATTCTGTGATCAGACCAACGACTGGGTTCTCTGCTTTTAAATTAAACTCAGTGCTGTGAGCACCTGTTAAGTTTGCCACATTTCGAGCAAATTCGATAACCGCTACTTGCATACCCAAACAAATACCCAAGTATGGTACTTTGTTTTCACGGGCATATTGCGCTGTTAAAATCTTACCTTCCACACCGCGCTCACCAAAACCGCCAGGAACTAGGATCGCATCCATTCCTTTTAGAGCGTCAGTGCCTTTTTCTTCAATGCTTTCAGAATCAATATAATGCAATTTCACCTTAGTGCGAGCGTGAATACCAGCATGATCCATTGCTTCAATCAAAGATTTATACGCATCCAGCAATTCCATGTACTTACCGACCATGGCAATATTGATTTGTTTTTCTGGATTCAGTTTCGCCTGAGTGACCTTATTCCAAATCTCAAGATCTGGCATATTACAATCTAGATTAAAGTATTCAACAATCAGACTGTCCAAACCTTGATCGTTTAGCATCTGTGGAATACGGTAAATCGTATCGGCGTCAGGAAGAGAAATAACAGCACGCTCTTCTACGCTTGTGAACAACGCAATTTTCTTACGCTCTGGCGCTTCAATCGACACTTCTGAGCGACAAATAAGAATATCAGGCTGAATACCAATAGAACGCAGCTCTTTTACAGAGTGCTGTGTCGGTTTGGTCTTGGTTTCACCCGCAGTACGAATGTAAGGCACTAATGTTAAGTGCATGAATAAAGCGCGACGAGATCCCAGCTCTACTTTAAGCTGACGAACCGCTTCTAAGAAAGGTTGTGATTCGATATCGCCTACCGTACCGCCAATTTCAACCAAAGCGACGTCAGCGCCTTCAGCACCAGAAAGAACGCGGCGTTTGATTTCATCGGTAATATGAGGAATCACTTGCACCGTACCACCAAGGTATTCACCACGACGTTCTTTTTTCAGAACATGCTGATAAACACGACCACTGGTAAAGTTATTACGTTTGCCCATTTTAGTAGAGATAAAGCGCTCATAATGGCCAAGATCTAGATCCGTTTCGGCGCCGTCTTCTGTGACGTACACTTCGCCGTGCTGGAAAGGACTCATGGTGCCAGGATCCACGTTGATGTAGGGATCTAGCTTTAGCATGGTGACTTTTAGACCACGAGATTCAAGGATAGCGGCCAAAGATGCTGCTGCCAAACCTTTACCAAGAGATGAAACTACACCGCCTGTAACGAAAATATATCGTGTCGCCATGAGTGTTTAACCCGCCTTAAAATATGAAAAAATGAGATTTGATGGCACAGATCAATGCACCTTCAGGACGGGGGAAAATAATAACATCGTCAGCCCCTTCACTCAATGTAAAACGCAGTTGTTTTACATTGAGTGAAGAAACATGACACAACAACTCGATAGGTAAAGACGTAAATATCAAAACCCTTTAAAGCACACTACAAATCAAGCTCTAAGATGGGTGTTTTTGAGCGCGAGCAACACGGCATCATAAACTTGCCTTCGGCATGCTCCTTATCGGTTAAAAATACATCCCTATGATCTGGAATACCGTCGATCACACCAGTTTGGCAAGTCCCACACACACCCGATTCGCAAGACACAGCCAGAAAAACACCGTTGTTATCTAATACTTCAAAAATACTCTGATCGGCCTCGACATCAAAGACCTCACCCGTGCTATGAATCTTCACTTTGAACGCTGTATTATCACTGACGTTTTCCGCAAGCGCCGGCGCGGCGAAAAACTCTCTGTGCACACGATCTTCAGGCCAGCCTAACATTTTTGCCTGCAGCAAGACGTGATTGATAAAGTCAGCCGGACCACAAATATACAATTCAGAATGATTAGAGTGACGAGATAAGACATTAACCACATCCATCCGACCAGACCCAGCCAATTGACTAAAGTGAAAATGCATTTTATCGGCAAAAGAGGCGCTTTTTAATGCTGCAGAAAATGCCGCCGTTTCAGGCGTCTTTGCACAATAATGAAATTCAAAAGACTGTCCCGTTTTTTGCAACTGTTGCGCCATTGGTAACAAGGGGGTGACACCAATACCACCCGCCACTAAAACACTATGACGCCCCGTGGTGACTAATGGAAAGTGATTCTTTGGAGCACTGATGGAAACCGCATCACCGATGTGTAAACTATGTACCTCAACAGAGCCCCCTCTTGATTGGGGATCTTTTAACACAGCAATCTCATAATACTGTGCATCAGATTGCAACCGACACAATGAATATTGACGAATCAAACCGCTTGGTAAATGAATATCAATGTGAGCACCCGCGTCAAAAGCTGGCAGTGCTGAGCCATCGACAGAACCTAACACAAGCCGAACCACACCTTGCGCTTCGGTAACAACATTTCTAACGACTACCGGAATCATTTGGTTCTCCTGAACGATTATTTTGAGACACTAGAAAGGACACCCAGCGCCAATCTAGTGATCACTCAATGCGTTAAAATGACACCGTTTGCAACGGCCCATTCCCTTGTGAAGATGATGTGTCCATCTGCTCTTTCACAGTACGTTCTTTAGCCGCTATTTCTTTAGAGATAAGACGATCAATAATTCGTCTTGACTGCACACCACCAGCATCAATATCTAATTTCAATAGGTCGTAGTCTGGGAAGGCTAAAAGATTTTGTTGCTGGCGTTCTAATACCTCTAAATCCTCCGCAAAAATCTTGCCCTGTCCTTCACGTATGGTATCGGTTAATGCTTGATCTTCAGGCTTGAAGTTACGTGCCATCCCCCAGAAATACCAAATCGAGGTTTCCGTTTCTGGAGTGATAAAATCCACTACAGTACTACTGGCTTTTTTGTCTGCGGGTGCATCAAAACCACCATTACCTGCATGAGCCACCCCTACATCAATCATCACATGGGAAGGCGGACTGAAGCGACAAATCTGCCAACGATCTACAGGAACATTGTCAGCTAACCCATTGCCTCGCAACGCCGCTTGCCAAAATGGCGGCGCCATAATGTTTTCCATAAAACGACTGGTAATCACTTTATCACCTTCCACAGTGGTAGAAACAGGCGATTCGTCAATTTCTTTCTGACCAATACTGCTGGCATGGACATAAGTCTCATGCGTCAAATCCATTAGATTATCGACCATCAAGCGGTAATCACAATGGATGTGATACAAACCGCCACCGTAAGCCCACTCTGGACTTACCGCCCACTCTAGATAGGGAATCAACTCTTTATCCGCTTGAGATTGATCGCCAGGCCACACCCAAATAAAACCATAACGCTCTTCAACCGCATAAGACTTCATACAAGGAAAGCCTTTCACTCGTTGTAAAGGCATCTCTTTGGTTTTGCCATCCGCGCCCATTTTTAAACCATGATAACCACAGACCAAAAGCCCGTCTTCCACATAGCCTAACGACAAAGCGGCACCACGATGCGGACAAAAGTCTAATACCGCAGCAATTTCATTTTCGTGAGAACGATAAAAAGCAATGTTTTCACCACAAATTTTACGACCAAGAGGTTTGCTGCCCGCGACCTCTTCAGACATGGCGGCAACATACCACGCATTTTTGGGATAAGTTTGCTGACTCATTGGAACTCTCCTGCTTTTATTTTTATTCATTGGATCCAATATAGACAAAATAAATCATAAAACAATATAGTTATGCATTTATTGGATCCATTTAGTACATAATGAATAATAGCTAATGAGCTAAACAATTGATAAATAAAAGCTTCTTTAAAAGCAATGCTTGCACACCATGACAGGCAAAACGCACGACTGGATCCAATACATTATTTTTTCATCTATATTTACGTTATTATGATTTTTTACAAAATCTTCAAAGGCTGGACAATGAGCACTTCCCAATGAGCAAACCCGGACAACAGGTAATCAGTCGCTTAAGACAAATGATCTTGTCTGGTGAACTGGAATCAGGACAGCGTCTTGCGGAAATCCCCACCGCAGAGCAACTCGGCGTATCACGGACACCGGTTCGCATTGCTTTTCGCAACTTAGAGCAAGAAGGTCTACTGACAAAACTATCAGGACGTGGCTACATGGTACGTCAGGTAACGCAGGCTGAGATTAGCGGCTCTATTGAAGTTCGAGGTGTATTGGAAGGATTAGCGGCTAGACAAGCAGCAGAAAATACCTTATCTAGGTCTCAAACTGCCGAACTATTACACCTACTGAAACAAGGCGACGAATTATTTGCCAAAGGCCACATTACAGAGCAAGACCTCGCGATATACCACGACATGAATCAGCGCTTTCATCAGGTCATCATAGAAGCCAGTTTAAATCCCGCCATTGCAGAAGCCTTAAGTAGAAACGAACATCTTCCTTTTGCCTCTGTTAGCGCTCTGGCCTTTGATAGAAACAACCTAGCCCAAGAATATCGCCGCTTCAACTTTGCTCATATGCAGCATCATGCCGTATTTGACGCCATCAGTCACGGACAAGGCAGCCGAGCTGAAGCTATCATGCGGGAGCATGCTAACGCGACCCACGGCTATGCAAAAATTTTCTCTCAAATGGAAGAAAGCGGCGAAAAAATGCACGTGCTTAACAATGTAAACGCAACAATGTAAACTCAATGACTCATGATAATTCCGTATTTCCAAGCGGCACTTCTAAAGCGTTACTGACACCAATAGGTTGACCTACCATCTCGTCATAAGCGCTCTGATGACACAACACCATGGCCCCAACACTCTTGCCTTTAAACAAAGCTTGTAGATCTAACTTGTTATGACTGGTTAAAAAACGCCCTTCATTGGTTTTTATGTACTCTTCTTTTTCTCCGATAACAATTGACAGCTGGTACAAATTTGACTCTAAAGAATGCAGCTTCACCTTATCAATATGAGAGATTTTTTTAAGCTCTTTTAATTGCATAACAATACACCTTCGTGGTTTTTCATTAAGTACGGATCCAACCATCGCTTAGTTCACATAAAATGGCGAACCTGCCGAATAAGTTCATGCTAGAGTATTGCGATAGAAAACAATAACAGGAAAAATTATGATCCCAGCAGTACATGATAGTTATACAGACTCAGCGGACGTTAAAAACGCCTTAGCGAAAATCCAAGCCTATATAAATCAACCAAACCGAACTTTAATCGGTTTAACAGGAGGCCCAGGCTCAGGCAAAAGCACCCTAGCAGATTATTTACTGAGTCATTTCAGCAAACAGCAAAACATTGAGGTCATTTGCCTTTCAATGGATGGTTTTCATCTATCAAAGGCTCAACTTAGCGCCCTACCCAATGCAGATGAAGCATTTGCAAGACGAGGGGCTCCATGGACATTCGACAGTGCTGCCTTTGTAGAACGCGTTAAGCGCATTAAACACGGCTATCAGCAAGAAGACATTTTATGGCCAAGCTTTGATCATGCGCTCGGAGATCCGACGGAAGATGACTTAACTATTCGAAAAGAAACAAAGGTCATATTAATTGAAGGGCTCTATTTGCTGCATCAACATGACGGCTGGCAAGCGTCCCAAGCCTTATTCAGTGAGCATTGGTTTTTAGATGTTCCCGTTGACGTAGCAATTGAACGCTTGGCAAAACGCCATATGAAGGCATGGAATTTCAATCATCAACAAGCGATGGAGAGAATTCATCAAAGCGATGGACTAAACGCAGAATTGGTCGCAACATACAAAGATCAGGCTGATTGGTTGTTAAGAGTCTAGAGCTTATCTAGACTCTCGCATATCGTGTTGTTTTGTTACGTTCTTTGAGCGGCAATAGCGTCGGCGCTTCTTTCAAACGTCAGGTTGATACGCAAGAACATACCTTGTATGGCTTCAACCTGATTCGAGTCCCCCACAAGGCGAATCAACTCATGGTATAAAGAGTTGCACGCTTTCTCAAAACCATCATCATAGCGGCCTTTACTTGCCAATAAAAAAGCATTCGCCAAAGACACCTGCCAATGCTGCAATGATGACAAAGAATTTCCCGCTAAGCCTTCACAAATCGAGCGCAAGCGAATAGAAACATGGCCAAGATTCAGCGCCGTTAAAGCCAAGTCGGTTATGGCTCGCGACTTAGAACCTTGGTCATAGTTGGTTAAGCGCAACAATCTATCTGCCATACGCCGGTTATACCAAGCCGTTGGGCTAGCATGCTGATTGATTTCTAATAAGTCGTGATACGTCGTTTTAAAAATACGATGAACCAACAACTGAACACTCGGTCCGGTAATGAGATGGAATACCCAAAATAAAATACACACTCCGGCAAAAATCGCCATGGCAGAACTTAGTGTGTAGTCGATGGAGAAAGTCCGACTCATATCTCTGCTGGGACTGACAAGAATGGAGAAAGGGATACAAAAACCCAACCCATAAGGCAAAGTTTGCCTATCCGCTAAAAGCAATAGACCAATAAAAAACGGCCCAGCCAAAATCAGCAATAAAATCTCCAATTGCCCAGAACTTTGCGATAATAAGTTGAGCGCGAAGAAAATCGCCACAAACGACGCCACAACAACACCAACGAGCAGCCTTTTCAGAACCACTTTCAAAATCATGAGGGGCAATCTTGCTAACATGATGGAAAAAATAACGGGCAAAATCATAATCATCAAGGCCGCAGTGGAGCCCGTTCCAACCCAAATTGCAGCACCAATTAAAAACACTATCGTGGTTCGAATGCCAATAATCAATCCCGCTAAAGGGTCTTGATAAGTCAACATGCTTGGCGCATTCAATAAAGTGCTGTCACGCTCTTCTAACGCTCGAAAAGCCCGCAACAATATCGTTAACTCGGAGGTAATTTCCGCCCCCACATTTAGCATATGAGATTCAAAAGGCACGTCTGCATCATGATTCGAGCGATAATCATTAAGATCACTTCGTAGTGCTTTAACTTGCTCTAAGCAATAGTCAAAATCATCGGATTCTGCAATACGCCCAAACGCGTCTCTCAATCGATCAAGAAGTTGGGTTAAAACAGGCGTCATCAGCTCGGTATGACGACGCTGTAAACGACCAAAGATTTGCACTAATGCCAACAAAGACAACACTTTTTGAGCCAATTGATTTGCTGCTCGTGAACGACCGGGGCCTTTTGGCCCTTCGTAACTGACCGCACTGGAATCTTCACTGACCATCCCCAAAGTCGCCATGATGCTATCTATTTGCTTATGGCGATTTTCATGAGTGCCAGACTTGTCCAATTCCGTGACTAAATATTGCAATGTCTGATTAATCACCGATCGGGCTTGCCGCTGCAGACTGTCTTTGACTTTGACAGGCCAAAACATATGGCTAACGACACCCGCACAAATGGAGCCTATAACAATTTCACTGACTCGAGCTTGCGCAACAGCAAAAACCGCCTGACTATCCGCCGTTGATGGACTCACCATTACCATCAGTACAATGATTTCAGCGGTCACAGCCGCCATAGCAAAAGCATAAACAAAATTCGCCTGACGAACCATCGCAGATAAAGCAGCGTTTAATCCCAACCATAACGCCAGCATACCCAGTGCCAGATAGGGATAAGGCATAAATTGCGTCAACAACAAAATACCAAACAAGCCACCAATAATCGTGCCGATAATTTGGCAAATGGCCTTCTCAATCACCAGACCACTTTCAGGCCGCATTTGCAAAAACACAGCGGAAACCAAAGCCCAATAGGGACGATCAAGGTTTAAAGAAAGCGCTATTGTCAACGCCATTGCCATTGCAATAACGCCTTTCAGCGCAAAAATAACCGCCTGCCTTTCTGGCAACAACAGATTGCGAAGCACGACTTCCAAGACGATCTCCCTTACTTCTCAGTAAGATGAATAGTAGCGGTCATACCTGCACTCAACTGAATACCGTCAGGCAGAGAATCTAATTTTATATCAACTGGGATTCGCTGGGATAAACGCACCCAATTAAAAGTTTGTTGAATTTGCGGGAGAAGCTGCCCATTGCTCTGCGTATTGGTATTCGCAATCGCTTTGCCAATGCTGACCACATGACCAATTAAAGGCTCACCACCACTTAATAAGGCGATCTTGGCTTGCTGCTCTAAATGCACCAAGGGAATTTTAGTTTCCTCAAAATACCCCGTCACATAAAAGGAATCGGACTGCACAATGGCAAAAACCGCGCCGCCTTGAGAAACATAATTCCCTTGGCGCAAGTTCAGATTAATGATCTGCCCTGACACAGGGGCATGTATTTGCGTTCGATCAAAATTAAGCTGTGCGGTCATTTCTTGCGCCAACGCCAAATCGTAGTTCGCTTTCGCAATATCGGTACTGATTCGTGCTGACTCTAAATCTTCATCACTGATGGCATTCTGATCACGCAACGCAGTACGGCGCTCGTATTTATGCTTAGCCAACTGCCAAGAATATAAGGCGTTTTCTGTGTTGGCTTTACTCTGGTTGAGAGCCGCTTGATAACGCTGCGGATCAACACTAAAGAGTACATCGCCTTTTTTAACCGTTTGATCATTAATGACATTCAGATGTGTCACCCATCCAGAGACATCTGGTGCGACTGTCACTATATCGGCGCGTACACGACCGTCTCTTGTCCAAGGTGAGTGCATGTACTCATTCCACACCCAACGCCCCGCAAAGACAGCGATGATCACGATAGACACAGTCAAAAGAATACGCAGATATTTTGCCATTGATTTACCTTCCATCTAATACATACACAGTGAATGCTAAGTAACAAATAAACAAAGACACTTCAAACCAAGCCACTCGCCAAATACGATCATGCCAATCCAAACGGTGAAGAATAAAACGTGTCAGCGCAGCCAATAAAAAAGCAATCGGGAAATAGATAACCAATGGGCTAAATTCTAACCCACCAAAAACAACCGTCTGAAGCATGAGAAATACCCTGTCATATTAAGAAGGCAGGCTGTGTAAATAAACTAACCAGTATCATCCTGAATTAAGAATAGAATTATATCGAAATAACGCAAAATAAATGTGCAGTTAACAGCCAAATAAAAATACATTCATAACAACAAGCTACCTCGAAAGGTTTACCTTGGAAAAGGCAGTTTTTTTCTGACCTCCCATTTGATGTGGATATCTAAATAGTGAGGATGACGCCAAAGATCGCCAATCGCCACCAAAATATCCCCCTGATAAAGGTAAGGTAAATGATCTCGCCACCAGCTTGGAATACCTTGATCATTAAGCCATTTTTTAATTTTTCGGGTTTTACCATTGGGCATGATGAGACTTTCCCCTAACGGTCGAGCCTTTAAGACAAAATCATCGCCGCCACTGATACCAATACAATCAAATGGACGTATCAAGATTTCATCCGATACTAACCGCGCCAACTTAACCTCTTCGTCTATTGGCAAAAGATAAACGGCATTTTGGTGGCGCATTATTCTTCCATGTAAAAATGTAAATTCAGGCTGTTTATCTTCTGCACTGAAAAACATCATATCCACACTTTCCAACTGAGACTGTGTCAATGAAACCGCGTGCCCCAGTAAAAAATATCGCCACCAGAAAAGCCGTTCGTCAGTTGTTTTTTTAGAAAGATAAGATAAATTCAAACCGCCAAATTCATTACACCAAACAGCGAGCTGCTGCTGAGCAAACTGGTCAAGCATCGCATAATCCATGGCTATCCGCTGAGTACAGGAGGTAATGCTTTGCTCCAAGTTAGAAAAACGCTCTTGCAAAATAGGCACAACACTTTGACGAAGAAAATTACGTGTAAAACGCTCATCAATATTAGACTCATCATGAATCCAAACAAGACCATGCTGCTGAGCATAATCCTCAATATGCTTTTTCGATGCGGTTAAAAAAGGACGAATCAAACGAGACTTTTCGTTACCAAGCCCTCTTTCTGGCGGAATACCAGCTAACCCTTTTCCGCCTGTGCCACGCAGCAAACGAAACAATACGGTTTCAACTTGGTCCCCCGCATGATGAGCCAGCAGAATGACATCTTGCTCCCCCATTACGGTTTGAAAAGCTTGGTAACGAGCCTTACGAGCCGAGTCTTCCAACGAAGCCTGAACCTCTAATTGCACTCGCTCAGTAACACAAGGCACACCGAGCCCTTCACAGATAAGCTCACAATGTTTAAGCCAGTCATCCGCGTTCACGCTTAAACCATGATGAACATGAATAGCCGCCATTTTTTGCTTCTGTTCACTCGACACTTGGCTAACCAAAGCATGCAATAATACATGCGAATCAACCCCACCACTAAAGCCGACCCACACGGTCCCCTTTGCAGAGGAAAACACAGCATTGATCCACGCCTCGTTAAAGCGAAGAGGGGACAAAGAGGATAATGGCTTCAATGTAGAATGGGTCATCGCAAACTCTTTAGAAAAATACCCAAAACATAGGTATAAGAGACAAAAAAGCCCCCTAACTATAGGAGGCTTTTTGTAGAAGCAAAAGCGCTTTACAAACCGTAGGACATCAAACGGTTATAACGACGAGCCAATAGCTCTTCCGTCGTTAACGCTTCCATACGATCCAATGCCGCTAAGACATTTTTCTTTAAACTTTTAGCCATTTCTTCATGAGAAATGTGCGCACCACCAAGCGGCTCTTGAATAATAGTATCCACAAAGCCTAATTCTTGAAGGCGCTGAGCCGTAATCCCCATGGCTTTTGCTGCATCAGACGCACGGTCTGCGCTCTTCCACAAAATAGACGCACAGCCCTCAGGAGAAATAACTGAGTAGGTACCGTATTGCAGCATCATTAGCTCATCGCAAACACCAATAGCCAAAGCACCACCAGAACCACCTTCGCCAATAACGGTAGAAATAATCGGTGTTTTAAGGCGAGACATGACAGCCAAGTTGAAGGCGATCGCTTCACTTTGACCGCGCTCTTCCGCGCCAATACCAGGATAAGCTCCTGGTGTATCGATAAGAGTCACGATTGGCATATTAAAACGCTCTGCTGTTTGCATAAGACGCAATGCCTTACGGTAACCTTCTGGACGAGGCATACCAAAATTACGCAACACTTTCTCTTTTACTTCACGACCCTTCTGATGACCAATCACCATTACAGGGCGGCCATCTAAACGAGCAACACCACCAACGATCGCGCGATCATCCGCATAATGACGGTCACCATGCATTTCTTCAAAATCAGTAAAAGCATGTTTTATATAATCAAGAGTATATGGGCGCTTTGGGTGACGCGCTAATTGAGAAACTTCCCATGCCCCTAAATTACTAAATAGGCTCTTGGTTAACGCTATTTTTTTATCTTCAAGACGACTGATTTCATCGCTTATGTTGAGTTCATTGTCATTGCCGACTAAACGCAACTCTTCAATTTTTTGTTCGAGCTCAGCAATCGGCTGCTCAAAAGGGAGATAATTTAAATTCATGTTTAATTACACTACTGTTTGGTTGCCATCAAATTCAACGACAAAAGACCATTAGCCTCTTGCCCCACAGCTCTGCTAGGCGCGTCTCAACGCCGCATTCCATTGCCAAAACTATTAAATGAGACTAAGTATACACTAACTGAACATTTTGTTTACCGTATTGTTTCTGAAGTTGATGAATTAATTCATCATCTGGGCGAACTTTCCAACCACTTCCTAAACGAATATCACCACACGCTTGGGGCGTATCAAAGCCAATCACCACATCACAACCATCACCACGATAGGACGCCATCGAGTTTGCCAGAGCTTGGATTTCTTTTGGCGTGACAGTTTCAGACGTCCAAGTAATCCGCAACGCTTCGACATAACGAATACGCGCCTGAGCGATATCCAGAATATTGCGTGCAATCACTTTCTGACCACCACGAAACTCATCAACCGTAATTTCCCCTTCGACAACCACCACTTCATCTTTCACAATAACGTTTTTGAAAGAGTCATAGTTATCAGGAAATACTGTCACCTCAATGCGAGCGGAACGATCATCCAATGTCACAAAGGCGATGTTACCACCTTTTTTACTCTTGGTAATACGCAAGTCTACGATCAAACCCGCCATAATCTGTGTATCACCACGCTTAGGTTGTAAATCCACAATTTTTGAACGAACAAAGCGACGAATCTCTTTCTCATATTCATCAATCGGGTGACCTGTCACATACAAGCCAAGCGTATCTTTTTCACCATCAAGACGCTGACGCGGCGTCCATTCATGCTGAATGCCTATTTCTTTGTAAGCGTCCTGCGCATTTTCTTCTACCGCAACACCAAATAAGTCCATCATACCAGCGTCTTGGTTTTTTGCATCCTGCACGGCTCTTTTCAGCGCTTCATCTATGCAAGCAAACAAGGTAGCGCGATTCGGACCTATGGTATCGAAGGCACCAGAACGCACTAACGCTTCCATGACACGCTTGTTTACCTTTTTACCGACACGTTGGCAGAAATCAAAAATATGCTCAAATGGCCCCTCTTTACGAGCCTCAACGATCGCTTCAATTGGTCCTTCACCCACGCCTTTAATCGCACCAAGGCCATAAACGATGGCGCCTTTCGGATTAACGGTAAATTTATAAACAGACTCATTCACGTTAGGCAGTTCTAGCGCGAGCGCCATAGATCGACATTCTTCAATGAAGATAACGATCTTATCGGTGTTTTGCATATCTGCAGACAAAACCGCGGCCATAAAAGGCGCTGGATAATGATTTTTCAACCAAGCGGTTTGATAAGAAACAAGGGCATACGCTGCCGAGTGGGACTTGTTAAAACCATAACCGGCAAACTTCTCCATCAAGTCAAAGATGTTACCTGACAGATCTTTATCAATATTGTTTTTAAGCGCGCCTTCCATGAAGATCAAACGCTGCTCGGCCATAACCTCAGGTTTCTTTTTACCCATGGCACGACGTAACAAATCGGCACCACCAAGTGAAAATTTAGCCAACACCTGAGCAATCTGCATTACTTGCTCTTGATACAAGATAATGCCGTAGGTTGGCTCCAACACAGGTATCAAGTCTTGATGCTGATAATCAGGATGCGGGAAAGCCAACTCGGCTCGACCGTGCTTACGGTTGATAAAATCGTCCACCATGCCAGAACCCAAAGGCCCAGGACGATACAAGGCTACCAAGGCGATAATGTCCTCAAAGCGCGATGGCAAAAGCTTCTTAATTAACTCTTTCATGCCGCGGGATTCCAGCTGGAATACCGCAGTAGTTTCAGCTCGTTTCAGTAGGTCATAGGTGGACCTATCTTCCAAGTCGATCAAAGAAATATCGAGCGGTGGCTTACCCTCTAACGCGTTAATGGTATCAATGTTTTTAACGGCCCAATCGACAACGGTTAAGGTTTTAAGACCCAAAAAGTCGAACTTTACGAGACCCGCTTCTTCAACGTCGTTTTTATCGTATTGAGTAACCAGACCCGAGCCATCTTCTTCACAATAAAGTGGCGCAAAATCAATGAGTTTAGTGGGAGCAATAACCACACCACCAGCATGCTTACCAAAATTACGCACCACACCTTCCAAAGAAATGGCCATTTCCATCACTTCTGCGGCGTCTTCATCACCCGCTAAAAACTCTGGTAACGCAGGTTCTTCTTCCAAGGCTTTTTTAAGCGTCATACCAATTTCAAACGGAATCAGCTTCGATAATTTATCGCCCAAACTGTAGGGCTTGCCCTGCACCCTAGCGACGTCTCGCACTACCGCTTTTGCCGCCATCGCACCAAAAGTAATGATCTGAGAGACCGCATCTCGACCGTAAGTGCGAGACACATAATCAATCACGCGATCACGATTATCCATGCAAAAATCGATATCAAAATCCGGCATAGAGACCCGTTCTGGGTTCAAGAATCGCTCAAATAGTAAGTCATATTCGAGTGGGTCAAGGTCTGTAATTTTAAGTGCGTAAGCGACCAACGAGCCAGCACCAGAACCACGACCAGGACCCACCGGTATGCCGTTGTCTTTCGCCCACTGAATGAAGTCCATTACGATTAAAAAATAACCAGGAAACCCCATTTGATTAATGATGGTTAACTCAAAATCCAAACGATCCCAATACTCCTGACGACGTTTTTCAATTCGCTCACCGTATTTTTTGGTCAGGAAATTAAAGCGCTCCACCAAACCGTCATAAGAAATTTTGCTAAAAAACTCTGCCATTGTCATGCCTTCAGGCACAGGATAGTCTGGCAAAAAATACTCGCCTAACAGCACATCAACACTGCAGCGCTTAGCAATTTCTACCGTATTTTCTAATGCTTCAGGAATGTCTTGAAATAACTCCGCCATTTCTTCTGGCGTTTTGAAGTATTGCTCTTCGGAATAACGACGCTTGCGGCGTGGATCATCCAAGGTCACGCCATCATGAATACACACACGAGCTTCATGTGCTTCGAAGTTTTCACGTTTTAAAAAGCGCACATCATTAGTGGCCACAACAGGGCAATCAAGCTCACTTGCCAAAGGCACTACCGCGTGTATATAACTTTCTTCTCCCGGACGACTGGTACGTTGTAGTTCAATATAAAAACGATCAGGAAATACAGACATCCAATGGGCCATTCTGCTTTTAGCCTGCTCATAACGACCTTTCTGTAGTAAATATCCAATGTCGCCAAACCCCGCACCAGACAAGGCAATTACATCTTCACTATGGGACTCGATCCATTCACGCTGGATAATCGGGCGCCCTTCAACTTGCCCTAGCTGATAACCTTTTGAAATAATGGCAATAATGTTTTTATAACCTTTATTAGAGGTTGCTAATAGAGTAAAGCGGTATCGCGCTTCCACTTCATCATCTTCAGCCACCATGACATCGGCACCACAAATGGGTTTGATGCCTTTTTCCATCGCCCCTTTATAAAAACGCACAAAACCACAAAGGTTATTCTCATCCGTAATGGCAACAGCAGGCATAGACATGAACTCGGTTGTACCAAGTAAGCCTTTGATTTTTACCAAGCCATCGACTAGAGAAAATTCCGTATGGACTCGCAGATGTATAAATGATGTGGACAAAATATTATCCCTCTAAAATCTTCTTAACTGGGCCAAAACTACGTCTATGAATCGGCGTGATACCATGCTTTCGAATTGCGTCTAAATGCAAGGCTGTCGGGTAACCCTTATGCTTTTCAAAACCATATTGTGGGTAAATGTCTGCGGCTTCAGTAATGTCTCTATCTCGAGTGACTTTTGCCAAAATAGACGCCGCTGAAATCGCTGCCTGTCGCGCATCGCCTTTCACAACCGCTTCCGCTGAACAAGGTAAATTTAGTGGTATACGATTACCATCAACAAGAACGTGCTCTGGCACAACCGAAAGCAAAGCAACGGCTCGAGACATGGCTAACATGCTGGCATGAAGAATATTGATCGTATCGATTTCTTCTATCGTGGCACTGGCGATACCATACGCTAAAGCTTTCTCTTTTATCTCAACGAATAAAGCGTCACGTTTTTTTTCACTGAGCTTTTTTGAATCCGCTAACCCTTTAATAGGACGTGCTGGGTCTAAAATCACCGCCGCGGCAACGACCTCGCCTGCCAATGGCCCACGGCCTGCTTCATCCACACCAGCCAACAAATCACCAAAGTATACCTGACTAACAAAAGGCTCCATTATTTTGCCTCTTTGTTCAGCATAGAAATAATAGCCTGAGCGGCTTGCTCACCCGCATCCCTACGCAGCAATTTATGCAAATCTAGATACTTAGCCTGAATCGCTTTATCACCGGTAAAAGAGCGCCAAGTCTGCAATAAACGCGTTGCTAAATTAGCAGGCGTCGCAGCATCTTGTAACAACTCTGGCACCAACGTCTCGTTGGCCAGCAGATTAGGCAACGAAACATAGGGTACTTTCACCATTCTTTTCATAATAGCGTAGGTGAGTTTATTCACTCGATAAGAAACAACCATCGGCCGTTTAACCAGCATAGCTTCTAACGCAGCCGTTCCAGAAGCCAATAAAATAGCATCTGCAGCCATCATTACGGTTCTGGACTGACCATTGATTAAAATGGCTTCAGCGTTGGCTTCTTGCAATATGGCTTCTATCTGTAATCGTCGTTCAGCGTTCGCAGCCGGTATTAAAAAAGTAGCATTCGTCTCCTTTTGTTTAATGAGCTTCATCGCTTCTATAAACAAAGGAGCCAAACGCGCGACTTCACCTTCCCTAGAACCCGGTAAAATAGCAAATACTGGTCCCTTATTAATCCCTTCCAATCCCAGGACTTGTCTCGCAGCACCTGCGTCACTTTCAAAGGGAATGTCATCCGCTAGTGTATGACCAACACAAACAACAGGAATATCATGTTGATGATAAATAGGCAGTTCAAAGGGAAACAAAGCTAACATCAGATCAATGGATTTTTTAATATTAAAAATGCGCTTCTGGCGCCATGCCCATACTGAAGGGCTAACATAATGTACTGTTGGTATGCCTGCCTGTTTAAGCTTACGAGCTAAAGGCATATTAAAGTCAGGAGAATCTATCCCTATAAAAGCCGTTGGTGGGTTCTGCAAGCAAGCAGTGTACAAACGTTTTCGAATACCAAGCAATTCTCGTAAACGCCCCAAAACCTCCACTAACCCCATCACAGAAAGACGATCCATTGGAACCAAGCTTTTAAAGCCTTGCGCTTCCATTAACGGCCCACCAATCCCTTCGAATGTAGCATCTGGCTGCAACGCCTTTAGATGCGCTATTAAGTTAGCACCTAAAATATCACCCGATGCTTCACCAGCCACCAATACATAACGTGTTACAGACGTCACTTGCATTTATCTAACCTCTATAATAAAAAACCCCGAAACAGTCCGGGGTTTTCTTTTAAAAAATATGACGTCTATCGGACGATGCCACGTTTTGACTGCCGAATTGACAGGGTGAAATCAACGACCTCAGGGATGCTAAACACACCTTCTTTTTCCAACTCCCGCAATGCCGCTTCTAGGGTCAAACCTTTGAGGTAGACTGTCTTGTATGCTGTGCGCAACGCTCGAATAACGTCTGCTGACATGCCTCTACGTCGCATCCCCTCAAAATTCATTCCATGAGCTTTTGCTGGACTACCAGAAACCATGATGTACCGAGGTACGTCTTTGGAAACCATAGACCCCATGCCACACATACTAAAAGAGTTAACCTGACAAAACTGGTGAATTCCCGTATAACCACCCAGAATCACGTGATCGCCCACTCGAACATGACCTGCTAATGCCGCAAAATTAGCCATTATGTTATGGTCTCCCACAATACAGTCATGCCCAACATGCGTGCTTGCCATAAACAAGTTATGGCTACCAATCACAGTAATACCTTTATCCTGAATGGTGCCACGATGAATCGTTGCATTTTCACGGATGACATTACTATCACCAATAACAAGCTGTGTCGGTTCACCCTTATACTTTTTGTCTTGGTTCGCCTCTCCAACAGAGGCAAACTGATAAATTTGATTATTAGATCCGATTGTTGTGTGACCATTAATAACAACATGAGACTTAATAACACTACCAGCACCAATTTTTACATTCGGCCCGATCACACAAAAAGGACCAATCTCCACACTGGGATCAATCTCTGCTTTCGAATCGATTAAAGTAGTTGGATGTATCGCCACTATATTTTCCTGTCTGCACACAAAATAGTCGCAGAGCAAGCCAACTGTCCATCAACGGTTGCTCTACATTCAAACTTCCAAATACCACGCTTTTCAGCAACGATCTTTGCCTCTAATTGCAAACGGTCCCCAGGCACAACAGGACGTTTAAAACGTGTGTTATCAGCACCAACAAAATAATAAATAGAGCCGTCTTCCGGCTTCTTATCCATTGTTTTAAAGCCCAATATACCAGCAGCCTGTGCCATGGCTTCAATAATAAGCACACCTGGCATCACTGGGTGATTGGGAAAATGGCCATTAAAAAAAGGCTCATTTATTGTTACATTTTTATAGGCAATAATGGAATCGTTCAGATTTATCTCAACAACACGATCTACTAGTAAAAATGGGTACCTATGAGGTAAATACTGACGAATTTCATTTACGTCCATCATTAAACATCAACCTTTATCTGAAAGCTTTTTAATTTGTTGTTCCAATTTCGAAATCTGCTTCGCCATACTATCAATTCTTCTAAATCTTGCGGCAGAGCGTCGCCATTTAGCGGTTGGCTCCATACCCATACCTGAAGAGTATGAGCCGGCCTCAGAAATAGACTTAGTTACCATAGTCATCGCGGTAATATGAACGTGATCCGCTATAGTGAGATGCCCAGCAAGGCCAGCGCCCCCAGAGATGGTACAAAAAGCACCTATCTTTGTACTGCCAGCGATACCGACACACCCAGCAACTGCCGTATTATCACCAATTATAACGTTATGAGCAATTTGAACTTGATTATCTATGATAACCCCATTACCAATTAGCGTATTTTCAATGGCTCCGCGATCAATTGTTGTATTCGCGCCAATCTCAACACGATGACCGATAATCACAGAGCCTAGTTGGTCAATTTTTTCCCAGCGCCCCTGATCAGGTGCAAAACCAAACCCATCAGCACCAATTACAGTACCACTGTGAATGATACAAGATTCTCCAATCATGACATCATGATAGAGAGTAACATTTGGATATAAACGCGTATTTTGGCCTATTACAGCGCCTCGCCCGATAACACAACCAGCACCGATAACGCAGCCATCGCCAATGATAGCACCATCATCAATGACGGCGTTAGGACCTATTGTTACATCATTCCCTAAAGACGCATTCGATGACACCACGGCACTCTGGTGAACACCAGACCAACACTGTGTAGCAGGAACAAATAAATGTGACAACTGAGCGAACGCTAGGTAAGGATTTGGAACAATAATGGCATTATCCACTAATTGAGCCAGCTCTTCTGTCTTAACGAGTACGGCTCCTGCGGAGGTAGTCGCTAAATGATTCTGGTACTTAGGGTTTGCTAGGAAGCTCAATTCCTGCTCAGTGGCTTTCTCGAGCGTTCCTAACTTTTCGATAACAAGGCTTTCATCACCTTTCACCATACCGTGAACATTGGCTGCCAACTGCCCTAGAGTATAACTCATAGATTAATTGTCCTTATTAATACGTTTTACGAGTTCGTCAGTTATGTCTGCATCCGCGTTAGCATATAAACTTAGCTGCCTATTTAATACTAAGTCCAGTTTTCGCTCTTCAATCAAAGCTTTTAGAGCCGCTTCGCCTTTTGGCGTCAAAGACTGTATAAGTTGCTGCTCAAGCTCTTTTGCTTGGCGCTGCATATTAGCCGCCAACGCTCGCACCTGATTTTGACGCTCTCCTAATTGCTGACGACGTTTCTTGAATTCGTCTTCAGACAAAGTCAATTCATCACGTTTTAAGTTTTGCGCTGACGCTTCAAGATCTTCTTGCTCTTTTTTCAAACGAGCATCCATAGCCGCTACTTTTTGTTTAGGCTCCTTAGCCGCTTCTTGACCAATGCTACTTTGCAAAAGGGCCGCTCTAAAGTCGACCACAGCCACTTCTGTTGCTTGTACACTGCCTATAAAACATAAAGCAAAAATAATCATTACTGTTTTTTTCATTTTAAATCCTACTAAAAAAGCCATCTAAATTAAAAAGTAGTGCCTAGCTGAAACTGGAAGAAATCTGTCTTGTCGCCGTCTTTTGAGTTCAAAGGTTTTGCAAAATTAAATGACAGTGGCGCAATTGGCGTGATCCAAGTCCAACTTAAACCAACACTGTAACGGATCTCAGCCAAATCTACACCTTCATTACACTCAGTATTACTGGCTAAACAAGTATCAGTAAATACGTTACCGCCGTCTAAAAACAAGGCTGTTCTGACCGATTTGTGATCTTCTACCATAGGTAAAGGGAAAATCAACTCCGCGGTCCCTGTCATCAAAATATTACCGCCCAATGCAGAACTGCTGTTTGTTGAGCTAGCATCATAAGAGTTTTTCGGTCCTAACGAAGACGCACCATAGCCACGAACTGAATAAGAGCCGCCAGCAAAGTAGTTTTCAAAGAAGGGTAAAGTATCTGTATCGCCATACCCAGAACCATAACCCAAACGACCTTTCAGGCGGAATAACCACAAATTAGATTCAGTCATACTCCAGTAGCGTTGAGACGTTAAACCAAGCTTGGTGTACTCTTGATCACCCACCGGTAAAGAAACCTCTAAGGTCGCTCTGGTTGAATAACCATCTGTTGGCAACACCCCCCCCACTAAGTCGCTGTCACTCCACGTTAAACTGGCAATAACATCATCATAATTATCGCCATGAGTATCTACATAGTCTTTTGTTTCGTTAGAAGGGTCATAACCTAACTTCACCGTACTTTCTTTTACCGTTACACCAAAAGCCAAGCGCTGAGTGTCCGAAATAGGATAACCATAAGTGACACCCGCACCAATAGAGTCAAGGTCATAATCCTCAACATCGTCATCGGCGTGATCACTGGTTTTATAAAATATTTGGAAACCACGACTCACACCGTCAACTGTAAAGTAGGGGTTATCATAACTAATCGAATAATCTTCCGTTTGATTCGTACGAGACGCATTGAAAGACAGCTTATTACCTGTCCCCAAGAAGTTACGCTTAGAAATACCAAAACCCAAAACCGTACCATCTTCTTGAGAGTAACCAATGCTCGCTTGAATACTTCCAGAAGCCTGCTCTTGAACCACCACATCTAGGTCTACTTGATCTGAGGTGCCAGCAACAGGTCGAGTTCTTAAGTCAACGTTGCCAAAAAAGCCTAGTCGTTCAATACGGCGCTTAGAAGATTGAATTTTTGAATGAGTCGCCAAAGCACCTTCAAACTGTGTCATTTCACGACGCAATACTTCGTCTTGTGTTTCACTGTTGCCGCTAAAAGTAATACGACGCACATAAACCTTTGGACCTGGTGCAATTTGATAGCTCAGGTTTACGGTATGATTATCTAGCTTCTCTGGGATAACATTGACGTTGGTGAATAAGTAACCATCATCACCAAGTTCCGTTGAGATACCCTCAATGATTTTTGTTACTTCACTACGAGAGAAAACATCACCGCTTTTCTGCGTAATTTGTTTCCAAATACGGTCTTCCGCGATCGGCAGACTGCCACTTAACGAGACATTATTAATGTTATAAGGCTTACCTTCTTCGACATTAATTACGATATAGACATCACGTTTATCCGCAGACAAGCTCACCTGACTAGAAACCACATTAAAATCCAAATAGCCTTTGTCTAAATAAAAGCTTTTCAGGGTATTAATGTCACCCTCTATTTTCGCTTTAGCGTACTCATCAGCAGAGCTAAAAGGATTCCAAGAACCTGTCTCTCTTGATTCAAAGTCTTTGGTTAAGGTTTCTTCATCAAAATCTTCGTTGCCGACAATATTGATGTGAACGATTTTGGCCGTATCGCCTTCATCGATATTAATGACAATAGCAGTACGATTACGCGGCATATCCTCAACCGATATATCAACCTTAGCGCTATAACGACCAAGCGCATAGTACTGTCGCTGAAGCTCTTGAACGATTTGATTCAATGTTTCTGGTTTGTATATCTCACCAATTTCCAAGCCAGATAATTTCAAGCCTCGCTCTAAATCTTCCGTTTTTATTAGCTCATTTCCTTCAATGGTCAAGTTTCCAATCGAAGGGCGCTCCTCAACATCAAAAACCAACACATTGTTGTCTTCATAAACATCAATGTCACTAAAGTAACCAGTGTTAAAAAGAGAACTAATTGCTTGATAAACCTTATCCGAATCATAGGACTCGCTTTTATCGAAGCCGATTACATCAAATGCTCTCGCTGATGGCATTTGAACCAAGCCATCAATTCGTACATCCTCTACCGTTTTTGCAACACTCTGCACGCTTATTAAAGCCAAAAATACTACTGAAACGACTTTCACATATACCTCTCTACAAGCGGGCAATATCATTAAAAATGGCAACAGCCATTAGAGCAAATAAAAGAGAAGCACCAACCCGATAAGCCATTGCCTGAATTTTTTCAGAGACTGGCTTTCGACGTATAGCTTCAATGCCGAAAAATACCAAATGCCCACCATCTAACATGGGAATAGGCAACAAATTAAGCACCCCTAAACTGACACTTAGGTAAGCCATGAATTTCAAAAAAGACTGCACCCCAGAATCTGCAGAGGCGCTCGCCACCTTGGCGATCGTGATCGGCCCAGATAAATTATCAACCGAAATTAAACCTTGTAACATCTTACCGACTGAAGACACAGTCAAAGATACCATCTTATACGTTTGCTCAACACCATATAAGATTGCCTCAAATGGACCATAATGGCGCTCTCTGACAAGACTCTCGTCCCATTGCGGTGGAACAACAGCTAGCCCAGCATACCCTATCAGTTTACCATTTTGCTCAGTAGATTTGGGCAATAATAATAATTTAACAAAGTCTTGCCCTCGTTGAACCTCGACATCAAGCGCCATATTTGGACTGGCTTGCACTAGGGCGACGACTTGCTGCCAATTTGATATCGACTGATCATTTACACGAAGAATTCTGTCATTAATCTGAAAACCCGCACTCGCTGCAGCCCCTCCCTCTACCACCTGCGCAATAATAGGCAACACCTCAGGCTGCCATGGAGTGACACCAAATGCTTGAATTAAGTTATTAGGCTCCTCACCAACTAACCAGCGATTTAATTGGATAGCCTCTTCTCGCTGATAATCACTACCATCCACTTGATAACGAACGATAATGGTTCCTGTTTTTCCGATCAAGCCTGCTAGCACTAAATTTACATCTTCCCAAGAAACAACAGCTTGATCTGCAATAGAAACAAGCTCGTCTCCCATCTGCATCTGAGTCTGCGCCACTGGCGTATTTGCCGCCACAGTGCCAACTTTAGGCGCCAGCGCTTGAATACCGAGTAAAGCGACTAGCGCATAAATAACCATCGCCAAAATAAAATTGGCAATCGGCCCCGCTGCCACAATGGCAATACGCTGCCAGACGGATTTTGTATTAAACGCCTGGCTACGCAAGGATTCAGGAACATTGCCTTCCCGCTCATCCAACATGCGCACATACCCTCCAAGAGGTATCATTGCCAGCGTATATTCCGTTCCAGTTTTTCCTACATAACGATAAATCGGCTTTCCAAAACCCACCGAAAATCGCAACACCTTCACACCGCAACGACGGGCAACAAAGAAATGTCCGAATTCATGAAAAGTAATCAGAAGACCCAAGGCAACGACAATAGACAAAATATTTAATATCATAAAAATTGACCGCGAGTGATTACATCAAGAGCCAAACGACGAGAATATTGATCTGCTTCAAAAACATCCTCAAGGGCATTAACGGTTACAATATTGGCATCAGCAAGTACTAAAGCATTAACTCGAGCAATATCTAAAAAGCCAATTTGTCGCTTTAAAAAAGCCGCTACTGCCACTTCATTCGCAGCGTTCAATACCGCCATAGCCGTACCACCAGTAAACCAAGCATCAGCCGCTAATTTTAAATTTGGAAAGCGCACTAAGTCAGGCGCTTCAAAATTCAAGCGCGCAATATCAACAAGGCTTAATGGTGCCACACTCGTTTCAACCCTATCCGGCCAACTCATACCATAGGCAATAGGAATCTTCATATCAGGATTCCCCATCTGTGCAAGCACAGAGCCATCGACATAAGAAACCATAGAATGAATAATACTTTCAGGATGAACAACAACATCAACGTCATTAGGTGTGACATCGAACAACCAACATGCCTCAATAAGTTCCAGCCCTTTATTCATTAAGGTTGCCGAATCAATCGAGATTTTTTGCCCCATAGACCAATTCGGGTGTTTACAGGCTTGCTCTGGTGTCACCGTGGCCATATTGTCTAAAGACCAAGTCCTGAAAGGCCCCCCAGAAGCGGTGAGTATGATTTTAGAAACATCTTTTTTGTGCGCGCCAGCAGTACTTTGGGGCAAACTTTGATAAATCGCATTATGTTCGCTATCAATCGGCAGCAACACAACATCATGCTTAGCAATTTCATCCATAAACAATTTGCCCGCTGTCACCAAAGACTCCTTGTTTGCCAACAATATGCGCTTGCCCGCACGTATACCAGCCAGCGTAGGTTTGAGCCCCGCAAACCCCATGATGGCAGCCATTACCTGATCCACTTCCGCGTCCGCAGCAATACTATCAAGGGCCTCAGCCCCCCACTCAAATGAGGTTGGCAAACCTTGACACTTTGAGGCCAACTGATCACGCGCGTTTTCAGATCCCATCACCGCACGCTGGGGCTTAAAACGGTGGCATATCTCTGCCATTCTATCCACATTCTCATTGGCAGACGCACTGACCAGAGTAAATTTATCTGGATGTAACGAAATGATATCTAGAGTGCTTTGGCCAATTGAACCTGTCGCCCCCAACAAACAAATACCTTGCATCAAAGCCATCCAGTCAAACTTAACAATAAAACATAAATAGGTGCAGCGGCTGTTAAACTATCAACACGATCCATAATACCTCCATGTCCGGGAATTAAGTGGCTTGAATCTTTTAACTGCTCATGGCGTTTAAAAAGACTTTCGGTCAAATCCCCCAATACAGACACCGAGGATGTTAACAGACCGATGAGCGATAACATTCCCCATTGCGCAAGCGAAAAACCACTCAACACAGAAAAAACAACCAAACCGATCTGAGTGAGCACCAAACCACCTGCAACACCCTCCCACGACTTACCAGGACTCACAAAACGGGCCAGTTTTCTTTTACCAAAGGCTCGACCAACAAAATAAGCGCCTGTATCCGCTCCCCATATAAGCCCCATCAACAACAGAACCCACACAAAAAAATCATCAGACTGCCTTAACACAACCAACGCTGACCAAGTCGTCACCAGCACCAACACACCAAACAATAAACGACTCAACACATGCTGCCAGAACAGAAGCGCGGGATAACGCATAACCCAATACAATGCCACACCCCATAAAATCGGGCTCACATAAAGTGACATTTCGTGAACACTTAAGTTCAGAGCGAAAAAACAAAGAATACCAATAAGAATCGCAAATAAAACGCGCCCCAACTGATTACGAACACCCGACAAACGCGCCCATTCCCAACCCGCTAAAACAACCACACCCGCCATGGCAAAAATAAAATTAGCAGCGCTCAGAACAAAAACAGCACAAACAAACAAAACGGCCATTACGATGGCACTTAAAATTCGAGGGAGTAACATGGTTATCGACCACCATAACGACGTTGACGATTTTGATAAATTTGAATCGCTTCATCAAAATGCTGCTGTTCAAAGTCCGGCCATAACACCGGAAGAAAGACAAACTCAGAGTACGCGGTTTGCCAAAGTAGAAAATTACTAATACGCTCTTCTCCAGAGGTACGAATCAACAGATCAGGTGGTGGCAAATCTGCCAACTGCATGTGTTCACCTAATACCGTCTCATCAACATCCTCTAAAACAAGCTCACCCAACGCAACTCGCTCGGCAATCGACTTTGCCGCTTGAGTAATATCCCAACGGCCACCATAGTTCGCAGCAATGACCAATGTCATCTGCTCATGACTAGCGGTTGCCTTTTCAACGCTCTCAATTTGCTTCTGCAACCCTTGGCTAAAACCAGAAAGATCACCAATCACTCTAAGTCTTATTTTATGCTTATTTAATCGCTTCAATTCTTTCTTCAAAGAGCGCATAAAAAGCGCCATCAGACCATCTACTTCTAGTTTTGGTCGCTTCCAATTTTCACTGGAAAAAGCAAATAGAGTTAATACCTTAACGCCATCTTTAGCGGCAGCCTCAACCACACGCCTGACCGCTGAAGCACCCGCTGTATGACCAGCAATACTCGGAAGGTGTTTTTTCTTTGCCCAACGATTATTGCCATCCATAATAATAGCAACATGCGCAGGCCCGACAACTGAATCAACATCAGCGCCATCTAATTCAGACATAGCGTCACCCTAGTCGATAAAAAAAGCGAGCCGAAGCCCGCCTTCTTTATTATATTTCCATCAAGTCTTTTTCTTTTGCAGCAAGGCGCTCTTCAACCAGAGCCACATACTTATCGGTTATTTTTTGAACTTGATCTTGAGCACGACGCTCTTCATCTTCAGAAATTTCTTTCTCTTTCACTAAATCTTTCAGGCTACCATTAGCGTCACGGCGAATATTGCGAATCGCAATACGACCATTTTCCGCTTCATTCTTCGCTTGCTTGAAGTAGTTTTTACGTGTCTCTTCCGTTAAAGCAGGCATAGGGATACGAATAAGACCACCGCTAGTGGAAGGATTAAGCCCCAAATCGGATTTGAAAATCGCCTTTTCAATCTCGGGTACAAGGTTACTTTCCCAAGGAGAAATACCCAATGTACGCGCATCTTCTACCGTGATGTTAGCAACTTGGTTAAGAGGCGTTTCTGTACCGTAGTAGTTCACTTTAACTGGATCTAATATACTTGGGTGCGCACGACCTGTACGGATTTTTTTAAACGCAGATTCAACAGAAGAAACCGCCTTATTCATTCGGTCTTCTGCATCTTTAAGAATTTCGTTGATCATAATTTCCTCACTTAATCAGTGTACCTTCATTGCCACCAACCATGATATTAACCAAGGCTCCCGGCTTATTCATATTAAACACACGTATCGGCATAGCGTGATCACGAGTCAAACAAATGGCGGTTAAGTCCATGACGCCCAACTGTTTTTCAAGCACTTCATCGTAGCCTAATGTATCATATTTCACCGCGGTAGGGTCTTTCATTGGATCCGCAGAATAGACGCCATCCACTTTTGTTGCCTTCAGTACGACATCAGCATCAATCTCAATACCGCGCAAACAAGCAGCAGAGTCCGTCGTAAAGAAAGGGTTACCTGTTCCAGCAGAGAAAATAAGCACATCGCCTTCTTTCATTAGACGCATGGCACGGCGTCTATCATAAGGCTCAACGATACCTGTCATAGTAATTGCCGACATAACACGAGTAGCGATATTGGCACGCTCCAAGGCGTCTCGCATTGCTAATGCGTTCATTACCGTCGCTAACATCCCCATATGATCGCCCGTCACACGGTCCATACCCGCCTGACTCAACGCTTGACCACGAAACAAGTTACCACCACCAATTACGATACCAACCTCAACACCAATACCGCGTAATTGACCTATTTCAAGCGCTATGCGATTCAACACCTTAGGATCAATACCGAAGGACTCATCACCCATTAAGGCTTCGCCGCTTAGCTTAAGCAAAATTCGTTTGTATTTTGGACTCTTTTCTTTTGACATATCAACCTCCGGCAATGGTTTTCTTTCTTCACTCACTGAGGTCAATCCTATCACCGACACTCATCGAACCTATCTCTCATAAAAAGGGGCAGTCAAGCTGCCCCTTTTTTTTGCAAGACACTACAACTTAGAATTAACCTCTAAGTTGTGCTGCTACTTCTGCGGCAAAGTCAACTTCAGCCACTTCAATACCTTCACCCACTTCTAGGCGAATAAAAGAAGTCACTGTTGCGCCAGCATCTTTCACTAACTGACCAACTTTAACGTCTGGATTCTTAACGAAAGGTTGCTCAGTCAAGCTATTTTCAGCCAAGAATTTCTTCATACGACCAACGATCATTTTATCAACGATCTCTGCTGGCTTACCAGCCATGTCTGGCTGCGCACGAACAATTTCTTCTTCTTTTGCAAGAACTTCAGCTGGCATATCTTCACCGCGAACAACGCGAGGAGAAACAGCGGCGATGTGCATAGAAACATCTTTAGCCAGTTCCTCAGAACCACCTTCCAATTGAGTCAACACAGCGATCTGACCGTTACCGTGAAGGTAACCACCAACCAAACCACCCTCAACAATCACAGCGCGACGTGGAGAGATGTTTTCGCCGATTTTCTGAACCAATGCTTCACGCGCTTGACCAATATCACCAGCAAGCAACACTTCCATATCAGTTTCTTTCGTTGTAAAAACAACGTCAGCGACTTTGTTTGCAAACGCGATAAAACCTTCATCGCGAGAAGCAAAGTCAGTTTCAGAGTTAACTTCAACCAAGATTCCGTAAGAAGCATCGTCTGCTACACGCATAACGATGGTACCTTCCGCTGCAATTCGGCCTGCTTTTTTAGCAGCCTTCATACCACTTGATTTACGTAGCTCTTCAATCGCCACTTCAATGTCAGCGTCAGCAGCGACAAGTGCTTTTTTGCACTCCATCATGCCAAGGCCAGTACGTTCACGTAGCTCTTTTACCAATGCTGCAGATACTGCGGCCATGTTAAATCCTCTTTATAACAATTCAAATTTAAAAAAGGAGGTAAGAAACCTCCCTTTAGAAACCAGAACAAACTAAATAGTTTGCTTACGCTTCAGTCGCTTCGCTTACTTCAACGAATTCATCAGCAGTACCAGCTGTCGCATTACGACCTTCTAGAACCGCATCAGCAAAAGCACCAACGTACAACTGAACAGCACGAATAGCGTCATCGTTAGCAGGGATAATGTAATCAACACCATCTGGATTACTGTTTGTATCAACGATACCGATAACAGGAATACCTAATTTATTTGCTTCTTTAATAGCGATACGTTCATGATCAACGTCAACTACGAACAATACATCTGGAAGACCGCCCATATCTTTGATACCACCCATAGAAAGCTCTAATTTTTCAAGCTCACGAGTACGCATCAAAGCTTCTTTTTTAGTCAGCTTATCGAATGTACCATCAGACATTTGTGTTTCAAGCTCACGAAGGCGCTTGATAGATGCACGAATGGTTTTGTAGTTAGTCAACATACCACCTAACCAGCGGTGGTTAACGTATGGCATACCAGAGCGAGCAGCTTGCTCTTTGATCGTTTTAGATGCAGCACGCTTAGTACCAACAAACAAAACCTTGTTTTTGTTCTCAGCCATTTTTTTAACAAGCTCAAGAGCATTGTTAAGCGCTGGAACTGTGTGCTCAAGGTTAATGATATGGATCTTGTTACGAGCACCGAAAATGAAAGGCTTCATTTTTGGGTTCCAGTAACGAGTTTGGTGACCGAAGTGTGAACCAACCAATAATAGGTCGCGCATAGAAACTGTAGGCATTTTACTATCCTTTAAATTTGGGTTATATGTGCTTACCAGCTAAAAGCGTCAATCGAACAAGGTTTAAAGCAACCTAAGACACCCAAGACACTTTTATTTGACTGCGGCAAGATCGTTGATTTTAAAAAAATGCTTATTTTAGGTACAATCCTAACAAGCGGGCGTTTTATACCACATTTAACATCAAACCAAAAGACTTGAACGTGTTTTTACACTTCATTTGAAGCGCGTTTTTTTCGCTTAGAGAGGCGATTCTAACGCCCAAGTCATGTAGAATATCTCGCAACTTACTCTCAATATAGACATAAACTTATCTAAGACACCCACATTATGAGCAATGAAATACTACAGAAAGTTGAGGCACTAACCCAAAATGGCCGCATTGATGTGCCAAGCTGGACGCCTCGACCTGCCGCAACACGCTTCACCGACATCAGCGACATTGAAGGCATGCGAACCGCAGGCAAATTAGCAGCAGATGTTCTAGTCATGCTTGAAGAGTTTATTGTACCTGGTGTGACGACAGAACAAATTGATATTATTGCCCACAACTACATCGTTGAAGTTCAAGGTGCCATTCCAGCCCCCTTAAACTACCATGGTTTCCCAAAATCATGCTGTACGTCGGTAAACGATGTCATTTGTCATGGCATTCCAAACGATAAGCCATTAAAAAAGGGCGATGTCGTCAACGTTGATATTACCATCATCAAAGATGGTTATTATGGCGATACCAGCAAAATGTTTTTTGCCGGTCCAGCCCTGCCTCACGCAGAACGTTTAGCACAAGTCACTCAAGAGTGCCTTTACCTTGCCATAGACATGGTTAAGCCTGGCACGCGCTTAGGTGACATAGGTGCCGCCATTTCCGCTCATGCGCACAAGCATCACTATTCCGTTGTGGAAGAATATTGCGGACATGGTGTTGGCACAACTTTTCACGGTGAACCACAGGTCGCCCATTATGGCAAGCCTGGTACGGGTGTGATGCTAGAAGAAGGCATGACCCTTACTATCGAGCCAATGATTAACGCCGGAAAAAAACAAGTCAAACACACAGGCCCAGATAACTGGATTGCCAAAACCAAAGACGGCCGATTGTCTGCACAATACGAGCACACCTTACTCGTTACCGCAAATGGTGTCGAAGTGCTCACTCGTCGCCCAGAAGAAACGCGCTTCTCTTAATTGAAGCGCCGTATCTTTTTTGGTTTATCGTTATGTAGCACCCAAATAAATCCAATAGCACTAACCTAATCACTTATTCTTCGAGGCTTTTGTATGGACTTCCCTGCTTTTCCAGACGCTCCGCCACTTCTCACGCAAGAAGAAAAACAAGAGCTGGCCAAACCTGGCTGCTCGATATCACGCTACAGAGCCATTATTGAAGAAAAGACTCACCTTTATAACGATTTTTTTCACTCTCTGCATCCAATAGAAAAACTCGTGAAAGGGCTATCCTCCTTTTACGATGAAATCCTGTTAGCCGCATGGACAGCAAAAGGACTAGATATTGAAAACAACGTCAGTCTTGTTGCTGTAGGAGGCTATGGCCGGAGTGAACTACACCCAAAATCTGATATAGATTTACTTATTTTACTCGGCAACGAAACACTTGCCCCAAAAGATAAAATAGAGGCCTTTATCACTTTTTTGTGGGATATCAATTTAGATGTTGGTCACAGTGTTCGTACCATTGACGAATGCACTGAAATGGCCGCAAAAGACATCACCATTATTACCAATTTAATTGAGTCACGTACACTAACAGGCCCAGTCGATTTATTGGCAACACTTAAGTTACACATTGATATCTCACAAATGTGGGATGGCCACTCATTTTATCAAGCCAAACTCGCAGAACAAAAGCAACGTCACGCTAAGTATCAAAACACAGCCTACAATCTAGAACCCAATTTAAAAGAATGCCCTGGTGGACTCAGAGACATGCAGGTCATTGACTGGGTAGCAAAACGCCATTTACACACACATCGACTGAGCGCTTTGATTGAAAAGCATTTTTTATCGGAAGACGAATATATCCAATTAAAAGGCGCTGTCAGTCATTTATGGCGGATTCGCTGGGCCTTACATATGGTCGCAGGGCGCAAAGAAGACCGCTTACTCTTTGACCACCAGAGAACGTTAGCCAAGTTATTTGGGTTCGACGATGACGATTTAAAACGCAACGTTGAACGCTTTATGCAAGGCTATTACCAAAGCGTCGCCGCCATTCAACAGCTTAATGATTTGCTGCTACAACATTTTGAAGAGTCTTTTCTAACCAAAGACGCCATAAACAGCATTGAAGTAATCAACGACCACTTCCAAACGGTTAACGGACAATTAGAAGCGCGCTCCACCACCTTGTTTCAAGATAACCCTTCGAGCATGCTGGAAATCTATGTTCTACTGGGCTCCCATGAGGAAATTAAGGGCATTCGCGCCAACACAATGAGACAACTGCGAGACAATCTCGACTTAGTGGACGATGAGTTTCGAAACAACAAAAAAAATACCGACCTGTTTCTAGACATTATTTCGAGTCGATACCGGCTTACCAGCATTTTAAGGTCCATGAAACATCTAGGATTGCTTGGACGTTATTTGCCTGAATTTGGCGCGATAATAGGTCAAATGCAGCACGACCTTTTTCATATTTATACGGTTGATGCTCACACACTGCAACTGGTTGAAAATTTGCGCCGCCTGTGGCTACCCGAATTCAAACAAAAATTCCCCATTTCTGCTCAGGCTATTCGCCACGTTGCAAAAGTCGAACTGCTCTACATTGCGGGCCTATACCATGACATTGCAAAAGGCCGAGGTGGTGACCATTCCGAACTAGGCTGCGTGGATGCCCAAGCTTTTTGCGAACGCCACGGACTATCAAAACGCGACACTGAGCTCGTCGTTTGGCTAGTCAGAAACCATCTCTTTATGTCTGTCACAGCACAACGCAAAGACATTTCAGACCCTGAAGTGATCTGGGAATTTGCCAGCTACGTAAAAGACCAAGAACATCTCGATTATTTGTTCATCCTAACCGTTGCCGACATAAACGCGACAAATCCAACCATGTGGAACAGCTGGCGAGCCTCGTTAATGCGTCAACTTTATCTGGAAACAAAACGCGCTCTTCGTCGTGGGCTGGACTTCCCTATTGATGCAGACATGATAAGCGATGAACATAAACAACGCGCCTTAGAAATCATGATCGAGCGTAATGTTGATATCATGGAAGCCGAAGCCATTTGGGAAACCATTGAAGAAGAGTATTTCATTCGCTCAAATGGCGACGAAATTGCGTGGAACACGGAAGCCATACTGCGTCATCGCCCAAGCGATAAACCACTGATCGCCATTACACCACTTGGCGGTCGTAATTTTTCTGGCGCCAGCAAGATCTTTATTTACACCCTGATAAGCAAACATCTGTTTGCCGTCACTGCAGCCACTTTTGAACAGCTTGGCCTTACCATACTGGATGCTAAAATAAGCCATACAACAGATAACTATAGCTTAGACAGCTTTGTGGTCATGGACAGCAATGACAGTGATACCAATTTGCACCTCGACAAAGAGCGCATTACGCTAATACGCAAAACCTTAATGGAACAACTTGAAACCCCCTCTCTTTATGAAAGCGTTGTGCAGCGTCACACACCACGAATCTTAAAGATATTTAACTCCCCAGCCACTGCTCATTTCGTCAGCCAACCGGAAGAAGTGTGGTCAGCACTTGAAATAACCGCCCCCGACAGGCCTGGATTGCTGGCGCTCATTGGGCAGTTCTTTATGAACAACAATATCATGCTACATAAAGCCAAAATCGCTACGCTGGGCGAAAGGGTGGAAGATACCTTTTACATTACTGAAGAAAATGGCGATCTTATTACTGACGAAGAGAGCATGAATAAGATTTGCACCCTTTTAAAAGAGAAAATTGACCGTTTTTCTCAAGCGATGGACTAAAGACAATGAACCCTCTTATACATTCTTTGCACCCCTATCCTTTCCAAAAGCTTGCTGAGCTTATTGAAGGGATAACACCTAACCCGACAAAACCCGTTATCAAGCTCACCATAGGAGAGCCGCAACACGACGCCCCCGCCGTTGTTCTTGACACCCTTGCTAAAAGCCTAAGTGGCATCAGCAAGTACCCAAGTACAAAAGGCGAGCTTCCATTAAGAGAGTCAATCAGCAAATGGGCAAAACGACGCTTTACACTGGAAAACCTCAATCCTGATACGCAAATTTTACCCGTAACCGGAACACGAGAAGCGCTGTTTGCCATTACTCAAACCTTGGTAGGAGAAAAACAAAACGCGTTAGTTGTCAGTCCGAACCCTTTTTATCAAATCTACGAAGGTGCTGGCATTCTTGCGGGAGCTGAGATGCACCTTCTTCCCTGTAGCGCGGAAACTGATTACAAAGTTAACTATCACAAGGTAAGTGACGATGTTTGGCAGCGCTGTGAAGTCTTATTTGTGTGCTCTCCCAACAACCCCAGTGGCAGCATCACAACGCTAGAGGAATACGCCTTTCTCATTGAAAAAGCCAAAACCTTCAACTTTACGATCGTGGCAGACGAATGCTACTCTGAAATCTACTTTGGCGATCAAGCTCCTTTGGGATTATTAGAAGCGTGCCAAATATTAGGCAACAAAGATTACCAGCACTGCCTGATATTCCAGTCACTGTCAAAACGCTCGAACATGCCTGGACTACGCTCAGGGTTTGTCGCTGGCGATGCCTCGATCATGAAACCCTTCTTGCTATACCGCACCTATCAAGGCTGTGCCATGCCGATCCATCACCAAGATGCTTCTATTGCCGCTTGGGATGATGAAGATCATGTCATTAAAAATCGTGAAATTTATACGAGAAAATTTGATGCCGTGTTAGACATATTATCGCCTGTCATGCCGATATCGAAACCAGAAGCGGGCTTCTATCTCTGGCCTAAGCTCACGATGACAGATGAAGATTTTTGCACAGCCCTGTATCAAGAAGAATCGGTTTTGGTTCTGCCTGGCAGCTATTTAGGACGAGCAGTAGAAGGCATTAACCCAGGCAGCCATCATGTTCGCATGGCACTGGTCGCAGAAGAATCTGAATGCGTTGAGGCAGCAAAAAGAATCAGAGACTTCCTTAGTCGCAGATAATCCCCTTAGCTCTTAGTTGGAGAAATAATATGAGCAATACCATTTTCGCGTTCGGTCTTGGCATCGGCACACAAAACAAAGAAGGCAATTGGCTAGAAGTTTTTTATGCCTCTCCAAGCCTCAACACAGAAAAAAGCACAGTAGATGCACTCCTAGAAAGCACCAATTATGAAGGCGGCAATAGCACACTAGAGCTAGATGAAAGCGATCTAAATCGCCTACATATGAGCCTATTAAAAGCGGGCAACATAGAGCAAGCAGAACTCGCTTCTCGTTTAAAAGCGTCAACAAAGCCCGTTATTCTTTGCGTATTGGCAACAGACGAAGCCCCAACCAATCCGGCTGAGGTCTACCTAAAGCTTCAACTAATCTCTCATCGTTTAGTTAAGCCACATAACACCGTCTTGGATGGCATGTTTGGCTTACTGATCAATACCGCCTGGACAAGCGAAGGGCCGATTGATGTTCGCGAACTCGCTGATCGTCAATTGAGTGCTCGGATGGAAGGACGAACAATCGAAGTATTCAGCGTCGATAAATTCCCTAAAATGCTTAACTTTGTCGTTCCTACAGGCATACGAGTCGGTGATGCGGCTCGTGTTCGCTTGGGCGCCCACTTAGCAGAAGGCACCACCGTCATGCACGAAGGTTTTGTCAACTTCAATGCTGGCACACTTGGCAATAGCATGGTTGAAGGTCGAATTTCTGCTGGCGTTGTGGTTGGCAACGGTTCAGACCTCGGTGGTGGATGCTCCACTATGGGAACACTGTCTGGTGGCGGAAACATCGTCATTGCCGTTGGTGAGCAATCCCTAATCGGAGCCAATGCTGGCATCGGTATTGGCCTTGGTGATCGTTGCATCGTTGAGTCGGGACTTTACATCACAGCCGGCTCCAAAGTAGCCGTTCTGGATGAAAACAACCAAGTTGTTTCTACCGTAAAAGCGCGTGAGCTGTCTGGACAATCAGACCTATTGTTCCGTCGCAATTCCGCAACAGGCGCCATTGAATGTAAAACCAATAAAAACGCCATAGCATTAAACGAAATGCTGCACGCTCACAACTAGACTAGGACTCGACGTCCCGATTAATCAATAACCAAGCACCATGTTGAAATGCTTAATTCAATATGGTGCTTTGCGGATAAGACTATGATTCAAATATTTGGTATCAAAAACTGCGATACGATGAAAAAAGCTTTTCGTTGGCTAGATGACAATAATATCGAATACTCTTTTCACGACTATAAAAAATCAGCTCTAGACGAAGCAACGGCAAAAGTATGGATAGAAACCATGGGCTGGGAAAACATCATTAATAAACGCGGTACCACTTGGCGCAAATTAGATGAAGAAACAAAAAACACCATGAATGACGACAATGCCATTTACATTATGATTGCCCAACCATCTATTATTAAGCGACCTTTAGTAGTTGCTAAAGGTTCTATTTATTTAGGCTTTAGCGCAGAAGAGTACGCTAATATTTTTTTAGCGTAAAATAGGCGTGTAAAGTCGAGGCCTTTCTTTGTTAGACTTAGGTGGTACAACAGGGGTAACACTCGGCACATATCCCGAAGTAGACACATCCGAGCGAATGACAGGAACAAAGTACGACTCTTGAACAACAGGCTGCTGGAAAAGGCTACAACCAGAACCAAGTAAACCCAAAAAAACAACGACACCCAATTTCATAACGCCACCTTTATAAGAATCTACTGCTATAGTAACAGAATCTTTATCTAAGGTAGCGAAAACCAACGCAAAGGTAAAGAATGTCTGACTTGTCACCCACACTAAAACTTGCCATGGATCTTATTTCTCGCCCATCTGTTACTCCTGAAGATGCTGGCTGCCAAGACCTCATGATAGAACGATTGAAAAAATTAGATTTTGAAATCGAATACATGCCCTTTGGCGATGTGAAAAACTTCTATGCCAAACGCGGCACATCTGGTCCCAATCTTTGTTTTGCAGGGCACACAGACGTAGTCCCTACCGGGCCTGAAACAGAATGGAAAGTGCCACCGTTCTCACCAAAAATTGTCGATGGTATGTTATTCGGTCGTGGTGCTGCCGATATGAAAGGCAGTCTTGCCGCTATGGTGACCGCGGTTGAAGATTTTATTGATAAGCATCCCGATCACAATGGACAAATTTCCTTTTTAATCACCAGCGACGAGGAAGGTCCTTTCGTAGACGGTACAACTCGCGTTGTTGATGCATTGATAGAACGTCAAGAAAAAATCGATTGGTGTATCGTTGGCGAACCTTCAAGCACCAAAACACTTGGTGATATTATTAAAAATGGACGCCGCGGCTCATTTAGTGGCGACTTAACCGTTTATGGTAAACAAGGACATGTCGCTTACCCACATCTCGCCGAAAACCCCATTCACTTAGCGGCACCAGCACTGGCTGAAATGGCAAGCGCTCATTGGGATAATGGAAATGATTTCTTCCCACCCACTAGCTTTCAAGTATCCAACATCCATGCAGGTACAGGCGCAACCAACGTCGTCCCAGGTAAACTAAACGCTCAGTTTAACTTTCGATTCTCCTCTGAACTAGACTTTGATGCCCTTAAACTCCGGGTCATTGAAATTTTAGATAAACACAACTTACGCTATGATATTGAGTGGACATATAATGGCTTGCCATTTTTAACACGTCCGGGTGAACTGGTCGATGCGATTGTGGAAGCCGTACAGGCAACGGTCAACGTGACACCAGAACTATCAACTTCCGGCGGCACATCTGATGGTCGATTCATTGCCAAAATGGGAACGCAAGTTGTGGAACTTGGCCCTATTAACGCCACTATTCATCAGATTAACGAATGCGTTGAAGCAGAAAGCCTTAATCGCCTTTCTGAAATCTACGCTCGCATTTTAACCAACCTATTTGCCAGTAACGCTTAGATTTATACATCAATGAAAAACACCATACATAAACTCGCCATGAGATTAGGGAATAACCCAAGATCGGCGCTTATCAAAATGATCCAAGGCGGCTTGGTTTTCGTTTTCGGTATTTTGATGCTTATGGTGGCAGATCGTGTTCTCGCAGAATCCTTTTCGCAAGAAATCATTGCACTATTTGGATTAATACTGGCAGGATGCGGCGTACTATGGACATTCGTCGGCTACTTATCCATGAGTGTCCTTAGAATTTATCACATGATCAAAAAAAAGGATTAAGGTAATGCAAACAGACATTGAAGTATATGTATTGTCTTGCCCAACAGAAAACATCATTGCTTGGCTAGAAACATCGTTCACTCTGGTCAAAAAAACAGCACATGGACCACTCTGTGCAAAACTCACTCTTCTTTGGCAAGGTAATGAGCTAGAAGCAACCATCCTTGAGCAGGCAGCAGGAAAGCGCTTCACCTCTATTTGGTTCGACTCAGACAAGACGCCATGGGAAAATGACATAGCCTGCGCAAAACAAGTGTTCGAAGCACTAGACTGTGAAGTACGTTGCAATTTCCAAGGATGGGAAGAAGAAGGCAATCAGGACCCAGATCTGTGGTGGCGTATTAACCATCATGGTGAAGGCCCATTTATTTGGAACTAACCCCCTTTTCAAAAAAACGCTCCATAGACACATTAATAGAGATTTTACAGATGCAAATTACACTTCTAAAAGGCAAACTTCACATGGCCAGCGTCACCCAAGCAGAGCTTTGGTACGACGGATCCTGCGCCATAGATAAAGACCTTGTAGAGCTAGCGGGGTTCAGAGAGTTTGAACAGATTGACATCTATAACGTTGATAACGGTGAACGTTTTCACACCTATGTCATTTTAGCAGAATCAGGCTCAGGAACCATCTCAATGAATGGCGCCGCGGCAAGAAAAGTACAAGTAGGTGATCGCGTAATTATTGCCGCTTATGGACAAATGAGCGCGGCAGAAGCGGATGAATTTAAACCTAAGTTAGTCTATCTAAACAAAGACAACATCGTTGAACGCACGACCAACACCATTCCAGTACAAAAAGATTAATTAAAAGAGCTTTTACACAAAAGCTCTGCATTTGAAACAAAAAAAGGCCGCTTCTGATTCACTCAGTTAAGCGGCCTTTTTTAATGATGATAAATTACGCTAATACAGCCAATGCTGCTTCATAATTAGGCTCATCAGCCGTTTCAGCCACTTGCTCTGTGTAGATCACTGAGCCACTCTCGTCCAATACAACAACAGCACGTGACAATAGGCCAGTTAATGGGCCTGTCGTGAAAACAAGACCGTAGTCTTCTCCAAACGTAGAACGGAAAGTCGATCCAGTATCAACATTATCGATTCCTTCCGCACCACAAAAACGCGCCGCAGCAAAAGGCAAATCAGCTGACACACAAAGCACATTAACGCCTTTTAATGCTGCCGCTGACTCGTTGAATTTACGTACAGACATCGCACAAGTAGGTGTGTCAACAGAAGGAAAGATATTCAATACCAACTTGGCACCTTTGTAATCCGCCAACGTGGTGACAGATAAGTCCGTTTTAACAAGCTCAAAAGCCGGCGCAGTAGAACCCACTGCAGGAAGAGAACCAGCCGTTTCAAAAGGATTACCTTTTAGTGTTACCGTTGCCATAAATACCTCTTTAAAAATAAGAAAAATTAACCGCGAATAATAGAGACATTCTCTGCTTGCTTGCCTTTTTCACCTTCGGTGACATAAAAGCGAACCAGCTGTCCTTCAACCAAAAAACGACGACCACGACCACGGATAGCACGATAGTGAACAAACACATCATCACCGTTTTCCATCGTTAAGAAACCAAAGCCTTTTGATGAGTTAAACCATTTTACAGTGCCCTGCTCACGATCGTCGTCTTCATCTTCTTCAGATTCAGAATCATCGCCAACAGAACCGACTTGACTCACCATGGCACCAACATAAACAGACACCAGTATAAAACCAAAATACACAAGAAAATATTGGCCGATCTCTTCTTGCAATACGCCTGCCATAAGCAAAGGCACAATCAAAGCAATAACAAGGCTAACAATAAACGTGCGCAACGAGAAAAAAGCAGAACCAACAGAAGATTCTTTATTACGCGAAACATTATCCTGATGATCATTCATAACAGTATATCTCTTATCAAATTAAATATTATTGTGAAGCGAAGCCAATTTCAAAGAAAACAGACTCCGTATTAGTGCAAAAGTGAATAAATGAATATTTTACTAAACTCTTTCTAAAATCACCGTGCGAAGCAAAAGAAGATAGTAGTAGAATACACATCGTCTTTTGAGAGCAATTTTCACGCCACTCTTACATTTTAAATGACCGATACTTGCGTCATATATTTTTATAGAAGAGCTCATAAAATATGAGTTTAGCTTGTTAAGGTTAACACATAGAAGGTATCCATGAACACCTCACAAATCAACCAACGCATCGACGAACTAGAATTCAAACTACAATTTCAAGAAGATACGATCGATAGTTTAAACCAAGCGCTGATCAGCCAACAAAAAGATATGCTACTAATGAAAGAGAAACTCGCTATATTAGGAAAACAGCTTGAATCTTATCGCCAACAGCAACCTAACTTTGAAGCAGAAAGACCACCACATTATTAATGAAAAACTAAACAGCAAGGGAATCCAGCGATTTGAGAACATACACATCAAATCGCCCAGACTTCCCCTCTAATTGATACGTTGGTTGTGCATCATTTAAAAAGGTAGCACCTTTTGGACGTTTTACCACAACTCGGTACTCTGCCAGCTGCATGGCTGCCGGCAACAATGCATCAGCATCATCGTCTTTGCCAACGAGATCTCTAAAAAAAGCCATTTCCTTTTTAGCCGCTGCTGATGATTTATCTGTGTGCGGATACATGGGGTCCAAGTACACCACATCAAACATAGCATTGTGAGACAGATTCGTTATGTCTGTTGTTAATAGCGACATTTTGGCAACAATGCCCGCAACCTCATGATGCAAGGATGCTCGATATAGACCGTCTTGCAGCATGGCTCTAACAAACCCCACACGCTCACAAAGAGACACCGAACACCCCAAGCAAGCAAGCACAAACGCATCTCGACCTAAACCAGCCGTAGCGTCCAATACAGATAAATTAGCCCCCTTATTTAACCCAACCGCTTTCGCAATATCTTGCCCTTTACCACCACCAAAGCGTCTTCTGTGATCCACAGCACCCGACGTAAAATCCACATAAACGGGTTTAGGGGCTGCTTTACCCGTCTTTGCTACAGCGATACCATCGGGAGTGTAGAGCAAGAGATAATCGTAATTAGAAACAAACTTTATCGGTCCAGTCAGTGATAAGAAAGGCAGATCCAGTGATTGAGCTGACAATCGAGCATCAGGCTCTAAAAACTTATCTGTTGTTGCAACCGCAATAGAATGAAGCAAAGAGAACCTCTCTCCAAAATAGTGTAAAACGCCTTACACACTCAACCATATCTAAAAACAAAGGCATTAAAGATAAACAATCCCTAAAAGTACTAGCCCCAAAATCAACCGATAAACAAAAAAGGGAAAAAAGCCTATAGTATTAAGCCACTTTAAAAATAAATAAATACAAAAATAAGCGCTCAGGGCAGACAAAACAACGCCCATAAATATTCCTTCCCAGTCCACCAGCATGTTCGATGAGACAAGCTCAATTGACTTTAGGCCACCTGCCGCAAGAATAAGAGGAATAGACAAAAGAAAAGAGAATCGCGCAGCACTTTCTCGACTAAACCCCATAAAACGAGCTGCCGTCATCGTAATACCCGATCGCGAGGTCCCAGGAATGAGTGCAAGCGCCTGAGCAAACCCGATAAAAAGCACACTTTTTACACCAAGCTCGTGCTCTGTTTTCGTCGTGGTACCATATCGGTCTGACAACCAAAGCAATACCCCAAAACCAATGGTGGTATAGGCAATCACCTCTAGAGAACGCAAATGCGATTCAATAAAGCCATCAAACACCAAACCAGCAACACAAGCAGGCAAGGTCGCCAAAATAATCCACCAGCCTAAGCGGCTATTGGGTGTCGATTGTTTGTCTTTAATAGAAACACACCATGCCACAATAATTTGCATAATGTCTCTTCTAAAATAACTGACAATCGCAATCAGTGTTCCCACATGAACAGCGACATCAAACGCCAACCCTTGATCTGGCCAATCAAGTAACTGGGCAGGCAAAATTAAATGAGCAGAACTCGATATTGGCAAAAATTCCGTTAACCCTTGAATAACCGCCAAGAAAACAATTTGATACCACAACATATAATTAACGTTTCCCTATGCGAGGAGCCTGTTTTTCCCAAGTAATTTCATCTCTTAAATAGGTTGGAATTGCATCGTACGCACGAACCATATCACCTCTCTGAAAGGACAACAGTGCAAGTTCAGCAATGCAAGCAGCACGAGGCGCTAAATCAACCAAAACGTGCTCCGCTGGAACAGGAAGCAGTGTGGTAAAAATATCCTCATAACACCAACCAGAACCAACGCCATCAAAATGGGTTGAAAAAGCAGACAAACTAGCAGGCTTTACGACACATTCATCAACCAATAGATCGACCTGATAACGACCTTCTATCTTATTGACACAATAGCCGCCCATATAGATTTCTCCCATACGGGCATCAAGCGCAGCCAACCAATTATTTTTACCTGTTTTTTGAAATCCCTCCAACGACAAAGCCGCAAGAGTTGACACTGGGATAACAGGCAGATCTGCACCAAAAGCAAGCCCTTGAACCACACCCGCACTGATTCTAAGCCCCGTAAAGGACCCAGGTCCCCGCCCAAACGCGATAGCGTCCAGGTTCGTCAGTGTCAATCCAGCTTGGCTTAGTATTTGATCTACCATAGGTAGGATAAGATCATTATGAAGACGAGGCGCCATGCGGAAATCTTCCAACACAACACCATCCATATACAACGCCACTGAACAAGCTGGCGTTGAAGTATCTAATGCTAAAATAACCGTCATTGCGTATTTAAGCCTTTAACGATGCTAATAGACTTTGCTTGATCTCGTTCAAATCACCAACGCCATTTACTTTAACGAATTTCGGAGCCGTTGCACTGTCTGCTTTTAACCACTCTTGATAGTAGCCAATAAGCGGCGCAGTTTGTTCGTGGTAGACACCAAGACGTAAACGAACGGTCTCTTCAACATCATCTGCTCGCTGTACAAGATCTTCACCTGTAACATCGTCCTTGCCTTCCACTTTAGGAGGATTATAAACCAGATGATAAGTGCGGCCAGACGCCTCATGCACACGACGTCCACTCATGCGTTTTACGATCTCTTCATCGGCAACATCAATTTCAACAACATAGTCGATCTTAACACCAGCGTCTTTTAATGCATCCGCCTGAGGGATAGTGCGCGGAAAACCATCAAAAAGAGCACCATTAGCGCAATCGTCTTGAGTCAGGCGCTCTTTGACCAAACCAATGATAATGTCATCAGACACCAATTGACCCGCGTCCATAACCGCTTTCGCTTTTAGCCCCATCTCACTTCCGGCTTTAACGGCAGCACGCAACATGTCTCCAGTAGAGATTTGAGGAATGCCAAACTCTTCCGTGATGAATTGAGCTTGAGTGCCCTTACCCGCGCCTGGTGCGCCTAATAATATTACTCGCATAAAAAGTCTCCAAAAAAACGACGTAAACTGAATAGCAAGGGTGACTGACACAGCGAATCATTAACGTACGATATGCACGGCAACGAGGCGTTCAGGCAAACCATTTGCATACTAAAAAATTGAATGGTCGCCAAGCATACCCAAGCAGCCCTTCACTATGCAAATTTACGTGTCTTTTTTTATCATTTTCTTACTCATACTGAGCATTTCTTAACCGTATAATCACATTAGCCTGTATTTTGCATACCACTGGCAATACCCGCCATGGTAATCATTAGGGCTTTGTTCACTTCCGCATTCTCTTCGTCTTTTCGACTACGATACAAAAGCTCAGCTTGCAAATAGTGCAATGGATCAATATAGGGGTTTCGAACATCGATCGACTGACGAATGGTTTTATTATCCTCGATAAGACGCTCTTGCTTTTTAAGCAACTTCACAAGCTCACTCACTTGCTTCAATTTGCCCCGCAACAAACGTCCTAAGCCTTGTAATTCCTCACCAACAAGACGCTTTTCATAATATTCAGCAATTTCCGGTTCGGCTTTTGCCAACACCATGTCCAGCATGTCTAAATAGGCCCCAAAGAATGGCCATTTTTTATGCATCTCTCGTAATTTTTCCAAATTACCAGAATCAACGCCTTGCTGTAATGCGCTCTCAGCTCCCAGCCATGCAGGTAACATCAAACGAATCTGCATCCAAGCAAAAATCCAAGGTATCGCCCTTAAACTTTCAACGCCGCCGTCTGAACGTCGACGAGCAGGACGTGAACCTAAGGGCAATTTGGCCAACTCTTGCTCAGGGGTTGTCGCTCTAAAATAAGGCACAAAGTCTTCATGCCCACGTATTATTGAACGATACTGATTCATTCCCACTTCTGCCATTTCATCCATAATGGCACGCCATTCTTCTTTTGGTGGTGAAGCCGGTATCAAAGAGGCCTCCATCACCGCCGAGCAATATAGCTCAAGAGAGCGTACCGCTATGTCAGGAATACCAAATTTAAAGCGAATCATCTCACCTTGTTCAGTTACCCGAATAGCACCATTCACCGAACCCGGAGGTTGCGACAAAATCGCCACATGAGCAGGACCGCCGCCACGACCAACAGTGCCGCCACGACCATGGAAAAGCGTCAGATGAATACCGTGTTTCTTACAGAGACGTGTTAACGCCTCTTGAGCACGATATTGCCCCCAAGTTGCAGCAATCTGTCCAGCGTCTTTCGCTGAATCCGAGTAACCAATCATGACCTCTTGATGGCCGTTTATGTAGGCCTTATACCAAGGGATCGAAAACAATTGCTCAATAATAGGCTCAGCATTATCTAAATCTGCGAGTGTTTCAAACAAAGGAACAATGCGCATAGGAAAGCTCACGCCAGACTCTTTTAGCATCAGGGCAACGGCTAAAACATCCGATGGCGCACTCGCCATAGAAATAACATAAGAGCCAAAAGAGTTTTTCTGACCTTTCGAAATCATGGTAAAAGTGTCAAGTACTTCTTTCACTTCTGCGGTGGGTGTCCATTCCATCGGCAAGAGTGGCCGTTTGGAATTCAATTCTGTCAGCAAAAAAGCCTGTCGAGACGCTTCATCCCATTCAGCGTAGTCACCCAATCCGTAAAAACGTGTAATCGCTGATAAAGCATCAATATGACGAGACGCATCTTGACGAACATCTAAGCGCACAAGAGTGGCACCGAACGTAGCGGCGCAACGAATAAGATCCAGTAGAGAGCCATTGGCAATGACCTTCATTCCACAATCTAACAAAGACTGATAACACAATACCAAATCGTCTATCAGCTCCTGAATGTCTAGGAAAATATCGTCAGATGGAACGGGCTTTCCATCTAAACAAGCCTTTGCCCAATTCTTAGTGGCCAACATTTTATTTTCTAAATGTCGCAACACTTCACGATAGGGTTGCGCACTGTCGCCCACTCGCTCTCGCAATGCCGCATTACATTGCGTCATAGAAAACTCGGAACGCAAAACATTCAAGTCTTTAATATAGAGGTCAGCAGCCATCCATCGAGCCAATAACGTCACCTCTTTCGTCACCTTATGGGTAACATTTGGATTACCATCACGGTCGCCCCCCATCCAGGTCGCAAAACGAATCGGCGCCAAATCGAGAGGCAAACGTTCGTCGCTGGAAAACGCACTGAACTGTTCGTCTAATTGACGAAAGAATCGCGGCACGGCTTGCCACAGAGATTGCTCAATCACTGCAAACCCCCATTTGGCTTCATCAACAGGAGTTGGCCTTTCTTCACGAATTTCATCCGTGTGCCAAGCTTGAGTGATGATTTCTTTCAGTCGTCGAATGTGCTTAGTTTCTTCAAGAGGTAAAATATTGTCTTTGTCTAGTGCTTCTAATTCACTCGAAATGTTGTCGTATTTTCGAATCAAAGAACGGCGAACCACTTCCGTTGGGTGAGCCGTCAACACAAGCTCAATTGATTGGGATTGCAAGGAGGCAATCATTTGCTCTGGCGTAAAATTTTGCTTTGCAAGTCGAGCCAGAAGGTCACCGATAGGGTTGTGATAAACCCCTAAACTTTCATTGGTACGACGACGGTGTACCCGATGATATTGTTCCGCGATATTAGACAGGTTCAAAAATTGATTAAACGCCCTTGCAACAGGCACAATTTCTTTATCCTCTAACGCTTCTAGGGCGGCAATAAGCGCGGCGGAATCACCAGACTGACGCCCATCTTTTGAAAGTAATCGAATATTTTCTACTTTTTCCAGAAACTCGGCTCCCAAATGATTGCTCATGCTTTCACCAAGACAATCTCCCAGCAACCTAACATTCTCACGTAATGACGCCTGACGATCACTCACTTCACCCTCCTAATTGCTAATAATATCCGCTAAAGGTGTTCTTTAACCTATCCTGCAGGTTACAAGCCTTCGTGTTTGGCTTGCTCCCAATGATGGTCTAACTCCTCTAAAGAACAATCTGCTAATTTTTTATTCTGTGCCGATACTAAGGTTTCTATTCTACCAAAGCGACGACGAAACTTTATATTGGTTTTATTCAGCGCCACATCCGGAGAAATATTGAGGTGACGGGCCAAATTACTGACAGCAAACAATACATCCCCCATTTCCTCTTCCGTATGAGAAGCGTTTTGTTCTCTCATGGCCGCTTCAAGTTCATCCAATTCTTCTCGAATTTTATCAAACACAGGCGCCACATTTGGCCAGTCAAAGCCCACTTTAGCCGCTTTTTGTTGGAGTTTTACTGCTTGCATCAAGGCTGGCATGGAAACGGGCACATCGGCTAGCAAACTCTGATCAGATTGATTTTTTTCTTGCGCTTTGATTTGCTGCCATTGCGCGGAAATTTCTTGCTCAGTAAGCGATGTTACTTCACCAAAGCGCGTCATGTCACCGTCAGGAAAAACATGAGGATGACGACGCAACATTTTTTCAACAATTCCGGCAGCAATATCATCAAAGGTAAAATGCTGTGCTTCTTCAGCCATTTGTGCATAAAAAACAACCTGAAAAAGCAAATCTCCTAGCTCTTCTTTTAGATGTGTAAAATCTTCTCGTTCAATAGCATCAACGACTTCGTACGCCTCTTCTAATGTATAAGGAGCAATACTTTTAAACGTTTGTTTTTTATCCCAAGCACAGCCAAACGCCTCGTCTCTCAGACAACGCATTAGATACTGCAATTGCTTCATTGCGTTACTCAAAAATCCCTCTCTCTGAATACATTAAGCACATTGGGTAGCTGATTAATACGATGTAACAACTTACTTAATACACTTAATTCACCCACTTCAATAGTAAAGCGAATGTTTGCCGTATGATTTTCTTTTGCGGATAACGTGTTCATCGACAACAAATTGACTTTTTCATTCGCCAGCAAACTGGTAATGTCGTTGAGCAATCCTGTTCTATCATAAGCCTCCACCTGAATGTTCACTGGGTACTGATTGTCTAATTCCTCCCCCCAACTAACATCAATGATTCTTTCTGGCTCATCTAACCCAAGCTGAACAATGTTAATACAATCCTGTCTGTGCACGGAGACACCGCGCCCCTGAGTAATGAAACCAACGATGTCATCGCCAGGAATAGGCGAGCAGCATTTTGCCATCTGCGTCAGCAACTTCCCTACGCCTAAAATATGAATGTCGTTATCTGACGATTTATGACGACTTTTCTTTAAGCGAATAGGACGCGCAGGCGCACTTTCACCATTGAGGCTGTAAAAATCATCAATAACACGCAACACTCGCGCTAATTGGATGTCTCCAGCGCCAAGCGCCACATACACTTCCTCTGCATAAGAAAAGTTAAATCGAGAAGAAATAGCTTGTAGATCAATGCGATTATCATCAATACCAAGACGCTTTAACTGTTTATCAAGCAGGTGCTTACCCGCGTCTAAATTTTTCTCTCTGTCTTCTTTTCTAAACCAATTTTGAATTTTTGCTCTGGCTCGGTTGGTTTGCACATAACCTAAAGTAGGATGCAACCAATCGCGGCTAGGACCGCCTTCTTTGGTCGTCAGAATTTCAACCTTATCGCCGGTTTTTAAATGCGTTACCAGCGATATAATTTTGCCATTTACCTTGGCGCCGCGGCATCGATGACCAATCTCGGTGTGCACTCGATAAGCAAAATCAACTGGTGTGGCATTGATCGGCAGATCCACTACGTGTCCGTCGGGGGTAAAAACGTATATGCGATCTTGCTCTATGTCACTGCGAACTTGCTCAGATAAGGACTCTAAGTCCCCTTGTACTTCATGAAAATCTAGAATGGTTCTAAGCCATTGAAGCTTTTCTTCATAACTGGTGCTATTTGAGCTTAAATCCGTTCCTTTATACTTCCAGTGTGCACACACACCCAACTCGGCATCTTCATGCATTTTGTGAGTACGAATCTGGATTTCAAGTGCTCGACCTTGAGGCCCGATCACCGCCGTATGCAGTGACTGATAACCGTTTGATTTGGGGTTACTAATATAGTCATCGAATTCATGGGGAATGGGCCGCCACAAATTGTGAACTATCCCAAGAACGCCGTAACATTCCATGGGCTCATCCACTAGAATCCGCACCGCTCTGACATCGTATACTTCATCAAAGCCAATGTTTTTATTCTTCATTTTTCGCCAAATACTGTAGATATGCTTGGCTCGCCCCATTAGATCAGCATGAATGTTAATCCCTTTTAAACGCTCATCTAATAAGGCAATAACATCATCAATATACTGCTGACGATCGAGGCGTTTTTCATCTAACCAGGTGGCAATTCGTTTGTAGTCTGAGGGGTAAAGATAGCGGAAAGAAAGGTCTTCTAATTCCCATTTGATATGACCAATGCCCAAGCGATGCGCTAAAGGGGCATAAACACTCTGCACTTCAAGTGCGACAGCAACACGACGCTCTTCGCTCTGGTGTTTGGCCTCTTTGATAGCACAAGCGCGCTCTGCTAGCTTAATCAGCACAACACGCACATCATCAATGATAGAAACCAACATTTTGCGCAAAGACTCTAGCTGGTTTTCACTGCTGCCCAGCACTTCGGCCGCAGAATCCGCGGTGAGGTTTTTAGAGACCTCTCCCATTCGCATTACGCCTTCTATAATCGAAGACACCTTACGACCAAACATCTCGGTTACACGGGAAATGGGCAGTTGGTCTTCTCGTACCACACGATATAAAGCGGCTGCGACCAATGAATCTTGGTCCGCCCGAAAACCAGACAGTATTTCGACCATCTCTAATCCAGCACGAAAAGTACTTGCCTGAGCCCCCCAATAAGACGGTCTGGCACTTTTCAACTCCGATTGGCGAGCCAACTCACAAGCCATACGCAAAGGAACACGAGCACTGTCATCGACCAGATGAGAAAACTGCCACATCCAAGCATCAATATCAACACTGCCATCATCTAACACAGGATGATCTTTTCTTACCGTTACCATTTATCCGCCCTTCAATTTACTTCTTTTTTTGCAATAACATCATGGTTTCTACATGAGATGTTTGCGGAAACATATCCATCAAACTGACACGTAAAACACGATATCCTTTTGCAACTAAATACTCGGCATCCCTCGCTAAAGTAGAAGCATTGCAAGAAACATACAAAATTTGCATGGGTCCGATTTTTATTATGCTATCTAAAAACTCAAACGCACCAGCACGAGGTGGGTCCAACAGTACTTTGGTTATCTGTTGCGTTAAAAGTTCATTTTTTACAGGCTTAGTCAAATCCGCTGCGATGAAGGAGACATTATCAAGACCATTAAGGCGCGCGTTCTCCCTAGCCGCTTCCACCATACTGTCCTGTACCTCTACCCCTATAACCGCTTGTGCCTGTTGCGCCAAAGGTAAAGAAAAATTCCCTACACCACAAAACAAATCCATTATGACATCCTGTTGATTCGGCTTTAACCAATCCATTGCCTGCATCACCATTTTTTGATTCATGCTGTCATTGACTTGAATAAAGTCTTGAGGATGGTATTTCAACCTCAAATCCCCTAGGTCATAATAGCGCATTTCCTCAGCACTTACGTCCGCTCTGCTCGCTTTCGGTGCTTGCCAATAAAGCGCTGCATTCTGTTTTTTTGCCCAATCCTTCCAGCCACTTTGACCTTCTGCTGATAGCTCGGAGGTTAAGCGAAATAAAACCGAAACACCTTTGCTATCTTCCAATAGCTCTACATGCCCAAGTTGGGTCGCCAAATTGCTGCTTGATAATGCTTGTTTCAAAGAATGATATATCGCCTGAAGCTTCTCTGTCAGCACAACACAACGATCAATCGAAACGATATCGTTTGACGCTTTACCACGAAACCCCAACATCATTCGACCATTTTTATGATCAATGGCTATACGCGCTCGACGACGATAACCAATGGACTTATCCGAGAGTAATTCAAGAGGTTGCGTGTTGATAAGATTACGCAATTGGCCTTTCAGCCAATCCGATTTTGCAGAAAGTTGCTTTTCACTTATCAGATGCTGAAAGCTGCAGCCGCCACAAGCATGAAAATGCAAACAATCAGGCTCCACTCGGTGGTCACTTGCCTCGATGATATGAGTTAAAACCGCTTCATCAAAACGACGACCAACCTTAGTCACTTGCGCTGTGACCGTCTCTCCAGGTAAAGCCCCTTCTATAAAGGTCACTTTTCCTTGCAAACGAGCAACGCCTTTTGCTTCGTGAGTCAGGCCGTCTACAACAAAAGTCTGCACTGGGCCCATCGACTGAGGCTTCGCGGCGCGGCGCGGGGGTGTTCTTCTTCTCAAAGGTCGCTCTCTTTATCCAGAGTCTAAAATAAACGCCGTAGTATTCTACAGCATATGTCCATAGAACAGTACGCGAAAGCCAGCCCTTAACAAGTAAAAGCCCTTAAGATCTTTGTCCACCTCACATTAGAGAGAGGGAAACAAGAAAAAACAGCCGTGAAAAAGCGTCTATACGTCAAAAACCCCAGTGGACAAATAACGATCTCCACGATCACAAACAATCGCTACAATGACAGCATTAGAGAGCTTTTCAGATAAAGCCATGGCTACGGCAACCGACCCACCGGAAGAAACCCCACAAAAGATCCCTTCTTCTTTGGCCAAGCGGCGCATTGTAATTTCGGCATCCGTTTGTGAAACATCCATAATAGTGTCTACCCTAGCTTCGTCAAAAATAGAAGGCAGATAGGCTTTAGGCCAACGACGAATACCGGGGATACTTGATCCATCTTGCGGTTGCAGGCCTATGATTTGAATGTCTTTATTTTGCTCTTTTAAATAATGTGACACGCCCATAATGGTTCCAGTCGTCCCCATAGAGCTCACAAAATGCGTGACCGTACCTTGTGTTTGCTGCCAAATTTCTGGCCCTGTCGTCAGATAATGAGCATTAGGGTTGTCTTGATTTGCAAATTGATTGAGCACCTTACCAAGCCCCTGACTCTGCATCTCTTGAGCCAAATCTCGTGCTCGTTCCATACCTTCTTCTTTTGTCACCAAATGCAAAATCGCGCCGTAAGCGGACATCGCCGATTTTCGTTCCTGACTCATGTTATCAGGCATGATTAAATGCATTTTATAGCCCTTGATCGCTGCCGCCATCGCAAGTGCAATACCCGTGTTACCACTGGTTGCTTCAATCAAACTGTCGCCTGGTTTTATGTCTCCACGTAACTCAGCTTGAAGTATCATATTCAAAGCGGGACGATCTTTTACTGAACCGGCAGGGTTTTGACCTTCTAATTTGAGCAATACCGTGTTGCTTGGATTTGGATTGATGCGCTGCAAGCGAACCAAAGGAGTGTGGCCAATTAAGGACTCGATACTAGGATACTGGATCATAAAAAACTTCGTTGACATTGATGAGTTAGGGAATGAAACTTAACTATTTAAGAACACTAAGAGCAAACAGTACAATAAAAAAGCGTTATAAACTTAGTGTCAATTTGACATTCTATGGTATCAGTATGCTGGTAACACGTATTTTAATCCTGCTTTTTTTACTATTTTCGCTCATCAGCTGCGAAAAAACCATGCAAGATGCGACAGAACTAAATACCATTGAGCTTAGGAAAAAGTGGCGTGAATGTGCCTACATAAGCAGCCCATCTAATAACCAAAAACAGATATGCAATCAATATGAAAAAGAATGCAACGATCGCAAAGACAAAGGTAATTTGGTCTGCTATTAACCCATTAGTCAGATTAACACTAAGATGAAATCGCCTTTTTTTAAGCAACTCGCTCCCCTTAGTTTAAGCAGTAAACTTTTTTGGGCGCTGTTCACACCAGTGTGTATCATTTCAATACTCACCAGCCTTTTTTTGTTATCAATGCGCTTTAGTGATTTAAATCACCAGCTGTATGAGCGTACCAAACAAATAACAGAACAAGTGGCCACCTCTAGCGAATATGCCATTGTTTTTTCTGATCAAAACATGATGTATCGAATACTGCAAAATGCACTTAGCCACCATGACATCAGCAGCGTACAACTATTTAACAGCGAACAAAAAATCATTGCAGAGCTGGGCAGTGTTCCGACACAAAACAACCTATCTTTTGCGGAAGAAAGCCAGATTCTTGAGCATGACGACTACTTAGAATCTATGAGCGCCATTCATTACGCTAACAACTCACTCGACGGTGTATTCAATGCGCAAACAGATCTTTTCAATCCAAGCAATCAACGTAACTTAATCGGCTGGGTTAAAATTGAGGCCAACAAATCTGCGATAAAAATAGCAAAATACCAGTACGCCAGCCTAATAATTTTTATTTTAATGCTAATCAACATACTGACGATTTTGACCACGTACCAGGTATCAAAACACCTGACACAACCAATAAGTAAGCTTGGTGTGGCGTTAAACAAACTCGTCAAAGGTCAGTTCTCAGCCGCTAAATTGATGAAGCTGCCACCCGAATACGCTGACATCCAAAAGGATCTTCTTGATTTGACGGAAAGGTTAGAACACCACCACGAAGAACTCATCATAGGCATAGAGCAATCAACAGAAGACATGCGCCGTAGTATGGACAGTATGGAGGAAAAAAGCGCTCAACTTCACATTGCCAATAAAGAAGCAATGGAGTCAAACCGATTAAAATCGCAATTTCTTGCCAATATTAGCCATGAGGTTCGCACCCCTTTAAATGCCATATTGGGTTACACAAAAACCCTGCAAAAAGACATTGTAGACACCCAGCAGCGACTTTATATAGACACCATCGAACAGTCGACAAACAGTCTATTGGCAATTATTGGCGATATTTTAGATTTTTCTAAAATCGAAGCAGGAAAATTAAATCTCGAAAACAATCACTTCAACTTAAAAGCATTAGTAGATGACGTTTATCAGATACTCAGTGTCAATTTACTCACCAAAGAAAAGCAAATTGATTTGGTTCCAGAGTTTGGTACAGACATCCCAGAATGGTTTATTGGTGATAGCACTCGAATTCGTCAGATTTTGACAAACCTCATTGGTAATGCCATTAAATTCACCCACCAAGGATCGGTGCGCACCAAAGTATCTATCGCCTCACAGACCTCACAAGAAATCGTCCTGTCATTCCACATTATCGACACTGGCATAGGCATACCGGAACATAAAATCCACCGTTTATTTAAACCTTTCTCTCAGGTAGACACCAGTACCACACGCCAATTTGGCGGAACAGGATTGGGACTGGTCATCACGAAGAAGCTGGTTGAGCAAATGAAAGGGAAAATTGAAGTCAGTAGTGACCCAAGCATCGGTTCAACCTTTCGCTTTACGATCACTCTAAAAAAATCAAATAAGGTAAGCCCACACATACAAAAACTGGATCGACATGTGCTTTTACTCGAACCCAGTACAGCCTATAAAAATTACCTGACTAACTACCTAGAAAGTATTGGGGTTCGCTCTACGGCGTGCTCAGACATAGAGCAGATCGTGTCTACATTAAACAAACGGAATGACACTATTCATGCCATTTTATTGAGCGTCAATCCTGACGATCAAAGTATTGCTGAAGCCCGTGAACTCATTCACTATTGTGCGCAACAACATTCAATCCCCAGCATAATGATGGTTCAGCCACCGGGTCAAATAGCTCACCACTCCGATTTAAAAAACGTATGCAGCGACATACTGCTTAAACCCATCAGCCAAGACAGACTGTATAAGGCGCTGTCGAACATCAACAAAGCCTCCGTCCACTTAGCGCCGCCAAAGGCACCCGAACCAGCCAATTACGAGCATTTTAAAGGCCTCAAGATATTGGCGGTAGATGATTCACCAATCAATCTCCAGTTACTTAATCATTGGCTAACTCCCGTTGGAGTTGTGGTGTCATCTGCTTACAGCGGACAACAGGCCATAGACATGGCCATTCATGACACATTCGACTTGATCTTTATGGACATTCAAATGCCTGAAATGGATGGAATGGAAACAACCCAAATGTTACGCCAATTAGAACACTGCAAAAACATTCCCATTATTGCACTCACAGCCCATGCGCTGGGATCAGAACAACAACAAATGCTCGCCAGTGGTATGAATGCTTATTTGACCAAGCCTATCGATGAAGAGCTACTATTTAACACGATTGAAACTTGGCGCAATAATACCAAAACATTCCAAGACCAAGTGGATGATAAGTTAATCAATATTTTCGATTTAGAAAAAGCACTTGATGTTGTGGATGGTAAGGCCGATATTGCAAAAGAGATGTTTGATATGCTGGCAGATTCACTGGACGCTGAAAAAAAGCTGATTCAACACCACCTAGAAAACCAAGACACTGAAAAGCTAATAGAGGTAGTACATAGAATTCATGGTGCCTCCAAATACACAGGCACCATTAATATCGCGCGCCATGCTGGCTTTTTAGAAACACACTTAAAGGAATTAGGTTTAGAAGAAGTAGACGGAGTAGCCGAAGACTTTATTGAAACCATTGAAGAACTTCTAACTCACAGGCAACTTATTCCTTGGCCTCAATCTTTGGACTCCACTCCCTAGATTCCAGAACAACAAACGCCTGAGCATACACTTTCTCATCCGTTAGGCTTAAATGCCATGACACAGGAAAGTTGTAACGCTCAGTAATACTCTCATCCACGCAGAGAATAGGCTGACCAGAAGGCAAATTACCAACACTAAAATGCTGAAAGCTCACACCAGAACCAATGCCTGTTCCTAACGCCTTTACCGCAGCTTCTTTAGCCGCAAAGCGTTTTGCTACATAAGCATTGGCTTTATCCACATTACGGATTTCTAACCAGCGTTTTTTCTCGGTAGTCGTTAATATGCGATCAATAAAACGCTCACCCAAACTCTCAATTGACTGAGCAATTCGGGCAATTTCAACCAAATCCGTTCCAATACCTATAATCAACTTCTCACCTCTTTAATCGAATAAATCATCGCAAAGCCCGAAAAATCGGCACCCCCATATGCCGATCGCCTTGAAAGGGCTGCTTTGGCAATAATCGCCTTGATACAATAGGCTTACCATTTAATAAACTGTCTAACCAATTACGATGCAATTCCTTAGCGAGGCTCAACACTTGCTTATCCATCCATTGACCAGCGTGGTAATCCAATGCCACCTGACCTTCCACAAACAACATGGGGAGTTGTTTTGGTATTTCGCCATAATACGGCCGCAAACCAAACTTATAATGGAATTGATAAAGCTGACGTGGCTCGATTGACTCCCCACGACCGGTAGATATCATGTTGATGCCCACACCCAATTCTGAAAATAATCCTACTTCAAAGCGACGTAACAAAGGGGCGATGGGAACTCCCGAATGCAAACTCTCAATCAGCCACTGATACAATTCAAAAACATCAGGTAAAGGCAAATTGGTAGGTAGCAGTTTTTCAAGCAACTCATGAACATAAAAAGCAGCGTACAAAGGCAACCCTTCAAGCACAAACGCCGATTTTACCGACTCCAAACTTTTCACGGTTTTTAAGTCACTACGACCCGAAAGCTCCATTTCATAACATAAAAAAGGCCCGGGGATGATCCGAGCCTCTTTTTTGGGTAATCGCCAAACACCTCGAACCAATCCTTGCTCTAACGTTAACGCATCAAGCAGGATCTTACCGTCTTGAAAGGGACGGGTGTGAATGACATACGCAGAAACGCGCATTAAAGCTATTCTTCCTGATAACCTAAACTCGCCAAGGCGCGTTCATCATCTGACCAGCCTGAACGAACTTTAATCCAGAGATTCAACATCACTTTATGTTGAAATAGGTTTTCCATATCAATTCGCGCTTCTTTACCGATTAACTTAATCTTGTCGCCACGCTCGCCAATAATGATGCGTTTTTGTCCATTTCGCTCAACTAAAATCAACGCACTAATGTGAATAGCAGACTCTTCATAAACAAATTCTTCAATTTGTACCGCGACCTCATAAGGCACTTCTTGCCCAAGTTGACGAGTAATTTTTTCGCGAACAATCTCGGCGGCCAAAAAGCGTGAACTGCGATTGGTTATTTGATCCTCAGGGTAAAATTGCGTCCCCTCTGGCATGTAGCTTTCAACCAAGCGCTCTAAACGGTCTAAGTTATTATTACGCAGAGCTGATATGGGAACAATTTGTGCAAAATCCATTCGATCGGCTAGGTTCGCCAGACGCGGCAAAAGATCCTCTTTTTGATCCAGCTGGTCGACTTTATTGACCACTAGAATAACGGGGCAACGGGCGTGCTTCACTTTTTGCAACACCGCTTCATCTTCTTCCGTCCAGCGATCCGCATCAATGACAAATAGAACCACATCGACATCTTTCAATGCCGCCGCAGCCGTTTTATTCATGATACGATTAATGGCTTTTGCTTCACCCAAATGCAAACCGGGTGTGTCCACATAAATAGCCTGAACATGACCTTCCGTTTTTACACCAAGAATCTGATCACGGGTGGTTTGTGGCTTACGCGAAGTAATGGATAATTTTTGGCCTAAAATATGATTAAGCAAAGTCGACTTACCCACATTTGGGCGGCCGACAATGGCAATATAACCACAGTGTGTAACTTCAACGTCAGACATCTTTCTTTTCCAATTTTTTCAATGCTTTGGCAGCCGCGTTTTGCTCTGCAATGCGACGACTGTTACCCTTACCTTCTATAGCACTTTCACACAGTTCAATGTGACAATGTACAAAAAAAGTTTGGTCGTGAGGCTCGCCCACTATATTCACAACATCGTACTGAGGTAGCGCATGCTTTCTGGCTTGAAGATACTCTTGAAGTCGCGTCTTTGCATCCTTAGTAACCACTTTTAATGATGTCGCATCCAGGCGCTCCTTGTACCATGCTAAAATATGCTGACGACACACCTCCATGCCGGCATCAAGATACATACCACCAATAATGCCCTCAACCGTATCGGCTAAAATAGAATCGCGCCTAAATCCACCGCTTTTTAATTCTCCAGCGCCCAACTTGAGATAATCACCCAATTCAAACTCTCTTGCTAATTCAGCCAAGGTATCGCCTTTTACTAGCGACGCTCGCAAACGGCTTAATTCGCCTTCTTTGGCCTTTGGAAAACGGTGAAAAAGATCTTCCGCAATCACATAATTAAGGATAGAGTCACCTAAGAACTCAAGGCGCTCATTATTTTTCCCACCAAAACTACGGTGCGTTAGCGCCAGTTCAAGCAGTCCAAGGTCAGCAAAAAAATACCCTATTCGCTGACTCAGCTTCTGATACGATGAACTCAAAATGTCTCCAAAAAATACTTATTCAATCAAACCGTTGTTTTTAAAGCTTGGGATACTGAAAAATTGATCCCAATGCAGCCACACATAAAAGGCACGCCCCTTCATATTTTCATCTGGGACAAAGCCCCAAAAACGACTGTCAGCGCTGTTGTCTCTGTTGTCTCCCATCACAAAATAATGTCCTGTAGGCACAGTCCACTCACCTTCGTGCGGGGTAAATCGATAACTATTATAGATTTCGTGTTGTGCCTTACCTAGGTGTTCACTAAATACATCAACAGGCTCTTGATTTGGATTCAGAGACACAGGCAATTTGGCTAAAAACTCTTTACTAACGGGCTCACCATTTACCGTCAAAACTTTATTCTGGTAACGAATTTGATCGCCAGGCAAACCAACTAAGCGTTTAATATAGTTTAAACTGGGGTCTAGTGGGTACTTGAATACGACCACGTCGCCGCGCTTTGGTTCTGTAGTCGGAATAATGGTCGTATTCAAAACAGGCAAACGAAGGCCATAGTCGAACTTATTCACCAGAATAAAATCGCCTATCTTTAGCGTTGGCAGCATAGATCCAGACGGAATCTGAAAGGGCTCCACCACAAAAGACCGCAGACCAAAAATGACCGCAATGATAACGAAATAAGACTTTACCTCTACCACGAACTTAGGCGTTTCCGCTAGTCGCTGCTGAGCGTCTTTACTAAGTGCCTTTCGCGTTTCTGTTGCCATATTTGTCAATACAGCTTTGCGCTTGGGAAAATAAACAACACGATCATATACCCAGAAGACACCTGTCACTAAAAACGCAATGGCCAGTATCAATTCGAAATCAAAACCCATACTTCATTTCTCCATCAGGGCGTGCTGAGCACGCCTGTTGTTGTTCTGGCTTTAGCTATCCAGCTGCAAAACGGCAAGGAAAGCAGATTGTGGCACTTCAACGTTGCCCACCTGCTTCATACGTTTTTTACCTTCTTTTTGTTTCTGCAACAATTTCTTCTTACGGCTTACGTCACCACCGTAACATTTGGCAATAACGTTTTTGCGTAACGCCTTGACCGTTGTACGAGAAATAATTTTCGCGCCGACCGCACCTTGGATCGCCACATCAAACATTTGGCGAGGAATTAAATCTTTCATTTTTTCACACAAAGCTCGGCCTTTATACTGCACATTGTCTTTGTGCATAATGAGCGCTAAAGCATCAACGCGCTCACCATTGATCAAAATATCTAATCGGCATAAAGGCGCAGCACTAAAGTGGGAGAAACTGTAATCCAAAGACGCAAAACCGCGACTACAAGATTTTAGTTTATCAAAAAAGTCCATTACCACTTCGTTCATTGGCAACTCATAACGCAACTGTACTTGGCGGCCAACATATAGCATGTCTTTTTGGATACCACGCTTTTCCACGCATAAAGTAATGACGTTACCCAAGTATTCTTGTGGCACTAAAATATTCGCTTCCACAATCGGTTCGCGCATTTCTTTAATCGTACCAGGGTCTGGCATTTTTGATGGACTGTCTACGCTAATTACATCGCCATTATTTAATTCAATTTCATACACTACGGTTGGCGCCGTGGTAATTAAATCAAGATCGTATTCACGCTCTAAACGTTCCTGAATGATCTCCATATGCAGCATACCCAAGAAGCCACAACGGAAGCCAAAACCCAAAGCATCAGAGCTTTCTGGTTCAAAAAACAGAGAGGCATCGTTCAGTGTCAACTTATCAAGAGCAACGCGGAAATCTTCATAGTCATCAGAGCTAACAGGGAACACACCGGCGTAAACTTGTGGTTTAACTTTTTTGAAACCCGCTAACTGAGCAACATCTGGTGTCGATGCATGAGTAATGGTGTCACCTACTGGTGCCCCATGAATATCTTTAATACCTGCAACAACAAAACCTACTTCACCCGCTCTCAACACGCCAGTCTCTTTGCGTTTTGGCGTAAAAATACCCGCCATATCAACTGGATGAGACTGTTTGGTAGATTTAATATAAATCTTGTCTTTCTTACGCAAAGTACCTTGTTTGATACGAACAAGAGAAACCACACCTAAGTAGTTATCAAACCAAGAGTCGATAATAAGCGCTTGAAGCGGAGCATCCACATCGCCTTCTGGTGGTGGAATCGTCGCAATCAGACGTTCTAGCACATCATCAACGCCCATGCCTGTTTTTGCAGAACAGGTCACAGCATTCATTGCATCTATACCGATGATCTCTTCAATCTCGGCGCTGACGCGCTCAGGCTCTGCTTGCGGCAAATCGATTTTATTCAAAACTGGCATCACTTCGAGACCTTGCTCGATCGCGGTGTAGCAGTTTGCGACAGACTGCGCTTCCACACCCTGAGCCGCATCAACAACTAATAACGCACCTTCACAAGCCGCAAGAGAACGAGATACCTCATAAGAGAAATCCACGTGCCCAGGAGTATCGATGAAGTTTAATTGATACACTTGTCCATCTTTTGCGTGGTAATCGAGGGTGACACTTTGCGCCTTGATGGTAATGCCACGTTCACGCTCAATGTCCATCGAGTCAAGAACTTGAGCAGACATCTCACGTTCACTCAAGCCTTCACAAGCCTGAATGAAGCGGTCTGCTAACGTCGATTTTCCATGGTCGATATGTGCGATAATACTGAAATTGCGTATG
>NZ_QGOK01000020.1 GCF_003259175.1 Marinomonas shanghaiensis | reverse complement strand
TGGATGAGTATTTTTTACAGTGCGTGTCTTGTTATTTCTCTAGTGCGTGTCTCAGTGTTTTTAAATAAAAAATCCCCAATAAGCGAAAGGCTCAGTTATTGGGGATCTGTTGGTTATGTCACTGGTTTTTTTTATGTTATTGAAGCAGCAGCTTAATCAAATTCAACTTTGTTTGTTTTTAACATGGCGGCGCTGCTGGAATCGATTAATTTGTCTTGTTTTCTTTCGATAAAGAAGACTTCTAGGTTTTCGTTTTTGGCGATTTTGGCGCCTTCGTCAGGGCCAAGGCATAACATAGCGGTTGCCCATGCGTCACTGACTCTACCATCGGTTCCAAAGACAGACGCTGAGACAAGATCATGTTTGATCGGTTTGCCTGTGCTTGGGTTGATAATATGAGAGTATTCCACGCCATTATCATCAAAGTGGCGGTTGTAGGTGCCAGAGGTATCAAGCGTGATGCCTTGGTAGTTGGTTACGGTCATGATTTTATGGATTTTAGGTAGACCATCTTTTGACGGAATGGGTTGTTGAATGGCGATGCGCCATTCGTCGCCATTTGGTTTGTGGCCTTTTACTTTCATATCACCACCAAATTGTACCATGTAATTCTGGAAGCCTTTTGATTCTAGCACTTCGCTTAGCTTGCCGATCGTGTAGCCTTCGCCCATGGAGGAAAAATCAAGTTGTAAAAAAGGCCGTGTTTTGCGAATACGGTTACTGTTATCGTCTATTTCAATTTTATCTATGCCTAGCTCCGCTTTTACCGTTGCTAGTTCTTCGTTTGTTGGAATATGAAGCGTCGCTTTTTTAAATCCCCACAAATCAAACAGTGGGCCAACGGTGGGGTCATAACAGCCAGCGGAGCTTTTGTGAATGTCTTTAGATATCTTGATTAGGTCAATAAAATCCTGAGAAGCGGGTTGCCATGCCAGAGAGGGATTGGCATTAAATTCGGAAATATACGAATCCGAACGGTAGGTAGAGAGTTCTTTGTCAATCTGTGCAAGGGTAATATCGAATTCAGTTTGTACCTCGCTAGCTGGGGTGCCATCTTCCGCCCAGAAAAGCACTTGATACGTTGTGCCTTGAGCATAGCCTTCAACGCTTTCTATTTTTGGTGGTTCACTGCATCCCATTAGAAATGCTGTCATTAGTAGGGCACAGACTCCGCCTAAAGAAATGCGGTTAAAACGGTACTTTATGAATCTAGTCATGCATTTAAGCCTTGTGAAAAATGAGACACAGCCATTCTAACAGCCGTTTGTGACGAACTCTATCGAACTGTTTTATCATCCACACTAATGTGCATTTTTTGGGTGTTTCAATGTTTAGTGGGTGATAATTTTATTGACAAATGGTTTTTTGCAACTATTATGACATCGATGTCATTTGAGGTTTTATGATTCATGTCCACCATTTACGATGTTGCGAAAATAGCCAATGTGTCGCCTAAGACGGTTTCTAGAGTGCTCAATAACGACGCACCTGTAGGTGAAGCAACGCGTTTAAAGGTGCAGGCTGCTATTGATACGTTAGGCTATGTGCCCAGCACCGCGGCAAGAGCCATGCGCTCTAATAAATCTGGCTTAATTGGTGTGATAACGGGAGCAATCTCCCACAATGCTACAGCGGGTCCAACAGGGTTGCCTGATTTGTTCATTGTGCAAGGTATTCAAGCGGTTATCCAAGCGTCCAGTAAAACCTTATTAATCGCGGATACGGGCGATGATAGTCAGCGAGTGGCGCATTTAATTCGGACGTTTCAAGAGCATCGTGTGGAAGGCATTATTTATGTGGCAGATTATCACCAGCAAGTGAGTTTGCCAGTTCAGAGTAAGGACATGGCCATTGTGTTGGCAAACTGTTTTGACTCTCAGCAAACACCTGCCGTGATACCGGACGATGAATGGGGGCAGTATCATCTAGTAAAACAGATTCTCTCATTGGGTCATCGTAGAATTGCGTACTTAAGTCTTGATAAAAGCATGGTCGCAACAGACTTGCGGACAAAAGGTTATTATCGTGCTTTGCAAGAAGCAAACATTGCGGTCGACGATGCTTTGATTGTTTGTGCTGACACGCTTGAACAGGTAGATAACAAGGTTTTACTGGAGAGGGCGGTTGATCATTTATTGTCCTTGTCTTATCCCCCTACGGTGCTTTGTTGTGGTAACGACAAAATGGCATTGAAACTTTATGGAATACTGCGGTCTCGTGGTGTTCGAATTCCAGAAGATATATCCGTAGCGGGATATGATAATTATTTGGCGATTACGGAGAGCTTGTATCCATCCTTAACCACTGTGGATTTAGCGTATCGTGAGATTGGAATGGAGGCAGCAAAGTTGTTGTTAAAACAAATTGATACGAAACAGTATCAATCATTGGCAACGCCTAGCTATGTTGCAAGCCCAGTTGTATGGCGTCACTCTGTGCAGCCTCAGTCTAGCTAGGTGAGATGTAGGCTAGGCGGTTTTATCCCTTGTTAATTTTAAAAAGACACTCGTGTCTTTTTAAATGCCCCAAAATGACATCGATGTCATTAAATGTTACCCCTTTGGAGACGTGAACGATGAAAACAAAAATAATGAAAAACGTACTATTGGCTTCGACTATTCCGTTATTGAGCATGGGCTCTATCAATGGCTTTGCGGCGACAGAATTGTCCTTGTGGTATCACGGTGCAGGCAATCCAGTAGAAGCAAAAATCATTGATCAAATTGTGGCGGACTTCAACGCCAGCCAATCGAATTGGAAAGTGGCGCTGCAAAGCTTTCCCCAAGAATCCTATAACGATTCGGTTATTGCCGCTGCTCTAGCGGGTAACTTACCCGACATTCTGGATGTAGACGGGCCGGTTATGCCTAATTGGGCGTGGGCGGGGTATTTACAGCCTTTGAATATCAATAGTGCAGCAATAGAAGACTTTTTGCCGGGCACAAAGGGTTACTGGGATGGCCAGCTTTATTCTTTAGGATTATGGGACGCCGCTGTGGCGATGATTACACGTAAGTCGACTCTAATGGAGGCTAATATCCGTATTCCGACATTAGCGCAGCCATGGACGTTAACCGAGTTTAATGCGGCGTTGGCGACGTTAAAGCAGACGGGTAAATACGATTATCCATTTGACCCAGGTTTGGCGTGGAAAGGGGAATGGTTTCCCTATGCCTTTAGCCCATTCTTGCAAAGTTTTGGTGGCGACATTATTGACCGTGAGAGCTATCAAACTGCCGAAGGCGTTCTCAACGGCGATGAGGCCATTGCCTTTGGCGAGTGGTGGCAAATGTTATTTCAAAAAGGGTATAGCCCAGGCAACTCACAAGACAGTGCGGACCGTGAAACCGGTTTAGTGGAAGGCAAGTATGCGATCCAATGGAACGGCAATTGGACGGCATTGAATATGCTAAAAGCGTTTGGCGATGATGTGTTGTTCTTGCCCGCCCCTGATTTCGGTCATGGTCCTAAAATTGGTGCAGCCAGTTGGCAATTTGGCGTCTCAGCAAGCACGTCATACCCGCAAGGTGCGGCGGACTTTATTCAGTTTGCCACACAAGATCGCTACATGACGGCATTTTCGGATGCCATAGGGTTAATCCCGCCAACCAAAACAGCCGCCGCAGCCAGTGAGCATTATCGACAAGGTGCTCCCATGGCAACTTTTTTTGAGTTATCGGCACAGCAGGCTGTGTTGCGTCCTGTAACACCGGGTTATGTGGTGGCCGCTAAAGTGTTTGAAAAGGCCTTAGCGGATATCGCCGATGGCGCGGATGTAGTGGATACGCTGGACAATGCCGCAGATGAAATCAATCAGGACATTCGTCGGAACCTTGGTTATGGCCACTAAACCTGTACGTTTTGCTTATAAGCCTTACGTTGCTAGGTCTCAGGCAAGATGAAATGCGCTCTGAAGAGTGTTCTGAATGAACGCTCTTCAGACGCCATGATGGATTAATCGTCTTAAAGGCAATTTAATTATGCAAAAAAATTCTTCGTCTCTAACCCAGCATAATCGCAGCGGCTGGCTGTTTGCTTTGCCGGGCTTTGGTTTGATGATGCTGTTTATTGTGGTGCCATTTGTGTTTGCAATTGTGTTTTCCATGACCAATCAACGTTTGATTTCGCCCAATCCAACGCAATTTGTCGGCTTTGAAAATTATCGTCAATTGTTAAGCGTGAATCTCCTTGTGCTCGACCCTGTGAGTACTGAGGCGGGTGAGCTTAAGCAAAACGCAGACGGTACACTGACGTATCCTCGCATACGCACGTTTACTCGAAACAATCCAGACTATCCGCATTTGCAAGGCATGAAAGAGTGGTTTTCATGGCAATGGCAGGACAAACAAGTGGCTATTTTGGCGAGTGATCCTGTGTTTATGAAAGCCGTTGTGAACACCTTTCTCTTTGTGCTGGTGGTGGCGCCATTACAAGGCGCATTCGCTTTAGCCCTTGCCTTGCTGATTAATCAGCGCCTGAAAGGCATCAATGTGTATCGGGCCATCTACTTTATGCCCGTGGTGGTGTCCATTGTGGTGGTTTCTATTCTTTGGCGTTTTATCTACGACGGTCAAAATGGCTTGCTCAACAATCTACTGCACAGCGTATCGTTTGGTCATCTTGCGCCAGTGGATTGGCTGGGCAATCCAGATACCGCACTAGGGTCTATTATGGCCATGTCCATTTGGCAAGCAGTTGGGTTTCACATGGTGATTTGGTTGTCAGGTTTGCAGACCATTTCTCCGACTCTGTACGAGGCCGCCAAAATAGAAGGCGCTTCTGGCTGGCAAACTTTTCGTTATGTGACTTGGCCAGGGCTTAAAAATACCGCTGTTTTGGTGTTGATCGTGATTACCATGCAAGCGTTTGCCTTGTTCGCTCAGATTGATGTGATGACCAATGGTGGGCCGTTGGACAGCACACAAACCATTGTGTTCCAAGCGGTTGAGAGAGGTTATGGCAAGCAAGATATCTCGGGTGGATCGGCGATTTCTGTGGTGTTGTTTGTCATTGTGCTGAGTATTTCTTTGCTTCAGCGTCACTTTACACGGGAGAAAAAATAAATGTCTCATTCCTCAGTAGATCATCATCGACTTCGCTTAGTAGTGCGTTACACCTTGCTGTCGTTGATTGCTTTGATGTTTATTTTTCCGCTGATTTTTATGCTGGTGTCTTCGCTAAAACCGGACCACCAACTGTTAGCGGACACGGCGTCACTACGGGCTTTTTTACCGGTAGGTGAGATCAGTTTAGCGAATTATTACGGCGCTTTTGAACGCGCTCCCATCGTTCTTTTCATGATGAACTCGCTTTTAGTCACCGCAGTGACGGTTGTACTGAGTCTGTTTTGTTGCTCGATGGCAGGCTTTTCCTTTGTCTATTTAAACTGGCGTGGAAAAAGCGTGGCGTTTTCAATCATTTTGGCGACCTTGATCGTACCCTTTGAAACCATCGCCATTCCTATGTTGCTCATGGTGTCTAAACTGCCTTGGATTGGCTTTGATGGCCTGACTTGGGGGTGGTTGAATACCTATCGAGTACAAGTGATTCCTTTTATTGCCGATGGTTTGACGATTTTTTTGTTTACTCAATATTTTAAAGATTTACCGCGAGAGTTAATTGAAGCGGCGCGTGTTGAGGGCAGTAGTTGGTGGCAGGTGTATTGGCGCATCGTGATGCCTTTGTCTGGTCCCGTTATTGCGACGGCGGCGATTCTAAAATTTCTCGTCATGTACAACCAGTATCTGTGGCCCATCATGGTGACACAGCAAGAACAATATCGACCCGTATTAGTCGGGCTACAGTATTTTTTCCAGCTCAATACCGCATGGGGAGAGGTCATGGCGTACCTAACGCTGATTACCTTGCCTGTTTTGGCGTTTTATCTGGTATTGCAACGAGCGTTTATCGCGTCCATTGCCTCAACAGGCGTCAAGGGTTAATTTTTTAGGAGAGTTAATATGACAATAGCATTAAAAGATCAATGGATTTGGGACAGCTGGTATTTTCGCGAAGGGGATACGTGGCATGGCTACTTTTTAAAAGCCGACAAAGCGTTAATCGACCCAGAGAGACGGCATTTAAACGTTAGTCAAGGCCACGCTACGTCGACAGATCTTGTTCATTGGCAGCATCATGGTACTTGTTTTGCGCCAGCCCTTTCACCCGCATGGGATGATTCCACCACGTGGACGGGAAGTGTCGTGTGTGACGAATCCGGTTTGTACCATTTATTTTACACTGGAACCTGTTTGGCTGAAGACAGTCTGTATCAGCGCATTGGTCATGCTACCAGTACGGATTTACACCATTGGCAACGTGTGGGTGATGGTCTGTGTTTGGATTTAGTGGGTGAGAACGCTGCTTATTATGAACATCAGCATCAAAAGGGATTTTGGCATGATAGAGCCATGCGGGATCCTTGGGTAATGAAGAATCCCAATGGCGATGGCTGGTTGATGTTTTTTACCGCCAGAGCCCCTGGTATTGATGAAGCCAATGCGGGCGGTGCGATTGGTTTTGCTACCTCGACCAACTTACACGACTGGACGTTACAAGCGCCCGTATTTGTGGGGGATTTTGGTCAATTAGAGGTACCACAAGTGTTTGCGATTGGTGAGCGTTGGTATTGTTTATTTTGCACCTCTAGTCAACATTGGAGCGAGGCTTACGCGGAGAGTCAGGCGGGTAAGTTCGTCACAGGTAACCATTATCTTGTTGCGGACAGCCCAACAGGCCCTTGGCAGGTTGCCCCCGGTGCTTTCTTTGATGGCGACAATCCTTGTCACCGTTATGCGGCGCGAATCCTTGAAACCGAGCAAGGCCACTGCATCATAGGGTTTCACGATCAAAATCAGCATGGATTTGTGGGCGAAATCCTTGACCCAGTGGCGATTGAGGTGGATGCGGCAGGTTTATTAATCGTCAAAGACAATAAAAAGGATAACGACTCATGGCCGATGTGACACTACAAGCGCTGGTAAAGCGATACGATAAAACAGATATCATCAAAGGCGTGGATATCGATATCAAAGACGGTGAGTTTACGGTGTTTGTTGGACCATCTGGTTGTGGTAAATCCACTTTGCTGCGCATGATTGCCGGCCTGGAAGACATCACAGACGGCACGCTTTCAATTGATGGCAAGATTGTTAATCACTTGCAGCCCAAAGACCGAAGCATCGCCATGGTTTTTCAATCTTATGCGATTTTTCCGCATATGACGGTGCGGGAAAATATGGCCTTTGGTTTGACGATCTCGGGCATTTCCAAGCAAGAAAAAGATCAACGCGTTAACGAAGCCGCTAAAGTTTTGCAAATGGAGCATCTTCTAGAGCGTCGTCCGAGCCAGCTGTCGGGAGGACAGCGTCAGCGTGTTGCCATTGGTCGCGCCATTGTGCGCAACCCCAAAGTGTTTTTGTTCGACGAACCCCTGTCGAATTTGGATGCGGCATTGCGAATGGACATGCGCATGGAGATTGCCAAACTTCATAAAAAGCTCGCTGCAACCATGATCTACGTGACGCACGATCAAGTAGAAGCCATGACGTTAGCGGACAAAATTGTTGTTTTAAAAGAAGGGCAGGTACAGCAAATTGGCACGCCAATGGAGTTGTTTCATCACCCTGCAAATCGCTTCGTAGCTGGCTTTTTAGGCTCGCCATCCATGAACTTTATTGACGTTGATGTATTGGCAATCGATGACCATAGCATGACGCTGGGGTCCACTGTATTAGACCCTGTGGTATTGCCAAGAGTGGAGCAAGTGGTCAATGTTGGGCAAAAGGTGGAGCTGGGTATTCGTCCGCAATACTTACAACCTCAGCATGGTGACGTAAAGGGTTGCCTTCATGGACGGGTGTCATTAACTGAACGTCTTGGAACTGAAACCGTGATTGATGTCAGTCTCGCGGATGGCAAAAAAGTCATTGCCGCCATTGGGCAGGATCAAGTCTTTCCACTAGGCGAGGCAATCAGTTTGTCCTTTGACCCAGAGCGAGCACATGTTTTTGCGACGCAGTGAGGTGCCTAAGTTTCGTCTCAAGACTCGGGAAGTATGCCATTTCTGATGGCACCCGGTGAGGTGCCAGTCATGCGTTTAAAGGCTCGGCTAAAGGATGCGACAGATCCATAGCCGAGTCGATCGGCAATGTCATCCAGAGGCAGGTTGTCTCGACTGATCCATTGGCTGGCGAGGCGCATGCGTAGATTGCTTAAGTATTGTTGTGGTGTGGAATGGGTGAGTTCTGTAAAACGTTCGGCAAAAACAGAACGCGATACCCCCATTTCATGCGCCATGTCTGCGACGGTCCATTGTCGACCAGGGTCACGATGCAGAGCGGATAACACTTGAGACAACTTTGCATCGCGCATCGCTTCAACCCAGCCACATACATTGCACCCACTTTCAACCCAACGACGCAAAATAGCGGCCGCAATCACATCGGCAAGTCGAGTTAAAATGACACCATACCCAGGTCGTTTGGCCATTAACTCTTTGGTCATCACATCAAGAATAGTAGGGATTTGTGGGTCATAATCAGGAACGGTTTCAATGTGCATGACTTCTGGTTTCAAATGCGCTAATGGGTGCAGCCAGCCTAAGTCGAACTCCATGGCACAACTGAAAATAAAGTTGTCTTTTGACCGACATATATCGAGGTTGCAAGCACTAATTTCCGATGTGGCATCACACAAAGGGACTGTTTCAAACGTATCAATGCTGCACAGTGATACGCCTTCCTCGCTGTAAAGATCATGGGCTCCGGCACAAGGTATCAATACGGCATCACCGCAAGCCAGTTGTTGCACAGTACCATTTCGAGTTCGCAGAAGAGCCGAGCCTTGTCCGATAAAATGAAAGTAGGCTAATTTTTTATCTGACTCTTCACCAAATCGAAGCCCAAATGGCGCGGAAATTTCAACTCGTCTGTACTCAAGTCCTCTGAGACGCACGCCAGATAAAAGCTCATTTACCATATCGTAATGGGGGCCGTTGGTTGTGTGATGAGAGTGAGAGGGTGACATAGTGCTCCGGACGATATGGTATGAATTTAAGACATACTGGTATATATCGTCTGGCTTGTCCATATTATTCTATCAGCATTATACATGCATTGATTTTAAGAGGACTTTTGATGATGAATACAGTAAATGGCTCTCCAGACATGGTACAAGAGGTGCCTGCTTGGGGGGCGGTAATTGCCATGACATTAGGTGTTTTCGGTTTGGTTACAGCAGAGTTTTTGCCTGCCAGCCTTTTAACGCCCATGGCATCCGACCTTTTTATCACCGAAGGTATGGCGGGTCAGGCGGTTTCTGCTACAGCGATTTTTGCGGTAGTGGCTAGCCTTTTGACCGCCACCGTTACCCGCAAGATCGATAGACGATATGTCTTGCTAGGATTTTCGGTGTTGCTCATTATTTCGAATGTGTTGGTGGCGTTTGCTCCGAATTTCATTTTGTTGCTTGCTGGTCGTGTGCTGCTTGGTATTGCGCTGGGTGGTTTCTGGACCATGGCTGCCGCAACGGTTATACGTTTGGTGCCTGAAAGCAATGTACCGCGCGCCTTGGCTATTATGTTTAGTGGGGTATCAGCAGCGACGATTTTTGCCGCTCCCCTGGGCAGTTATCTTGGTGGCCTGATCGGTTGGCGTGATGTTTTTTTACTGGCATCTTTGCTTGGCGTTCTGACGCTTGTTGTCCAATTTGCCACTTTACCTAGCATACCGCCGCGAGGAAGAGCAACATTAGGCACCCTTATCGCAGTGATGAATCGTCCACGAATGAAGTTTGGATTATTTGTGTTAGTGCTGATTTTTACGGGGCATTTCGCCTTATTTACCTATGTCCGACCTTTTCTCGAAAACGTCACTGGAGTCGCAACCGCTGGTATTTCGGGTATTCTGCTAGGCTTTGGTATCGCTAACTTTATTGGTACCCACCTAGCCGGCAGCTTAATCGGCCGATCATTGCGTCTCACCTTGGCTCTTATGCCGCTGGCGATGGGCTTAGCAGGCCTTGGCATGGTGAGCTTCGAAGGCGTTGTGCCCACAGCACTGTTTGTCGTCATTTGGGGAATGGCTTTTGGCGGTGTCCCTGTTGCTTGGTCGACGTGGATTACACGCAGTGTTCCTGATGAAGCGGAAAGTGGCGGCGGATTGATGGTCGCTACCATTCAAGTGGCTATTGCCATGGGCGCCGCAGCAGGCGGACTTGTCTATGATATCACTGGAGCGCTTGGCGTTTTCTCTATCGCTGCCCTGATTCTTTTGGTCGCCGGTTTAGCGGTCAGTGTGGGACTACGAACGGATTCAGCGTCTTGATTATTTTAAACAGTCGCGCAGGATCACTTCGGCATCTATTGGCTCTACGCCCTTGGTTGCTGATGATCTACAAACACAACGTCTCATTGCGCCATTAGGCATGCAGCCGACAGGGTATAACTATGCTTTATTAACGCTTGACGACCCGAACCAAGATCCCAGAATAGCGGCATTCTCTAACTGGTTGATGGGGCAGGTTACGCTTTAGGCTAAACGGAAGCCTAAGTATATTGATGCAGATTAATGTTTTTTGTTGGAGTATGACGACATGCACAAAATTTTTGTCTTTGGGACGTTAAAAGAAGGGTTTCCTAACTTTGGAACCAATAAGGGTATTCGTTATCGCGGTGATTTTAAAACCAAAGAACGTTTCCCTTTGTATCTTGTGGGTCAGCGTTTTTCACCTTGGTTGGTATTGCAAGCAGGCGAGGGGCATCACGTCAGAGGGCAGGTGTTTGAGGTATCAGACGATGTTTTAGTGGAAATGGATATGCTGGAAAGAATCACGGCGCCCGATGGTTATCGTAAGGTGAATATGTCTGTTATTTGCCTAGAAACTGGCGATGAGATACGTGTCTTAGCTTATGGTAAACCACCAGAAATGCTTGAAGGTGCGCAAGTCATGCAGGAGCTCGCTGGCGAGTATGGCCTTGAGCATGCAGCGTTATATCGAAGTCGTTCGGCTTGATGGCAAAATCTAGATTTAGTTAATGCAATTCTATTGGGTTATCTGCTGGAAATAGCTTAGTAATTTGACTTGGTATTGTGTCATTGAGGTTGTTTATCTCTCTTGCCAAATTGATTTTTCGTGATGCTTCTGAGGTTTCTAAGAGTGATTGACTGATATGAGAGTGATTTGTGTGTAAACGCGGCTTTCGAACAAAGTACTATTATGAACGTTAGTTTATAGGTTGGGGGACTCGTCAAATGGGGGTCTTCGGCTTTCGATAAGAATGAACTATTAAATCATAACCCCATCTAGTTTATGGCCCTATCCAAAGCCGTCATGCTCTCTGTCGTAATTTGTCATTCGCTGGACGCTTCCAAGCATTAGATAAGAAATCATTGTCTTTATCATCAGTCGCAACAGGTGGTTAATGCGCGTTCATTCATCACATTTTTTTGTCCACATAAGGAGCTGATCTGATGCAGCATTATTCAGGCTTTGGGTTGTTAAAGCACAGTTTTAGCCATCATGAAAATTGGCAGCGGGTGTGGCGTAATCCGACCCCGAAAAAGAAATACGATGTCATTATCGTAGGCGGTGGCGGACATGGTTTGGCGACGGCCTATTATTTGGCAAAAGAGTTTGGTGTGACGAATGTGGCCGTGATTGAAAAAGGATTCTTGGGTGGCGGTAATACGGCGCGAAACACCACGATCGTCCGTTCTAATTATCTGTGGGATGAAGCAGCGCATTTGTATGAGCACGCAATGAAGCTGTGGGAAGGTCTGTCGCAGGACTTGAACTACAACGTGATGTTTTCACAACGTGGTTGCTTGAACTTAGGCCACACCTTGCAAGACATGCGCGACATTCAACGTCGCGTGAATGCCAACCGTTTAAATGGCATCGATGGTGAAGTGTTAGACACGCAGCAAGTCAAAGAAATTGTCCCCGTGCTGGACTGTTCTGATCGTGCACGTTACCCAGTGTTGGGAGCATCGTGGCAACCTCGTGCGGGTGTGGCGCGTCATGATGCGGTGGCGTGGGGCTTTGCCCGCGGTGCTGATGCTCATGGTGTGGATCTGATCCAGCAAACAGAAGTGGAAGATCTCATTATCGAAGATGGCACCGTTGTTGGTGTGCGTACTGCCCGTTATGGCGAAATTCGTGCCGACCGAGTGGGTTGTGTCGTCGCAGGGAACTCCAGCGTATTGGCCAAAATGGCGGGCTTTGAATTGCCGCTAGAATCTCATCCTCTACAAGCTTTGGTATCAGAACCCATCAAGCCAATCCTCGATACGGTGGTGATGTCGAACCAAGTACATGGATACGCGTCGCAATCGGACAAAGGCGATTTGGTGATCGGGGCTGGGATCGACAGTTACAACGGCTATGGTCAGCGTGGTTCTTATTCCACTATTGAGCACACGATTCAGGCGATTGTTGAAATGTTTCCCGTTTTCAGTCGTGTGCGCATGAATCGCCAGTGGGGCGGCATCGTCGACACTTGTCCGGATGCCTGTCCGATTATCAGCGAGACGCCTGTGAAGAATTTGTTTTTCAACTGTGGTTGGGGAACGGGCGGGTTTAAAGCGACACCGGGTTCGGGTCATGTGTTTGCTGCGTCTTTGGCGAAAGGCGAAATGCATCCATTAGCAAAACCTTTTTCTATGTTCCGCTTTCATAATGGCGCGCTGGTGGATGAACACGGCGCGGCTGGCGTAGCACATTAAGCGGGCGAAGACCGAATTAGGAGAGAAATACTATGTTTCATATTTATTGCCCGTATTGTTGCGAATACCGTGAAGAAGAAGAGTTTCATGTGGCGGGTCAGGCACATATCGCCCGTCCATTAGATCCCGATGCTTGCACCGATAAAGAATGGGGTGAGTTTATGTATTTTCGCGCTAATCCGCGTGGCATTCATCACGAACTGTGGGTGCATGGGGCGGGTTGTCGTAAATACTTCAACGTCACACGAGATACCCAAACTTACGAAATAAAAGAAGTCTACAAGGTGGGTGAAAAGCCTTCTGTTGTAGCCGACCAAGCGAAATAGAGGCGCGATATCATGACACAAGATTTGAGTAAGCAGTCTAATCGTCTCCTAGAAGGTGGCCGTATTGATCGCGCTAAACCGCTGACTTTTACCTACAATGGCAAACAATACAAGGGCTTCGAAGGCGACACCTTGGCCTCTGCTTTGTTGGCGAACGGCGTGGACATTGTTGGTCGCAGTTTTAAATACAGTCGTCCGCGGGGTATTGTCGCGGCGGGCGCGGAAGAACCAAACGCCATCATGCAAATTGGTTCTACTGAAGCGACGCAAATTCCAAACGTGCGTGCCACACAACAGTCGCTGTATGCGGGATTAGTGGCGAGCAGTACCAATGGTTGGCCCAACGTCGATATGGATTTGATGGGCTTGGTGGGGAAAGTGGGTGGAAAAATGATGCCACCGGGTTTTTATTACAAAACTTTCATGTACCCAAAGTCCATGTGGGAAACCTACGAATCTTATATTCGTAAAGCGGCCGGTCTTGGTCGCGCGCCAAAGGAAAATGATCCAGACATCTACGACAAGATGAACCAACACTGTGATCTGTTGATCGTGGGGGCTGGCCCAGCGGGTTTAATGGCCGCATTGACAGCCGCACGAGCAGGTGCTCGCGTGATTATTGCCGATGAGCAAAATGAATTTGGCGGAAGCTTACTCAGCAGCAAAGAAACGCTGAATGGCAAACCTGCAGCAGAATGGGTCAAGGACGTGGTTCAAGAGTTGTCTGGTTTTGATGATGTATTGATGCTGCCGAATTCTCAGGTCAACGGCTATCACGATCATAACTTTTTAACCATTCAACAGCATTGTACCGATCAATTTGCAGATCGCGCGCCGAATGGTCAAATTGCTCAACGCTTGCATCGAGTGCGAGCCAAATGGGTGATTTTGGCGACGGGCGCTCATGAACGTCCTTTGGTGTATGGCAATAACGATATACCCGGTTGCATGGTGGCGAATGCGGTATCGACTTATATTAATCGTTATGGCGTGGCACCGGGTAAGGATTTGGTGTTGATGACATCAAACGACAATGCTTATCGCGCTGCGCTAGATTGGCATGATGCAGGTCGTCGAGTGGTTGCTATTGTTGACTCGCGCAAGAATCCAAAAGGCACCTTTGTTGAAGCTGCGCGGGAGCGTGGTATCAGTATTTTGGTGGGTTCTGGCGTTATTGAAGCACACGGCAATAAGCGAGTGACGGGCGTTTCTATTGCACCATTGAACGATGCGGGCGATGCCGTGGTAGGGCCTATCGTTAAGATGGCCGCAGACACAGTGGCCACATCAGGCGGCTGGAGTCCGGTGATTCATTTGTCTTGCCACACAGGATCTCGTCCGGTTTGGAATGACGATATCCTTGGTTTTACGCCGGGCAAAACCTATCAAAAGCAACTGACTGCTGGTGCAATTAATGGTGCCTTTGCGACGAAGGAAGCCTTGTCTGAAGGTGCCAGTGCAGCATTAGATGCTTTGTCGAATTTAGGGCTCGCTAAATCAGATATCGAATTGCCAGAAACGGAGGCGATAGTAGAGGGCAAAGCCATGGCTTTGTTCCACCTTCCTCATACCAAACCCACATCGAAAGCACCCAAGCAGTTTGTCGATTATCAAAACGACGTGACCGCAGCAGGTATTGAGCTGGCGTGTCGTGAAGGTTTTGAATCGATTGAGCACGTGAAACGCTATACCGCCATGGGCTTTGGTACGGACCAAGGCAAGCTAGGCAATATCAATGGTATGGCGATTGCGGCGAAAATGCTCAAGCAAACCATTCCTCAAACCGGCACAACCATTTTCCGTCCAAACTACACACCGGTGACGTTTGGTGCGATTGCTGGACGAGATTGCGGAGAATTGTTTGATCCAAAGCGCTACACAGCCATGCATGCTTGGCATGTTGAGCGCGGAGCAAAATTTGAAGACGTAGGGCAGTGGAAACGTGCTTGGTATTACCCTAAGGGCAATGAAACCATGCAAGAAGCGCTCAACCGAGAATGCCTAGCGACACGTGAATCGGTCGGCATCTTGGACGCTTCTACGTTGGGTAAGATCGATATACAAGGCAAAGACGCACGAGAGTTCTTAGGCCGCGTTTACACCAACGCTTGGGCGAAATTACCCGTTGGTAAATGTCGTTATGGCTTGATGTGTGGTGAAGACGGCATGGTGTTCGACGACGGTGTGACTTCCTGTTTGGCGGAAAACCATTTCTTGATGACCACAACGACAGGCGGTGCTGCCCGTGTGTTGTCTTGGTTAGAGATTTACCACCAAACCGAGTGGCCTGAGTTGGAGGTGTACTTCACCAGTGTCACCGACCATTGGTCAACCATGACAATTTCTGGACCAAACAGCCGCAAGCTATTGGAAAAACTAACAGACTATGATGTTTCCAAAGAAAACATGGCCTTTATGGACTGGAAGCCCATGACAGTGGCGGGCGTGCCAGCACGGGTGTTCCGAATTTCTTTCACGGGCGAGTTGTCATTCGAGATCAACGTTCAGGCCAACTATGGTATGCACGTTTGGAAAGCGTTATTTGAGCAGGGTGAAGAATTTAATCTAACGCCATACGGCACAGAAACCATGCATATTTTGCGGGCGGAAAAAGGCTTTATCATTGCGGGGCAAGACACAGACGGTTCCGTGCATCCGTTTGATTTGGGCATGTCGTGGGCGGTATCGATGCAGAAACCCTTTAGCTTTATCGGTAAGCGAGGCATGCAACGGGAAGACTGTGTTCGGGCGGATCGTAAACAGCTGGTGGGGTTAAAAACCCTTGACCCCAATGTAGTCTTACCAGAAGGCGCCCAAGGTGTATTGGATCCGAAAGCGCCCATTCCCATGCCAATGGTTGGGCATGTTACGTCTAGTTATTGGAGTGCGAATTTGAAGCGTTCCGTTGCCATGGGCTTTGTGAAAGGTGGCTTAGATAAGATGGGTGAAAAAGTCTTTTATCCATTGGCGGATGGCCGTGTTATTGAAGCTGAAATTTGCAGCCCAGTATTTTTAGATCCAAAAGGGGAGCGTCAACATGTCTGATGTCAAAGTAGAAGCGGTTGAATTAGCGCCAGTAGACAAGTTGGTGACCAAGCAATTGCCTGCGGCCGAGATTGTGGGGGAAAGCCCTTTGCACCACGCGGATCTTATCAGCGTGGCTGAGCATGGCCCGCAGGAAGGCGGCGTACACTTTCATGAACGTAAGCTGATGGGATTATTAACCTTGCGTTGTTTGCCATCTGCAGAGCAGCAAGAAGTGATAAAAGCCTTATTAGGCGTGGCATTGCCAATGCAGCCATTGACGTCAGTAACAGCGGATGATTCACCAATAGGTAAGGTTTCCGTTCGCTGGGTATCACCAGACGAATGGCTCATTATTGTCGCGGGTGAGCAGGCTTTTGAATTGGAAACGCGTTTTTTTGAGCAACTAACGGGGCATTATTCATTAGTGAACATCAGTGGCGGCACAACGATTTTTGATGTGTCTGGCCGTCATGTGGTCGACATGCTGAAAAAGTCGACACCAGTGGATTTGCATGGGAGTGAATTTCCTGTCGGTAAAGTCGTGTCTACCGTGTTTGCTAAAAGCGGGGCAATGATTTGTCGTGTGGCAGAAGACCAGTTTGAATTAGTGGTCCGTCGCAGTTTTGCCGACTATCTCTGGTTATGGATTCAAGACGCCAGTCGAGAATACGGTTTGGTCGTTCACCACTGACGACTATTCATCCATTTGTGTCATTCACGGTTTGGGTTGGCCACTGTTGGTGGTCAGCCTGTTTTGTGACGTAAACAGCATAAGACAATAAGAGACTATTTTATGAAATCAAAAACCGCGCCTTGGATCTTTACCGCCAGCTGCCCCAGCATCATAGGAACCGTCGATGTTGTGACTCGATATATGGCGCAAGCGGGCAATTATATTGACGAAATCCATTCTTTTGATGATAGAGAGTCTGGTCGCTTCTTTATTCGCATAGAATTTTTGCCACAAAATGTGGACTTTAGCGAAGCCGCTTTTAATGCCGAATTCACAGCCCGCGCGGCAGAATTTGATATGGATTGGTCGTTAACGGCGCCCAATCACAAACCCAAAGTGGCGATCATGGTGTCTAAGTACGACCATTGTTTGAATGACTTGTTGTATCGCTTTCGTACCGGTCAGCTAAACATCGATGTTACCGTGATTATTTCTAATCATCCCGATTTGGAAGACCTTGCTAAATGGCATGGCATTCCGTACTACCATTTGCCAATCACGGCTGACACTAAGCTAGAGCAAGAAGCGCAAGTGCGTGACTTGATCGAACAATACGATACCGAATTGGTCGTACTGGCGCGCTACATGCAAGTGCTCTCGCCGAGCATGTGTGAATACCTTGATGGTCGTGCGATCAACATCCATCACTCACTGCTGCCTGGCTTTAAAGGCGCTCGACCCTATCATCAAGCGTGGGAAAAAGGCGTGAAAATGGTCGGCGCAACCGCACACTATGTGAACAACGATCTTGATGAGGGGCCAATCATTTCCCAAGGCATTCAAGTGGTGAACCACGCTCACTATGCTGAAGACCTCATCGCCAAAGGCCAAGACATCGAGCGTGTTACCTTGTTTAATGCGGTGAAATGCCACGTGGAAAAACGTGTGTTCTTGAATGGCAAACGTACCGTTGTGTTTGGTGGGTAATCTGCTTATTTAAAAGTGGCGTAAAGTGAAAAGCCGTTCGGGGGAGCGGCTTCTTACACGCTGACATGCAAGCCGTGTTGAACGCCACCAAAATAATCAAACTTGTTTTCAATCAGATCAAAGAACTGATTATCTTGTTTTTCATACTTTCTAAATATGGCGTAAGCGACTAGGTCTGCTAGTTGAATTAATCTTGTTGCATGGCTATCTATAAAAACGGGGACATCAGCCATATTGCGTAATTTTCCCCATTCGTGTCCATCTATTTTGAATTCTGTAGCTAGGGCTTGGATAGGGGCTTCTTTGCTGCTTTTGTCAAAGAGGATAAGTCCTCTTTATCAAATTTCCGCCAATGTTTTCTGCCAGAGAGCATTGGGGCACCATGCAGCTCAACAGAATTGGGATCTTGATTACTGAAACGAGCTGCTATTTTGTTTAGTTCGAGAGATAGCCAATGGGATTTTCTTTCAAATACTGTTATTCCAGCAAGAACGAAATGTTCCTGATCTGCTCCGCCGGGAGTTCCGGATTCATCCGCATAGAGTAAAAACATTCTTAGTCCTTAAGAAGTCGATTTTCTGAACGAGTATACTTGAATTATGAGGTGCAAGAAAAAAGGCGGGGGAAAGAGCTAATGCTCAGCGCACCGCATTAAGGCAGCCCGCCAATCTGAGTTGTTTCCAACCGCATATTAAGGATTTTAGGTAATATGCTTTGTTAATTCAACCGCTTGATGTTTTTTGGGTGCAAATTAAAGTATGAGAATTCTGGTCTATTTTTGTTTTTACTCCGTATGACTTCTAATAAATTCATTTTAAGAGACGCAAGAGGTCAGTTTTGACGATAGCAAAAGTGTGTGTGGCGCTGAGTTCTTTATTGCTCGTTGCCTGTACTAAAGTTGGGTTGGGTGTTGCCAATTTACCTAATTCATTCAGCGATACCGAGACAACAAAAGATATTGCTTATGGTACTGAGTCTTGGCAAAAACTAGACATTTATGTTCCGCCTCATTCTTCAGGTCAATCCCTTCCTGTGGTGGTTTTCTTTTATGGTGGTAGCTGGAAAGATGGTTCGAAAGACATGTATCCCTTTATGGGGGAAGCCCTAGCAAGCAAAGGCTATATCGCGGTGATTGCCGATTACAGCAAATACCCGCAGGTGAAATTTCCTACCTTTGTTGAAGATGGCGCTAAGGCAGTGGCCTGGACCTATCGGCATATAGCCGATTACCAAGGCGATCCAGAACGTTTGTTTATTGCCGGACATTCTGCTGGCGCACACATCGGTGCCATGATCACGGCAGACAAACAATACTTGCAAGCTGAAGGCTTAACGCCTTCTATTATCAAAGCCTTTGCTGGCTTATCGGGGCCATATGATTTTGTGCCTTACGAAGAAGACTATATGGATATGTTTGGCCCACCAGAAAATTACCCAAATATGCAGGTAACGACCTTTATTGATGGCAAAGAGCCGCCAATGCTACTGCTTTGGGGCGCTGACGATACTGTCGTGGGTAAAAGCAATATGGACAAGTTAATCGCCAAAATTCACGCCGAGCAGGGCATGGTGGAAAGCAAAATCTACGACGGTGTCGGCCATGCCGACATGGTGTCTAGCCTTGTGTGGTTTTTGAAAAGCAAAGCGCCAATTTTAGAGGATGTGGATGCGTTTTTTTGGCGTCACAATTCATCAGCATAAGCATTCCTTATGAAGATGATTCCCAATTCTATGGTTAGAGTGTTTTTTAGAAGCCGTTAAGTTTAGTATACTCGGCTCTTTCCCCCGACACATTGCGAAGTACCCTTTTATGACGGAATCCAGTTTCAGCTTAGATTTGGCCGCTGAGTTAAAGGCCATCGTAGGAAATCAATACACGCTAACAGACGAAGACAAGACCAAGCCGTATAGCCAAGGTTTTCGTCTCGGCGGTGGCAAGGCGTATGCAGTTGTTCGTCCTGGTAGCTTGGTTGAAATCTGGAAGTGTCTGCAAGCCTGTGTGAAAGCCGATGTTATCGTTATTATGCAAGCGGCTAACACAGGCTTGACTGGTGGTTCAACGCCCAATGGTGCGGACTATGATCGTCCTATCGTTATCATTAGTACCATGCGCATCGACGACATTCAGCTGCTTGACCAAGGCAAACAAATTGTCGGTTTTGCCGGCAGCACCTTGTTTGGTTTAGAAGACACGTTAAAACCCTATGGTCGTGAACCGCATTCTGTTATTGGTTCTTCCTGCATTGGTGCGTCAATTGTTGGTGGTGTGTGTAACAACTCTGGCGGCGCGTTAGTGCAACGTGGTCCTGCGTACACAGAAATGTCCTTGTTTGCCCAAGTCACACAAGATGGCGAACTGCAGTTGGTGAACAACTTAGGCATTGAGTTGGGCAGCGATCCAGAAGAAATTCTGAGCAATTTGCAAAACAAAACCTACCAAGAAAAAGACATTCAGTTCCCAGATAAACGTGCTTCTGACAACGAATACCACGAGCGTATTCGAGACGTAGATGCAGATACTCCATCACGTTTTAATAACGACCCACGTCGTTTGTACGAAGCATCTGGTTGTGCGGGGAAATTGGCGGTGTTTGCCGTGCGTATCGATACCTTCCCCATTCCTGAAAAGTATCAAGTCTTTTACATTGGCACGAATGATCCCGCAGTGATGGAACAAATGCGCCGTGACATGTTGTCTACCTTTAAAAATCTGCCTGTGTCAGGCGAATACATGCACAGCAGCAGTTATGACATCAGTAAAAAATACGGTAAAGACAGCTATTTGGTGATCGACAAACTGGGCACCAAATACATCCCGAAAATGTTTGCTCTAAAACGAACGGTAGACAGATGGGCAGGCAAAGTGAAGTTCATGCCGAACAAGTTTTCTGATCGCGTCATGCAATATGCCAGTCAGCTTTTCCCGAACCACCTGCCAAAACGCATGGAAGATTTCCGTGAAAAATACGAGCACCATTGGATAGTCGAAACCAGCAATGACGGTGTCGCGGAAGCACAAGCCTATTTAGACAACTTCTTTAAAGAGAACGAAGGGGACTTCTTTGCTTGTACCAAGCGTGAAGCAGACCAAGCCATCTTACATCGCTTCGTTACCGGTGGTGCCTTGACCCGTTATCACATAATGAACGGCAAAGAGCTCGGTTCGATCATGACCATTGACGTGGCCTTCCCACGTAATGAACGTGATTGGTTTGAAGAACTACCCAAAGACATCGAAGACAAAGTCGCCGTTAAAATGTACTACGGGCATTTCTTCTGTCACGTCATGCATCAAAACTACATCATGAAAAAAGGTGTCGACGCCAAAGCGGTGAAGAAGCAGATTCTATCAAGCTACGACGCCCGCGGTGCGGAATACCCAGCCGAGCATAACGTAGGGCACGAATACATGGCGAAACCAGCATTGCGCGAGTTTTACCAAAAAACCGACCCAACCAACAGCTTCAACTCAGGCATCGGCGGCACCAGTAAATTGAAAAACTGGCAAGAACTGAGTCACGAACATAAAGGCTGTGGCTGTCATAAATAAGCGTTAGAACAGCAGTAAATGCAAAAAGCCGAGACGTTTCTTTTAAAGAGGTCTCGGTTTTTTTGTTTGATAAGTTGTGAGTTTAAATCTTTAGTTTAGCTTCTCAATATCCATTTTTTGGGATCACGAGCGCAATGCATGACAGCAAAAATAACAACCATGTTTTGCTGAATAGTATAGAAAATACCGTATGGAAATTTATTTATTAAAGCTCTATGAAGTGTCTTGTGAGCAATCGGGTATTGTTTTGGATGAGTTGAAATTTTTGACAACGTATCCTCAATACAAAGCATAAATTCAGTGCCAAGTCCTGCTTTGCAATGTTCGAAGTATGAGTAAGCTTCTTTCAGGCCATCCTCGACCTCTGGGCGTATCCTTACTTTATATAGCATTATGAGCCTAATATTTTAGATTTTATTGTGTTCCAGTCTGAGCCGACATTTTGATCGGATTCGAATTGTGCCAGTCTATTGTCTAATTCATTTTTTTGGGCTGTAGTGAGCTTTATGGCATCTTGATCACTTGCGACAGAGTCCCAAAGCTGCTGAGCTAACGTCACTTTTTCGCTCGCAGTTAAATCATTTAGTTTCATCATTGTCACCTAGCAATATTTCATGTCTAAGAAGTATAAAACGATTTAGACTAAATGTAACGGATGACAAACTTTAACCCACTATCACTATTTATATCGATCCGACAAGCAGAACAACTTTTACTTAGGATAAAAACAACCATGTCTCATTACGACAAGTTAACGTCACACTATCAAACACTCAGTCATTTTAACCACGCACAGGCCATGTTGGGCTGGGATGCGGCCGCGAACATGCCATCGGGCGGCAGCGAAGCGCGCTCCAATGCTATGGCGGAATTATCGGTTCACATTCATAGACTATCGACACAACCCCAACTAGAAGAATGGTTTGGTAAGGCTGAACAAGAAGCCTTAAGCACAGAACAACAAGCCAGCCTACGTGAGATGAAACGCCAATGGCAACAAGCCACCGTAGTGCCAGAAGACCTAGTGCAAGCGCAATCCATTGCGGGTTCTAAATGCGAACATGCGTGGCGCTCACAACGTCAAGAAAACGACTGGACAGGCTTCGAAAAAAACTGGAAAGAAGTCGTTGCCTTATCCCGTGAAGAAGCGAAAATCCGCGGAGCAGCACTTGGCCTTACACCATATGACGCCATGCTCGACAAATACGAACCGGGCACCACAACGGCATCTCTTAATACTTTGTTTACCGATGTGAAAACCTGGCTGCCAGAATTGATTGAAAAAGTACTGGAAAAGCAGAAGTCTGAATCCATCCTACTGCCATCGGGTACTTTCTCCACCGCAACGCAAAAAGCCCTTGGCTTAGAAGTCATGAAGCTGCTGCAATTCGACTTTAACCGTGGCCGACTCGACCAAAGCGTTCACCCATTCTGTGGCGGCGTTCCAACGGACGTGCGCATTACCACACGTTATGACGAACAAGACTTTGTGCAAGCCTTAATGGGCATAGTGCACGAAACAGGGCACGCCCGTTATGAGCAAGGTCTACCAAAAGCTTTTGCCGGATTACCCGTTGGCGAAGCCCGTTCCATGGGCATTCATGAATCTCAGTCGCTCTTCTTTGAAATGCAAATAGGGCGCAGCAAGCCGTTTATTTCCCACTTATCACGACTCTCTGCCGAAGCCTTCAACGCACACAACGACCCCGTCTTTGCCGAAGACAACCTCTACAAAATTTACACCCAAGTGGAAAAAGGCTTCATTCGTGTCGACGCCGACGAGCTAACCTACCCAGCGCACGTCATCTTGCGTTACGAGATCGAACGCGACCTCATTAACGGCGTAATAGAACACACAGATGTACCCGCACTGTGGGATGAGAAAATGAAAGCCGCCCTTGGCATCTCCACCAAAGACAACTACAAAAACGGCTGCATGCAAGACATCCACTGGACCGACGGCGCTTTCGGCTACTTCCCAAGCTACACACTCGGCGCCATGTACGCCGCCCAATACAAAGCCACCATGACACAAAGCATCGACTTCGACGCCTCTATCCAAAGTGGCGACCTAACCCCCATCTTCCAATGGCTCAGCGACAACATCTGGTCACAAGCCTCGCTTCACACCACCGATCAACTAGTTAAACGCGCTACTGGTGAAACCCTAAACGCCGCACATTTTAGAAAACACCTAGAAGGGCGGTATTTGTAATAGATCTATTCCCTCCCCTTATGTCTTCCAAGGGGAGGGCTAGGGTGGGGTTATTGTTTTGCTTTTATCTTAACTTGTCGAACACCAAAGTCCACGTAGGCCTGCATGAGGGAGGCACGACCGTAATCAGGCGTTGAAAACTCATAATTACCGTCTACCTTATCGACATGCCACATGATCTTCCACGCCCCTCAATTGACCAAGCCTTTAGGGTAATTATGGGCAAAATGACGAATACCCCTTATCTGCTCATGGTTTATAAAATTTGGTCAAGAGGGCTATTGGTTCCCGCAAAATGCTGACCTATAACATGAGTATAAATTTGTGTTGTCGATACATCGTTATGACCTAACAACTCTTGAACGGTTCTTATGTCTCGCCCTGCCATGAGTAAATGAGTCGCAAAAGAATGTCGGAAAGTATGACAATTAACTCTTTTTTCATTGATCCCTGCCTTGTTGACCGCTTTTTTCAACGCCTTACGAGGCACAGAATCATGTAAATGGTGCCTGCATAGTTCACCAGTCAAAGGATGTGGACTTATTGATGTAGAGGGAAATAAGAACATCCAACTTAATTGACGAAATGCGTTTGGGTACTTTTTAGACAGCGCAAAGGGCAAAGATGGGCCATATCCCTTGGCGTTGTCATTTTGTTGGATTTGTTGAGCATAGGATTTTTGTTTGTTTAAAGATTCGGCTAATTTACGGCTAAGAATGGTGGTTCTGTCTTTGTTGCCCTTGCTGCACCGAACGGCCAAGCTGCCCTGATCCAAATTAATATCTTGGATGCGAATCCGCAAACATTCACTAATCCTAAGCCCCGATCCATACAGCAATGAAAAAATCAAATGGTCCCGTTCATTCAAACAGCTTAGGATTTTTTGAATTTCATTGGGAGCCAAAACAATGGGCAAACGTCGACCTTGCTTAGCATGCTGAAACCCTAAATCTCCCAATGGTTGATCCAGTAACTTGTTGTACAAAAAAGCGAGGGCATTCAAGGCAGATTTTTGTGTATTAATGGCGACATGTTGCTCAACGGCTAGAAACGACAAAAATGCTCTTACCTCTTCTGCGCCCATGTTTTGAGGGTGTTGCAGCTTATGGAAACGAATAAAATATTTAATCCAATACAGGTAAGACTTCTCTGTTTTTAAGCTATAGCCACGTAGGCGAAGTTCATTACGAATAAAATTGAGAAAAGGGCTAGAAGACATCACACACTCCTTGTGGATAATTGATCGAAAACTGTACAAATATACAGTTTATTTTTATATTTGCCAATTATTGGCACGCTTTGCCTAAAAAATAATCATATTTTTGCTCGTTTGTACTGGCAGCAAGTCAGAAAGTCTTTTAGTATCAATGGATAAGAATATTGGCAGACGAAATAACAGGCTGTGAATAAATGTGTAAACCCGCCCGCTCGGATTTCCAATTAACCAGCCTGTGGGAAAGGTTAAAAAGTGCCATAGAATCAGTTTTTTATAGGGATTTATATGGAAATTAAAAACAGCGTAGATGCGCATGCGCACTATTAAAATGTTAACACTCAAGGAGAGACTGTGCCTCTGTATAAGTATTTGACAACCGAAAATGCGTTGAGAGTTTTAGACGGAACTGTAAGGTTTACTCAACCAGGGGCATTTAATGATCCGTTTGAAATGGTGCCTGAACTACATGTACCAGAAGATTTCGAACCTAAAGATATATTTATAAGTTTTGATATCCTTGCACCAAGAAGACAGCCGAGTGTTGGTGAATTGGCGGTTGACTTTGAGTCTGAGCATTGTAATGACATAAATTCTAGAAACATTTTAAGGTCGTTGAATCAGTCCATTGGCATTTTGTGCTTATCTAAAAATGAGTCATCTCTATTAATGTGGTCTCACTATGCTGGTGAGTACTCAGGAGCAGTTATTGAGTTTGATGAAGAGCATGAATTTTTCAAGGGCCTATTTGATATAGATTATCGAGAGCACAGACCTAAGAAGGACATCAGTTCTTATGTAAGTTGTGAATCACCAATTCCGATAGCCGAACTTTGTGTAAAACCCAAGGACTGGGAGTATGAAAAAGAATTTAGAATTGTTAGAAATCTATCGGATTGTAAGAAAGTTGGTGAATATAATGGTTTTCCCGTATATGTAATGGACGTTCCCTTAGATGCGATAAAGTCTATTACCCTTGGCGAAAGGATGCCTGTAGAAGCTCAAAGAGAAATATGGCATAAAATCAAGAATACGAATATCTCATTAAATCTTGCTGCCATTGCAAACTGGGGATACGAGTTCAGAAAGGAACCGATTAAATATAATCAGCCTGTTTCTGAAATGAATCCTTTGATTAGCCCAAGAACAGCCCATATATTTACCGAGCTTCAAAATCAGTTTGGTGAAATGGCTCGCTGGATGATTAAAGAGCATAAATTGAGCGATATTGCTAATCACACACTGTAAAGTGTTAACAAGCGCAAGCAGTCGGAAAATTTACTCGCTGGCGCTCCTAAATTTCCGCTGTTGCGGGCGTTATGCACGTATAGATGGAGGTATAAATTGACATCAAGCTACATCGAAAAGCTTCATCTGAAAAACTTTAGGCAGTTCAAAAGTCTAAATGTCGAATTCAACAAAAACTTTAATTTTATCGCCGGACCAAATGGCTGCGGCAAAACTTCAATTCTTGCTGGAATATCTCACTGCTTACACCACTCTACCTTTCAGTATTCCAGATTCCAAGAGGACTCAGAGTTTTGGACAGACCTGATAGTTTCAGGAAGGAAGAAAAGAGTTGGTATAGGAAAGAATTCAATCGCCGACAAGGGCTATAGACAGCAGTCGATAAAGGCATGGAATTATCCTGACCCGGAAGAAGGCCGGGAGTCTATTGTGTTACACGAGGTTAATGAAAAGCTGGATGGGTTCTGCCCATTATTTATTGGAGCGGAAAGAAGTATTAAATATAAGCAGATACATGGAATGACTCGAGAGCAAGGCTTTGAACAGCAGCTCGAGCAGTATTCATCAAGGGGTACGGCATCATTATATGGAGAAAATCCTAGCAATATCAAACAGTGGTTTGTTAACCGATATTTTATGATTGATAAGGAATGGGCAATAGAAGAAAGAGAGAATTGGAATAGACTAATAGAGCAACTTCCTACTTTGGCACCATTTAATAGTGATTTCTCTTATGTTCGAACAGGGAAGGAACTCGAGCCAATATTTTCAATTTATGGCGAAGAGTGTTACATGGAGGAACTGTCCGCCGGGTTCCAGGCTGTATTATCAATAGTTGCAAATATTTTTGAATGGATTGAAGGAACAAGAAATGGAGGTGGAAGATTAGCTGTAAATGCTACAGGTTCAGTTTTAATAGATGAGCTTGATCTTCACCTGCATCCTGAGTGGCAATTTACACTGCGAGATGGATTGGAGGGCTTATTTCCTAAAATTCAATTTATAGTAACGACTCATTCGCCACATTTACTTTCATCTGCAAAGGAAGGTGAAGTAATTATAATGGGTCGAGAAAGAGGCCAAAGTGAATATTTTCTAAAGCCGACTTCTAAGAGATTTTCTGGCTGGAGTACTGATCAAATACTTTCCGAAGTTATGGGTGTAGTCAGTCTGGATAATAAGGACTACGAGCTACTTATCTCCGAAGCCTTTGATAAAGTTGAAGAGGGATCTATTAAAGGCTTAAGGAGTGCCATTGATAGACTGTCTGAGGTGGCTCATCCGAGCGATTCAATTTTGACCGTTCTCAATACCAGATATGCATCGATGGTGGCACTGTCGAATGATTAAGCTAAATCGTGATGCTAAGCCAGAAATATTAATAAATAACGAACATTCGTGGACGTCCCAACTAATGGATGCCATCACTGCTTTCGGAGATTATTCAAAAATCCCTAATGAGAAAAAAGAAAAGCTGCTTGTTCATTATCGACACCAAGAAATAAAAAGCGTCTTATTTCAAAGTTCACTTCAAAAGTGCGCATTCTGTGAGACAAAGCCCGGAGAAAGTGGAAATATCGAGGTGGAGCATTTTGCTCCTAAGTCGATTTATCCTGAGCTAGCATTCAAGTGGGAAAACTTTCTTCCGGCATGTAGAAAATGTAATGGAAGCAAAGATGACCATGACACGGGAAATTTTCCTATAGTTAATCCCTATGATGAAAATCCGGAAGATATATTTCATTACAACGATATAAAGATCGCTGCAAATGATGCGCATGAAGAAGTAGGTGAGCGAACTATAAGGGTCTGCGGTCTAAATTCTGTGAGATTGATGAAGCCTAGGGCTGATATTTTAGTAAGCCTACATAGCTTTAGCCAAGCACTTGATGAAGCAATAAAAGATTATGAAGAAGCTGAAACGGATATTAAGAAGCAAAACAGAAAGAGGAAAATAAGAGAGGCACTGGAAGCTATAGAAGTTCTGGCGAATCCCTCTGAGAAGTTTTCAGGTTTTTGCAAAGCGTATCTACAAAAATGCACTCCATATCATGAAGCAAAAAGACTCGTTGGTGAATAGATTGCATAACAAGGCCAGCCAGAGGGATGTCAAAACCGCCGCTTCGCTCTGGTTTTTCCACCCCTGCTGGCAGCGTTAGCTGCAAAAGAGGTCGCAGATGCAACTTGATCCAAAAAGTCTAACTACACCGAACAACATAGACCAAAAGGTATCCTCTTTTTGTCGGAAGCTGAGCAGTGCAACTCCCGTTTTTATCGAGGTAACCCCAGAGACTTGGTGTCGGCAGAGTTGTTGTGAGATGAACGCAGAGAAGCTAATCGAGCGGCTAGGTGGAAAGAAGGTTCACGGTTACAAAATCTGGTACGTAAAAGGTAAGTACATTGAGGCTGAGCGCCACACCGTGCATGAGCATGAGGGCGTTCTCAGAGATCCGACTTTTAACGTGGATGGAGAGCAGAAAATTCTCTTCGTTAGAGATTCCAATGACGCTAAGGGCTACGATGATCGTCCCCTTAAGATTAGGGAAGGATTCACCCAGAAAGCACGCCTATTGGCGAAGCAATTAAACGAGAGGGATACAGGTGTCGTTACTTTGAGCAAGGAGGAATCATGGGATGTAATGCCATCATACGAGGATTGGCTTTCTGGAACTCGCCAACCAAACATGTGGGCGGCCCCAAAGAGCTAACAATCGCAAGCACTCGGACAAACCTATGCTGCGCGCCGGTTCGCCGGTGTTGCGGGCGTTATATGCTTAAGTGAGTACTTAAATATTTCAATAATTTGATTTGTAAGGAATGTGATGAATAGTAAAGGTTCGGAATGGAATAGGTGGGACTTACATTTTCACACTCCATCCTCGTATGACTATAAAGATAAGACAGTTTCAAATGTCGATATCGTCAATGAAATGAAAAAAAATTCAATAGCGGCGTTTGCTGTTACCGATCATCATGTAATTGATATAAATAGATATAAAGAACTGAAAGAGTTGGGTAGAAAGGAAGGAATTACAGTTTTACCTGGCATCGAGTTTCTTTCAGATGCAAGAGGTAAAGACCCTGTACACTTTATCGGTATATTTCCTGAAGATTCAAATATAGAACATATTTGGGGGCAAATTAAGCACAAAACAGATATCAATAAAGTGGATTCGGAAGGCCTTAGAGAAAATCAAGTTTATTGTGATCTTAAAGACACAATAAATTTGGTAAAGGAATTGGGTGGAATTGTTACAATACATGCCGGTGAAAAGAGTGGGACTGTAGAGAATATTACACATTCACTACCACATGGAACCGCCCAGAAAACAGAAATTGCTAAGGCTGTTGATATATATGAGCTCGGCAAGGAAAATGACCAAGACGGGTACAGAAAGTTTGTTTTTCCAAACATCGGCAAAACAATACCAATGATTATTTGCTCTGATAATCACAATATTAAAAAATACCAATTAAAACAGAAGTTATGGATCAAGGGTGATCCATCTTTCAAAGGCTTAAAATATGCCTTAAATGAGCCAGAGAGTCGGTTCTATATTGGTGATGAACCGGAAATACTAAAGCGGGTTAGAAGTAATCCTACCAAGTATATCAAGTCCATCAACATCCGGAGAACAGGAAAAGAAGATGCCAGTTCAATTTGGTTTGAAGATATTTCCATACCAATGAACAGCGAACTTGTTACTGTGATCGGCCATAAAGGAAGTGGCAAGAGTGCTCTGTCTGACATTCTAGCTTTATGCTCAGACGCAGATCATTCTGACGATTATATATTTCTCCATAAGCAAAAGTTTAAAAAGAAAGGACTTGCTGATCGGTTTAGTGCTTTTGTTGAGTTTGAGAGTGGGAAAAGGACCGAAGAGCGATTGCTTACGCATGTGATAGATGAAAGCCAAGAAAGACTCGTTAGATACTTACCGCAAAGCTACTTTGAGAAAGTTTGTAATGAAATTGATAAAGTGGATGCTTTTCGCTCAGAGATTGAGAAGGTCGTATTTCAATATGTCCCTACGGAGAAAAAAATGGGACAGACTACGTTTGAAGAGCTCATTGACTTAAAGAAGAAATCTGCTGATAAAGAGATTCATCATATCCATGAACAGATACTCGAGCTTAATGATGAAATTATAAAGCTTGAGAATCAAATTGATCCAAGTTTTAGAAAAAATCTTCTTAGTAAAATTAAAGTTAAGGAAGATGAGCTTACTGCCCATGAGTCTTCGAAGCCAAAAGCTGTAGAGGATCCGTCAAAGCATGCTGAGTCAGAAGATAGCAAAACGAAGAAAAAGGTACTCGGAGAATTAGAATCTTCGAAATTAGCGATCGAAAAACAGATTCAATCTATAACTAAGGAAATATCGGATAGGAACTATTTAATTGTCGAGGCAGATAAGCTAAATCGCGACTTGAAGAACAAGTTCAGTGAGATAACCTCAATAATATCTGAAAGTAGCGATTTTTCTGATAAGTGCGGATTCGATATTTCTAAAGCGATTCGTATTGATTTTGACGAGAATGTAATTAGTTCTAGAGTTCTCTTGTTGAAGGAAATGAACGCGAAAGACGCTGATCTTATCAAGGTGGAAGATGATTGGGAACAAAAGGAATATGAGTCACTTTCGCCAGCCTCAAAACTCGAATCTCTGAAAGCTAAGATAAAGGCTATTCATTCCGAATTTACCGGCGAGCAAAAGGCATTTCAGGACTATTTAAGTGCTCTGGCAGAGTGGGAGATAAGAAAAAATGAAATTATGGGCGATTCTGAAACTGCTGACAGCTTGATGTATATGCGAGAAAAGTTAGATTATCTAGACAAAACACTTGAATCAGATATTAGCGAAAAAAGAGATTTAAGAATCAAGAAATCTATCTCGATATTTTCGAAAAAGAAGGAAATTCAAGAGTTTTATGAAGAGATAAAAGAGGAAATATCAAAAAAATTATCACGATCTGATGTTTCAGGATTAAGCATAGCTAGCTCTTTCTATTGTTCAAATGAATTTAAAAATACGATCCTGCGAAATATAAAGCAAAATAGAGTAGGTTCTTTTTATGGTAGCGAAGATGGATTAACATTGCTTCAGGAAGAGTTAATTTCAGCAACTAACTGGAATGACGAGGCGTCCGTGGAAACCTTTCTACGTCGACTCATTGAATATTTGGAGTTTGATAAGCGTGCAAGTTCTAAGAATGAAAAAACGTTTATCGGGGAGGTCACTAAGGATAGAGGTGAGCTATATAGTTATGTTTATGGGTTGAGCTTTATTGAACCTTATTATGACTTGCGTCAAAAGGGTAAGAGTTTGGAGCAGCTATCTCCGGGAGAAAAAGGTGCTCTTTTACTTGTTTTTTATCTAGTGCTTGATAAAGAGGATATTCCTCTGGTTATCGATCAACCAGAAGATAATTTAGATAATAATAGCGTTGCTAAGGTCCTTGTTCCTTATATAAAAGAAGCTAAAAAACATCGCCAGATAATTATGGTAACTCACAACCCTAATTTGGCCGTAGTCGCTGATTCTGAGCAGGTTATAAAAGTTAGTATAGATAAGGAAAATGGCAACGAATTCTGTTTTATATCAGGTGGTATAGAGAAGCCAAAGATTAATGAGCAGATAGTAGAAGTTCTAGAAGGTACTATACCGGCGTTTTCCTTAAGAAAAGATAAGTACCAGATTGCGTGACGCATATAACAAGCACCTGCACTCGGAAATTTTACTCGCTTCGCTCCAAAAATTCCGGTGAGTGGAGCGTTAAATTGCACGAGGTAGTAAGTGGTATCACCTGAAATATTGCATGAACTTGCACTAAAGCATTCTGACAAAACCAAGTTTTTTGCAGTTTCGTTTTTCTTCTTCTTAGTATGTTTCTTTTATATTGCAGGCAGCAGTACGAGTCAGCAGTTGAGCTTAACCGGAGTATTCGGTTTGCTGTTTGCGACTAACAAGACACCCACACTAACTTGACGATTTCCTTCTATGCTGTATATTGAGACTAACAAGATATATTGAGACTAACAAGACACCCACACAAACTTGACGATTTCTTTCTATGCTGTATATTTAACCAGTATATTTCTTATGGAAGAGAGGTTTCGTCATGCCAAGGGCAAGAAGTCAGCAAATTAGTTTACAAGATACGCCTTACTATCACTGTGTTTCACGCTGTGTTCGTAGGGCGTTTTTGTGTGGCGAAGATCCTGTCTCTGGTGAAAGCTTTGAGCACCGCCGTGGCTGGGTTGAAAAGCGTTTGTTATTTTTAGCCAGTGTCTTTGCTATCGATGTTTGTGCGTATGCGGTAATGAGTAATCATCTGCATGTTGTGTTGCATATCAATGCAGAAAAAGCCGCGAAGTGGTCTACATTAGAGGTTTTGCAAAGATGGCATAAGTTACATAAAGGCACCTTTTTTACTCAGCAGTTCGTGCGAGGTGAGTCATTGCCTGATTATGCTATGACGTTGGTGGAATCCTCGGCCGAAACCTTTAGAAATCGGCTTACGGATATTAGTTGGTTCATGAGAGAACTGAATGAGCCTATTGCTCGCCAAGCGAATTTTGAAGACAATTGCACAGGAAGGTTCTGGGAAGGGCGCTTCAAATCTCAAGCGTTGCTTGATGATTCTGCGCTAGCGGCTTGTATGGCCTACGTTGATCTTAACCCACTGAGAGCAAAAATAAGCCAAACACCCGAAACCTCTGGGTTCACCAGTGTTAAAAAACGCGTCGCCGCTGCAAGGCATCAAAAGCAACCAAAATTGCTTTATCCATTTGTTGGTAACCCTAGAGAAAATATGCCAGATGGTCTACCTTTTGAATTATCAGATTACCTTGAATTGGTTGATATGACTGGGCGGATCATCCGAGAAGATAAACGTGGCGCAATAGATGCTTCACTGTTACCGATTCTTCAACGACTCAATATATCCTCAGAAAACTGGCTCTGTATCGCGACAGAATTTGGCGCAAGAACCGGTGCCGTGGTTGGTGCTGAACAATCTATTGCTCATTACTGTGATTCAAACAAACTAAATAGAAAACCAAGATCCAGTCATAACCGACTACTCGCCTAGCTTCATTCCACCATTCATCGTCTTTATTTACTAATCATGTATTAGTAAATTCACTCGCCTAAAAATCTAATAACCAGCCTGTTTACCAATTAATTAGCTATTAACGAATCGATAAAAGATGAATTTTCATATAAATTCTTTCTGTGAAGAAGATGGTTTTGTATGATTATTTAACGTGGGTGTCTTAGTAAGCTTCGAGCTCGCTTCAAAGCAGCCGGGCTTTTTGGGTGTAGAGTCTGCACGCGAGGACGTTGGTATTACCGTCTCATATTGGTCTGATCTTGAATCTATAAAGCGTTGGAAGACGAATGCGGAGCATGAAGAAGCTCAACGATTAGGGCATGAGAAATGGTATTCATCTTTCAAAACTCGCATATCGAAGGTAGAGCGTGACTACGGTTTTTAATAGGTAATGAAGATAATAGAACAGAGGGTGATTTTTCATTTGACGCGAAATTCTATCTTCTATGCCCTTGCTGAGTTAAAATACCGACTCAGTTCGTACTTCACTACATGAGATTTATAAATGACCGTATTTGATACCAAAGTGGAAGAGTTGATCGCTAAGCATCCTCACCTAACCAAGGATGAAGCCATCAAGATCGTCACTGAGAAAAATAACCGCAAGAAACAGAAAAGAAACGAAAGATCAAATAAAGGCAGCGTGAAAAAAGGCTAGTAACACTTTGTCAGTACGTGGTTTTTGCGTGGTTTCTTAGTACCGCCTTGGCGAAATTGAACAGCAGAAAAAGGCCCCTTTGTCAGTTCACACAAAGGGGCCTTTTGCTTTGTGTCGCTTAATTTGCCATACGGCTGGCATCGAATATTTCAATCCAATAGCCGTCGGGGTCTTTAATGAAGGCAATGTTATTCATTTTGCCATCGCTTAGTTTTTTCTGGAATGGCACACCTAAAGCTTCAAAACGCTGGCATGCGCCTTCTAGATCGGGGACATGAAAACCAATGTGACCAAAACCACGAGGGTCGCTGTTACCATTGTGGTATTGCGTATTGTCTGGGGTATCGCCCCAGTTATGGGTCAGTTCTAACATGGCTGGGCGGCCAAAGGTTTGCGCTGTTCGCTCTGACTCATTGTTACTGATATCAGAAAAATCTTCACCGTGAGTCAGAAAGTACAAACTGAATTTCATGTCTGGAAAATCGAGTTTTTTTAATAGCGTCATCCCCATCACTCGGGTATAAAAATCGAGCGTGCGCACAGGATCGGCAATGCGTAACATGGTTTGGTTGAACACAAAGCCATTTGTTGCGGGGTCTTTTTCTTCACACAGGCCTTCGGCTTGATCAAAATGACGACTCATAGTGGTACTCCCTTGTAGTCATGAATGAATAGTTTAGGAGTTGGGGACTGGATGAGAAATTCCAACCCCTTTATGACGTTGATGAGTGTGTTACCGTTTTGTCAATTCATGGCTTTTGTTTAGCTGATATTCGTCAAGGTCGTTAGCGAGAAACAGATTGCCTGAATAATGTGCTTTTGCTTCATGATAAATGTCTGCGATGGAAGGGGATACGTTCGGGTTAGCTTGGTAGCGAGGGCTAAAATGCGTTAGCACTAAGTTTGGGATCTTGGCTTGCTCGGCAAAGGTGGCTACCCGTTCGGCATCACTGTGGCCGTAGCTGTTACCCGTTTTTGTAACGATGTCTTTGGTATAGGTGGCTTCATGAACCAGCACACTGGCGCCATGACTTAGTTGAGACAAGCGTTCAGGTTGGTCGTTGTCGCCTGCAATAATGATTTTTTGCGGGTTTTTATCGCATAGCAAATAGTCTTCACACTGGATTTGCTTGCCGTTGAGTTCGACATTTTCTCTTTTTTGTAACTGTCCCCAGAGCGGACCTTTGGGGATGTTATCTCGCTTCAGCTTGTCTATATCCAAACGCGGGTTGATGTCTTTCTCGGTAAAACAGTAGGCATAAGAGGGGACTCTGTGAGATAGGACCGCGGTTTCCACACGCACCTTTCTGAACTCGACAGACGGCAGGTCATCGGTCGAGATGAACTCAATGTCAAAGGGCAGATATAATTGTGTATGTTGCTGGGTGGCGTCGATCCATTCTTTCACACCACTTGGTGCCATAATTTGCAATGGCTCCTTGCGCCCATTCATGGCGGCACTTGCGAGTAGACCTGGCAAACCATAACAATGATCACCATGAATGTGGGTGATAAAGATGGCTCGTAAGGCGTTGATCGACAAATTGGTATGAAGGATTTGATGCTGGGTGCCTTCGCCACAATCGATAAGATACCAGCCGCTGCCTCTTTCTTCACGCACGGCGATGCCAGTGACATTGCGGGTTTTAGTGGGAACGCCTGACGAGGTTCCAAGAAAGACAATATTCATTTTTTACCTTAATACATAAAAGACAGGTGGCGTGTGTCTAAGCCTAATGTCTTCAAGGTAGATATTAGGGTCAGATACAACATTCACTCTGACTCCATCTAGCATCCACATCAAGGGCTAGAAAAAAGACTTACACTCAGGCCTTATCATTGGAATCAGATGAAAGTAGTGCTTTTTCATCTGATTCTAACATCGCTTAATTTTCAGTGTCTTCTATTGCAATTCTTTGGCAAAGCGACCTACAGCTTGCACTACTTGTTTGGCTCCTTCTTGGATTTCTACAATCACGGTGCCTGATTGATTCGCCAGTTCTAGGCCTTGTTCTGCTTTTTCTTGGGAGTTGAGCATTTGACGCATGACGTCATCTGAGAGTCCTTGGTTTTTCTTTACCACGCCCACTATTTCTTCAGTGGCTGAACTGGTGCGGGCCGCTAGTTTTCGCACTTCATCGGCTACCACGGCGAATCCTCGACCTTGTTCACCTGCTCTGGCCGCCTCAATGGCGGCGTTTAGGGCCAGCAAGTTTGTCTGCTCTGCAATGCCTCCTATGGTTTGCACTATGGCGTTGATTTGTAGTGACTGTTTACCCAGTGCTTCAATACTTTCGGTCGCTGTCTGCATTTGCGCGGCTATCTGCTGCATGGTTTCGACTGTCTGCTGTACGACCGTTGCGCCTTTTTTGGCACTTATGTCCGTTTGTTGTGAAACGTCGTAGGCCACGCTTGCGCCTTCTCTTACCTGGGTCTCGCGTGCTACTTGGTCAGTGATAACACTGGCAAACTTCACTACTTTGCTGAGGTTGCCTTCGGCATCATAGACGGGGTTATAGGTGGCTTCTAGCCACACTTCGTCGCCCTTGCTGTCTATCCGTTTGAAACGGTCTGCCACATAAGCGCCGTTGTTGAGCTTTTTCCAGAAGTCTGCGTATTCAGGGGAGGCACTTTCTTCTGTGGTGCAAAACGTTCGATGATGTTGACCGACGAGTTGATCTAAACGGTATCCCATGGCTTGCTGAAACTGTTTGTTGGCTGTGATCACAGTGCCATCAAGATTGAATTGTATAACCGCGGTGGAGCGGATCAGCGCGTTAATGAAAGATTCGCTTTCTTTCGCGCTTACTATTTCTTCTGTGACGTCGCGGCCATAGCCCTTTACGAAGGAGAGTGTGCGGTCTTCTCCTCGTACTGGAATCCATTGGACATTTATCCAAGCTAGGGAGCCGTCTGCACGGAAGTAGCGGTAGTCGTCACTGACCGGCTCGAACTTAGCCATGGCTTCATTGAAGTTCCGAAAACAAGGCAGTTTAGAAACATAAGACGGCACAATCTCTGACAGTAACTTTCCTACCAGTTGCTCTTGTTTAAAATCGAGCGCATCCGCAAAGCTTTTGTTAACAGCGGAGATACGAAAGTCGGCATCCAGGGTAATGCAAAGCATACCTCGATCCATCTGATCCGCGAGTTGGCGAAGAACCGCTAATTCCTTAAGCTGTGCTTCGTGTTCTTTTTTGAGATGGCGATTAAACATTAAAACACTCCAATGACACTCAATAATAAGCAGGCTGAACGGGATATTGAGTATTTATTTAAATAGTTAAGGTGTAAACAAGTGCTTTTACGCTGTAAAGGCATGGCTTGGTTCTCGCGTTATTCTCTCTGTTTGAAAAATAATAAGAATGCCATCGATAGCAACACCATGTTCCACTTAGCTTTTTGCTCTAAAGGTTAAATTTACGTAATCAAAACAACAAAGTGTGACATGACGATCACAAGAAAGCGACGGCTAAGTTTGGGCATGGCAGTATTAACAAGCCACCCACCTTTAGAACGCCGTCATATCAAGGGATTGGCTTTTTAATGCGAGTACCTTAACTCAATTGCCCCACGTTCGATTATTTGAAGAACGATCTCACGGGTCGGTATCGTATTGTTACTATGACAACTCGCTGTGTTCTGTCTCTGGTCAGGAGCTTGAAGGGCGTGTTAAGCTGGTTTTTGACCATTATATTGAATAAGGAAGCCACTGTGGACATAGATGAAGACAAAATCGATGACGCTGCGCTTGCGCTTTTCTACCTTACTTTGCACGATAATTTTGGCCACGCTTGGAAGCAAGTTGATTGGAGTATAACCAATAGATTGCATGAGAAAGGTTATATTTATAATCCAGTTGGTAAGTCAAAATCAGTGATGTTAACCGAGGAAGGGCTGGCGAAATCAGAAGCGTTGTTTAAAGCGCTTTTTACGAAGGACGCCGGAAAATGAAATAGGGCGTAGACAAAAAACGGACACCTGATCGGGTCCGTTTTTTTATTCTGATACTGATGACTTATGCCTCTGGAATGTGCTCAGACAAGGCTGTGTAGGCCACAGTGAAGGCGCCTTCCTGGAATGCACGCAAGCCCGTTGCTTTGAATGGAATGGGCATCGGGTTATGTTGTAAAATCTCTTTCACTTTGGCACCGCTGAATAAATCCACTTGAACGGTGTCAATCAATTGAATCGCCGCTTCAATTTTAAAGCCAATCGCGCCGCCAGCGAATTTGCCTTTGGTTGGGCGCTCACGAATAACGACTCGTTTTACTTTGTAGTCTTCAAACAGTTTCTTCAGTGCAAACTGAAATTTGCGCACGCTTTCGCTGTCGTTTGGGTTGTTCAATGTGTGTCGAGTTTGGCGGCAATCCGGAATTTGAAAGAGTCCGTCCTGTTTAGACATAAGGCAAAGGATGACTTCGCTGCCTTTGATTTCGATACCACAAGTAATCATAACGTTATCCTGAATAGGGAATTTCGCGCATTATCGCATACTTTATTCCCATCTAGCAGAGTAAAAAATACTGCTTGTTGAAATGGAAACACGTCAGATCTAAGGTGAAAGTGAAGGCTTGTGGTTTATTACACTCTTTTCATTTTGCCGTCTCTTATTTTTACAATGAATAATGTACTATTTCAAAATATTATTTTGTTAAATTCATTTTATCGACATTTTCTACTGTAAAAGCGTAAAAACAGGATTTTTACTCTAGAGGTGTTTTTTTCAACTTGGACCGTTTTTTAACTTCAAGCGGTTTTTACTTTTAACTAATAGGGCTGCATAAAATGACTGCTTCCTCGCCAATGGGCATTCCTCGTCCCCAGGTGAAATCTTTAGATGAAATTCTTCCTCACGAACCTTTGTTGATGATGGGCGCGGGCCCTGTTCCTATTCCTGAGCGTGTTGCCAAGGCCAATTCTGTGGTGATAAACCACCTTGGTAGTGTGATGGCGCAGGTGATTGGGCAAGTTAAGTCAATGGCGCGTTATGTGTTTCAAACAGAGTCTAAATGGGTGCTTGGTGTAGCAGGGCCAGCGTCAGCAGCGATGGAAATGGCGGTGGCGAATTTATTGCAACCGGGCGAACGAATTCTTTGCATTAACAATGGCTTTTTTAGTCATCGCATGGCGGAAATGGCGACGCGTATTGGTGCGGATGTGCATGAATTGCATGTTGGTGCCCATGAAGCGGCGGACCCTGAGCGTGTTCGAAAAGCCATTGAAGAGACACGTCCAAAAGTATTGACCTTGGTGCAAGGTGAAACATCGAATACGGTGTTTAACCATTCCCTAGAAGAGATTACGAAGATTGCCAAATCTTACGGTTGTTTAGTGGTGGTGGATGCGGTCTGTACATTGAGTACCATGCCATTGAAAATGGATGCATGGCAGGTGGACGTAGTGATTACGGGGGGACAAAAAGGGTTGTCTTCTATTCCAGGGGTGTCGCTGTTGGTGTTCTCTAATGAGGCATGGGCGGCGGTGAAAAGTCGTACTAAGCCAACGGCTCAATGGTGCTTTGATGCGCAGCTTGCTGAGAATTTTTGGCACAATGACGGCTATCATTATACGGCGCCTGTGTCTGGCATCATGGCTCTGCATGAAGCCTTGAAGTTGGTATGTGATGAAACATTAGAGCATCGTTTTTCGCGTCATTTGCGTTGTTCTAAAGCCTTGCAAGCCGGTATTGAAGGTATGGGATTGGCGTTGTTTATTCCGCCGTCATCACGCTTGAATTCGGTGGTAGGGATTAATATTCCTGAGGGCTTAACCGCCCCCAAAATTTGTCGACACATATCAGAGATGTATCGCGTTGAAATCGCAGGCTCTTTTGGTCAACCTATTGTGCGCATTGGACAAATGGGTGAGCAGTGTCGCGAGCATAATCTGTTTCGTACTTTGCACGCGTTAGGTAGTACCATGCGTGATTTGGGGGTGAGAGTCGATCAACCCAACGGTATGGCGGAAATGGAAGCTTATTTGCAAAAAATTCCGCGTAACGCTTATCAGGTGCAAGTGGCTTAATTAACAATAGCGTAACCATAAAAGGCGCTTATTTATGCTAAGCGCCTTTTTGATCAGATGCCTTTGGCTTTTTGTTTCGGAGCCAAGGGCATTTTTTTGTTTGGCATTAGGCTGGCAAACAAGGCACCTGAGGTAATGAATAGGCAGGCGATGATTTGTCCTGTGGTGAGTTGTGCTTCGGTAAAAAGCCCAAGCCACGCGGTGGATAGGGCGGGTGCGGTATAAGACAAGACGCCAAGCAAGGATAGGTTGCCCTTTTTCACGCCAAAGTCCCAACAAAAAAACGCGATGCCAACCGGTCCAAAGCCAAGACCTAAAATGGCAATCCATGTGCTGGCGGGAAACGTGGTAGATGACGCCCATTCTTGGGCTTCCAACATAAGATGTGACACGCCCGCCAGCAGCGTGGTGATGAGGCAATACCAGAGTACGGCGCTGGAAGGAACGCTCTGAAAGCGTCGATTTGCCACCGAATAGCTTGACCAAATGAAAGCACAAGCGAATGCCGCTGCGTATCCTGTCCAATGGTAACGAGTGTCACTGTCTATTGTTACGACCTGTGCTTTTGATTGCAGCATGATGCCAGTACCAATAAAGGCAACCACGGCGCCAACCAAGTGTGTCCAAGATAATGCACTGCCCTTGCTCATGCCGGCCATTAAGACGATCAATAAAGGCCATAAATAGGCGATAAGTCCCGCTTCGACTGGTGGTGCGTTTTGGAAGGCATAAAAATAGCAAAGATGATAAAAGTAAAAGCCCAATCCCCCCATGATAATCGCGCTTTTTGGGGTGTGTTGCCATGATGCTTTAAGTTCGCCTTTCAATAGATACACAATAAAGAAGAGTAAGCTGGCGACACCAAATGTTAGTGTGAGCAATAACAGCGGCGGCACCAAATTGGCTTGCGTGGTGAAAAGGGCAAGGCTGCTCCATAACAATATAGCGATGCTGCCAATAAGAGTGGCTTGTGGATTGTGTGCGGTCATCTTGTTGTTTCCTAAAACCTGTCCTAGTCTAAATAAACAACAGATTACCGTGTCTGGTTGTTAAAAACATTGTCAAAAATACGCAATGTGTTTTGGCAAAAATGCGTTTTTTACCATAATTCTGTCAGAAATATGGTTTCTGACAGGGTGGTGACAGGTTTGACAGGTAATGTTTGTTCATCGAGTTTTCTAAAATAAGCGTTTCAGAAACTCGAATAGCTAACAACAAAAAAAATAACAAGCAGGAGATAACCATGCTTAATACCCTTTCTTTGAAGTCTATTCTTATTTCTGGTGCTGTCGCACTGACCATCGCAGGACAAGCTCACGCTTATGAACCCGCTCGTAGTGCGGAATGTATTGCTCCAGCAAACCCTGGTGGTGGTTGGGATTTTACTTGCCGTAGTGTGGGTCGAGTATTGGTTGACCAAGGATACTTTAAAGGCAATGTTCAAACCGTCAACATGACCGGTGCTGGTGGTGGTGTGGCTTACGCGCACACAATCAGTAAACGTGACAAAGACGATAACCTAATTGTTGCTGCTAGTACGGCGACAACCACACGCCTTGCTCAAGGCCAGTTCCCAGGTATGGATTCCAAACAAGTTAAATGGATTGGAACCTTGGGTGCAGACTACGGCATCATTGCAGTAGGCAAAGATTCAAAATACACCACCTTGACTCAATTGTTAGATGCGTTGAAAAGCGATCCAACGTCTGTGAAGTTTGCCGGTGGTAGTGCGTCTGGTGGTTGGGACCATTTAAAAGTTTTGATGACTGCGCAAAAAGCCAACGTGGGCGATCTGCCTAAAGTACGTTATTTGGCTTTCAGCGGTGGTTCTGAAGCTTTAGTTCAAGTGGTTGGCGGACACGTTGATGCTTTCACTGGTGATATTTCTGAAGTGAAAGGCTTCATGGATTCTGGTGACTTGCGTGTTCTAGCGGTGCTTTCTGAAGAGCGTCTACCTGAACCATTTGCTGCGATTCCAACCGCGATGGAACAAGGTGTTGATTCTGTTGCACCAAACTGGCGTGGTTTTTATATGCCAGGCAATTCTAGTGCAGAATCCTACGATTGGTGGGTTAAAACCATGGACGAGCTTTACAAAACAGACGAATGGAAAGACATCATGGTGAAAAATGGTGTGATGCCGTTCCACAAATCTGGTGAAGAGTTCACGCAATTCGTTAACAACCAAATTCTAGACATCCAAATCTTATCTAAAGACATCGGTTTGATTAAATAATTTTTGAACCGCTATTTGGAGGGGTATTTGTTTTGATGCAGTGCCCCTCCTGTTTTTACTTGTTACTCACCCTTTGATTTACTGACACGGAGCAGAGACATGCGTATTAACGATCGTGTGTTTGGCATGCTGATGCTGATACTTGCCGTTGCTTACGGCTGGGAAGCGACGCAATTCCCCATTCCTTTTGGTGGACACGAAAGTGTCGGACCTGAAACCTTTCCTATTATGCTATCAATCATTTTAGGCATTAGTTCTATTTACATGATTGTTCGTCCTGATCCGGATGAGAAATGGGCGCCAGCTGCTATGTTGATTGAACTTAGTGTCGTGGTGCTTGCCATGCTTGCTTTTGCATGGGCGATTGAACCAATTGGTTTTATGCCAGCCGCCGCTATTGTGGTGAGTTTTTTAAGCTGGCGTATGGGGGCAAGTATAACAAAGAGTATTATCACTGGTGTGACAAGCTCCGTGTTTATCTTTTTCCTTTTCAATACTGTGCTAGAACTAGCACTGCCTCTAGGTCTATTGGAGTTTTAATATGGATACTATGAGCTTATTAATGCAAGGCTTTGCTGTCGCATTAACGCCAGAAAGTATTATGTTTGCGATCATTGGTGCCATTTTAGGTACGTTGATCGGTGCTTTACCAGGTCTTGGTCCTGCTAACGGTGTCGCAATTTTGATTCCTTTGGCATTTAGTTTAGGTTTGTCTGCTACTTCTTCTCTTATTTTGTTGACGTCTGTGTATGCCGGTGCCATGTATGGTGGTCGTATATCGTCTATTCTATTGAATATTCCAGGCGACGAGCCTGCTATGATGACCTGTTTAGATGGTTATCCAATGGCAGTAAAAGGAAAGGCTGCTGAAGCATTAGCGATTTCTGCCATTGCCTCTTTCATTGGTAGTTTTATTGCGACAATTGGTTTGGTTATTTTGGCACCCATCTTGGCGAAATTCGCTCTTCGATTCGGGCCTTCTGAATACTTCGCTTTGTTCGCGTTGGCGTTTGCGACTTTGGGCGGTATTACCGGTAAAAACCAATTTAAAACCCTGATGGCGGCAGCGATTGGTTTGATGATTGCGACCGTGGGTATCGATATATCAACGGGAGTGCAGCGCTTTACGTTTGGTACATTGGAATTGTTTGAAGGCGTTGATTTCATTATTGCGATCGTGGGTTTGTTTGCGATCAGTGAGTTGTTGTTTTTCTTGGAGCGTCACGCGGGTGATGGTCTTAAGCAAGTGGCGGTTAATAAATTAAAGCTTACCGCAAAAGACATTATCCAAGTCTTGCCTGCTTCTTTCAGGGGCGCGGTGTTAGGCTTTGTTGCGGGTGTTTTGCCTGGCGCGGGTGCATCTTTGGGTAGCTTTATGAGCTATACCTTGGAAAAACGTTTCTCAGACAAAGGCGAATTCGGTAAGGGTGATCCACGTGGTGTGGCGGCGCCTGAAGCGGGTAACAACGGTGCGGCATCCGGTGCGCTTGTGCCTATGTTGACCCTTGGTGTGCCTGGTAGTGGTACAACAGCGGTGCTGTTGGCGATGTTGATCTCGTTGAACATCTCTCCTGGTCCTATGTTGTTCCAGCAAAACCCAGATCTTGTTTGGGGCGTTATCGCTGCCATGTTTGTTGGTAACTTTGTGCTCTTGTTGCTCAACATTCCAATGGTCGGTATTTTCGTTAAATTGTTGAGTATTCCACCTAAGTATTTGATGCCGATTGTAACTTTGATCGCTTCTGTAGGGATTTATTCGGTTAGTCACAGCGCCTTGGATCTGTACTTCATGGTCGGCTTTGGTGTGTTGGGCTATATTCTTCGTAAAGTGGATATTCCGTTAGTACCTATTATTTTAGGCATGTTGCTTGGGCCTGAAATGGAAAGTAGTCTTCGTCATGCTTTGGTACTTTCTGATGGTGATTGGACCATTTTGTTCAACAGTGGATTGAGTATTGGTCTTTGGACTGTTGCCTTGCTTGGTTTGATTTTGCCTATCATTGTTGGCCCTTTAGTTCGGGCTAAAATGGCAAGAGCAAAAGCGTCTGAAAAGGACGACTAAGTCGGCATATTATTCGGTACTATTGTCTGCGCTAAGCGGTTACTATTAATACGCAAAAATGGAATTCGAACAGTTTAGGCTGTTCGAATTTTTTGCTTTTTATTATTTAAGATTTTTAATATTTTATAAAAAAATAATAACGATATGGCTGACGTGTTATGCGAATTTTAGTGGTAGAAGATACTCAGGTTCTAGGGCAAGCGATCTGTGAACGATTAACGAGCTTAGGACATGGCGTGGATTTGATGGGCGACGGCAAAAAAGCCGATGAGCTGCTGAGGTATCAATCGGTTGATTTGATTTTACTAGACCTGAATTTACCCGGTTTGTCTGGTTTGCAGTTGCTGCAGAAATTGCGTCAGCGTGATGACGACACCCCTGTTCTTATTTTAACGGCTCGAGATCAGATAGAGGATCGCATCCGTCTTTTGGATGAGGGCGCAGACGACTACCTTACTAAACCTTTTGATTTTGGCGAGCTTGAAGCCCGTTGTCGTGCCTTGCTGCGCCGCAAACAAGGCTATGCGGCGAATGTGACCGAGCATGGCAATATTGTGGTAAACAGGGACAGCCGACAGGTGTTTATTGAGGGGGAGCTGACTGCGATTACCAACCGAGAGTTTCGATTACTGGAAATATTTCTTGGGCACTTGGGGCGAGTGCTCAGCAAAGATGAAATTACCGATCATTTATTTAATTTCAATGAAACCCCAGGTCCTAATGCGATTGAGCTGTACGTTGGGCGTTTGCGAAAAAAAATGATCAAAGGGGATTTAGTCATTAACACCCTAAGAGGCATTGGTTATGTGGCAGAAATCGCTCGACCACCAAAACCTCAGTGAAGAAGAGGAAAAACGGGCATTAGCTAATGCGCCTTCTTTGCGTTTTCGTTTTATTTTAGCCGGTGTTCTGGTCATCGGTATTATTGCAGGTTTGGCGATTAATTTGATTTTCGATTACAGTCAAAAGCTTGCGGATTTGTCTTATGATCGTCTGTTGCGCAGTGCTTTGCTGCAGATAGACGAGAATGTCAGTTTGATTCGTAATGAAGTTAGTATCGACATTCCTTGGTCGGCCTTTGCGACATTGGCTCAGGCTGATGAAGATCGTGTCTTTTACAAGGTGGAAAGTTTAGAACAGGGCTTTATAACGGGTTATCAAGATCTAAACAGTACGCCACCTAAGCCTCCTGTGTTAGATCAAATACAGTTTTATAATCAAGAGTATTCGGGAGAGTTAGTACGATTTGCGTGGTTAGAGCGCAGTTTGACAGATCCTGAAACGTCACAAACCGTCCGTATTGTATTGGGGCAAACTCGATTATCACGGGAAGCCATGTCGACCGCGGTGACGCAGCGTGCGGTGGAAGTGGTTGTGTTTATTGCTTTGGTCGCGCTTACTCTGATTGCCATTGGTAGTCATTTAGTGCTCCAGCCTTTGCATCGTATCGAAAGGGCATTAGAAGAGAGAGCCATGGGTGATCTAACGCCCTTAGACATCAATACGCCAAAAGAAACGCATCACCTTAAAGTGGCAATTAATCACTTTATGGCCCGCTTGCAGACTAACTTAGAACAACTGGAAAATTATACCGCTGATGCGGCTCATCAATTGCGTACCCCTTTGGCCAGTTTAAAGGCTTTGGCTGAAAATGCGCGAGACAATACCTCGGGTGACAGTGCGTCACCACAAGCGCAGCAGCAAGCGTTGGAAAATATTGTTAAGCAGTGCGACGCGTTGAGCCAAACGGTGACCTTGTTGCTTAATCAGGCCGTTGTTTCTCATCGTCTACAGACTCATCGATTGGAGCCCACTAGTTTACTGGAACCCATTCGGGCCTCGTGTCGTGCTCAGGCAGTAACCGCATTGCATCAAGGGGTTCAGCTTTCCCTCGATTGTGATTTGAGTGACGCGGTTGTGTTAGGGGACAGTTTTTCGATTCAGCAAATGATGCAAAACCTTATTGAGAATGCTGTGCGTTACAGCTCATTGGGCATGAACAATGCGACGGAGGTAATTGTACAAGTGAGTGCCTTTGAGCGTTTTTATCGAATCAAGGTCATTGACTATGGTAATGGTATTCCTGATATAGAAAAATCGCGTGTGTTTGAGCGTTTTTATCGTGGCCGTTATGATATTGCGGGCAGTGGGGTGGGGCTGGCGATGGTGAAAGATATCGTTGATCATCATTCGGCTAGAATCGAGATCTTGGATACGTATCCCAAAGGAACGACCTTTCAGGTGGATTTTGCCAAATTTATTTTTAATGAGGATACCGTATGAGATCCGCTGTAGTTTTTCTTTTTTCTGCCTTATCCATGATGCCTTTTAAGCTCTGGGCGGCTGAGCCTGTATGGTTTGGGAATGCGAACGCGCCAAGGGTCTTGGCAATTGATTCTGCGATGGATTTGGCCTCGTTTGAGCCTATTTTGAAGGCTTTTGTTGCGCTTCATCCAGATGTGCGAGTGGTGTATCGTGATGTGAATACGCTGGAGTTGTATTACTTAATCATTCAAGAACAGAAGCATCCTGTTGCGAGTTTGGCGATTAGTAGTGCCATGGATCTGCATTTGAAACTGGTCAATGACGGTTATGCGCAGACTTATCAGTCTGATTTTACAGATAATTTGCCGGATAATTTTAAGTGGCGTAATCAGTTGTTCGCTTTTTCGATTGAGCCGATTGTGATGCTGGTCAACAAGGAGGCTTTTCCTGGCGATTTGCCTGACGATAGACAATCACTCTTGCAGACGATTCGACAAAATGAAAAAACCATGACGAAACGAATCGGTACTTACGATATTCGTGAGAGTGGCGTAGGTTATTTGCTGGCCAGTCAAGATGCTCGTCAGGCGGATGTGACCTGGGGGCGATTGTTGGAAGCGTTTGGCAGTCATGATGTGCAAACTTACTGTTGTACACACGATATTATTGACGATGTGGCTTCCGGTAAATTGGTACTGGGTTATAACTTGCTTGGTTCGTACGCGTCACAACGCGCGCGTGACGATAGCCGATTAAAAATGATTCTTCCAAAAGACTATACATTGATGCTGATGCGTGCGGCTTTGATTCCAAAAGGCGCGCCTAATGCAGCCGACGCGGGTGTTTTTTTAGATTTTCTTTTATCTGATCAAGCCCAAAAAATGATGCAGAACCAAGGTTTATTATTCCCCATTCGTCCGGATATGAATAATGCGAATGACCCATACGTGGTGAGTGCCCCTGGGCCAACAGGGGTGATCGAGCTAGATCAGCAGTTGTTGGTAGGGCGGGACTACGCTAAGCAAAAACGTTTTATTCGCAACTGGGAAATGGCGCTGGAAATCAGCTCAGAAGATTAGTGTTTCTCGTCTTGGTGGCTTTTTCTTATGTGTCCTGGTGTGGTGTTGAAGTGTTTTGTAAACAGGCGAACAAGGCTGCTGGCGTCGTTTATTCCCACTTTCTGCGCAATATAGTCTAAGCTTCTATTACTTGAGGTTAGCCATCGTTTGGCCTCTGTCAGGCGGCGCTGCTGAAGGTATTGCTTGGGTGTCATGCCAAGATGGCGTTTGAACAAAACGCTGAGTTGGCTGGGACTTAAATGCACTTCTGAGGCCAGTTCGGCCAAACTCCATGATTCTTGAAAGGCGTGGTCGAGTCGTTGTTTTGCTTTGGCTAAACGCGCGTCGGCTTGGACGATTTTTTCTTGCGGGATGGGCAATAAGTGTTCCAGCAAGTTAAGCGCCTGATGTGTTTTAAGTGGGTTGGTTTCGCCAGTTAAGCTGGATAAAAAAGGCAGGTAGGCTTGAGCTTGATCGCTTAGTTTGACAAAAACCGATGCGCTTTCAAGCTGGTGGTCCCAAATTGGTAGAGCATTTAACACCAAGCACTGGTTGTTTTCTCGGGCTAGGTGAGTGTGAGCAAGATGTGTTGAGATAAGACAGGCTTGGCCGAATTCAACCGCTTGTTGTTGATTATCAACATCGAGGACGAGTCGGCCTGAAAGCGGTAGCACTATTTGTGTGTGATGATGCGCATGAGCATGAGCGGTATCTTGGTAGGTGATTACTTCTATTAGATCACGCATCTTTTGTTCCTTGTAAGCCACTTTTACTTGAATAGTGAATAATATTACAGAAAGTATAATGATCTGCTAAATACTTTAAGATAAAAATAGTAAGAGCTAAACGAATAAACTCAAAGGCGATGGCCCTAAGGGAAAAAAATGCGTTACCTACTTGTGTTGCTGTTTTGCTGTTTTTTGCCCAGTGCTTGGGCTGATATGACCTTGAGTATTGTTGATCAAGATAATCTGCCTGTTGCAGACGCGGTGGTGACGGTTTCCAAAAACGTTGTGGGCACACCGAGCTCGGTCGCTGTTATGGATCAGGTTGATGAATCCTTCGTACCACGCGTGATTGTGGTGCAAAAAGGCCAATATGTTAGTTTTCCTAACAGTGATGATATTCGTCATCACGTTTACAGTTTTTCAGAGCCTAAGACCTTTGAAATTAAGTTATATAAGGGTACTGACGTTGCCCCAATTTTGTTTGATAACCCCGGTCTTGTTGTGCTCGGTTGCAACATACACGATGACATGATTGGCTACATTATCGTGGCGGATAATACGCTTACCTTGAAAACGGATAAAAATGGCCAAGTTCGTTTGCCAGTAAAACAAGGTGATAAGGTGTCGTTGTGGACTGAAAGGTCGATTGATGGTGTGAATGCACTGGAGTCTATTGATATTACGAGCGACATAGAGCAAACCGTAACATTAGAGCTACTGCCGCCCATTGAGGTAACAGACCATAGTTCGCATAAAGGGTTTGGCAAGAAAAAATGGTAAAACGACGTTTTTGTCTACACTTTCTCGATATAAAAGTAGGAATAAATGCGCGGAAAACACATTAAAACAGTGATGGTAGGTGGCATTTTTTTGTGTGCTACTCCTATTATGGCAGCAGAGGGTAAGTTGCTTGCTACTGCAGGGCTTTCGCAATTAGAAGGCAGCGGTGGTGGTGGCCTTGTGCCTTGGGCAACGCTTGCTGGATACGATAGTCGTGATGAAACAGCAGCGTCGTTATTTATCACGGATGTTAATGTGACGGATTATCGACTGACGTCGATGGGCGTGGCGACGAGTTTGTATGACAGAGTTGAATTGAGTTATACCCAGCAAACTTTTGTTCTACCAGCATCTTTAGTGACAGGGCTTAGTCTTGATTCAGAAGAGATTAAGCAAGATGTTATCGGTGTCAAAGTGCGTCTATATGGTGATGCGGTTTATTCTCTTTACCCTCAGGTCAGTGTCGGCTTGCAACATAAGCAATTAGATAACGACTTCGTTGCTTCTTATCTTGGAGCAAAAGACGACAGCGGTACGGACTTTTATGTTGCCGCGACTAAGGTGCATTTAGGGGCCGTTGCGGGTTACAACCTTGTTTGGAACTTGACTGCTCGTGCTACCAAAGCAAATGAAATGGGGTTGTTGGGCTACGGTGGGCCTGATAACAGCGGTTACCAAGTGATGATGGAAGGCAGTATCGGTTTATTGCTTTCACCTAATTGGGTCGTGGGCATGGAGTATCGCCAAAAACCAAGTAACCTTTCTAGTGTTGAAGAAGACGATTGGAAAGATGTATTTGTCAGTTACATGCCCAACAAAAATGTTAACTTCACGGCGGCTTATGCGGATTTGGGTACGGTTGCTACGCAGAAAAATCAAAAAGGCGTTTATTTATCTATGACGGGGTATTTATGGTAAACCATCTAAAAACCGCACTTCTGATGATGAGTGTATTGCTGGTTGCTTGCGCGACACCAACGAAAACGCCGATCAGTTTATACGATGAAATAGGTGGACAGCCAACCATCGAAGCCATTACCGATAATTTCATTGACGAAATTAGCTTTAATAAAGACATCTATCGTTATTTTGAAAAAACCAATATCACACGCTTTCGAGAGAAATTCATCGAGCATTTGTGTGTCGATACGGGAGGCCCCTGTACTTACACTGGCGATACCATGCTGAAAGTCCATCAGGGACAGAAGATTACTGAAACTGACTTTAATTTGACCGTTGATTTATTGGTTAATGCAATGAAAAAAGCGGGTTTAACTTATGCTCAGCAAAATCGAGTATTGAAGGTGCTTGCGCCGATGCGTGGTGAGATGTTGTATAAGTAATCGAGGTTTTAAAACAGACATTATTCAGTAATGGATAGTGTAATTTGTATATAGGTCTGGGAAGACGAGTTATTGAACGAATTGGATTTCTCCTGCTTTTTTCGGCTGAATGGTTTCCAAAGAAGAGAATAACCCCTCCCCTTGGAAGACATAAGGGGAAGGGACTAAACAAAAAAGGCGACTGCGAGTCACCTTTTGGTTTTTCTAGTAAGTGGGTTGGTCACCACGCTTGACCTGCATGCGGCGTAAGAATTCCGACATGATTTGCATGTAGAGTTCGTCACCTATGTATTTGTCTTCTACGCCACGGTCGATGCTTGGGTTATCGTTGACTTCTATAACGTAGCCTCGTCCGTTGATTTCTTTTACGTCTACGCCATATAAGCCTTCACCAATTGGTTTGGTGGCGGCAATCGCGGCTTGTAATACACGGCGTGGCACTTCAAAGGTAGGCAAGGTATCAAAGCCACCACTTTGGCTTTTACTGCCTGTGTGTTGGTAGATTTGCCAGTGATTTTTCACCATATAGTAACGGCAGGCAAAAATCGGTTTGTTGTTCAATATGCCGATACGCCAGTCAAATTCCGTGTACAGATACTCTTGTACCAATAGCAAAGACGATTTTTTAAACAGAGTATTTAGGCTCTCGGTTAAAGCGTCGCGATTTTCTGCTTTAATCACGCCTTTAGAAAATGCGCCGTCAGGTATTTTTACGACCATCGGGTAGCTGATTACGGCTTCTAATGCGTCTTCTACGTTGCTTTCACCTTTATGAACGATACGTGTTTTTGGGCAAGGCACTTTGTGGGTGTTAAACAAATCGGCTAAGTAGACTTTATTGGTACAGCGCATGATGGATTGTGGATCGTCCATTACGACCAAACCCAAGCCTTCGGCCTTTTTCGCAAAGCGATAGGTATGGTGGTCAATGTTCGTAGTTTCACGAATAAACAAGCCATCGTATTCCGGTAGACGCATGATGTCTTTCGGGCCAATAAGGTCGACATGAATGCCAAGTTGCTTGCCCGCTTGGATAAACTTTTTAATAGCCTGGTCGTCGCTGGGTGGCATGGCTTCTTCAGGGTTGACCAAAATAGCCATATCAAATTTAGCGGCACGTTGGATGCGGCCTTTGCTCCATACTTTGTTGCTGAACGCTTCGAGTGACTCTGCGAAGAGTGTTTCTTCTGCGTCGGTTAGTTTGCTCTGTGACGTAGAGAATAGGGCGGTGACTTGCCACTCTTTGCGGAATTTTAAGGTCACTTCGAGCACGGGGCTTGGGAAGCTTTCGAATAATTTGCGGGCAAACTCTTTCATCTCTGGATGAACGGTTTTACCAAAAACACAGTGGAATTTCATTTCCATAGGCGCTTCTGGTTTCGCGAGTTTTTTGGCTAGCAATGGCAGCCACTGTGAGATCTCAAGCTCATAAAGATCTTTTTTGCTTAGGTCATTCAGTACGCGCACAGATGGCATAACGTGATGACCACGGCTTTCTGCTAATAAAGAGCAGTAGTAGCCGTCTGATAAGTATTTGCTGTTTTTACAAAGATTGATGATTCGAGTGCGGCCTTGGCTTTTTGTTGCAGCCAAGTTGAGGTACTGAGTAAAGGTAATGACGCGGTCGCTGGGTAAAAAGGCTGACCAATCTTTGGCTTGATCAACAACAATGTACGTCTGTGACATTGGCTTTATTTTTCCTTATAAAATAGCGCGTTAGCGCGCTTATTCGCCTACTATTGAGGCGCTTTGGTGCTTTTAGACACCCTGATTTTGTGCGGATAGTGCGCTTGTTTTCCTGTATTAACAATAGACTAATATAAAAAAATAAAAAGTCTTTTTACTGAAAATTTGGTCTATCTTTTGCTATCTTTTAAATAGATTTCGCCCTAGAATGCGCGAAAATTTCTCTATTCTCTGGGTTCCTTGCTGTACTTTGCATGGATTTAACCGCTAACCAGTGGACGATTCTAATGGCTTTCTGCCCTTTTGAGGCGATGTAATGAGCACCAGCACTTCAGCACCTATTTATATACGTTTGGCCAGTTTAGATGACTTAAAGGCTTTGCTTGTTTTAGAGGGTAAGTCGTTTAGTGGGGATCGTTTGAGCCGTCGTAGTTTCCGTCATGCTATTACGAGCTCTGGCTCAGCTTTGTTTGTGGCTATGAGAGGGGAAGTTGAGTTACTGGGTTACGCTTTGTTGCATCTTCGCCAAGGAACGCGTTTAGCGCGCTTATATTCTCTTGCGGTATCCCCAGAAGCACGAGGCCTTGGGATTGGTAAATTGTTAATCCAAGCTTGTGAGAAAAAAGCAGTCAAAAAAGGCAAGATGCTGCTGCGTTTGGAAGTCAGTGATGTGAATCATAATGCCATCGCCTTGTATCAAAAAATGGGTTACAAGGAGTTTGGTCATTATGATGCTTATTATGAAGACCAAACGGATGCCATTCGTATGCAGAAGCGTTTGCGTCATGCGGGTGATGAACAAACGACACGAGCGATGCCTTGGCTAGCTCAAGGTACGCCATTTACTTGCGGTCCTGCTTCTTTGCAAATGGTGTTGTCTTCGATGCACCCAGATTACCAGGCAACGCCAAACGATGAATTGGAGATTTGGCGCGAAGCGACGACAATTTTTATGACCTCTGGTCACGGTGGCTGTCATCCTATGGGGTTGGCTTTGGCTGCGAAAAAACGCGGCTTGTTGGCGGATGTTTGGTTGAGCGAAGAAGGTCCTTTGTTTGTAGACAGTGTGCGCAATGAACTCAAGAAAACAGTGATCACTCGTGTACACGAAAATTTTGTCAATCAGTGCGAAGAGGAGAAGGTGCCCTTGCACTATACCGCCATGCCGTTGGCACAATTAATCGAAGCGTTCGATGAAGGTGCTTTGGCGATTATCCTGATTAGTACATATCGTATGGATGGTAAAAAATCTCCGCACTGGGTGGTGATGTCTGGTTACGACGAGCATTGTATTTTGGTGCATGACCCAGATTTGGACGATGATAAAAAATTACCTGATGATCCACCAAGCCCATTGGATTGTCAGTTTGTGCCGATTGCGCGAGATGAGTTTGAAAAGATGTCGCGCTTTGGGCAAAGTCGTTTGCAAGCGACTGTGGTGTTAAAAGCACAATAAATAACGGTTCTTTCTTTTCTATTTTCTGCTTTCGCGGTCGTCAATTCACGGCATCTTCTTCTCTTTGGGGGGAGGAAGGTGTCGTTTCGTTTTTTATTCTGCACAAAAATCCAAGCGCTCGTTTTTAAAGACTGTCATGATGTATTTCATTGATCTGAAATAATGTGATTTAAGGAGTTGTTTGATGAAGGTTGCGTTTACCAGTGACAATATTGCCGGTGCATCGGATTCTGTTTTCAAAGCCATGATGGAGGCCGCGCAAGGTGATGCCATGCCGTATGGAAATGATGACGGTACAGCGCAAGTCGCGCATAGGTTGTCGGAGTTGTTTGAGTGTGATGTGGATGTGTTTTTGGTGTCCACTGGTACGGCTGCGAATGTATTGAGCATCAGTGCCTTAACGCCACCTTGGGGCAGTGTGTTGTGTCACTCAGAAAGTCATTTGTTAAATGATGAATGCACAGCACCAGAGTTTTATACCAGTGGGGCACGTTTTGTCGGTATTGGTGGCGCAGACGCTAAGATGGATCCAACTCAGTTAAAAAAGTTAGTGAATCAGAAAATTGGTGATGTGCATTCTTGTCAGCCATCTGTGATCAGCTTGTCGCAAGTCACGGAAGTGGGCAGTGTGTATTCATTAGAAGAAATACGAGCCATCACCGATGTGGCGAAATCCGTTAATTTGCCCGTTCACATGGATGGGGCACGTTTTGCTAATGCTTTGCTCGCTTTAGATTGTACGCCAGCGGAAATGACCTGGAAGGCTGGTGTGGATATCGTATCTTTTGGCGCGACAAAAAATGGCGTGATGGCGGCTGAAGCCATTGTAATTTTTAAGTCCTCTCTAGAAGCGAAAGGTATTTCCAGCGAAAAAGTCGCGAAGGAGTTGGGTTATCGTCGTAAGCGTGGTGGGCATTTGCATTCGAAAATGCGTTTGTTGTCATCACAAATGATTGCGTATTTGACCGATGATTTGTGGCGTTCCAATGCGGCTCATGCTAATGCCATGATGACTTTGTTGCAAGACGGTCTGAGACGTGTTCCTGGTGTGAAAATCAATACGCCTGCTCAGGCCAACATGTTGTTTTGCACCTTGCCTGCTGGCATGGCGGAGTATTTGCTGAAAGAAGGTTTTGCCTTTTATGGTGGTCGTTGGGAAGAGGGCGTAATTCGTTTGGTTACCTCTTTCAGAACACCACAAGCAGGAGTGGAGGCGTTTATCGTCTCAGCACAGGCCTTTGCCGAGTTATCGTTGTCAGGAACGATAGCTTGACGGCGCAACACCAAAGGCTTGCTTAAAGGCTCGGTTAAAGTGGCTTTGGTCATAAAAACCGACATCGTTGGCGATGTCGGTGATTGCCGCATTCGGGTTGGCTAATTGCGCGCAAGCTCGTTCTAATCTTAGTCGCATTAGCCAAGCGTGCGGTGCGAGACCCGTTTGTTTTTGGAAGCGTCGGATAAATTGAAAACGCGTTAGTCCGCACAATTGAGCAAGGCTGTTGAGTGGTATTTTGCTGGATAGATTGGCTTCGCAATAATTTCTAATGTTTTGCATTTGTCGCTTTGTTAGGCCAACTATTTCTTCGGTCAGCGGTTTTTTCTCTGCTGCAAACAGCAGGTTTGAAAGCGCGTTGGTCCATAAAGTGTCTTTATGAAGCTGGCTGGCGTGTTGGCTCGGATCTAAAACTTGTGCTAGCTGTAAAAATGCACTGTTGTGTGTGGGCTGGTCAAGTATCGATGGTGCAAGCTGAAGATTGGTCTCTCGTTCTTGGCTGTCGAACAGGGCAGTTTGCATTAATTCTGCAGGAACTCGAAAGGTTTTTAAATGCCTCGTTGTGCGATTTCGACCAAAACCGTCATGAACTTCTCCCGGTGGCATCAGGCAAACTTCTCCAGGAACTAGGTCCAGTGTTCTGTGCTGAACTTTTTGATGTTGAGATCCTTGAGTCACGAGCCCTATGTGGTAGTCCAAATGGTAATGTGGTTGAAAATGAAACTCTGTGAGCGTTGCCGCACTGATGACTAAGCCTGGCAGCTCTTCAACATGTTGATAGTGAAAGGATTCCGTGCTCGACATCGTGCAAAGATCTCATGGTTTGTTTGGATAATTTGGTATTGTTGGTGACTTTTGTTCATCAACAGTGCTTACTATGGTAACGATAAACGTGTCGTTCGGCTTGTATTTTTGTGCGTGGTGATTTTTGCCATTGCCGCTAGAATATGAGTTGGTCGTGTTTTTTTAATGATTAAGGATGCATTGTTATGGAAGAGTTACTTGGCTATATATTGAGCGTGCAAACACTGGTGCTGGTACTGGTGGTTGTGTTGCTAAAGAATTCAATCAAGTTTGTGCCACAGAATCAGGCGTATGTTGTTGAGCGTTTTGGTAAATATCAATCCACGAAAGAAGCCGGGTTGAATTTCATCCTTCCCTTTATTGACCGCATCTCTGCCGATCGTACATTAAAGGAGCAAGCTGTTGATGTGCCTGAACAAAGCGCGATTACTAAGGACAATATTTCTTTGCGTGTGGACGGGGTGTTGTATTTCCGTGTTTTGGACCCTTACAAAGCGACATATGGTGTAGAAAATTATGTTTTTGCCGTGACTCAGTTAGCGCAAACGACCATGCGTTCTGAGTTAGGGAAAATGGAACTGGATAAAACCTTTGAAGAGCGTGATGTGCTTAACACCAATATTGTGGCGTCTATTAATAGCGCAGCAGGTCCTTGGGGTATTCAGGTATTGCGTTACGAAATCAAAGACATTGTGCCGCCACAGTCTGTAATGGAGGCGATGGAAGCACAAATGAAAGCCGAGCGTGTTAAGCGTGCGCAGATTTTGGAATCGGAAGGGGATCGTCAAGCGGCGATTAACCGTGCTGAAGGTCAAAAAGCGTCTGTGGTTTTGGCGGCAGAAGCGGATAAAGAAGAGCAAGTATTGCGCGCAGAAGGTGAGGCGAAAGCGATTGTGGCGGTGGCATCGGCTCAAGCCGAAGCATTGCGCCAAGTCGGTGAGGCGGCTGCGACCGAAGAAGGGCAAAAAGCCATTCAGCTTGATCTTGCAACGAAAGCCATTGAAGCCAAGCGTGCCATCGCTAAAGAGTCGTCTGTGGTATTGTTGCCTGATGGGGCGTCTGATGCCGCTGCGGTGGTCGCTCAGGCGATGACGATTATTCAAAAAATGTCAAAAGGAAATTAATGATGGATTTCTTTGCCAATAATCTAGCCCAAAGCTTATTTGTTATTGGTTTGATTCTTTTGGTTATTGAGGTAACCGTGTTGGGCTTTTCAACCTTTGTCTTGTTTTTTGTTGGCTTAGCGGCAATGGCAACGGGAGCCTTATTGTTTATGGGTATATTGCCCACTAACTTGTTGAATGCTCTGTCAAGCACTGCTGTACTGACTTTGCTTGCGGCGCTTTTGCTATGGCGTCCTTTGAAGCGCATGCAATCTCACGTGAGCACGAAAAAGGCGAGAAGTGAGTTTACGGATCATCAATTTGTGTTAAAAGAAGCCGTGTCGCCGACTCTGTCTCCCAAACATCATTATTCCGGTGTGGAATGGGCGCTGGTGAGTGAGGAGTATATTGAGGCTGGCACAAAGGTTGAAGTCATTGAAGCTGAAGTGGGTAAATTGCATATTAGAGCGATTTCCCCAAGCTAAGCCGCTTTACTTTTGTTGAAAAAAAGCCAAGTTGGTCATGCACCTCCTTGGCGTTTTTTTGTGTTTGAGACGACGTTAAGCCTTAGGGATGCCTTAACGAAGAATGAGTAAGGGTATATGGCTTTCGATAATCATTTTACTGGTGTTGCTACCAACAAAAAATTGTCTAAGCCTTGAATGCCCATAGGCTCCCATTGCCATCAGCTCTATTTCATTTTCATCTCTATATTGGGTCAATGTCGAATAAATCTTTCCTGGTATGATGGAAGCGGTGACATCAAAGCCTTCTTCTTCGAGAAGCTGTTTCGCTCCATCTAATTTATGTCGTCTTTCCGTAGTATCTTCTCCTGCCATTACTAAATGGCATGGTAATCCGATCAGTAACGGGCTTTGGGCGATTCGTGTGATGGCATTATCCGCTGCCTCTCTACCATCGTAGGCGATCATAAAGTTGTTGGGAGATTTGAATTTACCCACACTGATAAGAATGGGGCGTTTGGATGTTCTAGCCACGCGTTCTATGTGAGAGCCAATAGTATGGGCATCCATGGTGTGATGGCTGCCAAGACGTCCCACGACGATCAGTCGTGTTTCTTCTTCTAAATGCAGCAAGTTGTCGACCAGGTCCCCGTGACGTTGAAGTAATTCGAGTTGCTTCGCACCGGCTTTTTGAGCGAAGTCTTTCGCGTTTTCGAGTATCAATTGACCGTGTTCGAACGCTAACTTTGCGCGTTTCTCATCAAGAGCGATGAGTTCATCGAGTAAATGTTCTCGACTTCCCAAACCAATCGAGCCTGAAAGGTCGTCATCGGTTCTAACGGGTTCTTTTTCTAAAGAGTGTAATAAGATTAATGGTGCTCCCATTTGTCTTGCGGCCCAAACTGATGCCGTTGTGACGTATTCAGACAAAGAGGATCCATCAATGCAGGCGATTACGTTCATCATTGTCATACTCCCTATTGTTATTTTAGAGCCTCAATAAGACTTTGTTATTAGGATTTTCTCGACATGTTTAAGAGTAGTTGAAGAAATCTATTTCTTCCGCTTTTGATCAGAGGGGCGAAGAGTCTATCTTGTGTAATGAAAAAAATACCCTGACTGTACCAAGGTACAATAGCGACCTTGCTTCTAATCTCCTATCTTGTGAGTAATCATAAAATCATTGCGTCTTTTTTAAGACACTTTTAAAGACTTCTTTTCTAGGGAAAATACCATGAGCGACAGTCAAGTTTCATTTGCAACACTCGGTACTGCGATCGGCTTTATCACAAAATTAAGTGGTTCTGTTACGGTTCAATCGATTGATGGACAAGAGCGAGTGGTTAAAATCGGGGACCCGATTTTCTTTGGAGAAACTGTCCTAACCGGAGGCAATGGCAGTGTAACGATTGCTTTCATTGACGGTACGGAAGTTGTGATTGGCAGTGATGCCGTCGTCGAAATTACCGATGAAGTTTATAACTCTGGTGATAATGCTGATCTTGTTGCCGATTCATCTGCCGATGTCGATGCATTGCAAGAAGCCATCCTTGCGGGTGATGACCCGACACTTATTCAAGATGCGCCAGCAGCGGGTGAAGCGCAAGGCTTTGAACAGCAACGTGTGGATGTTGATATTGATCGGAATGACAACAGTGCATTACCTACATTTGGCAATGACACATCCAGCGCATTGCCTACTTATGGTTATGACACGGACAATGGCAGCGGCAGTCAAACGGGTCAAAACCAATATTCAGCTCCTTCAAGTTCAAGCAGAACGCCCACTGAGACAACATCAACAGTGTCTCCTATCGCAGCCGTTGCAGGTAGCGTGACTGTAAATTCCATAACCTCAGATGACATGATCAATGCAACCGAAGCAACGAGTACGATTACCGTGTCTGGTACGGCCGTTGGTGGTGATATTTCTCAAGGTGATCAAGTTGTATTGGTGGTCAATGGAACCACTTACACCACGACAGTCAGTGCTACCGGTACTTGGTCTGTTGGCGTTGCAGGCTCTGATTTAGCGGCAGATACAGAATTTGATGTGGTTGTGACGTCCAGCAATAGCTCTGGTGATACGGTTGATAGCATCGGTACCTCAACGCATACCGTGGATCAAAGTGCTTTGCTTGTTAACCTTGATATCGATCCTATCACGGAAGACAGCACCATTAATGCTGCTGAGAGCAGTGCTACTGTTACTGTCACGGGCACGGTTACTGGAGATGCATTTGAAAGTGGTGTTGTTACTCTTGTTATCAATGGTGTTAGTTATGAAGCACAGGTAGAGAGTGATGGCACTTGGTCCGTTGATGTGGCGGGCTCAGACCTATCCGCTGATACAGATCGTATTGTTGAAGCCAGTGTGGTTGTTTCCAATAACATTGGACAACAAGGAACAACAGATACAACGGAAAGCTACCTCGTTAAAACAGGTTCAAGAGCAAGTATTAGCGTCAATAGTATCACCTCTGATGACGTTATTAATGCTGAAGAAAGTGAAGCTAGTGTAACGGTTTCTGGTCGTGTCGGTTTTGATGCATCCGCTGGTGATGTCGTTTCTATGACCATTAACGGTACGGTTTATACAGCGGTCGTTTTAGCGAATAAAACTTGGAGTGTAGAAGTTGCAGGTTCTGACCTTGCTCAAGATACCTCTTTCCAAGCCAGTGTCACAGGGCAAGACAGTGCAGGCAACTCTTACAGCGCCACAACAACGTCAACTCATACGGTCGATACGTCTGCGGATGCGGGCACGGTGACAGTGAATGCGATTACGTCTGATGACGTGATCAACGCGACAGAAGCGGCAGGCACAGTGGCGGTGACAGGTACGGCGACAGGTGGCGACATCGCAGAAGGCGATAGCGTGACCTTGGTGATCAACGGCACGACTTACACAACGACAGTCGGTGCAGACAATACTTGGTCTGTGGACGTAGCAGGTTCTGATCTTGCAGCGGATACGGCGTTCGATGCGGTTGTGACGTCTTCTGATGCGGCGGGCAACACAGTCGAAAGTACAGGTTCTTCAACTCATACGGTCGATTTAAATGCCAATGCAAATATTGATGTCGATAGAATTACGTCTGATAGCGTTATCAACAGTGCTGAATCCGCTGATGGTGCCATTGTAACCATTACTGGTTGGGTTGGTGGCGATGCGAAGCCTGGCGATACGGTTACTATTACTTTGGATGGTGAAGTGATTGGGTCAGCTATTGTCTCAAATGATCAAAATGCATCGGGTAAATATATCTATTCTGTTGATGTTTTGGGATCTGATCTTGCTAGTACAACGTTAGCTAATCCATTTGTTGTTGCTACGGTTACTGGTACAGATGAGGCGGGTAATCCTTTCTCAGCTAACAGTACTGAGATCTTCAAAGTTGACACATTTGCCGATGTCGATGTGTTTTTAGCCGAGGGTAACAATGACGGTGTGATTAATTTTGACGAAGCTGGGAATTTAACTGTTGGAGGTTGGTTAGAGACCGGTGGCAGTGTTACTTCGATTACTATTACGGACAGTAGTGGTCAAGTTATCACTTTGACTGGTGATGTTACTGTATCTGAAGATGGTAGTGGCTGGGCATACTTTGAAACTAATATCGATGTATCAACGCTTGCCGATGGCGAACTAAGTGTTGTTGTTAATGCAACAGACGGTTATGGCAATGAGGCCGTTTCTAATCCTCAATCTATTGTTAAGGATACGGTTGCGGATGCGGGCACGGTGACAGTGAATACAATTACGTCTGATGACGTGATCAACTCGGAAGAAAGTGGTCAAACCATCACTGTTTCTGGTAAGGCTGTTGGTGGCGATATTTCCGTTGGTGATGTGGTTAAGATGACAATCAATGGTAGAGAATATTCTACAACCGTTGCTATTGGTGGTGTTTGGGCTCTTGCTGTTGCAGGCAGTGATTTGGCAGCGGATACCGAATTCGAGGTTGTCGTGAAGTCTTCTGATGCGGCTGGTAATACCGTTGAGAGTAAAACAACGTCTTCCCATGTTGTTGATATTTCCGCGCCAGATTCACTTGTTATCTCGCTTAATACTGATAGTGGCGCTTCAACGAATGATCATTTGACCAACGATGGCAGTTACACAATTACTGGTATTGAAAGCGGCGCTACGCTTGAATATTTTGTTGATGGAGAATGGATCACTACAGCACCAACCACAACAGAAGGTGTGAATACGGTTACCGTTCGCCAAGTTGATTCTGCAGGAAATACGTCTGAGAGTAGTACGTTAGAGTTTACTCTTGATACAGTTGCTGAGGTGGCCGGTGAGACAGTATCTATTAATGAAGATTCTGCGGAGCCGTTAGTTATTGATGTTCTCGCAAATGATGAAAGTGGTTCCGTTTTGGTTTCTGGTAGCATTTCATTTGACTCTGATAAAGGCAGCGTCACTGTCAATGATGAAGGCAAGCTTGTGTTTACACCTGTTGCTGACTTTAGCGGCGTAGTAGAGATTACTTATCAGGTCCAAGATGAGGCAGGTAATACGTCTACTGCAACAGCAACTGTTAATGTAACGCCGGTAACGGATGCACCAACAGTGGAATTGACTTTGGAGCCAACCACGACAACTACTCTATACAGCGTAGATTTGTCGAATGTGCTTGATGGAATAGAAGATCCGGTTGGTAACCCCGCTGGGTTCACAGTGACTGCCTACAACAGCGAGAATGATGTAGTTGCTATTTCCATTAAGGATTCTGGTACGCCTACTGGTTTTGGTGTGACGGGACAGGCTAGCAATGGTGCAGACTCGGAAATTGGTCAACAAGAAAAACTTGTTGTTGGGCTTGATAACCCCGCTTCTTCAGTAACTTTTGAGCTTGCCTGGCTAAATAGCCATAATGAGACGGCGGTTTATACTGTGAAGTACAGTGATGGTACGTCCGCAACTTATAGCATTGACGGTAATACTGATGAGGGCGGCTATGACCGGATTGGTAGTCCAGTAACAGTGAACGCGCCAGAGGGTAAATCTATCACTGCAATTGAGTTCTCTACACCGGTAACAGGTGATCGTGTGACTACGAGTGATTATTTGCTTCATAGCGTCTCTTACGAGTCTGCAATTACAAATTACACGGTAGATATCACCGCCACCCCAACGGATGCAGACTACTCTGAAAGCATTACTGAGTTAACAGTGACAACGCCAGAGGGAACGTCTTTATCCGGTGCTGAAAATTTGGGTACCGAAAATGGGATCACAACTTGGAAGATTTCTTTAAACAGTGGTGGGTTCACGAATTCGATTACAGTTGACTCTGAAACAGGGGGTGTGACTGTAAAAGGGTTGATACTGTCTGTGGGAGACGATTTTAACGGTGACCTTACTGTTACGGCAACGGCAACCGCGGTAGATCCTGGTGCGACCGCGGCTTCTAGCAGTGCTACATGGGTAAATACAGCGCCCGAAATAGTGATTGATCCTAGTTCGGTGTCTGTTGTTGTTTCTGAAGATAGCTTGGCAGGGAATGATTCTGGTTCATCAATTAGTACATCTGTTACTGGCAGCTTCAACATCAGTGATGCAGAAGGTCAGAGTCTGTCCTTATCACTTGTTGCTCCAAGCGAAGTAATGACATCAGGTGGCGTAACTTTGGTTTGGACTACTGATAGTAGTGGTAATTTGGTCGCCAAAGCGGGCGAGATAGAAATTATTCGTGTAGCTCTTACAGATACAGATGGTCAGAATGGTTATGTGGTTACTTTAAGCGGTCCTGTGGATCATACTGATGTCACATCAAATGATGTAGTCAGTGTTGACTTTGGTATTGCAGTTAATGACGGTCTTGTGACAACGACTGAATATGTCTCTGTTTCTATTGAAGATTCTGTACCTGTTGCGGTGAACGACGAAGACAGCATTATAGTTCGTCGAGAAACCTTTGAGGTTACTGGGATAGAGGCTAACTGGGTAAGCTATCAAAATGGTACGCATATTAACAAATTTGATGGCGCTGATAATGACGATGGTTTAGACCAAATTCGTTGGGGCAATCCCGCTGGTTCAGGCGCTCAATCAGGCTATGGTTTTGTTGATAATGATGCCAATCTCAATGGTCGTTTTGATTTAAACGAAGACATTGTTTTGGGTACATTCACTCATTATAACTATCCAGTTTACGATGGTGGCGCTATTACCGCAGCCTCTATGGAAGTCGCTTTCTCTGTCACCGATGATACTGGAGCAACTCAGCCTGTTACATTGAAAGTGGATTTTGATCACAATGAAACAGTTAATACGAGCGATGCCTTAGCCTCACGAGATATTGTAACGGTCAAAAATACCTTTGTTACCTTTGAGTGGGAAGGTGAGGTTTATACTTTACAGGTTGTTGGTTTCAGGGAAGTTGGTAATTCAGATGGCGAGATAATTACCTCCATTTATACAGATGAAAACGCATCGACTAGTTACGAATTGGTTGTTCGAGTTGTTGAGGGTGAAGGTTACAGTCTTCCTCAAACGACAGGCAACGTACTTGAAGGCGATGATGGTGTTGGTGCGGATACACTTAGCCAAGATGGCTCCGTAAGTGTTGTAAGTGTGGCTGTTGGGGGTCTTGTTACTGAGTCTGATGCGAATGTTGGTTCAAGTGTTCAGGGGCAATATGGGAATTTAGTGCTTAATGCAGATGGTAGTTATACGTATCAAGTAACGGCTTCCGTAGACAAAATCCCAGCTGGGGCGCAAGAAACATTCTCTTATATGATACAAGATTCTGATGGCAGTGCGTCATCAGCGACTTTGTCTATTAATGTTGGAACAAATGCTGCTCCTGTGGCACAAGATGATGGGGGAGCGAATGATCTCTTTGCTGGTCTTGTTGGTGAATACTATGGAACGAACTCTCAAATTAATAATATAAGTGACTTCAAAGCGCTTATTGAGAGTAAAGATCCAGATGCTACGTTTAAAGCTTCAAATATTAATTATGGTTATGGCTCAGGAGATGTTGCCAAAGGCTCTAATTTACAATCTTTCTTGGGAACAGATTCAAACACGCTAAGTGCAGACCCTGGTGATAACACGGATGGTGGTATTCACCTTCAAGGGTATGTTTATTTGGAAGCTGGAACCTATAATTTTAAAGTGACGGCTGATGATGGATATCAAATAACGATTAATGGTGTCGCGGTTGCAACAGTTGATAACATTCAATCTGTGAACACTACGATTCACCAGACTTTTACTATCACAGAATCTGGTTACCATGCTATTGATATGATTTGGTGGGATCAAGGTGGGGACTATGTGTTCCAGCCAGTCTTGAGTTCAGATGGTGGGGCAACCTATTTTGTGCTTGACGCTTCTATGCTTAGTTCAACAGGTGAAACGGCGTTTTCTACTTCAGAAGATCAAGGTCTGGAGATAAAAGCTGAAAGTTTGCTTGCAAATGATACAGATGCAGATGGCGATACCTTAACAGTGACAAGCATCAGCAATGTTCAGAATGGTTATGCCTATATGGATTCTGCAGGCGTGATTCATTTTACCCCATTGAAAGGCTTTTCTGGAACAGCGACTTTTGATTACATCATTTCTGATGGAAAAGGCGGAACAGATAAGGCAACCGCTTCAATTAGCGTGACATCAGATGGTGTTTTACCGACGGTATCTGTGTCAGTTGCAGCGGATTTACCTGATTTTAATGTCGAGGTCTGGAAAGGGCACAGTGATGGCTTTGAAACTCAGGTTTCAGCGAGTTCAAAGGGATCACAAGGTGTTAATGGCTCTTACTACGTCAATGGTGACTTAAACAGCAATTCTACGGCCGGTGATGGCAGCGATAATGTTGTCATTGCTGGTAATGTTAACCGCGATTTATACCTTGATGATGGTTCTTTCTCGGGAGATGGAGATGATAACCTTCTCGTCAAAGGTGAGCTCAATTCAAATGGTTCCATATATGGTGGTGCTGGAAATGATTCTGTTGAAATACGCGGAAACGCAAATGAAGACATTGACCTATCAAATGGTAATGATCGTTTAGCAATTGGCGGCAGTATAAACTCTAACGCCGAGATAGAACTTGGAGACGGGGATGATTCTGCTTATATTGCCCGCGATGTAAATAGTGAAATTGATTCTGGTAAAGGCAATGACACTGTTGTAATTGGTGGCAATGTTAACTCTGGTGGTGATGTAGAGTTAGGTAGTGGCGATGACATCCTATCTATTCAAGGTGATGTGTCTGGAAAAATTAGAGGTGACGACGGCAGTGATACTGTCATTATTCACGGTAATGTCTGGTCAAATGCCGATATAAAATTAGGCAGTGGTAATGATGTCATTGTTATAGATGGTAAGCTTTATAGTAATGTTGATGGGGAGAGTGGTAATGACTCAATCTACCTATCTTCCTACAGTAAAAATGATTACTACAACAATGTGGATAATATTAAATCTAGAATTATTAACTTTGAAAATATCATGATGAGTGATGGCCTTATCAAAGGAGATTCTAGTGCTTTTAATAACTATAATTCATCTACATTTAGCTATAGCGTGACGGTTGTAATTGATAACACAAATAGCACAGTAGACTCGTCTGTAGTGACATTATTTGGAGTGCCTTCAGAGGCGTCTTTGACCCTGGATGGTGTATTATTAGCGCCAAATTCAGATGGTAGTTACGACATTGAAATTACAGATGGCCAAACCAGTATTGATGCTCTTCAGGTGGTCAGTAGTGTTGAATTGCCAAATCTAAATATAACAAGTTCTGTGTCTTCTGGATCGGACGATTCAGGCGCTTCATCAACGGATGATAAGGATAATTACCTTGTTGGTTCAGAAGATAACGATACTCTGATCGGTGGCGCTGGTAATGATATTTTATTTGGCGGTGATGACGAGTCTTCAGATATTTTGACTGGCGGCGCTGGTAACGATATCTTTATCTTGAATGATACAGCCGATGTGTCAAACATAGATGTTATTACGGATTTTAATGCTGCTGACGACGCACTGGATCTAACAGATCTTTTAACAGGGATCGATGGAAGTCCTGGCAAAGACGCAGATGCTGACGTGATTACTAAGTTCTTAACAGATAATGTTAAGGTAACAGACGGACATGTTAAAGTCGGGGGCGAGGATGTGGCTGAGTTTGGTTCTGCATCTAGTTTCGATTCTAACTTGGATGGTTCGGTGTCATCGACCGATTCGATTAAAGTCATCTACAACGATCAAGAGTACAATATCAACATTGATGGTTAATCTTGCTCTGACATAAAGTCCACTAAAAAGGCCGAATCATTGCGATTCGGCCTTTTCGTTTCTGTCGCTTGTTCAGCTTTAAAAGCGGTTATTCCAATTATTTACAAACTACACGGCTAAGCCAATAGGGCAGCTGACGCCTGTGCCTGCGAGTCCACAATATCCGTTCGGGTTTTTGTGAAGGTACTGCTGGTGATACTCTTCGGCAAAATAGTAGGTATCGAGTGGTTCAATTTCTGTGGTGATCATGCCATGACCTGCGCTGATTAGCTCTTTTTGAAACGCCGCTTTGCTGGCTTCCACAGTAGGCATGTCTTGATCATTGGTGGTGTAGATAACAGAGCGATATTGGCTGCCAACGTCATTGCCTTGGCGCATGCCTTGGGTTGGGTCATGGTTTTCCCAGAAAACCTTAAGCACGCCCTCTAACGAGATAATAGAGGTATCAAATACCACTTGTACGACTTCACTGTGACCTGTTTGTCCTGAGCATACTTCTTCATAGGTTGGGTTAGGTGTAAAACCACCAGCGTAACCGACAGAAGTAACGATAACGCCAGGCGTGTTCCATAGTTTACGTTCTGCTCCCCAGAAACAGCCCATACCTAAAATGATTTCTGCCTCATTTGGTTTTTTCGCTCGGATAAAAGGCTCTTTATTAACGACGTGGATCCCAGATATTGTTAAAGGGGTCGTTCTTCCTGGGAGAGCATCTGCTTTGTTGGGGATAGTGGATTTTTTAAGAATGGCTTCAATGTTGCTGGGCATGTTTGTCTCCTAACCGTATGGTCGAAAAATGTTGTCGTTATTTTTACTCTGCAATAGCTTGTTATACAAGGTGCAATAGGTGTCTCTAAAATCGATTTGATTTTATTAGATGATGAGGGGTAAAGGCGAAATTTCAACTATTAGCAGATATATTCTCAAGTGGGCTTGACTCTGGGATTAATCTACCTATAATACGCACCTCGTTAGCAAGGGTTGAGAAAATTCTTAACCAACATACATTACAGAGTGTTTGTTGTTAACGGTGATTTGTCGCGGGATGGAGCAGTCTGGTAGCTCGTCGGGCTCATAACCCGAAGGTCGTTGGTTCGAATCCGGCTCCCGCAACCATTTTAAAAAATGGTCGTTGGTTCACTTTTTAATTAAAAAAAGAGCTCCAGCAAAACTAATCAAACAAAATTGTTAGTGATTATTGAAAAAATTAATTTGTCGCGGGATGGAGCAGTCTGGTAGCTCGTCGGGCTCATAACCCGAAGGTCGTTGGTTCGAATCCGGCTCCCGCAACCATTTTGAAAAGGTCGTTGGTTCACTTTTTAATTAAGAAAAGGCTCCCGCAACCATTCATATTAATTTAGTCACATAATTTGCTCAGCACTAAAAGATAAAATCTAAACGAAGTTTATCGTTTGGCATGGCGCGGGATGGAGCAGTCTGGTAGCTCGTCGGGCTCATAACCCGAAGGTCGTTGGTTCGAATCCGGCTCCCGCAACCAATTTGAAAAGGTCGTTGGTTCACTTTTTAATTAAGAAAAGAGCCCCGGCAACCAATTCGTAAAGTAGTGAAGAATTGGTCATAAAGTTTAAATCTACAAATCAAAAAATCTATATATAGATTCGTTGTCGCGGGATGGAGCAGTCTGGTAGCTCGTCGGGCTCATAACCCGAAGGTCGTAGGTTCGAATCCTGCTCCCGCAACCATTTCAGAGAAAATTCATCTTAAATCGTAGGTTCACTTTTTAATTCAAATAAGTGCTCTCGCAACCATTTCAGAGAAAAGTTATCCTAAATCGTAGGTTCACTTTTTAATTCAAACAAGTGCTCCCGCAACCATTTCAGAGAAAAGTTATCCTAAATCGTAGGTTCACTTTTTAATTCAAACAAGTGCTCCCGCAATCTTTTCAGAGAAAAGTCATTCTAAATCGTAGGTTCACTTTTTAATTCAAGCAAGTGCTCCCGCAATCTTTTCAAAAATTCAAAAACACCTGTTTATTATTTTCTGATTAAATTGGTCTCTTTTTACTTTGGGCGACAGTTCATGAAGTGTTTGGCATTGCTAGAGTAAAAATGGGCCATTAGTTGTTTAATGGCCCATGCAGCTTTACGGAAATGATTTTTTAAAACGGATAGTGTTGGTTCGGATCTTCTATGGTGATCCAGCGCAAATCTGTAAATTCGGCGATACCAGCTTTGCCACCAAAGCGTCCATAACCAGAGTCGCCAACGCCACCGAAGGGCATTTGTGGTTCATCGGCTACGGTTGGTCCATTGATGTGACAGATGCCGCTTTTTATGGCATTAGCACAGGCAAGGGCACGGTTAATATCTTGCGAAAATACCGCTGCTGATAAGCCATATTCGCTGTCATTGGCAACACGAATGGCTTCCTCATCCCCGTGAACACGAATAATCGATTTCACCGGACCAAAGCTTTCTTCTTTGTAAATACGCATATCACTGGTGACACCATCTAAGAGCGTTGCTGAAAAGAGGGCGCCGTTATTGTCACCGCCACAAGCGAGCGTTGCCCCTTTGCTGACAGCATCTTTGATTAGTTCGTGCATTTTTTCAGAGACTTGCGGGTTGACTAATGCTCCCAACACCACATTGTCGCGGGGATTTCCCCAAGGTAGCTTAGAAGCTTTGGCAACCATTTTTTCAACAAAGCTATCAGCAATACTGGCATCAACAATGACCCGTTCTGTCGACATGCAAATTTGTCCTTGGTTCATGAATGCACCAAATATCGCAGCGTTTACGGCACCATCAATGTCGGCATCGGATAGGACAACAAGCGGTGCCTTACCACCTAATTCCAGCAAAGCGGGTTTTAAATTCTCACCAGCGATTCGACCTATGATTCTACCCACAGCGCTCGATCCAGTGAAGTTCACATGGCGAACTTCTGGTGCTTCGATTAACGCTTTGACAACAGCAGGTGCATCGCTTGGGTCATTAGTAATGAAATTGACCACACCGTTGGGAAAGCCAGCTTCAAGAAAACAATCAATGATCAAACGGTGAGTCAGTGGGCAGAACTCTGAACTTTTTAGGATCACGGTATTACCACAAGCCAGTGGTGCTGCAATAGCGCGAGCCCCTAAAATGATTGGCGCGTTCCAAGGCGCAATGGCTAAACAGACTCCTTTGGGTTTATTGATAGACATGGCTAAGGTGCCAGGCTTGTTTGATGGGATCACTTCCCCAGCAATTTGAGTTGTCAAGGCCGCTGCTTCTCGAATGTGTCCTGCCGCAAGCATCACGTTAAAGCCCGCCCAAGGGCCCGTTGCACCGGTTTCAGCAATCATGGCCGCGATGAAATCTTGTTGCTTGGCTTCCATGATATCTGCGGCTTTGTTCAGTAAATTACGGCGCTCAGCAGGGCCTGTTTGTGCCCAAGCTGGAAACGCGCTTTGGGCGGCCTTGGCAGCGGATGTCACATCTTCTAGAGTGGCCGCAGCGGATACGGATGCGACTTCTCCGGTGACGGGGTCTATACGAGAGTAGTTTTTGTGATTGCTGGCGTTTTGATCGTGTCCGCCAATGCTTAATAATACCGTCATTATGTTTTCCTCTTATTATTAATGTCGTGTTTATTTATCAATTATCTTCAATAGTAATCCAACGTACTTCGGTGAATTCATCAACACAGGCATCGCCGCCAAAACGGCCATATCCGCTGGATTTAAGACCGCCAAACGGCATAGTTGGATCGTCTTTTAGGGTGGCTGAATTGATATGGCACATACCGGATTCAAGCCGGTTTGCCATGTCTTTGGCCAATGTTAAATCTTGGGTAAAAATGGCCGCGGCTAAACCGTATTCACAATTGTTAGCGACTGTAATGGCTTCTTCGGCTGACTCTACGCGATAAATACCAGCGATTGGGCCAAAGCATTCTTCGGCGTAAATACGCATCATTGGGGTGATGTTATCCAACAAGGTAGCGTCAATAAATTGGCCTCGGCGTGATGCACCAGTGATCAGTGTGGCGCCTTTGTCCAATGCATCTTCAATAAGAGAGGATAAGCGAGAGGCGATGGAAGGGCTGGCGACAGGACCCAGTTTAACGCCATCACGACGCGGATCTCCTGCGATTAAGTTTTCGATCAGGCCTTTTACGATATTAATGAAGGCGTCGGCCACTGGTTGCTCAACAATAATTCGATCCGTTGCCATGCAAATTTGGCCTTGATTTAAGAACGCACCATACACCGCCTCTTGTGCCGCTAATTGAAGGTTAGCGTCTTTCAAAACAATAAAGGGCGATTTTCCACCCAGTTCTAAAAGACAGCGCTTGAGGTGTTGGGCGGCCATACCTGCAATGATTTTTCCGATGCGTGTCGAACCCGTAAAATTGACACGTCTGACTGATGGGTGGGCGATCAGGCTGGCAATGACTTCTTCTGAATGTTCTGGCGCGTTGGTCATGACACCCAGTACGCCACTTGGTAAGCCCGCTTCATGAAGCACGTCGGCAATAAGTGAATGTGTGGCAGGGGACAGTTCAGAGGCTTTTAAAATAACACAGTTTCCAAACGCCAATGGAAACACGACGGCACGCATGCCTAACACAATAGGAGCATTCCATGGCGCAATGGCAAGGCAAACTCCCACGGGCTGGCGTACAATATACGAAGTCTGTGTCTTACTTATGCTATTTTTTTGGGCGTATCGCAGTGCCAATTCGACTGCTGCTTCAATGGCGTCGGCTGCGACTCTAATATTGAAATCTACCCATTCGTTGATGGCACCAATTTCGCTTAACATTAATTGAGCAAAACGATCTCTATAATTGGGTAGGTGTTTTTTTGCGCGACGCAGAATCTTTACACGTTCGTTAACATCGGTAGAAGACCACATAGAAAAACGAGCGGCCGCAATGGAAGCCATCTGCTCAGCATCTTCGCGTCGGCCACAAGCCGCACGGGAAGCAACCAGATTGGTGCTTGGATCTAGTCGATCAAAATAACCGCCTGCCGCAGCTGGAGTCGAGTGACCATCTATGAATAAATTCACATTAGGGATGTCGGTCTGTTCTAGTTTGTCGCATGGAATGCTCAATTTTTTACCCTTGCCGTTATTATTAGATTTTTAGGTCGATGAGTCATTCTTAAAAGACTAACAGGTATTATGACTATAAAAATGTCAATTTCTGTCTTATTCTTGTTTATTTCTGGTTGAAAGCCGATTTAATTGAGCGAAGTTATGGTGGGAGCAGGGGGATGGTGACCAATGTTATTGGTTCAATGGTACGGTTTGAATCGATTCAGCCTGGTTTGCAGTCACGAATATTTAGAACAGGGAATGACAGCTTTGCGGCGTTTAATTTGTTGGGCATAGTGCAACGTGGCGAGGTCTCTGTATCGATGGATGAAGTGCATCAAGTTCAGCAATGGTCTATTTTCTGTATTCCTCACAAGAAACAAGCCAAAGTATGGGTGCCAGCCGGTAGCCAGGTTTGGTTGTTAGGTTATCGTGATGATTTGATGTCTTTGGTGATTGATTCCGATGCTGATAGCACAAAACTGGATTTACTCATGCGTCAATTCAGCATTACACACGCGACTAAGCAAGACATAGAAAACGAGTTTTTACCGCTGTTAAGGTTATTACAGACTGAGATTGTAGAAACGAAAAAACGTGATAGAAGTATAATTTGTTCTCTTATCCGTATTTTACTAATCGGTATTTATCGACTGAGCCATATCGACTCAATGAGACTAACCCATTCTCCCGATGAACTCGTCTTGCAACAATTTCGCCAGTTGGTAGAAGTGGAATACAGGCAGAGAAGAACGGTTGCGTATTATTGCCAAGCCCTCATCATGACTTATGATCGTTTACATGCCATTTGTCAGCGTAATCTGCAAAAGTCCCCTTTACAGCTCATCAATAACCGCGTGCTAATGGAAGCCACGGCAAGGTTAAAAAAATCATCCGATTCCATACAAGTGATTGCGAACAGCTTGGGGTACAACGACGCCAGTCAATTTAGTCATTTTTTTAAAAAAGAAACCGGATTATCACCTCGTCAGTTTAAGCAACATTATGCTCAAAAAGACATTCAGAACACACAGCATGAGAGACAAGACTTTGCGGACTGGCCCTAAAAGAGCAAAGCGCAACAAAATGTTTACCCTTATAACAGCACCCCATTCACCACAGAACAAAGCAGCCACATGAAAACAGCGTAAAAAAGACTGTTTGAGACGATGGTTTTAGTGGGGATTTGATAACGGCTGGTCATGAGTAATCCCAATCCCGTTAAGCCACTGCTGCCTGCTGAAATGGCCCAAGCACTTAAAAACAGAAAGCCGAGTTGGGTCGGATCTGGGTGCAATGGCAGTAACATAGGGCTGGCAATAGCAATACTGACGACTGGGTGTATCCCGATAATCCCCACGATAATCATCACCGCAAGGGTGAAAGAAAACAGTAACGGGCTAAAGGTGAAATTGTCTAAATTAAAAAACTCAGGGTAACTCAAAATAATAGCGCTGATGCCATTAGAGAAGATACCAGCAGCTAAAAACAGCGCAAATTGACTGCCGATTTGAGCCAGTTTGTGGTTTACAAAATAGGATAAACTTTCTCTTCTTGATGGTGTCCGCATGAGTAAAAGAGTCGCAGCAGGCGCCAGAATACATATCAGCACCAATATACTGATATTCGGCCAAATATAATGGAAGAGTATGACAGACAAGGCTAGAAACATCGGAATGAATAAGCTTTCACGACGAATGGGGTAACCATGAAAATCACCTTTGGTGCGACGATAGGCTTCAATGCTTGAAAAAATAATGGCTACTAACCCCATGGCTAGGCCTGGAATAAGTGTTTTTTGCCATTGCATACCGGGCGCATAAATCAGAGCCACACCCGTAGCAACAAAGAAGGGCGACCACCACGCCGCCGCTGAAAAGTTACGGGTTAGGATAAACTGCTGTATAGGCGTTAATTTAATGGCACCTTTCATGCGATCAGCAAACACCATGATCACCGAAAGATTAATCACAGCGCCCAAGACTTGTACGCCGATGGCTGTATTGAATATCGCGCTGAACCCTTTTGGTAATGGGCGCTTCTCGTCGTTCGAACTGGTCAGATCTAAAAACGAAACGGCGACAAACATTGCTAACATGGGTAAGTTAACCGCAAAAACTTGCTGCCAGGTCATCCAAGTGCCTTTTGAGCCCGCAAACAATAATGCCGCAACACCTATCATCATCAGCCAAGTGACTTGGCGTTTTGCGCTGGCTGCTAAGGTATGCCACATAGCGATATTGGCAAACCAAGCCAGCAGGGTTGGGAGTAACACAGAAATAATTTGAGTGACCGATAAGAGATAAAAAAGCAAAGTGCCCAGCACAAACCAGCCAGTGTATTTCCGAAGTATTTTCATGGATAGCGTTTTGTCCTTACGCGAAAACGTTGTTACAAGGCGAGGGTGTTTTTTTAAATGAGTCTGTTTTAAATAGTGATACATCTATAGACGAACGGCAAGGGCACATGGCATTTATCTGCGCGATGCTTGTTCGCCCATTATCACGAAAGCCTACTGATTGCGCTGAGTGGTTACGCTGATCAGTGCTAGAACGAATGTAAAAACGCCCGCAACCAAATAAAAGTCACTGTATCCCAGTCTGGAAATAAGAGCGGAAGTGACAAAAGGTGAAGCAAATTGTCCGATAAAAATACTGCTGGTTAACACACCGGATGCGAGTCCGCGTTTATTGCTGGGTACAAGCTCCATGCCTTTTACCATGAAATTCGGCATGACCAGCCCCATGCACACACCCATTAGGCCGCAACCTAGAATAACCAAGCTGAACGATGTGGCCTGTGAGAACACGAACATGCCCACACTCATGGCAATAAAGCCTATGAGCGCTACGCCATAACTTTGGATTTTAGCGACCAACTTGCCAAAGAATACGCTGGTTATTGCCGCCGTTAAGGTCCCCATAGCAATGGCTAAGCCTGATTTACTTGGATCAGTTATGCCAATATCCGCCATAAAAAACGGTATCTGTGTGGGTAATATATAAAAAATGATTAGGTGGCTAAAAAGTAGCAATGAGCAGCCGAAAAGAGGCCGTTGCCAAGATGTATTTGTGTCTGCGTGCTCATGATTCATTTGTTGACTGGTTAGTTTTTTGTCCCGAATAGAAAGGAATATTAAGGGGGCTAATAGAATGGCCACCGCATAAATATAAAAGGGCAGGCGGGCGTTAATGCTGGCTAAATACCCTGCGCTGACAATAAAGAGAATGCCACCAATGTTCGAGAAGGCTTGCTGTAGCCCCATAAACTGGCTTCTTTGCTGGCCAGAAAAATAATCCGTTATCAGTGCCGTGATGGCGGTCATCAATCCTGCGACGCAAATCCCCAAAATCGCCCGACTGATAATGATGGCTTCTAACCCTTGCAACTGAGCCCCAGCGGCACCGGCGATGGCAAAAACCAGAGTCGCAATAATAATTTGATTTCTACGACCAAATTTATCGGCAGTCCATCCTAACAATGGTGCAAAAATGACCACAAAAAGAGCGGGAATGGGTAACAGCATTTTTACCAGCAGATCAGCAGATGGTGCTCCAGAAAATTCGTGCGCTAAACCCGGTAAGGCGGGAGCGATGGTAGCGTTAGACATGACGGTTAATGTGGAAATCAGCAGTAGACAAAGTACTCTGGGTTCTAATAGATTGATTTTCATTAAAGCTCTCTTTTTAGATGCAAATAGTGTTTTTTCAAAGTTTGCTCTGCTGGTTTGTTCGGTGTTGAGCTTGCGATGACTTTGATTTGTCTCTATTCTGAAACCTAAACTTAAGTTGAGGTCAAGCGTCAAATGCAAAAAAAGAGTGTGCCTGAATGGATTTCGGTGGGTGTGTTGAGTGAAAGAACCGGTGTCTCTGTGTCAGCTTTGCATTTCTACGAAAGAAAGGGGTTGATCAAAAGCCAAAGAAATAAATCCAACCATAGACAGTATCCAAAGCACGTCATTCGGGTTGTGTCACTGATTCAGGTCGCACAACGCACAGGCTTTTCGTTGGAAGACATTTTATTCGAATTGGAAGGGCTGTCGAATCGCACCCGAGTCACCCTTGAAGATTGGGAGCAACTGGGCTCTAGATGGCAAAGCGAGCTTGATCGGAAAATCACTCAGCTCACGGAGTTAAGAGACATGATGACAGATTGCATTGGTTGCGGATGTCTCTCGCTTGAAAGGTGTCGATTGCTTAATCCATACGATGAATTAGGCAAAAAAGGGGCCGGTCCACAGCTAATGACAGAGTGAAAAGTAGACAGCAAAACATCATTATTATGTTTCGTCAGTATGGAATGGCTAGCGCGCTCACGAATACGTTTCTGTTTTGTCTCATCCAAAGGGCTTTTATAAAAAACGCCACACGCAAACAAAAAAAGGTAATACCGCTTCGTAAACCATCGATTTACATTCCTCTTACTCCATTTGGAGACCGTTCACTTTATAAAAATAACAAGGAATGAAAAGATGAAAAAAATCGTTTCTATGAGTTTGCTGGCAACGCTTTGCGCAGCAACGTCTCTCCCTGCAGTGGCTGCGGGTGAAAAAATCGGTTTATTGATGTCTGATTTGCGTTTAGAGCGTTGGCAGAAAGACCGAGATTTATTCACTCAGGCCGCTGAATCTATGGGCGCAGAAGTCTTTACCCAGTCTGCCAATGGTGATGCAAACACGCAGATCTCTCAAATTGAAAATATGATTTCCCGTGGTGTTGATGTGCTGGTGATCGTGCCTGAGAACGGTGAAGTCTTAGGTAACGTTTTAGCTGAAGCCAAGGCGGAAGGCATAAAAGTATTAGCCTATGATCGCTTGATTAAGTTTGCCGACATCGATTTATACGTATCGTTTGACAATATTCGTGTGGGTGAAATGCAAGCGGAAGCCTTGTTGGGTCTAAAACCGACGGGCAATTATTTCTTGATGGGCGGTTCGCCTACGGATAATAACGCGAAGATGTTTCGTCAAGGCCAGATGAACGTATTGCAGCCTGCAATCGATGCAAAAAAAATCAACATAGTGGGTGATCAATGGGCCATGGGTTGGTCTGCTGAAGCCGCGTTGAACATTATGGAAAACGGTTTAACCGCTAATGCCAATAAAATCGACGCGGTAGTCGCGTCCAACGATTCAACGGCTGGTGGTGCAATCCAAGCGCTGGCGGCACAAGGCTTGAGTGGCAAGGTGGTCATTTCTGGGCAAGATGCGGATCTAGCCGCTATGCGACGCATTGTGTCTGGCACACAAACCATGACAGTGTACAAGCCTATTTCTAAGCTCGCGACAACCAGTGCTGAGATGGCGGTAAAGTTGGCGCGTAATGAGAATATTCAGTCTAATGGGAAAGTGAATAACGGTACAAAAGACGTTGCTGCCGTATTACTTGCTCCTATTGCTGTCACCAAAGATAACCTAGATGCCACCGTAATTGCCGATGGTTTCCATTCTCGTAACGATGTTTATAACCCTTAACTTTTTTATAAATGGCGCTCCTTTGAGCGCCATTTACGGCTGTTTTGTGTGTAAAAAAAGATGTAACAAGGGGTATCAACATGACGCAACCACTATTGGATATGCGTGGGATTGTTAAAAGCTTTTCGGGTGTTCGAGCTTTAAACGGTGTCAGTATTCAACTGGATGCTGGCGAAGTCTTGTCTATTTGTGGTGAAAATGGTTCTGGCAAATCCACCCTGATGAAGGTGCTGAGTGGCGTGTGGCCTTACGGCTCCTATGAAGGTGAAATTTTTTTTGCGGGCAATCTCGTTAAAGCATCGACCATTCGAGACACCGAAGCGCTCGGTATTGTGATTATTCATCAGGAATTGGCGTTGGTGAAAGAGTTATCTGTCATGGAAAATATTTTTTTGGGCAATGAGCTTGGCTCTTTTGCGCGGCTCAATGACGAAGCAATGCATCGTCGCACAACCGAGTTGCTTGCTCGGGTGAAGCTCAATGTATTACCTGATACGCCTGTCGGTGAATTGGGGGTGGGTCAGCAACAACTGGTTGAAATTGCCAAGGCGTTGAATAAGAACGTTAAACTGCTGATTTTAGATGAGCCAACCTCCTCTTTGACTACCACAGAGATCGATATCTTATTGAATATTGTCAGTGAGCTAAAACAGCAAGATATTGCCTGTGTTTATATTTCACACAAATTGGATGAAGTGTTGGCTCTGTCGGATTGGGTCACTGTGATTCGTGATGGGGATCATATTGCTACTAAATCAGCGGCACAACTGACGCAAAATGACATTATTAGCATGATGGTTGGGCGCGAATTAGACGAGTTATTCCCACGAGAAGAGCATGATATTGGCGATGTGGTGTTGCGTGTTAAACATGCTACGGCCAAACAATCGGGTGCGAATCGAGCTCAGGTTGAAGACGTTAGTTTCGAATTACGTCATGGAGAAATTCTCGGGATAGCCGGGTTAATTGGTTCTGGCCGTACCGAATTAATGCAGTGTTTATATGGATCTTACGATGGTGAGTACCAGGCCGAGGTTGAGTTAGAGGGGCAAATGGTGACGATTCGTTCTCAGCGTGCTGCACTGGAAGTGGGCATTGCTATGGTGCCAGAAGACCGCAAACGTCATGGAATTGTGCCCATTATGAGCGTTGGTCGGAATATTACCTTGTCAGTACTAGATCAATATTCTTCTTGGCTTGGTGGTGTTAATGAAGACAAAGAAAATCATGATATTGACGACTATATTGCGCAGTTAAAAGTCAAAACTGCGTCGGCAGATTTATCGATTAAGAACCTCAGTGGCGGCAACCAACAAAAAGCCATCATTGCCAAATGTCTGTTAACTCATCCAAAAATTTTGATTTTAGACGAGCCAACTCGAGGCATTGATGTGGGGGCGAAATACGAGATCTATAAATTGATGTTTACCCTCGTGAAACAAGGGATGTCGATCATTATGGTGTCGTCCGAGTTGTCCGAAGTGATTGGTATCAGTGACCGTGTGTTGGTTATGCATGAAGGGCGTTTAAAAGGACAATTTGATCATCAGGGTCTGACCCAAGAAATGATTATGAATTGCGCGATCAAAGAAGGTGTAGCAAATGTTTAAAACAATAAAAACCAGTCAATTACAATTATTTGCCATGTTGGCGGCTATGCTGCTGATTGTGGTCTTCTTTTCCATTGCGACCGATGGTGCGTTTATTTCACCACGGAATATTTCAAATTTAATTCGTCAAACGGCCATTGTGGGGGTGCTCGCTATTGGCATGGTGTTTGTCATTATCAGTGCAGAAATTGATTTGTCAGTGGGCTCTATGATGGGCTTATTAGGCGGGATTGCCGCGATTTTGGATGTTTGGTTTAACTTTCCTATTTTATTGACCGTATTGGTAACGATTGCCGCTGGGTTGGCTCTTGGTTTATTCAACGGTTGGTGGGTAGCGTATCAACGAGTACCGTCCTTTATTGTTACCTTGGCCGGTATGTTGGCATTTCGTGGCATTTTGGTTGGATTAACCGACGGTGCGACGGTGGCGCCAACGTCTGGCTCATTGGCGGTGATTGGTCAAAGTTATATACCCTCTGGTTGGGGGATGAGCGTGGTGGGCTTGTTGTGCCTTGGTTTGGTGGCAAAGGTTTATGCACGACGCAAGGCCAGAAAACACCATGGCGTCCAAAACCAAGGCGCAAAGTTTGAATACTCCAAGGCCTTGGTAGCGGTACTTGTACTGTTAGGACTGTTGTTTATTTTGGAAAGCTATCGCGGTATCCCAACCCCTATTTTCATTTTAGGAGGATTGATTCTAATGGCCAGTTATGTTGCGAAGCGAACGGCTTTTGGACGTCGACTTTACGCGATTGGGGGCAATATTGAAGCGACTCGCATGTCTGGTGTGAACGTTGAGCGAACCAAAATGATGGTGTTTGGTTTTAACGGCATGATGGTGGCCGTGGCGGCTTTGATTCTTACCTCTCGATTAGGCGCAGGCTCACCTGCGGCTGGTAATATGGCGGAGCTGGATGCTATTGCCGCCTGTGTGATTGGTGGGGCCAGCTTGGCTGGCGGTGTGGGCGCTGTATTTGGTGCCATCATGGGGGCGTTGATTATGGCGAGTCTAGACAATGGCATGAGCATGTTGGATGTGCCGACTTTTTGGCAGTTGATCGTCAAAGGTATGATTCTTTTGCTCGCCGTATGGTTGGATGTGAAAACCAAGAAAGCGCAGTAAAGGTCATTTAGCGACAAGCTCATGAACGAGGGTGACGATTAACAAAATAAAGGACAATTTTATGTATATAGGTATCGACCTCGGCACCTCAGGTGTCAAAGTGATTTTAATGGCAGAAGAAGGCCATGTAATAGCCAGTTGTTCATCGCCTTTATCCGTGTCTCGGCCGTTTGATCTGTGGTCCGAGCAGAACCCAGAAGACTGGTGGCAAGCGACGGATTTGGCCATGTTACAACTGTCGAGAGAGAACAATCTGCAGAATGTAAAGGCCATTGGGTTGTCGGGTCAGATGCACGGCGCGACGCTATTAGATAAAAAAGGCGAGGTGTTAAGACCAGCAATTTTGTGGAATGACGGACGCTCTCATGAAGAATGTTTGCTGTTGCAAAGACGCTGCCCTGAAGTGCAGGCGATCACGGGGAATTTGGTGATGCCGGGTTTTACCGCGCCTAAGTTGCTTTGGGTAAAACAACACGAACCAGAGATTTTTAGCCAAATAGACAGGGTGTTGTTACCGAAAGATTACTTGCGTTTTCGCATGACAGGCGAGTTTGCTACGGATGTGTCTGACGCCTCGGGCACCCTTTGGCTAAACATGGAACAACGTGCTTGGAGTGACACCATGTTGAGTGCCACAGGACTAACGGCCGAGCAAATGCCTAGTGTGTTTGAGGGAACTCAAATCACCGGCGTGATTTATGACGATTTAGCGAAACGCTGGTCTATGCCGATTGTTCCTGTGGTGGCGGGTGGTGGCGATAACGCGGCAGGTGCTGTGGGTATGGGAATTATTTCGCCAGAGCAAACCATGTTATCGCTGGGTACATCTGGAGTGATTTTTGCGGTAAGTGATGGTTTTACCGCCAATCCTGCTATGGCATTGCACAGCTTTGGCCACGCGATCCCTAATACTTGGCATACTATGTCGGTAATGTTAAGTGCGGCAAGCTGCATTGATTGGGTAACCAAATTAGCGCAGTTTAGCAGTGTGGAAGCAGCGTTATTAGCGGCGGAGAATCGGATAGATCAGGATAATAGCCTTCTCTTTTTGCCGTATCTAAGTGGCGAAAGAACGCCACACAATGACCCTAATGCAAAAGGTGTTTTTTGGGGCATGACCCATGAAACTTGCGCCGCAGATCTGGTTCAGGCTGTGCTTGAAGGCGTGACCTTTGCTCTATTAGATGGGATAGACGCCGTACGTTCTGCGCAAAATATCAGTGACAGTATTGATGTGATTGGCGGCGGTGCAAAAAGTGCTTTTTGGTTACAAATGTTGGCGGATGTATTTAACGTGCCGATGGATTATCGCGCAGGGGGCGACGTGGGGCCAGCGTTGGGTGCGGCCCGCTTGGCAGCGATTGGTGATCAAGGTCCTGGGGCCTTAAAGACTATTTGTAGCAAGCCCGAGCTTATTAAGCGATATTTTCCAAATCAGACAAACGCCGCTCGATACATTGAAAAGCGCGAGCGTTTTCAGGACTTATATCAAAGAGTAAAAGGGCGGTAACCCTTACGGATTAAGTAAGTAGGTGTTACGATTTTTTCAAAGTTGTTTCTGATTTTTGTTATGCCTAGTGCAGATAAAGACGACAAGGGTATGATGGGGTAATAATAAAAATTAGAGACGCTTTTGTATGTTTGAAAAACGCTACCGACTTAATCTCGTGTTCAACGCTAATAAGGTCTACGATCGGCAAGTGATTGAAGGAATAGGCGAATATTTACAAGCCGCGCAATGCGATTGGGATGTGTATTTTGAAGACGATTTTCGTTCTCGGCTTGATGCGCTAAAACATTGGAAAGGGGACGGCATTATTGCCGATTTTGATAACCCTGAAGTGGAAGAAATACTAAAAGAAACCGAGATTCCTACCGTGTCGGTTGGCGGCTCTTATCATCATAAAAAAGATTATCCTCGTTTACCTTATGTAGCGACGGACAACGCGGCATTAGTGCGCTGTGCGTATCAACATTTGAAGCGTAAGGGCTTGCCGCAGTTTGCTTTTTACGGTGTGCCCAGTACGGATTACAGTCGCTGGGCAAGTGAGCGCGAATACGCCTTTGTCGAGCAAGTTCGTTCCGATGGCTTTGAACCTCATGTGCACCAAGGTTTTTGCACCTCGGCGGAAATTTGGGAAACAGCCCAGCATGCATTAGAAAATTGGCTAAACAATCTCCCCAAACCCATCGGCATTATCGCTGTCACCGATTCCCGTGCACGGCATTTATTACAAGTTTGTGATCACTTGAATATCTTGGTGCCAGAGCAAGTAGCGATTGTTGGGATCGATAACGAAAACATGGCCCGGTATTTAAACCGTACTGCCTTGTCTTCTGTAGAGCAGGGCAGTAAGCAAATGGGTTATGAAGCCGCTAAAATGCTGCATCGTATGTTGCTCGGTTATCCTGTGGACAATTCGCTGGTGGTGGTCGATCCAATTGGTGTTGCGGAAAGACAGTCTTCAGACTATCGAGCTTTGCATGATCCTTATGTCATTCAAGCCATGCATTTTATTCGCCACAATGCCTGTCGTGGTGTGAAAGTCGCGCAAGTCGTGGACTACATAGGTATTTCAAGAACGAATCTAGAAACCCGCTTTATCGACGAAATTGGCTGTTCAATGCACGAACAACTGCACATGACTAAGTTTTATCGCGCCTGTGAGCTGATTACGTCGACCGATTTACCTTTTGATGAAATTGCCCGAACCTGTGGTTATCCTTCCGTGCAATACATGTACACTGTGTCTCGTAAAAATTTAGGGATGACGCCTGGGGAATATCGTGTGTCATCGCGGTTGGGCAAAGAAAATAAACAGTGATTTGCGCATTTAGAAAAACTCTTGATGCATTTTAACGACGTCGTTAAGTATACTTCCTGAAAAGCGATTGGATGCTGAGTGATTGTTTTCTAAATAAAAGCTAAAGATAAGCGATTGATCTGTTTGCTTTTATTTAGAAAATTTGATGGACTCTGACTCTGGTTATGACGGTTTATAAAAGGGGAGTATAAGTTTGTCTGCGACCATCAAAGATGTTGCATTACGGGCGGGTGTATCGACAACCACCGTCTCTCATGTTTTGAATAAAACGCGCTTTGTCGCCAAAGCCACACAAGAACGAGTTTTTCAAGCCGCTGAAGCGCTCAATTATGCGCCCAGTGCCGTTGCACGCAGCTTGAAGGTCAAAAATACCAAAAGCCTTGGCATGTTGGTGACGACTACATTGAATCCCTTTTTCGCTGAATTGGTCAACGAAGTTGAGAAGTGCTGTTACCGAGAGGGTTACAATCTTGTGCTGTGCAATACCGATGGTGAGCTCGAAAAAACCAATTCTTATCTGCGAATGTTAACGCAAAAACGCGTCGATGGCATTTTGGTCATGTGTTCTGCCTATGATGATTCGCTGTTTAGCTCCTTGATCGGTCAGCGCAATTTGCCCATGGTGGTGATGGACTGGGGACCTTCTGACGATTATGTTGATCGTATTCAAGATAACTCCGTGAAAGGGGCGCATTTAGCGATTCAGCATTTGGTTGAACAGGGCCATAAGCGCATCGCTTACATTGGCGGTCCATTAACAAAACTTCCGGCCAAACAGCGTTTAGAAGGCTTTCTTGAAGCCATGGCGCAAGCCAATTTAGCCATCCAAGATGATTGGGTGATTGAGTCTGACTTCGAGTTCGAAGGGGGCAAACTAGGTATGCGCCAGTTGTTGTCTTGTTCAAGTTTGCCCAGTGCGGTGTTTATTGGTAACGATGCCATGGCAATGGGCGCCATGAGCGAAGCGCAATTGTCAGGTATTAAGATTCCACAGCAATTGTCGGTCGTTGGATATGATAACTGCATGTATTCTGCTTATTTTAGTCCACCTCTGACCACCATCAATCAGCCCAAAGAACGATTAGCTGAGTTGGCGATTAGTACCATGATCGAGCGGATTGAGAATCCACGTCAAGAAGGTAAGATGATTATGTTGGAGCCAAACCTAGTGGTTCGTGCTTCAGTCTCTGCGATTCCTTTTTAAGTTCAGTTTTTGTTTGAAAAGCGTCCCTGCTATTGGGTGCCTTCGTACCCAATGCGTCTTGTTGTTTTCTGTGTATTTTACTTTCAGTTTTTTAACGTTTCATCCTGATCTTAACTAAAAAGTCGACTTTTTAGTGTGATTAAAGCCGTTATCAGCAAGAAAAATCCTTATAATTCAGTTGTTTGATTGTTTGTCGTTAAATTACACCAGATAATCATGGTCATGGGGTCTTAACTATCTGATAAATAGGGTTTTTTCTTATTTATCAAGAATTCATTGACAACTTCTATGTGCTTAATATAAAAATAGCAAACGATTACGCAATCGTTTGCTATTCGATATATTTTAATAAAAATAAGCATACCGGAGACATACAATGATAAAGAAAACCTTCTTGAAATCTTGCCTTGCTGCAACCTTACTCACCTTAGCCAGTACCAGCGTGTTGGCTAGCAATGGTTTGATCGCCATTATCACTCCATCCCATGACAACCCATTTTTTAAAGCCGGTGCCGAAGGCGCGGATGCGAAAGCCAAAGAATTGGGTTACGACACTTTAGTGGCGTCTCATGACGGTGATGTAAACAAACAAAACCAGTTGATTGAAACGGCCATTGCTCGTCAAGCCAAAGCGGTGATTTTGGACAATGCGGACGCAGACGCCAGTATTGGATCACTAGAACGTCTGAAAAAAGCGGGTATTCCGGCTTTCTTATACGATCGTGAAATCAATAAAACCGGTATCGCTGTCACGCAAATCGTCTCAAATAACTTCCAAGGTGCTCAGCTTGCTGGTGAGAAGTTTGTCGAATTAATGGGCGAAGGTGGTGAATACGTTGAACTAGTTGGGCCAGAGTCTGACACTAACGCACAAGTACGCAGTGAAGGTTTCCACGATATCGTTGATAACTTCCCTGAGTTCAAAATGGCGGCTCGTCAGTCTGCCAACTGGAGCCAAACCGAAGCGTTTAGTCGTATGGAGTCGATTTTACAAGCGAACCCAAACATTAAAGGCGTGTTTACAGGGAATGACTCTATGGCATTGGGCGCAGAAGCGGCACTTCAAGCCGCGGGCCGTAAAGATGTCTTCATCGTGGGTTTTGATGGTCTAGATTACGCACGTGATTCGATTTTGAAGGGCTCAAACATCAAAGCAACGGTGATGCAACCAGCTTACGCTCAAGCACAGCGCGTTGCTGAGCAAGCCGATCTATACATTCGTACCGGCTCAACAGGATTGCCAGAAAAACAACTCATGGATTGTGTATTGATTGATGGTTCTAATGCGAAAAATCTTAGCAACTTCGCGCTAAAACAATAACAACCTGATTCGGAGTGTTCATTATCGAGCACTCCGACTCTTTGGGTAACATTATGTCTTATAAAAAACTCTTTCAATCTATTGGGCTTATTGCCTGCCTCAATCTGCTGACAGCTTGTACCGTTACGGATTTAGATGCTGAAGGCAATCCTATTATTCCTAAAGATCCTAATGCCGTGGTGAGCTTTGCAGATTTTACTTTGGCAGAAGTGGCTGATCAGCTTTGGCTACCTAAAGTCTTTCCAGAGGCGACACAAGACTTCACTCCATGGGAAAGTATTAAGTCCCAGTTAGATACCCAGCAAATCACCAGCAAACAAAGCTTTTTTGTGCGTTTAGAGGGCACCATCGATAGTGTGGAGCTAGGCAAAATGAAAGGTGTGATTAAGCTTAACGTAGACGATACCGATATCGACTTACAAGTGGGACGTATCATCAAAGGCAATGCGATTCGTGATGCGTCTAAATATGTGTTGTTTGATGATTTTAAAAACCAAATTCGCTTCGCTCAAATTTCACGTGAGCTTAATAATCTTGCTATGGCGTCCATTGGTGAGCCAGATGCTAGCTGGGTAGGCGAAAAAGCCACAGTTATTGCAGCGATTACGATAGATCAAAATGTCATCAGTGATGCGGTACCAATGCAGATTACGCGCGGAGGCAAATGATGAGCCAAGCTAATGCAGACATCGTCATTCGTGCTGAAAAAATCTCCATGATTTACCCAGGAACTATCGCTTTAAACGAAGTGGATTATCGGGTGTATCGCGGTAAAGTAAACGTCATCATCGGTGAGAATGGTGCGGGTAAATCCACCTTGATGAAAATTTTGGCGGGTGTTCAGCAGCCGAGCAAAGGCACCATTTATTTAAACGATGAAGCCGTTGTTTTTCAGCATACTCGTGATGCTGCCGCCAAAGGTATTGGCATGGTGCATCAGGAGTTGAATCTCTTTGGCAACCTCACTGTGGCGGAAAATATCTTCTTAGGACGGGAAAAACAGCGAGGTTTGCTGCCACTTGATACCGCGGAGCAGCATAGAGTAACTGCTGAGCTCATGGCGCGCCTTGACCAAGACATTGCGCCTTCTGAACTACTGTCTAACTTGAAAGTGGGTCAGCAGCAGTTGATCGAAATCGCCAAAGCCTTGGCCGATGAAGCAGATGTGCTGATTTTGGATGAACCCACTTCGGCCTTGAGTAAAACCGAGGTTGAGTTGCTGTTTAAAGTCATTCGAGACTTAACCGCTCAGGGCGTTTCCATTATCTATATTTCCCATCGTTTAGAAGAGTTAATGGCGATTGGCGATCACATTACGATTTTACGCGATGGGCATTTCCAGTCTGAAGCAGAAGTCAAAGACATCGATGTGCCGTGGATTGTCAGAGAGATGTTGGGCAGCGACCCTGTGTCTAATTTCTTGAAACCGGGGCGCAAATTTGGCGAGCCCGTACTAGACGTTAAAAATATCAAACTGATCAACGAAATGGGTCATACCTTGGTTGATGACGTATCGATGGACGTGAAGTCCGGCGAGATAGTTGGTGTTTACGGGCTCATGGGTGCAGGCCGAACAGAGCTAATGGAATGTCTACTTGGTCTGCAAGAATATTCAGGTGATGTGGACATAGCAGGGCAGAAAGTAACGGCCAAAATGGACACCAGCGATCGCATTCGATTGGGTATTTGCTTGGTGCCAGAAGATCGTAAAAAGAATGGTATTTTCCCGATTTCGTCAGTCAGCAATAACATGACGATTTCGAGCTTATGGCGTCGACTCAAGCATCGCTTTTCCATTGATGAAAAAGCCGAAGCTGAAGCGGTAACATCTGCCATTGGTGATCTGTCTATCAAGGTGTCTTCTCCTGATATTGAAATACGCGCATTGAGTGGCGGCAATCAACAAAAAGTGGTGATTGGTCGAACCTTGTTAACCAGCCCAAAGGTGTTGCTACTGGATGAGCCAACGCGTGGCATTGATATCGGTGCGAAAGCCGACGTGTTTAACATGATGGTGACACTTTCAGAGCAAGGAATAGGCGTGTTGTTTTCGACCTCTGACCTGAAAGAAATTATGGCGGTGTCTGATCGCATTCTGGTGATGTCCGGAGGCAAATTAACCGCCAACATACTTCGATCCGAAGCCACAGAATCAGCACTTGTGTCAGCAAGCGCGCAAGGACTTTAATATGAAAATTTCTCAAAATATGGCGTCTCAATCATCGTCGGTTTTCTCTGGCGAAAGTCTGTTATTGCTCGCACTAAAAATGCGAACCTTTATTGCGTTATTTTTAATTCTGGCGTTTTTCACCTTTATGGTGCCGGGCTTTTTGGCGGCGAGTAGTGTGGTCATTATGGTGAAGCACATTGCCATCAATGCCTTTTTGGCGCTTGGCATTACCTTCGTCATTATCACTGCTGGTATCGACCTTTCGATTGGTGCGATTCTGGGGTTTTGTGGCATGGTTGCGGGTTGGTTGATTACCAAGGGGATCGTTTTGCCGATGTTTGGCATTGCTATCTTTCCTAGTGTTTGGCTGATTGTGCCGATTGTCTTGGTGATTGGTGGTTTGATTGGCGCCATTAATGGCATTTTGATCACCCGTTACAATGTTGCGCCTTTCATTTGTACCTTGGGCACCATGTACGTTGTGCGCGGTGCGTCCATGTTATTGTCTGGTGGTGAAACCTTTACCGGTTTGTCTGGTAATGCTCAGTTGGGCAACACGGGTTTTGAATTGATTGGTTCTGCGAAATTACTGGGTCTGCCTTATGCGATTTGGATGATGTTTATCCTCGCTGGTGTGATTGCCTATATCGCCAAAAGAACCCAATTTGGTCGCCATGTTTTTGCAATCGGTGACAACGAGCATTCTGCCGAGTTGTCTGGTGTGAAAGTGCGTAGCGTGAAAGTGTGGGTATACACCATTTCAGGTCTTTGTGCGGCTATTGCGGGCATCGTGGTGTCTTCTCAATTGGTGGCCAGTCATCCAGCAACGGGCGTCTCTTTTGAAATGAACGCCATTGCCGCCGTAGTTTTGGGTGGAACTTCTTTGGCGGGGGGCCGCGGTACGATCATGGGCACGCTGATTGGCGCTTTCGTTATTGGTATTTTGGCCGATGGTTTGGTGATGATGGGCGTCAGTGAGTTTTGGCAAATGGTCATTAAAGGTGTGGTAATTATCCTGGCTGTCATCATTGACCAAAAACAAAGTCGTTTGCAGCATAAAGCGGCCATCGTGCAACAAAAATAGATTTTTGCTTTAACCTATCAGTGATTAGGGAATAAACATGCTAAAAAATATAGATCCCTTGCTAAGCGGGGAATTACTGAATGTACTGCGCACCATGGGTCACGGTGACGATATTGTGCTGGTGGATCGTAACTTTCCAGCGGCTTCTATGGCCGCAGGAAAACCAGTTATTCGCTTAGATGGCGTGAATGTTATTCAAGCGGCTAAGGCGATTTTATCAGTATTGCCATTGGATACTTTCGTTGAGCAGCCCGTGACACGCATGCAAGTGGTGGGCGAAGCTGAATCTGTGATGCCAGAAGTGCAGCAAGAATTCGCGGCTGTTCTAAAAGCGGCTGACAGTGAGAATGCGGAAATGGGATCGTTAGAACGCTTTGCTTTTTATGAAGCGGCAAAAAAAGCCTACGCTTTTGTTGTGACCGGCGAAGGACGAGGTTATGGTTGCTTTTTATTGAAAAAAGGCGTGATATTTTCTTAATAGCCTTTAGTAACGTTCAACCTAAATCTAAGCAATACTAAAAAACACAGGTCAGCGTTTGTTGGCCTGTGTTTTTTACTTTTAGGCTGCTTAACTTTGATCTAACGGCTTATTTGAACGCTTATTTAAAGATGTAGCCATTTACCATATTTTCGAGCATTTCTTGGCGGCCAGAAACTGGCTGAGGATCTAGGTTATTTTTCTCAGCGTATTCTGCAAGGTCTTGCAGGGTGTGCTTGCCTGCTAAAATATCCGCACCTAAGGTGTCATTCCATTTCGCATAGCGTTGATCTACAAAGTTCGCCAGTTTCTCGTCTTCGATCATCTTAACCGCGCGCTCTAACGACAGGGCCAGGGTATCCATGGCGCCAATGTGACCATGGAATAAATCTTCCAGATCCATCGATTGACGACGTAGCTTGGTATCGAACATGTAACCGCCCGTTTTGAAACCGCCGGACTTTAGAATCTCATAAGTGACGAGAGTGTATTCTTCCACACTCGTAGGGAATTGATCAGTATCCCAGCCTAGCTGTGCATCACCTTGGTTGGCATCAACAGAGCCAAGAATGCCCAAAGAGCAGGCGGTGGCAATTTCATGATGAAAACTGTGGCCAGCCAAGGTGGCGTGGTTGGCTTCGATATTCACCTTGATTTCTTTCTCAAGACCAAACTCTTTTAAGAAGCCATAAACGGTTGCGGTATCGTAATCGTATTGATGTTTGGTTGGTTCCGCTGGTTTTGGTTCGATCAACAAGGTGCCTTCAAAACCTATTTTGTATTTGTGCTCAACCACCATTTGCATGAAGCGGCCAAGCTGCGCACGTTCGCGTTTTAGATCCGTGTTTAATAGGGTTTCATAACCTTCACGGCCGCCCCATAAAACATAGTTTTCGCCTTTAAGGGCTTTAGTGGCATTCATCGCATGGAACACCTGAGTCGCCGCATAGGCGAAGATTTCAGGGTTAGGATTGGACGCCGCACCAGACATGTATCGTGGGTTAGAAAAGGCATTCGCTGTGCCCCACAATAGCTTGATGCCAGTGGCTTCTTGCTTGGCTTGTAGAACCTCGACCATTTGCGCAAAGTTATTAATGTATTCTTTGATCGAGCGGCCTTCTGGGCTGACATCCACATCGTGAAAGCTGTAATAGGGCACACCCAGTTTAGTAAAAAACTCAAACGCCGCATCGGTTTTTAGCTTCGCCGCTGCCATTTCCGAATCTGCTTTAAACCAAGGGCGATCAAAGGTATTCGCGCCAAACACATCGCTGCCTTGCCAACAAAACGTATGCCAATAACACACCGCCACGCGTAAATGTTCCGCCATGGTTTTGCCCATCAACATTTTATTTGCGTCGTAATGTTTAAACGCAAAAGGGTTGCTTGATCCCGCACCTTCATACTTGATAACCGGTACAGCTTTGAAAAATTCGCTCATATCAGAACTCCTGACTATTGTTATTTTTAATCCATACGAATGATTGTTTGTTTAGGTGATTGCTTCAATTACGAAATTTTCTGAGCGCGTTATTGAATTTGTTGGGGGAATAGGTAGGAGGAATACCAAGCCACCCACCGTTAGAAGCCAGTTATAGCAAGGGGTTGGGTTTTACTTGTTGGTTAAATGCTTCAAATAATGCTTCTGTTTTTGTGAAAATGATGAATACTGAACGGAGTCACTTTTTCTTTGCCTGATATTAATCGGAGTCGTTATGTCTTTTTTGGTGTCGATGTCAAAACCGTTTTTTGCCTCTTATATTGAAGAGCTGATTGTGCAGTATGCGCGGGAAAATGTGGAATCGGGCCGCTGGCAGAAAACAGGATCATTGTCTCGTTCCAGACGAGATATAGAGCGGTTGTTACCGCGTGGAATAGACACAGATAACAATCATTTTTTTGAGATGAAAGTACCCGATGTAAACGAGACTGTGGGTATGATATGGCTGTCGCTAGAGAACAGTAGCACCACGAGTACGGTGTTTATTTATGACTTAGAAATCAAGGCTGAACATAGACGAAAGGGTTATGCCAAGATTGCGCTAAAGGAAATTGAAGACTTCGCAGCAACGCACAACATTGTCAATATTGGCCTGCATGTGTTTTCTCATAATGATGCCGCTCAAAAGCTATACGCTGAGATGGGTTATGAAACGGTCAGCGTCAATATGGTCAAGAAAATCGAACAAACGAAAATGTCATAGCACGGCATTGGTATCGCTCACTTTTCATGGCTTTAAGCCTATCCGCTCCAATCCTATCCGCTTTATGCTGATCGCCTTTTCCACTTTATTTCTCTCTATAACTCAGTGTGTTTTTAGACCCTGACTCGCTTAATCCTTTTTCGAATACGAGACTCTCTTCGTAATCACTGTACATGGGTGTCGAGGTGGGTTGCAAAATAGGATTTGCATTTGTTATTAATAGAAATAATAATGATTCTTCTTATCGTTATTTATTTTGGAGAATAAGATGCCTTTTACTTTGCCTGAACTGCCTTATGCGTATACCGCTTTAGAACCACACATTGATGCGTTGACGATGGAGATTCATCATAGTCGCCATCATCAGACCTATGTAAATGGCTTGAATGCTGCGTTGGAAGGAACCGCTTATGCGGATTGGTCTCTTGAGCGCCTGTTGCGAGAGATTACGTCATTGCCAGAAAACGTTCAGGGTGCGGTGCGTAATCATGGCGGTGGTCATGCGAATCACAGTTTGTTTTGGTTGGTGATGTCACCAGAAGGGGGTGGTGAGCCACAAGGAGCATTAGCAGACGCGATTCAGCAAAGCTTTGGTAGTTTTGAAGAATTTAAACAGCTGTTTATTAAGGCAGCATTGAGCCGATTTGGCAGTGGTTGGGCTTGGTTGGTGAAAGATCAGCAAGGTAACTTGCAGGTTACCAGCAGCGCCAACCAAGACAGCCCATTAATGGATGGATTGACACCGATTTTGGGCTTGGATGTTTGGGAACACGCTTATTATTTGCAGTATCAAAATAAACGTCCTGACTACGTCGCGGCATTTTTTAATGTCATCAAGTGGTCACAAGTTGCTGTGTGGTATCAGGAGTAAGCATGAAGTTGACTCTGTTGTCGCTACCTAGAATTCGTGTGCGAAAGTGGATCGGAAGCATTATTTTAGTGCTAGGTGCCTATACCGCCATTGATCAATTTGTTGTATTGCTACAGCAACATTCTCAGGTGCGTTATGCTTTTTATGCGGGTGTTGTGGCGGCAGCGGCGACGGCTATAGGCGCCTTGCCTGCTTTGTTTCTGCATCGGTTATCACAAAAATTGCACGACATTATGCTGGGATTTGGTGCTGGGGTGATGCTAGCAGCTTGTATGTTTTCTCTTATTATCCCTGCCTTAGCGTTGTTAGAAGGCAGTGGTGCTTCGCCTTGGTATCGCTCTGGTTCTGTGGGGGCGGCAATTTTATTGGGCGGTGCGTTTATGTTGGTATTGGAACGCCTTGTGCCACACCAACATTTTATTAAAGAGGAAGACAGGTTACGTGGTCAAACTTTGCGGCGCAGCTGGTTATTTGTTTTTGCCATCGCTCTGCATAATATTCCGGAAGGTTTGGCGATAGGCGCGTCTTTTGCCAGTGGCGATGTGTCGGCAGCTACGGCTTTAACAACGGGTATCTCAATTCAGGATATTCCAGAAGGGTTAGTGGTTGCCATGGCGCTATTGGCCGTAGGTTACAGCCGTCTATTAGCGGTAAGTATTGCGGTACTATCAGGTTTAACTGAGCCTATTATGGCGGTTATTGGCTCGGTGGTATTGGGCGAGTCTAGCTTGTTGTTGCCTTTAGGGTTGGCTTTGGCTGCGGGTGCTATGTTGTTTGTGATCAGTCATGAAATGATTCCAGAATCACATCGTCAAGGTCACGAGCTGGCGGCCACAAAAGGGTTAATGTTAGGTTTTGTTCTGATGATGCTATTGGATACAGCGTTGGCTTAATTGCATAAAAATGGTGCGCGAATAATGAAATGGGCTTTTTTAGCCCATTTTTTGTTGTTCGTTACTGTCTGTATGTGGCAAAAAATACGTTAAAGCCAGACAAATTCAGGGTTCTGTATAACTGGCATACAATCTGCTTTATCTAGGTTGTTCGTACCCTTGGAAAGTCGAACATCACAAGTTAGATTATCAATAGAGAGCTAGGGTTCCGATTTCGAATTTATCGAAGTGTCTGGTCCGAGAGCTTTCGACCTTGACAGTTTCAAGGTTACACGGCGGGACAAAAGCCCGGGAGACCACATGGCGATATTGCCAAGGGTACTCCGTGTGTAATTAAACAAACTGAAAAGGTAACTGCCATGAAATACTCCGCAAAAAAAGTAACCGTTCTACTGTTTACGCTTCTCCTGTCTGCTAATACCTTTGCCGCTGATAAATTTAAGGTTTGTTGGTCTATTTATGTCGGTTGGATGCCTTGGGCCTATGCGGCGCAAGAAGGGATTGTCAAAAAATGGGGGGACAAATACGGTATCGACATCGATGTGGTGCAAATCAATGATTACGTCGAATCCATCAACCAATATACCGCTGGCCAATTTGATGCTTGTGCGATGACCAATATGGATGCGCTGACCATTCCGGCGGCAGGTGGTGTGGACAGTACGGCGTTAATTGTTGGCGATTTCTCTAATGGGAATGACGCCGTTATCTTGAAAGATAAAAACCAGTTAGCGGACATCAAAGGCCAAAATGTCAATTTAGTCGAATTAAGTGTGTCACATTATTTATTGGCTCGTGCTTTGGATTCGGTGGGCCTTAGTGAAGCGGATGTGAATGTAATTAACACGTCTGATGCTGATATGGTGTCAATTTATGGGACCAGTGACGTGACCTCTGTGGTGACATGGAACCCTTTGTTAAGCGAAATTACGTCCATGCCTAAGTCAAATAATGTGTTTGACTCTTCGCAAATCCCCGGTGAAATCATCGATATGTTGGTCGTTAATACCGATACGCTGAAAGCGAACCCTAATTTAGGTAAGGCTTTAGTGGGTGCTTGGTATGAAGTCATGGCGTTAATGAGTGGTACGGACCAAGCGGCGATCGATGCGCGCACAGCTATGGCGGAAGCCTCTGAAACCGATTTAGAAGGTTACGATTCTCAGCTTGCCAGCACAAAAATGTTTTATACCCCAGAATCAGCGTTGGCTTTAACGAACAGCAAAGAATTGATTGCAACCATGCAGCATGTGGCGGAGTTCTCCTTTGATCATGGTTTGTTAGGCGATGGTGCTCCTGATGCTGGCGTCATTGGTATTGAGACCCCCGTCGGTGTGTTTGGTAACGCTGATAACATCAAGCTTCGCTTTGATCCAACTTACATGCAAATGGCCGCAGACGGTCAACTTTAATCATCCACGCTATACGCTCTACTTAGAAAGGGAACATTAAGTAGAGCGTCATGGGATAAAAGCATGAAAAAACTCATAAATTATAAGCCAAATCGAACAAGCAATATTTTGCTCGGGTTGTTGCCATTCGCCGTGCTCATCATGGTGTACATGGTGAGTTCTGACGCTCGATTGGCCATGAACCCTGACGACAAACTGTTGCCTGCGTTTAGTCAAATGGGGGAGTCTATGTATCGCATGGCGTTTGAACCCAGTAAGCGTTCGGGGGAACTGTTGTTCTGGCAAGATACCGCAAGCAGCTTGACGCGTTTGGCTTTGGGTGTGCTGATCGCGGGCATTGTCGGCTTGTTTGTTGGCGTGCTAACGGGAGCCTTGCCAATTTTTTCGGCTGGTTTTTCGCCTTTGCTGACGGTGGTGTCTTTGGTGCCGCCACTGGCCTTGTTGCCCATTTTGTTTATCGTCGTTGGTCTTGGTGAGGTGTCAAAAATTACCTTAATCGCAATAGGAATAACGCCCTTTATTGCCCGAGATATCCAGCGACGCACTCAAGAGATTCCAGCTGAGCAACTGGTGAAAGCGCAAACGTTAGGCGCGAGTACCAGCCAGATATTAGTCCGTGTGGTGTTACCGCAAATTATGCCGAAATTGATTGATGCTGTCCGTTTGTCTTTAGGGGCGGGATGGTTGTTTTTGATCGCGGCGGAAGCCATAGCCTCGACGGACGGTCTTGGTTATCGGATATTTTTAGTACGTCGCTATTTGTCTATGGATGTAATTTTGCCCTATGTGGCGTGGATTACACTGTTGGCATTTCTGGTGGATTACTTGCTCAATAAGTTAAACCGTCGACTCTTTCCTTGGAATGTAGAGGGGCAGTCATGAGTGAGAAAAAAACCAATAAAGTCATGATTCAAGCAAAAAATATCGGCAAACGTTATGGTCAAGACATCATTCTCGAACGTGTCAATGTGAGAGTGCAAGAAGGGGAGTTTATTACCCTAGTCGGTGCGTCTGGCTGTGGCAAAAGTACCTTTTTGAAGATGATTTTGGGAATTGAATCGGCCACAGAAGGAGAGTTGCTCTTGGATGGTAAGCCGATACCCAATGAGCCAGGTTCAGATCGCGGCATTGTGTTTCAGCAATATTCGGTGTTTCCCCATATGACGGTGTTGCAAAACGTGATCGCTGCGAAGGGTTTTCAGAAATCCTCGATGACTGGTTATTTGTTTGGCAAAGAGAAAGATGTTGCTAACCAAGAAGCCCGTGAAATGCTGGAGCAAGTAGGGCTCGGTCATGTATTGAACCGTTATCCTCATGAGCTATCCGGTGGGATGAAGCAGCGTCTTGCCATTGCCCAAGCGGTCATTTGTAAACCACGAATTTTACTGCTGGATGAGCCATTTGGTGCCCTTGATCCTGGCATTCGAGCGGATATGCATGCGTTGGTGTTGGATCTTTGGCGTAAGCATAAGCTGACTATTTTTATGGTTACTCATGATCTAAAAGAAGGCTTTTATCTCGGCACGCGTTTATGGGTGTTCGACAAGTTACGTCATGATCCTCATGCGCCAAACGCTTATGGAGCTTCGATTACTTATGACTTGCCTGTTGGTCATATGCCTGAGCCACTTTTTTGACGAAATAGATCAACGTATTCGACCGCTTTCCAATACTGAGCAGAATACAGAGGAAAAGAGATTATGAATAAATATCAAACCATTATCCCTGCCGCGAGTCATTGGTCACTTCGTGTACGTCGCGGCATGCAAATGACTCTGACGGATATTGAAGGCGATGCTAATGTCGGCCTGGTGTTTTATAACCCTGAAAACTTACTGGAGCGTTACAACGCACCGGATACATTAAAAGGTCAACACACCTTTAAACTCACTAAAGGTCATTGTCTGTACTCTGACATGGGACGGATATTTGCTTCCATCATTGAAGACACCGTTGGCTGGCACGAGACGGTCAGTGGGAATAGCCATGCTTCACACATCGAGTCGAAGTGGGGTAAACGTGACTATCAAAATGACCGTAATGGCTGGATGCAAAATGGTCACGATGCCATGTTGGTGGAAATGGCCAAATACGGTCTAACCAAAGCTGACATTGCTGCGAACTTGAACCTATTCAGCCGAGTCAGCACCGACGCCAACGGCAATATGTTGTTGGTTGAAGGAAACAGTCCAGCGGGTTCTAGTATCACTTTACGTTTTGAAATGGACACCTTGGTGATGCTGCACACTTGTCCGCATCCGTTGAGCAAGGTCACCCATTATCCAAGAAAACCCGTTGCCATTGTGTTAGAAAAAGCTGCCCCTGTGGCGATGGATGATTTTTGTAAAATGTCTCGTCCTGAAAATCAACGCGGTTTTGCCAACAACGAACTCTACTATTTTGGTGCCGAGGCCTAATCATGATCAAAGAAAGCTTATTAAAAGCAGAAAATGCCAATGCGATTTACCACGTAGATGCCGGTGATTATTTTATTGGCGTCGTCAAAGCGGGTAGTACGTTTCGAATTGTTGATTTAGAAGGCAACCAAGCCGCAGATACCTTGTTTTATAACGCCAATGACCCAGCCGAGCGATACAGTGCCACTGACACGATCCGTGAACAAGGCAATGTGTATTTAACCGCTGGCTCGGAAATCCGCTCTAACGAAAATAACGTCATGTTGGAAATCGTCGCGGACACTTGTGGTCGTCACGACACTCTGGGCGGAGCGTGCGCGACAGAAAGTAATACCGTGCGCTATGACTTGGAAAAGCGTTGTATGCATGCTTGTCGAGACAGCTGGATGTTGGCGATTGCCGAAAACCCAGAGTTTGGCTTGTCGAAACGTGATATTAGCCACAACATTAACTTTTTTATGAATGTGCCTGTCACTGAAGCAGGCGGTTTGACGTTTGAAGACGGTATTTCTGCGCCCGGTAAATACGTAGAGATGGTGGCGAAAATGGACATTATTGTGTTGATCTCGAACTGTCCTCAATTGAATAACCCTTGTAATGGCTATAACCCAACACCAGTTGACATGCTCGTGTGGGATAAATAACTGTCAACCGACAGAACCGATGATTTTTAGCTAGCTCAGTGGACGGCCACTGATGTGTATCTCGCTCCGGGACGGCCCGGCCAAGGTTGAACCATGTTTAACAAGGTCTTAATTGCCAATCGTGGCGCCATTGCGACACGTATTATTTGCACTCTTAATAAAATGCAGATTGGCTCGGTAGCGGTCTTCGCTGAATCCGATGCCAAGAGCCTGCACGTCAAACGTGCTGACGAAGCTTTCTCCTTAGGCGAGGGCGGTGCCAGCGACACCTACTTGGATATGGAGAAAATCCTGCGTATAGCCAAACAATCTGGCGCTCAGGCGATTCACCCAGGCTATGGTTTTTTGAGCGAGAACGCGACTTTTGTACGCCGCTGCGAAGAAGAAGGTATTGCATTTATTGGTCCCACCGCCGAACAGATGGTGGAGTTTGGTTTGAAACACCGAGCACGCGAATTGGCAAAAAAAGCCAGTGTGCCATTATCGCCAGGTTCTGAATTGCTTACTGATTTAAATTCCGCTTGCCAAATCGCCATCGAGATTGGTTATCCTGTGATGTTAAAAAGTACCGCAGGCGGTGGCGGTATTGGCATGCATTTATGTCACGATGAAAAAGGCTTGCGAGACAACTTTGATTCGGTACGCCGATTGGGGGCGAATAACTTTGCCGATGACGGTGTTTTTTTAGAGAAGTTTATTGCTCGCGCCCGTCATATCGAAGTGCAGATTTTTGCCGATGGTAAAGGTGGTGCCTTAGCATTGGGCGAACGGGACTGTTCGAGCCAACGTCGTAATCAAAAAGTTGTCGAAGAATGTCCTGCGCCAAACTTAACGGATGAGGTACGCCAGCACCTTCATCAAACGGCCGAATTATTATTGTCGTCCGTTCAGTATCGTAACGCGGGGACGGTCGAGTTTATCTATGATATGGACACCGATAAATTTTACTTCTTGGAAGTGAATACGCGCCTTCAGGTCGAACACGGCGTTACGGAAATGGTCTATGGTGTGGATTTAGTGGAATGGATGATTCGTCTTGCTGCCGATGAAGATCTTGCTCTGGACAGTAAGCGTGCAGGATTAAAAGCGAATGGTCATGCGGTACAGGTGCGCATTTACGCAGAGGATCCCTATAAAGATTTCCAACCTTGTGCGGGTTTATTGAGTGAGGTTCAGTGGCCTGTAGCGAATGCCGATTCGGCAGTTCGCATTGACTCTTGGATCGAAACGGGCATTGAAGTCTCGCCTTATTTTGATCCCATGCTCGCCAAAGTCATCGTCCATCAAGAAAGTCGCGATGCCGCCTTTGCTAAGCTAAAAGTAACATTAGACAGTTGCCACTTATATGGCACGGAAACCAATCTAGACTACCTTAAAAACTTGGTCTCGGATCCTCTGTTGCTGCGCGGTGAAGTGAGCACTCGTTACCTCAATTCGTTTGTCTATCAACCGAAACGCATTGATGTGTTAAGTGGTGGAACTCAAACCACATTGCAAGATTTTCCTGGTCGTCAACATCATTGGAATGTGGGCGTACCGCCGTCTGGTCCCTTTGATAATTACCATTTCCGCTTAGCGAATCGATTGCTTAACAATCCAGATTCTGCTGTTGCCATGGAAATTACTTTACAAGGACCGAGCTTGACGTTCAGTTTCGAGACGTGCGTGGCGATTTGTGGTGCCACGATTGATGCGAAAATTGATGGTCAAGTGATTGAGCAAAACAAAGTAGTCTTTGTCAAAGCAGGCGACACGTTAACCTTGGGGCGCATTAAAGATAAAGGCGCACGAGCCTATTTGGCCGTGGCGGGTGGTTTTGATTGTCCTGATTATTTAGGGTCTAAATCCACCTTCACCTTGGGGCAATTTGGTGGGCACAATGGGCGGTCTCTTCAAACGGGTGATGTCTTGCATGTGCTTGATGTAGACGCGACTCAGTTAAGCGGTTTGTCTTCTAAGCCCATCCCTGACGTATTTTTCTCGCAGATGGATCACACGGTAGAACTACGTGTGATTTACGGTCCACACGGCTCTCCTGATTTTTTCACCCCAGAAGACATCAAGATGTTTTTCGATACGGATTGGGAAATTCACTACAACTCCAGCCGAACGGGCGTGCGTTTGATTGGCCCAAAGCCTAAATGGGCACGTAACGATGGTGGCGAAGCTGGTTTGCATCCGTCTAATATTCACGATAACGCTTACGCCTTTGGTAGTGTGGATTTCACCGGGGATATGCCGGTTATTTTGGGGCCGGATGGCCCATCTCTTGGTGGCTTTGTGTGTCCTGCCACCGTCATTACAGCCGATTTATGGAAGCTGGGGCAATTGAGAGCGGGGGATAAAATCCGTTTTATTCCTGTGACCTTGGAAGATGCCGTGGCGTTAGAAGCCGCGCAAAATGAAGGCTTGGCTAATTTGACGGCATTTGAACAAGCTGTTTCCGATTGTGAGTCTTCTTGTGAAGTGCAGACGCCGATTTTAAAAACCTTACCAGCCGAGCGCTTTGGTGATGAAATCGTCTATCGAGCGGCAGGAGATCATTTTTTGCTGGTGGAATATGGCGAGCAAATATTGGATATCCGCTTACGTTTCCGCGCTCATGCCTTAATGCAATGGTTGGAGAAACATCCATTAAAAGGCATGCGTGAACTGACTCCGGGTATTCGCTCTTTGCAAATTCATTATGACAGTCAACAACTGAGCTATCGGGATCTGTTGGATCATTTGGAATTGGCCGAGCAAGCCTTACGTTCGCAGCTTGATGAGCTCAAAGTACCGTCCAGAATTGTGTATTTGCCGTTGTCTTGGGATGACAAAGCCTGCCAAGAAGCCATCGACAAATACGCGCAATCCGTGCGTTCTAATGCCCCTTGGTGTCCAAGTAATCTAGAGTTTATTCGTCGTATTAACGGTCTAGATAATATTAACGATGTGAAAAATATCTTGTTCAGTGCCAGTTATTTGGTCATGGGCTTGGGGGATGTGTATCTCGGTGCGCCGGTGGCCACGCCTATTGATCCTCGTCATCGTTTAGTGACCACCAAATACAATCCTGCGCGCACATGGACAGCAGAGAACTCAGTCGGTATTGGGGGCTCTTATCTTTGTGTGTACGGTATGGAAGGTCCTGGCGGTTATCAGTTTGTTGGTCGAACACTGCAAATGTGGAATCGCTATCGTCAAACAAGCGCCTTTACCAAGCCTTGGTTGTTACGCTTCTTTGATCAGATTCGTTTCTATGAAGTGAGTCACGAAGAGCTGGATCAAATCCGTAAAGACTTCCCCCACGATAACTATGGTATTCGCATTGAAGAGAGCACCTTTTCTTTGGCTGACTACCAGAGCTTTATTGATGAAAACCAAATCAGCATTGATGAATTTAAGCAAGTGCGCAATCACGCTTTTGAGGCCGAGCTAGCCCGCTGGCATGCCAATGGTCAATTCCATTTTGATACCAACGAAGCGGAAACGGTCGTAACCGACATTACTTGGAGCGAAGACGCTACCGTCGTTGATAGCCCTGTGTCTGGCAGTGTTTGGCAAACCCAAGTGAAAGAAGGCGATCAGGTGCAAGCGGGGCAACTGTTGGTAATTTTAGAGTCTATGAAAATGGAAATCCCGATTTACGCTCCCGCCGCTGGTGTCGTATCTGATTTGTTATTAAAAGATGGCAGTCGTGTGAATGCAGGGCAGGCGATTGTCGTGTTGGAGGCCTTGTTGAAGGAATGTGTGGAGGAAAAAGCATGAGCATCAGTATGAGAACTAACGATACAAATGAGAATACATTAGATATGGGATTTTCCGCACTACGCAGTGCTTTTCAAGCAGGCACTACAACACCTGAAAGTGTGATGGCGGACATACGTGAGCGCGCGAAAGATTACGCAGATCATAACATTTGGATTCATCTCTTAACGGCAACCGAGCAAGCGGTTTGGTTGGATGGCTTGAAAAGCAAAAACATGGACACGCATCCTCTGTGGGGAATTCCGTTTGCGATTAAAGACAATATCGATCTTGCTGGTATTCCAACGACAGCCGGTTGTGAAGCCTTTGCTTACACGCCAACACAATCCGCCAAAGTAGTGCAACAGCTGATTGATGCCGGTGCCATTCCGGTTGGCAAAACCAACTTGGATCAGTTTGCTACCGGCTTAAATGGTACGCGCTCACCGATTGGTGCGTGTCATAACTCGTTTAATTACGACTACATCAGTGGTGGTTCTAGCTCGGGATCGGCGGTGGCAGTGGCGCTTGGCTTGGCCAGTTTCAGTTTGGGCACAGACACCGCAGGTTCTGGTCGCATTCCAGCTTGCTTTAATAACTTGATTGGCGTGAAGCCGAGTATTGGTTTGTTGTCTGCCACGGGCCTAGTGCCAGCCTGTCGTAGCTTGGATTGCATCACTATTTTTGCCTATAACACAGACGACGCCAACATTGCTTTAGCGGCGGCAGAAGGCTTTGATGCAAAAGACGGCTACAGCCGCCAGAACCCATTTGATAATCAAGCTCGTCACTATGGTTTACGCACTGGTCCGTTAAAAGTGGGCGTGATTCCGGCTCATCAGTTGAAATTCTTCGGTGACGAAAACTACGAAAAAGCCTATTTGCAAACCTTGGCATTATTAAAAGAGCAGGGCTTTGCCTTCCAAGAAATTGACTACGCACCGTTTGATGAAATTGCTAAATTGTTGTACGAAGGTCCTTGGGTGTCGGAACGTTATATAGCCACTCAGCCCTTGATTGATCAGAACCCTGAGGCGATTTTCCCTGTGGTACGCGAGATTATCGCACCGGGTGGAAAACCGCCAGCAACGGCTTTGTTCAAGGCGCAATATCGTCTTCATGACTTAAAGCAAATTTGCTTGGCACAAATGGCCAACGTCGACTGCTTACTCACACCCACAGCAGGTCGTCATTTTACCGTGGCAGAAATGCTGGCCGAGCCAATCAAACGCAACAGTGAATTGGGCTATTACACTAACTTTATGAACCTGATTGACTTGGCATCCATCGCCGTACCGACGATGATGACAGAGAATGACATGCCATTTGGTATCACGTTGGTCGGACCAACTTTCAGTGATCGCACGTTGATGTCGATTGCTAACCGCATCCAACAAGCACTTCCTCTGAAAAAAGGCGCTTTGGAAGTGTTGGCAGCCCCAAGCACCACGACTCCTGTGGGGAATAACCAACTTATTGATGTGATGGTTTGTGGCGCTCACTTAGCAGGCCAACCGCTTAACTGGCAGCTTACTGAACGTGGCGCTCGCCTGAAAACCGCAACAACCACGGCTTCTACCTATCGTATGTATGCACTGGCTGGTGGTCCACCACTTCGCCCAGGTTTGGTTCTTGATAAAGACAACGGGGATGCCATCAAAGTGGAAGTTTGGTCTGTGCCCGCGCAACACTTCGGTAGTTTTGTTGCCGGTATTCCTGCGCCTCTTGGAATCGGTAAAGTGGCACTCGCCGATGGTAGCCAAGTAGTGGGATTTATCTGCGAGCCTTATGGAATCGAAGGTGCTACTGAGATCACACATCTAAAAGGTTGGCGAGCGTATTTAGCAACATTGAAATAGTGTTCTTTTTTGAGCAATAGATAACACCATTCCTCTAGTTTATAACGGAATGGTGTTATCTCTATCTAGCTCTTTTCTAAGCCACCCACCTCAGTAAGCCAGTA
>NZ_QGOK01000002.1 GCF_003259175.1 Marinomonas shanghaiensis | reverse complement strand
TTAAAGGAGCTTCATTCACGTCATTTACGCTAACAGTAACCGCTTGAGTATCAGTCAAATTACCATTGTCTGTCACAACCACACTGAAACTGTAGCTAGCTTTAGTTTCAAAGTCCGCTGGCGATTTTAATGTCACGTCACCCGTTGTCGAGTTGATCTCTAACAACGCGGCATCATCGCCAGAGAGGCTATAGGTCAAGCTGTCATTCGCATCTACATCCGTAGCCGTGGCCGTGTAAATCACTGTGTTAATTGCGGCATTTTCATCCACACTGCCCGTTGCAACTGACGTGATTACTGGTGCTTCATTCACATCATTGATGCTCACGACCACTGCTTGGGTATCGGTCAGATTGCCTGTGCCATTGTCCGTCGCCACCACATTAAAACTGTAGCTGGCTTTGGTTTCATAATCCGCTGACGATTTTAACGTCACCACACCCGTACTGCTATCAATGTCAAACGCCGCGGCATCCGTACCGGTTAAGCTAAAGCTGATAGCATTATTGGCACTCGTACCATCCGCGTCTGTTGCGGTAGCCGTGTAAACCACTGTGCTCGTTGCCGCATTTTCATCGATACTTGCCGTTGCTCCAGAAGTAACAACAGGAGCATTGTCGTTAAGATCATTCACACTGACAGTAACCGCTTGAGTATCGGTCATATTGCCTGTGCCATTATCCGTCGCCATCACATTAAAACTGTAGCTGGCTTTGGTTTCATAATCCGCTGACGATTTTAACGTCACCACACCCGTACTGCTATCAATGTCAAACGCCGCGGCATCCGTACCGGTTAAGCTAAAGCTGATAGCATTATTGGCACTCGTACCATCCGCGTCTGTTGCGGTAGCCGTGTAAACCACTGTGCTCGTTGCAGCATTTTCATCGATACTTGCCGTTGCTCCAGAAGTAACAACAGGAGCATTGTCGTTAAGATCATTCACACTGACAGTAACCGCTTGAGTATCGGTCATATTGCCTGTGCCATTATCCGTCGCCATCACAT
>NZ_QGOK01000019.1 GCF_003259175.1 Marinomonas shanghaiensis | reverse complement strand
GATGAGGCGGTAACGCCTCCCCCTACTCGATGTCTAAAACTTGAATAAAAAGATTAGACATGTAAGTATTTTTATTGATTAAAGACTTTTTAGAATATTTATTGTTCATGTCATGCATAATTTTTGGAGGTTTATTCGTGGAGCCAACCACAGAAAAAGGGATCTGTTTTCGACTGGGAGAAGAGCGTTACGTTCATCCGTTGTCAAATATTAAAGAAGTGTTAAGTTATCAGTCTCCAGCTCCTGTGCCTGGCGCTCGTGAAGGTGTGGAGGGCATGATTGATGTTCGGGGTCATATGGTGACCGTGTTATACGGTACCCATTTGCTGAATTTAGATCCTGCCGATTGTGAGGAAGAAGGGCATATTATTGTATTGGATTTGCCTGCTGGCTATTTCGGCATTCGAGTAGAAAGTGTCGAGCGGGTGATGGACTTACCGGAAAAAAATGACATTCAAGGGCTTGAATACCGAGAGCACAGTTGCATACAAGGCACGATTCAGCACGATAATGAATTGTATATTTTAGTGGAATTTGACCAGTACTGTTCCACATTAGACTAAAAAATAGACAGCGGGCCGTGGTAAACTACACACCATTGGCCCGACTTTATTTGCTCAGTGTCGCAGCAAAGGTTTACAGAGGTTTGGAAAATATTTTAGAGTTTCTCTGGTAGTTATACAGCGCTTGTTTTTGTGTAGGTAGGCTGGCTAATGTGGTTTCACTAAAGCCACGTTCAATAAACCAGTGTGCAGTACGAGTGGTTAGCAGGAAGAGCGTCGAGAGGTTTTGCTGCTTAGCTGCTTGCTCTATACCTTTCAGGAGTCGTTCTCCACGGTTTGAACCACGATAGTCAGGTGACACAGCAAGACAAGCCAATTCTCCGGCATATTCTTGCTCAAACGGATAGAGTGCAGCGCAAGCGACTATTGCACCATCACGCTCGATCACAATAAATCTATCTATTTCGTTTTCAAGTAATTCTCTTGAGCGTCTTACCAAGATGCCTTTTTCTTCTAGCGGTGACAAAAGTGCCATCATGCCACCAACATCATCAATGTGAGCGGGGCGAAGCTGTTCATAACTGTCTTCGTCTATCATGGTGCCAGAGCCTTCACGGGTGAAGAGTTCTCTTAATAGGCCGCCGTTTTCGTTATAAGAGATCAAGTGTGCTCTTGGTACGCCTTGACGAACCGCTTGAACACAGGCGTCCAAGGCGGCATGGGTAATATTTGACAGTGATTTCGCCTTGAGAATGGCCTCAGCGTCTTTGGTCAATAGCTCTGAGTACAGTTCGCCGTCTTCTTTAAAAACCCCTTCTTCTTCAGAAAAGATGACCAATTTATCCGCTTTAAGTTGAATGGCGGCTTGAATAGCAACATCTTCACTTTTTAAGTTAAAGACTTCTCCTGTAGGTGAAAAACCAAGATGTGGTAGAAGCACCATGTTATCGTCTTCCAGCAAACGAAAAATTGCTTCTGTGTCGATTCGACGAACTTCGCCGGAATGTCCATAGTCTATACCGTCGACAACGCCTAGAGGGCGGGCAATGACATAGTTGCCACTGCAAACTTTCAAGCGAGCGCCATCCATTGGGGTATTAGACAAGCCCATAGAAAGTTGTGCTTCCAATTGAACGCGTACGGCTGCTGACGCTTGAATAACATCCAGTAATTGATCTTGCGGTGTAATGCGGTAATTGTCTTCCACGCGACTAACAATGCGCTTATTTTCTAGAATTCTATTGATTTGTGGACGTGCCCCTTGCACCAATACTAAACGGATTCCGAGAGAGTCCAGCAAGGCAAGGTCATGAATGATACTTGAGAAATGTGTGCATTCGACGGCTTCCCCTGGAATAAGTATGACAAAGGTTTTTCCTCTGTGGGCATTGATATAAGGGGATGAATGGCGGAACCAGTCCACATATTTGAGATCTTCAGGCACGCTGTTCCTCATTTTTTTGCTCGTTTGTTTGAAGGCAAAACCGCTCTATTAGGCCGCGAATTACCTCTTGCATAGGTTGAATTTGATCTAAGGCCATGAATTCATTTGGTTGGTGGGCTTGATCAATCGATCCAGGTCCTAGTATTAATGTTTCCATTCCAAGCTGATTTAAGAATGAACCTTCTGTCGCAAAAGCGACCGTACTCGCTTGACGATTCGTTAAAGCCTCACATGCTTTTATGATATCCGATTCAATAGGCGTATAAAAAGACGGCACATCAGCAAATAAACTACTCAACTGTATTATTGTGCCAGTTTTTTCTTCGATACGGGGCAATATTTGAGCGATTTCTGCCATTAAGGCTTGGTTGCTCATGCCTGGCAGGGCCCGTAAGTCAAATTCCAGTTCACAACGGCCACATATTCGATTGGGATTATCACCACCGTGGATACAACCAAAGTTCATAGTTGGATAATCGATGACAAAGCTGGCATCACGATAGTTTGCTTTCAGCTGCTGGCGAAAGATCATTAACTCTGACATGACGGCATGCATGGCATCTAAGGCATTATTTCCCAAAGAAGGATTGGAAGAATGTCCTGCTTGGCCTGTGACTTGAATGCGCTCCATCATAATGCCTTTGTGGGCATATATTGGGGTTAATGAGGTTGGCTCACCGATTAGGGCGTATCTTGCTTTGATTTTATTCTGATCAACCAAAGCGCGTGCGCCAGACATGGAGCTTTCTTCGTCTGCGGTCGCCAAAATGATAAGCGGCTGTTTTACATCAGATAGCTGCATATGACGAACGGTATCAAGCACGATGGCGAAAAATCCCTTCATATCGCAGCTACCAAGACCGTAAAGCTTTTGGTCTCTTTCTTCCAGTTTGAATGGATCAGATTTCCAGCGGCCTTTATCGTAAGGAACGGTATCGGTATGCCCTGCCAGAACCAAACCGCCATCGCCAGTTCCTAACGTCGCAATGAGGTTGAACTTGTTTGGTTGATCAGGCAGTGGCATGACTTCGCATTGAAAGCCTTGGGAGCTTAGCCAGCTTTCGAGTAATTGAATGACGCCTTTATTTGACTGATCCCAGTGAGCTTGACTACAACTGATAGAAGGCGATGCAACAAGTTGTGACATCATACTAATGAGCGATGGAAGTGCGGGCATAAAGGGTATTCCTTGAATCCAAGTTATTTTCGAATATTACTACTGTAAGCTAGGCATCTGGTACACTTGCTCGCACATTATTTTTCTTTGTTGTTTGCTCAACAGCAAAGGTTTTAGAGGTTTGTATATTATGGCTACCGAGCTAGAGCTAAAGTTAATGCTTCACTCCGAGTATCTCAAGTCCGCAAGTGACTTTCTTGATGAAATTTGTACATTTTCAGCGACGGATGGACAATCTCGCCAGCCTACCTTGTCTTTGATGAACGCGTATTTTGATACCGCAGAGGCAAGCTTAATGCAAGGAGGCATGGCGCTGCGTATCCGTGCTGTGAATGACCAATTTATTCAAACGGTTAAAACGCGTGGCAGTGATCGTATCGGTATGCATGCTCGTGGCGAATGGGAATGGTTTTTACCAAATGATAATTTGGATTTGTCCCTTTTGGCTGAGGTTCCATTACCTGATGCACTGAAGGATATGTCTTGGAGTAGAGAGCTGATCGAAGTTTATCGTACCGATTTTGAGAGGCAAGTTTGGAACGTTCGGTTTCAAGACACCAAAATGGAAGTCGTCTGTGACCATGGTTTGGTGACTTCTCCCTATGGTGAAGATGCGATTTGCGAGTTAGAGCTAGAGCTTAAAGAAGGGAATGAGGCGGCTTTGTATCAGTTCGCGTTACAACTAGCAGAGCGCGTGCCTGTCCAAGTGAGCATTGTCTCAAAGGCGCAGAGAGGCGTGCGTTTGAAATATGGGCAAATAGAGTTTCCTAATAAACCTCTTCATACTGCGAATCCGATCACGTTGGCTGCTTATTGGTATGAAGTATGGTTAGTTTATTGGGAGGCTATGCATTTTATGCAAGACGAGGCGCTTTTGCAGCCTTTTCGTCATTCGGTATCACAATTAACTGCTTATCTGCCTAATGATTTGGTCAAAGTATTAAACGATCTTGATCGGCATCTAGAGTCATGTCTGATGGTCGAAGAAGCTATGATGTTGACAAAGTTAGCCAGTATAAAGCAAATTGGTATAGCGATGCTTATGGTTGGCCAATGGTTAAATCAACAAACCGCTTAGGCTAATGTTTGTCGTGATGACGTAAAAATAAAAAAGTAAGGAAACCTCTTTTGACTCCCCCACATCTGAATCCCAATTATACGCTTTTTTGTGAGCAATCTACTTCCCGTTTTTTGCTGTTAGAGCAGGTTCAAGAGGCCAGACAGAGACAGGGTCTTGCTGCATTGAGCACTGAGCATATTGCTGTCTTAGAGCCTTTATGGGTGTTAAGTGATTACTTGCATAAGCAGTGCATACGTTTTCCTGGTTGGTTAGATGATTTGCTGGTGCTAGAGAAACTACCTGAACGGCCTTCAAAAGAGGCCTTGATGGCAGGGGAAAGCTTTTTCTCTCATGAAGCAAGTGCCTGCTCCCAAGCTTCCCAAGTGGTATTAGATGAGACGGGGTTTATCAAACGCTTACGCTTATATCGTCAGTGGTGGATGGTGCGATTGATTGCCCTAGACATACAGCAACGGCTATCTTTGACCGAGCTTACCGCTCGTTTGAGTGCTTTAGCAGACGCCTGCGTTAATGCCAGTTTGCAATGGACGACACAACACTACTTAGCCTTATATGGTCAGGCGTTAGACAGTCAAGGACTGCCTCAATCCATGATTGTCATCGGCATGGGGAAATTGGGAGGCAATGAACTCAATTTATCTTCCGATATTGATTTGATTTTTGCCTTTCGTGAGCATGGGGACACACAAGGCGGAAAGAAAAGCTTGTCGCATCAGGAGTATTTTACCAAGCTCGGTCAAAAGCTCATTCAACATTTGGATCAAGTGACCGCAGATGGCTTTGTTTTTCGGGTGGATATGCGTCTGCGACCTTTTGGCCAGTCTGGTGCCTTAGTTTTAAACATGGACTCATTGGAAAACTATTACCAAGATCAAGGACGAGACTGGGAACGTTACGCCATGATCAAAGCCCGCGTCATGTCTGGGAGCGCCCTAGATATAAGGGAATTTGAAGCCTTGCGTAGGCCCTTTGTGTATCGTAAATATTTGGATTTTGGTGCCATTGGCGCATTGCGTGATCTTAAGCAAATGATCGCCAAAGAAGTGCGCCGTAAAGGGATAGAACACAACATTAAGTTGGGGGAGGGCGGTATTCGAGAGGTTGAGTTTATCGCTCAAGCTTTACAAATATTACATGGAGGGCGAGACCAAGGGTTGCAAACCCCCGCCTTACTGAAAGTCTTGCCTTATCTGGCGAAGCATGACTATTTGCCCGTCGAAGAAATGGATCAATTGCGCGAAGCCTATTTGCTGCTCCGTCGAACTGAGCATGCATTGCAAGCGGTGAATGATGAGCAAACGCAATTACTGCCAGAAGATGATAGAGCGCGTACACGTATTGCCTTGATAGTAGGGTTTTCATCATGGGAAGCATTGGATAAACGTTTGTGGGAAGTGCGCAAAAACGTACATCGTTCTTTTGTGGCGTTAATAGACGATGGTCATGAAAGTAATGAAGAAGTGAAAAATCAAGAAGCGTGGCGCTTGCTGATCAAACATCCAGAGGACAGAGAAGCCATAGAGGACGCTATTGAACTGATCACTTGGCAAGATAAAGACGCCAATATTACACGCATTTCTCAACTGCTTAGTTCGCGTACAGTCGTGTTTATGCAACCAATTGGACAAGAGCGGCTAGCGGTATTTTTAGCCGCATTGATGAGCAAATTAACCGATGAAGCCAATCCTGATTTAGTGCTTGAACGGGTATTTCCAATACTGGAAGCCGTATTACGCCGTACGGCCTACCTAGTATTGTTGTGTGAAAACCAAACGGCATTGACTCATCTTATTCGTTTGTGTCGAGAAAGTATGTGGTTCACCGAAGCTATTTCAGCGACACCCGCATTGCTGGATGAGCTTCTGGACGCCAATACTTTATTTTCACCGCCCGATAAAATCATGCTGGCGGAAGAGCTTCAGCAAATATTATTGCGACTGCCTGAAGACGACGAAGAAGCCCAGATGGACGCTATGCGTCGTTTCAGGCGCTCTATTATTTTACGTATTGCCGCCTGTGATATCACAGAAATATTGCCAGTTATGAAGGTGAGTGATCACCTAACTTGGTTGGCAGAAGTGCTTTTGGATCAAGTATTACAACAGTCTTGGCAATATTTGACTAAGAAACATGGTTTTCCTATTAGCCAAGGTGACGTTGCGTTGACACCACAATTGGCGATTATTGGTTATGGCAAATCAGGGGGCTGGGAACTGGGGTACGATTCTGACCTAGATCTTGTGTTTATTCATGATGCGCAAGCAACGGGCCATACAGATGGTGAACGAAGCATTGATAACCTGACTTTTTATACGCGGCTGGGTCAGCGTCTTATTCATATGCTTACCAGTTTTACCGCAGCGGGTCGTTTGTATGAAGTGGATATGCGTCTACGGCCTTCTGGTAATTCTGGTTTATTGGTTTCTAGCTTAGAAGCCTTTAAAGACTATCAACAAAAAGAAGCTTGGGTCTGGGAGCATCAAGCGCTGACTCGCTCACGCGGCTTAGCGGGTGAAGCGAATTTATTGGCGAAATTTGAAGATTGTCGTAAAGAAATTATTGCATCGATTCGAGAGCGAAGTCAGCTCAAAGCGGAAGTGATCAAGATGCGCGAAAAAATGCGCGCCCATCTTGATACGGGCGGTAAAGAGAAAGGCTTTGACCTCAAACAAGGCGCGGGTGGCATCATAGATATTGAGTTTATGGTGCAGTATTTGGTATTGGCTTGGTCATGTAAGTACCCCGAGCTGATGCGATTTTCTGACAATGTTCGTCAACTAGAAGCTGCAGCGTTAGTCGGGTTGATTGGAGCAGAACAGGCTGAAAAAATGACGGATACCTATACCCTTTATCGCTCCTTGACGCACAGGCTAAGCTTGCAACAACAAGGACGAGTCGTGCAAAAAGACACACTTGTGGAGAATCAAAATCTTGTGAGTCAGTATTGGGAAAATTTTGCACACGATGACTCTATTTAATCATTACCTTGATCTTTTTTACAAAAAAGATGTTCGTAAATTAACCAATTTGCCGCTACAATTTAGTGATTGGTTTAAAGAATGATAGGAGGAAAAATGCCAAGTATTAATGGTGTGAGTAGTCCTGCGATGGATTATGCCAGTGAAGTATATAGCGCAAATTTAGCCAAAGCTGCTCAACAGCAAAAAGCAGAACAGGATTTGGCGCTATTGGCGCAAGCGACAAGAAATGTAACCCCTGCCGCCAGCAGTGGGTCTCATTCCACAACCGATAATCTCGGTCAGAATATTAATATAAACGTCTGAGTTGTTGTTTCAACAAGCACTTGCAAAAAAGCCCCTTATCTAAGGGGCTTTTTTGTGAAAAGTAAAAAACTACTCAGAAGGTGTGTTGTGCGTCTCTAAGTAACGACTGTCTTCTTCTGGTAATGGTTGGTTATCAATAGCGGCTTCAAAGGCTTTTAGACGTTTGTAGATAGATAGCAACTCTACGATGGTTGTCCAAGAATTAATCAGGTATTGAAAAGAGTTTTCCACTTGGTTAAAGGCGTTTAATACTCTCTGCATGATACCGAGTGTAAAAGCGCCAGCAATAATAGATGGCGCGAGAACAATCAATGGTACAAATTGACCGACGTTTAAATAGCCATAACGTACCACGTTGAAATACAGATAATTGGTGTAAAGACGGAAGTAGTTTTTACGCACATTTTCAAATAGCTCATTGAGACTGATTGGGGTTGCTCTGTCATGGTAATCTTCACCGTAGACCAATTCTTTTCGGTAAGCAGCTTCAACGCGCTGATTTTTAAATTCCAACCCTGGAAGTTTTATCCCGGCCAAAGCCAACAGTAAGGTGCCGAAAATAGACCATACAATTGCGGTAAATACTAAAGCCTGAGGAACCTCGCCAATCAACGGTAGCGTTTTAACATATCCAGAAAGTCCCCATAAAATCGGCAAAAATGCGATGAGTGTCATAACAGAGCGTAATAGGCTGACCCCTAATCCCTCTACAATTGAGGCGAAACGCATAGTGTCTTCTTGAATACGTTGTGAGGCACCCTCTATATGACGTACTTTATCCCATTTGGATGTGTAGTAGCTTGTCATGGCTGTGCGCCAGCGAAATACATAATGACTGACAAAGAAGTTGCTCAGAACAGATACTGTGATGGCGACCATGATGATTACCGCAACAGTGGAAAGTTCAGCATAGTAGTCAGATAACAGGATACTATTGGGTTCGGCTAACGCTTTTTGAATAAGGTCATAAAAACTACCATACCACTCATTTAACATCACGCTTACTTGGACTTGAAACCACGTGATGAAAACGATTAATCCCGAACCAACGACAGACCATTTTGCCCACTTTTGGCCGCCATATACCACCCATCCACCAATAAACAGTCCATAACAAACCGCCATGTATTGGTATAACCAGACATCAAATGCTGTGCTTTGTGCGCTTTGGAAAGCGGCTTGAGCAGCCGCGTCAGCACCTTCGGCTAAGGCCTCTGGAAAGTAAATGCCAAATAGTGAGCCAAGGCTTAATACATTGCCTAGGTCTTGGACTTTTGCATACCAGCCAATCACACAAACGAGTGCCCACAATGCAAAACTAAGGAAAAAGAGCTTGGGTTTGGGGAAGAAAGAATGAAACACGGTTTAGTTTCTCTACATCAGTTGAATGATCCATAAGCCATTGATTTACGCTAAGTTGTTAATGGCACTTAGCGGAGCTTAAACCACTCAAGTGATAATCACAATCAAACAGCTCATTATGAATTGGCAAAAAAGACGATAATTGGTCAATGGTGAGCGCATTTTGGGTAAAACCGTCTGTTAGACTATGGAATTACGGCAATAGGAAGGTTTCATGACGCAAGTTGATGTGTATCTGATTCAAGCTTTTTCAATATCAGGGCAGGGTGGTAACTTAGCGGGTGTGGTGTTGCAGGCCGATACGTTAACGGATTTTCAGAAGCAATCTATCGCGAAGCAAGTGGGTGTGTCAGAAACCGCTTTTGTTAACCAAAGTGATAAAGCGGACTTCCAGTTGTCTTTTTTCACCCCAACGGTAGAAGTCGATTTTTGTGGCCACGCTACATTAAGTGCTTTTTGGTTGTTGCATCACCTGACGCATATTCATGCGGGTTGTTATCAACAGGAAACCAAAGCTGGTGTGCTGGATGTTGAGGTCGCATCAAATGGTGATGTTTTCATGAGCCAAGGTTTGCCAATTTGGTCTACAGAGTTTTATGCAGAAGACATTGCGCCGATGCTTGGAATTGAATCAAGGCTTATTGTTCAGTTAGGTTTGCCTATTCAGGCTCTCTCTACAGGTTTGGTAGACGTAATAATTCCAGTGCCCTATGGCGCGTTGGATCGCCTCGTGGTGGACTTGGATTCAATAGCGCGTTTTTGTCAACAGCAGCGGTGTGTTGGCTTTCATGTTTTTGAAATGAACCCTCCCAATTCGTCCTATACCGCCAGTTGTCGAAACTTTGCGCCTTTGGTTGGTATCCCAGAAGAATCGGCTACAGGCAGTTCGAGTGGAGCGCTGGCTTGCTATTTGAATCGATATTTAGGTTATGAACAGTCTGTTTTTGAACAGGGGCGAGCAATGAAAATGTCGTCGCGTATAATGACGAAACTTACCCTACAGGAAGAAGAGGTAAGGCAGGTTCAGGTTGGCGGGGAAGGCACATTCAGTAAATTAATTTCTGTTTGCCTAGACAAATAAAAATCGGGCCGAAGCCCGATTTATTGATGCTTTTTACCACAAGCTTGCTTACGCCGCTTGATTATTCGCAATCACAGTCGCAATGGCTTTATCAAGACGAGCAAGTCCGTCAGCTATGTCTTGTTCGGTGATGATCAACGATGGTGCTAAACGCAATACGTTAGGGCCAGCAACAAGCACAAATAAGCCTTCTTCAGCTGCGGCTTTGACAATCTCCCCCGCTTTGCCTGCTAGACTGTCAATGACTTCTGCCCCCATTAAAAGACCCATACCGCGAATGTCTTTAAAAACGTGGTACTTCTCGTTAATGGCTTTTAGGCCATCAAAAAATAGGTCATGACGTTTTGCAACACCGCCTAGCACTTCTGGTGTATCAATAATATCAATTACTGCCTCGGCAATAGCACAAGCCATTGGGTTGCCGCCATAAGTGCTGCCATGAGTACCGAAAGCGAGGCTCTTGGCCGCTTTTTCTGTGGCTAACATCGCGCCAACTGGGAAACCGTTGCCAAGTGCTTTCGCTGTGGTCAGCACGTCAGGTGTCACACCGAGTTGCTCGTAGGCATATAAAGTGCCAGTACGACCAACACCGGATTGAACCTCGTCGTAAACCAATAAAGCATTGTATTGATCACATAACTCGCGAACTTGTTTAGCAAATTCAATATCAGCGGGAATGATTCCGCCTTCGCCTTGAATTGGCTCCATCACAACCGCGCAGGTTTTGTCACTAATAATGGCTTTTAATTGTTCGATATTGTTGTAATCGCAGTGCTTAATACCACCAGGTGTTGGCTCAAAGCCTTCTTTGTACTTGGCTTGACCACCGACAGAAACGGTAAACAAGGTACGGCCATGGAAGGATTTATAAAAAGCAATAATTTCGTGTTTTTCTGGACCAAAATGATCAAACGCATAACGACGAGCCAATTTGAACGCAGCTTCGTTGGCTTCAGCGCCACTGTTCGCAAAGAAGACTCGGTCAGCAAAGGTTTTTTCGGTCAATTTTTTCGCCAATCGTAGGGCTGGCTCGTTGGTCATGACATTGGATAAATGCCAAATTTGTCCAGCTTGCTCACGCATAACCTCGACCAGTTTAGGATTGGAATGACCCAGTGCGGTCACGGCAATGCCACCTGCAAAATCGATGTATTCTTTGCCTTCTTTGTCCCATACGCGAGAGCCTTCACCGCGCACCGGAATAATTGCAGAAGGTGCGTAGTTGGGAACCATTACTTCGTCAAAGGTTGCTCTCGTTACTTGTTCTGTCACTTTTCTATCCATCTTAAAAAAAGGCCTCTTAAAAATAGGTGGCCGCAATGACGGCCACCTTTTGGTTTATATCAGATTTCTCAACTCACGAATAGCAACAGTGATCATCGCAAGTGTGAATTCACTTTCGGTTTTAATTTCGCTAAAAGTGGCACGGTAATGCTTGATACTGTCATTGTTTGATTCACGCCAATGCGTCAGACGTTGCTCCAGTTTCTTAATGTCCGCACTGGATTGAATGACTTCTTGGGTGAGCGTTCGTAGGCTGTTATCAATTTCATCGCCAAGCCCGCCTTTTGCACGACGTTGCCACACATCATCGGCGGATAATTCACTGACTTTGTGACGCAACCAATGCAACTCTAGGTCCATTTCAAGGGCAAAGTAAGTTTGAGCAACATCCAGCACTTCGGTTTCGGTGTTTGCCGCGACACGAATAATGTCTAGTCCATAGAAGAGGTAGTGAAGAGACGATAATCTCTCTGCTATCTCGACTGGGATATTGTGTTCGACAAGACGCGTCGTAATGTCAGCCAAATGCGCTTGGCTGGATTCTGTCAAAATGGCCTGCATATTGGCTCTAATGACTTCCACACCCGGTTTGTAAGCGTCTTTCAAGCGTTGGATGGACAAACTTTCGCGAGTGTTGCGCAATAGCCAAAGCGTCGCTCGCTCTAGTAGTCCTTGAATCCGAATCAGTAAGCCGTTTAAAACCGAGTTTTCGACGGTAAAGTCCAAACTATTGACGGCGTCCCATAGTGCAGGGATACCAAAAATATCTTCTGCTGCCATGTAGGCGCGAACCACATTCAAAGACGACGCGCTGGTTTCCTCTTGCATGTAGGTGCTAAAGGTGGGTCCCATGCGATTGCCAAGATTGTTGGTTACATGCCCCGCAATGATTTCTTGAATCAGTGGGTGCGACGCCATTTGTCCGCCAAAATGCTTGGTCAACTGGGTTGGGAAGTATTCGTTGATCTGCGTTGTCAAATCCACATCTTCGCCAATGCCATCTTCGACCAATTGCTCAGAGAGCTTAATTTTTGAATAAGCCAGCAGTACAGAAATTTCAGGGCGTGTTAAGCCTTGTCCTTTGTTTAGACGTTTTTTGATCTGTGCGTCACTTGGCAAATATTCAATCTCGCGGTTTAGGCGACCTTCGCGTACCAAAGATTGAATCAAACGCCAGTGATCGGCCAAGCGTTCTGGTGCCTGCGCATTGGCTAAAGACAATAGATGGCTTTGACCGCGGTTATGGCGTAACACGAGGTTACCGACTTCATCGGTCATCTCTGCCAATAGGCTGTTACGTTGTTTTTCGGTTAAGTCACCGCTTTCAACGACACGGTTTAACAGGATCTTGATGTTGACTTCATGATCCGAGCTGTCTACCCCTGCTGAGTTGTCAATCGCATCGGTACTGATCAAGCCGCCTTTTTGCGCAAACTCAATTCGACCTAACTGTGTTAATCCTAAGTTACCGCCCTCTGCAACAATTTTGCAGCGCAGTTCTTTACCATTTACGCGCAGTCCGTTATTTGCGCTGTCTCCAACATCTGCATGAGACTCTGTTTCTGATTTTACGTAAGTGCCGATGCCGCCGTTCCAAAGTAAGTCGACCGGCGCTTTTAAAATGGCGTTGATAAGATCGGTGGGTGCCATGGATTTAACATTGCCTTCAATGCCCAGCGCTTTACGAATGTCAGCATTAATAGGAATGGATTTCGCAGAGCGATTAAAGATACCACCGCCTTTCGAAATAAGGTCTTTATTGTAATCTTCCCAAGAAGAGCGAGGTAGCTTGAACATGCGCTCACGTTCCACGAAAGAGGTGGCTGCATCAGGTGTTGGGTCGATGAAAATGTGCATGTGGTTAAAAGCAGCAACCAACTGAATGTGTTTAGACAACAGCATGCCGTTACCAAATACGTCGCCAGCCATGTCGCCAATGCCCACTGCGGTGAAGTCTGTTGTTTGGCAGTTAATGCCAATCTCTTTGAACTGACGTTTCACCGATTCCCAAGCGCCACGTGCGGTGATGCCCATTTTCTTGTGGTCGTAACCGTTTGAACCACCTGAAGCAAAAGCATCGCCTAGCCAGAAGCCATATTTCGCCGAAATACTGTTTGCTAAGTCTGAGAAGGTCGCTGTGCCTTTATCTGCCGCCACAACCAAGTATGGGTCGTCTTCGTCGTAACGAAGCACAGATAATGGGGGCACCACTTCGTTCTTGATTAGGTTGTCAGTAATGTCTAGTAAACCACTGATAAACGTGGTGTAGCAGTGGACAACTTCTGCCTGAACTTCTTCACGGGAAGCGTTCTTTTTCAGTTGCTTGGCAACGAAGCCACCCTTAGCACCAGAAGGAACGATAACCGCGTTTTTCACCATTTGCGCCTTGACGAGGCCAAGTACTTCTGTACGGAAGTCTTCCATACGATCAGACCAGCGCAGACCGCCACGAGCTACTTTACCACCACGCATGTGGATACCTTCGACCCACGGCGCATAGACGAAAATTTCGAATTTCGGGCGTGGTAGAGGAACGGCTGGAATTAATGATGGATCCAGTTTGAAAGACACATAGTCTTTGATTTCACCTTCTGCGCCAGCTTGATAAAAGTTGGTGCGCAACATGGCCTGAATCACAGATAAGTAGTGCTTAAGAATGCGGTCTTCATCCAAATTCGCAACTTGATCCAATTCTAGATCAATTTTTTCCAGTAGTTTTTGCACTTTTTCGTCGCGTTTTGCTTCTTGACTCGGATCAAAGCGTTGTTCAAAAAGTTGTACCAGTAAGCGAGCGATGCCCGCATTTTTCTCTAGCGTCTGTTGCATATATTGCAAAGAGAAAGGGACTTGTAACTGCATCAAGTACTTGGTTAGCGCGCGTAGCATGGTGACTTGGCGCCATGTTAGGGATGCACTAAGAACAAGGGCGTTAAAACGGTCGTTTTCAACACGGCGACGGAAGACTTGGTTAAAGGCGTCTTGGAATGCTTCGCGTTGAGTGTTTTTCTCAAGATTTACATCGGCATCCACACTGATGGCAAATTCCACAACCCATGTGTTGGTCGTGCCATCACCGTTTTGATCCAATTCGTAAGGGCGGGCTTCTAGCACCCGTAATCCCATGTATTCTAAGATAGGCAATACATCAGATAGCACTAGCGTCGTGCCTGCACCATAGACTTTGAAGAAGTAATTATTTTTTGCCTGTCCAACTTGGCGGTAAATATGTGTAGACGTGTCGCCTTCACCCGCTAATTGACTTAAACGCTCAATGTCTAATACTGCTGCATTTGGAGAAAAATCTTCCCTGTAAGCCGCTGGCAAATACGCTACATAATCATTAAATAAGCGGTTGCCATTTTCTTCACCATGGCTCTTATGGAGCGCATTGAGTAATTTGTCTTCCCATGAACTCATTGCGTCTTGCATCTTACGTTGAATGTCTTCTACGTCGATGCTTGGGCTCTGGCTAGGGTCGGCTATCTGAATAGTGAAGTTGACTCGAGCCAAAACAAGCTGCGAGAACTGTACATTGAATTCAGAACTGGTGCCATTGCAAGCGTTCATTAGAATGTCTTGCATTTTGATGCGCAATTCTGTGTTGTAACGGTCTCTCGGTACGTATACCAAGGCATTCAAAAAGCGACCGTAAATATCTTTACGCAGGAAAACACGCAATTGACGACGTTCTTGAATGGCCAGAATGCTTTCGATCGTGACAAACAGCTCGTCGACCGGTGCTTGTAACATCTCATCACGAGGGTAGCTGTTTAAAATGTGCTTGAGATTTTTGCCTTTATGACTGTTTGGATCTACATTGGCTTTTTCAACAATGACATTGAGTTTTTTGCGCAGTAAGGGAATGTCTTGCAAGCGTGCAATGTAAGCCGCAGATGAATACAAACCAAAGAAACGCCATTCGCCAATGACATTGCCTTTTTTATCGAAGCGTTTAATACCAAGGTAGTCAAGGTGAACCGGACGATGAACGGTTGATACTGCCGTAGATTTGGTCAGTATTAAAATGTTATTGCTGTCAACGGCAAGTTTGGCAAGATTGTTTTCTAATACAATATCGCGTTTGACTTTTTTATCGTTGATGTCGCGGAACGTCCCTAAACCAGACCCTTCGACTAATTTAAGGTGGGTCTCATTGTCTTCCACGGCGAGATCGTATGCACGAAAGCCAATAAAGGTGAAATGATCATTTTCTACCCAACGTAAGAAATCTAGGATTTCCTGATGTTCTTCATTGCCTTTTAAATGAGCTAATTGTTCAGACTCTTTGATGATGTCATTCAATCGCGCTTTCATTGTAGGCCAGTCAGCGACGGTTTTCTTCACATCGACTAAGCTGTTAAGCAGTTCTTCTTTTATTTTATCCAGCAAATTAATGTCGGATAAGCGGTCGATTTCAAACCGCATGAGGGCTTCATGTGTTTTAGACTCAAGGTTAATGCCTTGTAGTTCGCCTTTTTTATTACGTTCAACTGGCACCACTGGGTGAGAGGTCATATGAATGGTGTGGCCAAGGCGAACGAGTGCCATGTTAAAAGACGACACAAGGAAAGGCATGTCGTCTGTTAAAATTTCAATGACAGTATGAGTCGACTGCCAGCTGTGCTCTTCATAATTTGGATTGTAAACGCGCACTTTTGGCTGATTAATGGGGCGTTGTTGCAAAAAATCCCACAAACAGACGATGGTACCATATAGGTTCTCAATAGATTCATTGACCAGATCTTCCGTTAGAGAGTCCTGAAAGTAGAGGTGGGCAAGTTGAATCAGGTTGTTGGCTTCGGTCGCATTGAAGTGTTCGTTTATTTCTACTTCGACGCGTTCGATTAGTTCGCTTTTTTTATGGTCAGTCATTAGAACTCATCCCTCGTTGTGGTGTTCTTAATTAAAGCTAGTTGTAATGCAGTTTTACGGAAGTACAAGGTTCGGACTCTGAATAAGATTATTATGAAAAATTCACTCCTTTGATAGTTGTTAACTTATCTAATTGCGACATATTGTTATGATGTCTGGTTAATTGGGCTAAAAAAGTCTTGCTCAAGACGAAAAAAACCTTTGTTATCCATTTTAAACGAAATAAACTCCTTTTTTGTCTATAGTTCGCAGGATAATATTTTGTACAAGACTGAATTCGCATCAAGAGAAATCATGCAGGCGAGTAAAAAGCCCTTAAAATATGGTTTTTTGCTTTTGCCGCACTATTCTATGTTAGGTTTTTCTTCCGCCATTGAAACCTTGCACATGGCGAACTGGGTGACAGGAAAAGAACTTTATTCTTTCTGCACTATTAGTCATGAAGAAAAACAAACCCCTTCAAATACGGGGGTTACAACCGTATCTGACTATCTAACAAGTGATGCTCCGAGCGATTTGGACGCCATTTTTGTGTGTGGCGCCTCACCTGTGATAAAAAACGAAAGTGAGACTTTAGAAAATTGGATAAAGAAACAGGCTAAAAGACGGGTTGCTTTAGGAGGCGTGTGTACAGGAAGTTACTTATTAGCAAAAGCTGGCTTGCTAAATGGTTACCGTGCAACGATTCATTGGCGTAGTTTGGCGAATTTACGTGATGAGTTTCTACAGACGATTGTTTCAAATCACCTTTTTGAAGTCGATCGAGATCGTTATACTTGTAGCGGAGGCACCGCCGCGATGGATATGATGCTTTTTTTGATTGGTAAGCAGCATGGTATGTCTCTAGCGAGTAGCATTTCAGAACAGTTTGTTTGTGAGCGTATTCGCACACACGAAGATCCGCAAAGAATCCCTTTGCAGGCTAGGATTGGAACTGGACAACCAAAGCTAGTAGAGGCGGTACAACTGATGGAGGCCAATATTCAAGAGCCCTTGTCTTCAGATGACATTGCTTTCCATGTTGGTGTCTCTAGACGGCATTTAGAGCGGCTGTTTAAAAGCAATTTGGACATTGTTCCGTCACGGTATTACCTAGAATTACGTTTGCAACACGCTAAACAGTTGATTATTCAGACAGACAAAAGTATTACTGAGGTCGGAATGGCCTGCGGATTTGGTTCTGCGCCCCATTTTAGTACTACTTATAAAGGTTTTTTTGGCATCACGCCTCGTGAAGAACGTAATACAATTTATAAAAAAATGCATAATAAACCCTCAGAGACTGTCCAAATAGACAAGAAAAAGAGGCAGCTATGGAAAAAGTAACTTAAAATATGGGTGAATTATTCTTGGCGTGATTATTGTATTCTTTTTGTGGGTGTAAGTTGCTTGCGTTTAGTGTTAAAGGGATTATCGAATACGTTGTGTAGTTTACGTCAAAAATAATAAGTTCATAACATGAAAAAGGTAGAAAACATGTCGAAAGTCCCGGCGTTAGAGCTCATCGATATTCACAAAACGTTTGGCGATATTGAGGTGTTAAAAGGCATTTCCCTAAAAGCCTATGACGGTGATGTCATCTCCATTCTTGGATCCAGTGGATCAGGCAAAAGTACCTTCTTACGTTGCATCAACATGCTTGAAAACCCGACTCGTGGTGAAATTGTCTTCAATGGCAACAAACTTGACCTGATACAAGGTGAATCGGATTTAGTGGCCAACAATATGAAGCAGCTTACCCAGATGCGCCAACAAATTGGTTTTGTTTTTCAAAGTTTTAATTTGTGGCCACACATGACAATTTTGCAAAACGTCATGGAAGGGCCGCTTCATGTGTTAAAACGCCCAAAACAAGAAGTGGCTGAGTACGCGGAGCATTTGTTGCGCAAAGTTGGCATCGCTGAGAAAAAAAATATGTACCCTAATCAGTTATCTGGTGGGCAGCAACAGCGTGTCGCTATTGCAAGAACATTAGCGATGGATCCTCAGGTCATCTTATTTGATGAGCCAACGTCTGCATTGGATCCGGAGTTAGTGGGGGAGGTGCTAGGGGTGATGCGTAACTTGGCAGAAGAAGGACGTACTATGCTCATTGTGACCCATGAAATGAACTTTGCTCGTGAAGTCTCCAGTGATGTTGTTTTTCTTCATCAGGGTATAGTGGAAGAAAAGGGCACACCAAGTCAGGTCTTTAGTGCGCCAAAATCAGAGCGTTGCAAGGCGTTTTTATCCAGTGTGTTTTAGGGCACATTTGGTTAGTTAAGACATTATAAAAAAGCAAAAACGATCAAATAAACAAATATTCCAAGGGGATTATAATGAAATTAAAAAAAGTAGTGTTAGGTTCTGCGTTGTTGTTAACCGCTGCATTATCATCGGTTTCTGTGCAGGCGGCTGATAAGGTGCGTTTTGTGACGGAAGGCGCTTGGGCACCGTTTAACTTTATTGATGAAGCTGGAAAACCTCAGGGTTTTGATGTGGATATCGCTCGTGCCTTATGTGCAAAGATGGCGGCAGATTGTGAAATTTTAACTCAGGATTGGGATGGTTTGATTCCAGGTCTGAAAGTGCGTAAGTTCGACGCTATTATTGCCTCTATGTCGATTACTGAAGACCGTTTGAAAGTGGTTGATTTCACTAACAAATATTACTCTGGTGGTTTGCGCTTCATGGGGCGTGTAGGAGACAATTTCGACTTAAGCAATCTTTCTGGCAAAACCATTGGTGCGCAGCGTGCAACATTAGGCGCGCAATACCTAGAAGACAATTTCACTGGGAAAGCGGACCTTAAATTTTACGATAACCAAGACAATGTTTATTTGGATTTAGTCGCGGGTCGCTTAGACATCGTTTTATCTGATGAGCTACCAACTTATAACTGGTTGAAAACATCTGAAAGTGGTGCCAAGTTTGAATTCAAAGGCGATGCCTTTATGAAGACAGACAACATTGGTATCGCGGTTCGTAAAGGGGATGACAAGCTGAAAGAAAAACTGAACAAAGCGCTTGATCAGATCTTAGCAGATGGTACTTATCAGAAGATTAACGCTAAGTACTTCCCGTTTTCTATCTACTAAGTTGACTGGATAAGTGACGGTCCCAGCGCATGGATTATCTGTTAAGCCATGCGTGGACTTTTTGATCTGGTTATAGAGTTGATATTTCTTACAGCCTATCGACATTGTATGTCGATAGGCTGATGTTAAGCTTAGTCTGAGAAAAAACTATGATTGATCTTCATGGCTTTGGTGATCAGCTGCTACAAGGTGCTATTGTGACCTTAGAGCTGGCAATGTGTTCGCTGTTTGTTGGCTTGATTCTAGGATTATTAGGCGCCTCTGCTAAATTATCCTCTTTCAAAGTACTCAGGTGGATTGCTCATGGCTATACCACCATTATTCGTGGCATTCCCGAGCTCCTCACCGTGCTTATCATCTACTTTGGTGCAACCAGCGTTTTGATGGCCATAGCTGGGATGTTTGGTTACGACGAATACATTGAGGTTGGTGCATTCGCAGCGGGTGTTACGGCGCTTGGTTTGACTTTTGGTGCCTATGCAACAGAGGTCTTTCGTGGCGCATTACAATCTATTCCAAAAGGTCAGCATGAAGCGGCGATTGCTTTAGGAATGGGGCCGATTCGAAAATTTTATCGAATTATTTTGCCGCAGGTATGGCGAATTGCGTTACCTGGGCTGGGGAATTTATTCTTGGTCTTGCTAAAAGATACCGCATTGGTGTCTGTTGTGGGCTTGGACGATATTATGCGTAAGGCGAATATTGCTGTCAGCAGTACCAAGGAGGCGTTTCTGTTTTATTTGGTGGCGGCTTTCATGTACTTAGCGTTGACCATTATTTCGATGGTATTCGTTTCTTATTTGGAAAAACGTGCAAGCCGTGGCTTAGCGAGGGGATAAAGTATGGATTTTTCGGTTGTTGTTGAATACTTCCCTCGCCTGCTTGAAGGGGCTTGGGTCAGTATTCAATTAGTGATGATCTCCATCGTGCTTGGTGGGATTTTTGCTTTGCCTATTGCGTTGGCGCGCATCTCTCCAGTGGCTTGGATTAGAGCAATTCCCTTTGCCTATATCTTTTTCTTCCGTGGTACTCCACTGTTGGTGCAGATCTTTTTGGTCTACTACGGTGCTTCACAATTTGATGTCGTTCGTGAAAGTGTCTTGTGGCCGATTCTAAAAGAGCCATATTGGTGTGCGATCATTGCTTTTACCTTAAACACGTCCGCTTATACCGCTGAAATTTTCCGTGGTGCAATACAGGCTATTCCTCAAGGAGAGGTCGAGGCTTGTAAAGTCATAGGCATGACCAAAACGCAGATGTACCGTCGAGTTTTATTGCCGCGCGCGTTTGGCATCGTATTGCCAGCCTATGGTAATGAAATCATTTTGATGCTTAAGGGCAGTGCATTGGCGAGTACTATTACCATTTTAGATCTCACTGGTATGGCGAGAACCATTATCGCCAGAACGTATACGCCAATGGAAATATTCTTGGCGGCAGGTGCTATTTATTTGGTCATTAGTATTGTGATCATTGCCATTTTTCGTCAAATAGAGCAACGTCAGAATCGTTATCTTGGTACTTTATCGATCAAAGTTCCAGACAAAGGTTAGTTGGTGATGGCTATCCAATAAAAAAGAGGCATCGGCCTCTTTTTTATTGGATAGCGCTAATGCTGCTGAGCAGCATTCATAGGGCTAGATTGCATCCGCGCCTGTTTCACCAGTACGAATACGAATGATTTGCTCAAGAGCAGTAACGAAAATTTTGCCATCGCCAATTTTGCCCGTGTTCGCGCTGTGCTGAATCGCTTCAATAGCGCGCTCTACTTGGTCGGTTTCAACCGCGAGCTCTAGTTTTACTTTTGGTAAAAAATCGACCACATATTCTGCACCACGGTATAGTTCTGTATGGCCTCGTTGGCGCCCAAATCCCTTCACTTCGGTGACGGTAATGCCGTTAATCCCAATTTCAGACAGTGCCTCACGCACCTCATCCAGTTTAAAAGGCTTAACAATCGCCGTAATTAATTTCATGTTTCTTCTCCATACGAATAAAGCATTATTTAATCTAAAAATACCACTCTATTGTAAAAGTCGCCACAGGCTAGAGGGTTATGATCTACATTTAATAATGGTTTGAGTGTGATTGCATCTAAATAGGAGGGCTTGAGATGAAAAAAATAATATCGAGCGAGCAGTTTATGGACAAATCAGCGTCATTCTTCGCTGATATCGCGCATGTATTGTCAACCAAAGTCGGCATTCGTCTATCCAGTGTGTCAATGCCCCAGAATGTGGCGTGTTATCAGGTAAGGGGGACGAAACGCCATTTGATGCTGCGGCTGGTGTTGATTCCCCTATCAACAGGCAGAATGTTGGCAAGGCTGTCTTGGCTTGATTGTCGAGGTGTTGACCATGTTTGCTGCTATATCAATGAGTCATTTGAGTGCTTGATGATGGCCTCTGATGGCCGTTGGAAGAAGCAAAAGAAAAGTGCGGAATTGTTATGTCTGCAAGGCCTAGAACCTTTGGTGGCATGATTGATTGAGCTTGGAGCCAAGTGTTGCCATTGGCTCCAAGCTCAATTGGGACGGTTTATTTGTTAAAGACCATTTAATGCGTCCAAATCATCGTATTGAGGTTCGTGATATTTTCTTCCAAGTGTGTGTACGGCATCGATCAAATATTTTGGATGATCAGGGTGTACGAATTGATGAATACCATGACCAAGGTTAAAGACGTGGCCACTGCCAGTACCAAATCCGGATAGGACGTTTTCTACTTCATGCTCGATAACGTCTTTGCCTGCATAGAGTACACAAGGATCAATGTTGCCTTGTAAAGCCACGCTGTGACCAACGCGGGCACGTGCTTCTGCGATGTCTGTCGTCCAATCTAAACCCAGAGCATCTGGTCCTGTGGCCGCCATATTCTCCAACCACTGACCACCGTTTTTTGTGAATAGGATAACAGGAATTCTTTTCCCTTCATGGACTCGGATAAGGCCATCCAAAATTTGTTTCATATAGAGCAGTGAGAACTGCTGGTACATAGGGCCACTTAGAACGCCGCCCCAAGTATCAAAGATTTGTAAGGCTTGTGCGCCGGCCAATATTTGGCCGTTTAAATACGCTGTAACGGATTTTGCCAGCTTGTTCAATAATGCGTGTAAGGTTTCAGGTGAACGGTACATCATGGCTTTAATATGACGGAAGTCTTTGCTAGAACCGCCCTCTACCATATAAGTTGCCAGCGTCCATGGGCTACCAGAAAAGCCAATCAGCGGCACATGCCCATTAAGTGCATGGCGAATGGTTGTTACCGCCTTCATGACATAATCTAAGTCGTTCGCTTGAGTAATTGGGATGGCATCGACATCGGCTTTGCTGCGAATTGTATGTCTAAACTTGGGGCCTTCTCCTGTCTCAAAATATAATCCTAAGCCCATTGCATCTGGAATGGTTAATATGTCGGAGAATAAAATCGCCGCATCTAAGTCATAGCGCTCAAGTGGTTGTAGAGTGACTTCGCACGCGAATGCATCGTTTTTACAAAGGCTCAAAAAATCGCCAGCGGTCGCGCGGCTAGCACGATACTCTGGTAGGTAACGTCCGGCCTGTCTCATCATCCATACAGGGGTAGTATCGACAGGTTGTTTGAGTAATGCGCGCAAAAAGCGATCATTTTTGAGCTCAGGAAACATTAGTACTCTCCAGTGTAAATTTTCAGTTGACGCATTTTACCTAACTTGAGTAGGAAAAGCAGAGTGAATAAGCACAATTTATGAGAAGGTAGGCTAAAAGGCCAATATTATTGATCTATCGCAGGATTTGTCGAAGACTATGTGCAGTAGATATTAATCGCCTAGGTAGGTTTTTAAACTGTTTTTTTGTACGCGTTGCACCGCATTTTCTATGTCTTTATTGGCATGCAGCTCGGCTAAAACTTTGGCGAATGCTGCCTTTGTTTGTGCGACATCCATGCCGGGCTTAAGATGAGGAGAGTACAGTGCTTTCAGTAATAAATAATCCAATGGGCTAAGGTAAGTATCTACACTGACATCATTAAAGACAGATGGGAAAACATCGTTAGAGTCGTTAGGAAGACCCAGTAGTTGTGTGATTTCTTCTACAATACAATCTAAAAAGCGTGCTTTTGTGCGTGCATAGTCGACAGGGATAATAATACTGCCCTTGGTTATCTCGAATTGGCTATTGCGACTAAAATTGCCTAAGCAAATGGCCTCGTCGAGTGCTTTACGAATTTTTTCTGGATCACCGATATACTGCCGTACTTTGTTTTCCATGTTGTCGTAAGACGTAAAAATGACAAAAATATTGGCCTGTTCAGGTGATGTCGTAAAATCAATGGTTAAGCCAGTTATTTGGGCGAGATGCTGAGCATGGACACTGAGCAGTTCTTTTTGCAGGCTGGCGTCACCTTGGTCGCTTTCAAAAAATAGCTTAATAGGTTTATGCCAACGTATCAGTTTTGGATGTTTGGTCTCTTTGTATTCGCGTTCTAAGGCAATTTTTATGAAGCTTTCTTGTATGTAGTCATCCTGTTGCCAACGCTCTTGCCCGAAAGAGCAAGAGGCCATACAAAAAACCAACAGGCTAATGCTATAGCGGATCGTTGTCTTTAGGCTGAGTAAGCTTATGAGCATAATGGCGAAGTGCTTCCAATGAGTCTGGTGTGAATAAAAGATTATTTCTATTGTTCAAAATGTCGTCAATAGTCATCTCATGTACAGAAGCAACTTCCTTAGGTTGTAAAGTCAGTTCGCCGTGTATCGCTTTATCATAGTGACAGGTGTAAATTTTGCCCCAAATCTTAAAGCCTTGCCCTTCTGTAAAGAAGATGCCTTGGCTTTTGAGTGGCGCATCAAAGCCTAATTCTTCTTGTAGTTCTCTATGAGCCGATTCTATGTAAGATTCGTCCTTTTCAACCACGCCGCCTGTTGTAATGCCGTAATAACCCGGACAGAAAGCTTTGTCATCGGTGCGTTTTTGAACTAGTAGATTGCCTTTGGTGTTGAACACCAGTATGTAGGTAACACGATGGTAATCTCTGCCAAAGTTCATTAGGTGTCGTGGTACATCGCCAATAATGGTGTTGTTTTGGTCGACTAAGATAATGACTTCGTCATTTTCGGGCATAAAATACTCAATTTAATTGTGAAACTGGTCTAAAACGAAAGGGTATCGGCATTTCTTCTGAAAGAAAAGACTTCTTGTTTATTAATGGTCGAATGGATCACTAAGTAAGCCAGTTACGACAGTCATTTATCTTAAAAGCGACCTATTTTTTTGTTTTCCACTCGTCTCCGTAAAAGATGAGCGTCCATCATTAGAAAAGCGGTATGATGATTTTATTTACAGCTTTATTGGATGGCGAAAATGACCATTTTAAATCATGACTTTTTGGCGTTAACACTGTCGAACCCCAATGGTATATCACCTTTTCAGTTTACTTTTCCCAGTGGCATTGGTGTGGTGGAAGAGACTGGAATTTTAAGACTTGAGCCAAATCAGGCCAGTAAGGTGAGTTTGGTTTTATCGGTTGGTATTCATGGTAATGAAACAGGGCCGATAGAGTTAATCAATAAGCTGGTAAAAGCCATTTTAACTGGCAAGTTAACACTCGCAATTCGTCTGTTAGTGGTCATAGGCAATCCTGTCGCTGCGAATGCGACGAAACGTTTTTGTGACGTCAATTTGAATCGTTTATTCAACGGTGCTTGGCGGAATTATGAGGGTTTTGAAGCGAAAAGAGCCCAGCGACTCGAAAAAGCCGTGAGTGATTTTTATGCGTTGGCATCGACCGACAGTGATCAGGTAAGGTTACATTATGATTTGCATACTGCGATTCGTGGTTCGATGCATGAAAAGTTTGTGGTTTATCCATTTGTCGAAAATGCGCACTACAGTCAACAGCAATTGGCTTTTTTTGCGGCCAGTGAGATAGAAGCGGTGCTTTTATCCCATCAACCGACAACGACGTTTTCTTACTATAGTCACTTTGTGCATGCTGCGCATGCTTTTACGGTGGAGCTGGGTAAAGTGTATCCATTTGGGCAGAATGATTTGTCTCGTTTTGCCGCTTTAGAGAAAAACCTAGTTCAATTACTGGAAGAGGGGGATTTGGCTCAGTCACCCTTATCTTCATTGCATGTCTTTATGGTATTAGATGCGCTTGTTAAAGACGATGACAGTTATGAATTAAACATTGATCAGGATGCGAAAAACTTTACTCAATTTGTCGAGGATTATCGTTTAGCGCATTCGCAAAAAAGTCTATATCGAATCAAGCAGACAGGGGATGCGATTGTCTTTCCGAATACCAATATTCCGGTCGGACAGAGAGCGGGTTTAGTTGTGCGAGCAGTCTCGGTAGACGCGTTGTCGTTAATCTAAAGAGGTGTTATTGCGTTTAGATACTAAAGAGATTTAGGGGGCCCCCTTGAATCTCTTTTTTTTATGTCGTATTGTTACGTTATAACGTTTATATGGTATTGAAAAATGAATAAAGTATTTCTTGCGCTAGGTGTGTCTGTATTATCGCCTTTGGCTTTAGCCAAACCTGTTATTGCTACCAGTATTAAGCCTGTTTCTATGGTTGTTGCTGCGATTGCGGGTGATAAAGCGGACATTCAACAAATTGTTTCAAGTACTGCGTCACCCCATGACTTTGCGATGCGCCCTTCAGACTTAAAGAAAATTACCGATGCTGATACCGTGGTGTGGGTAGGGGAAGCCTTAGAGAAGTTTTTAGAAAAGCCGCTTGAAAACGCAGGTAAAGAAAGCAACGCCATTGAATGGCTTGCCTTGGAAGGAATGCAGCTGCACAACTTTGCAGAAGAGCATCACCACGAAGAGCATGGCGATCATGAGCATCACGAAGAGCATCACGAAGAGCATGACGATCACGAGCATCATGATGATCATGATGATCATGAAGGTCACGAAGGACATGACCATTCAGGTATCGACCCACATGTTTGGTTATCACCAGATAACGCTCTAGTGCTGGCAAAAGCCGTGACAAATCGTTTGGTTTCTTTGGATGCTGCCAATGCCGAGTACTATAGAGATAATCTAGCGTCGTTTGAAAAAGGTCTGAGTGCCAAAGACGCAGAAATTCGTACTGCATTGAATAAGGTTAACAAAGTCCCTTATATCGTATTCCATGATGGCTATAGTTATTTCGAGCAGCATTACGGACTGCAAAACGTTGGTGAAATTACCGTCAGTCCAGAGCGCAAACCAGGGGCGAAGAAAGTAGCGGAAATCCGTCATGAAATTGAAGAAAACAAGGTTCAATGTGTTTTCAGTGAGCCGCAGTTTAGCCCAGCTATCGTGAAAACCTTGTTGGAAGGTTCTGACGTTAAAACCGCCCCTCTTGATCCGTTAGGCAGTCAGGTAAAAATGGGAACGAATGCGTATTTTTCTTTCCTCGACAGTTTGAGCGGTCAGTTTCTTAGCTGCTTAGGGTAATTATTTCCGCTTTCTGGTCGCTTGTCAGGGAGGAAAAATAGCTCTTTGATAGGCGACTTGCTTTCTCCTCTGTATAATGATGTCACTTTCCGATTATTACGCTGAGTTGAGAGGCTGTATGAGTGACCCGTCCATAAAGAGTATTCACTCCGATGTGCTCATTGAGAGTGCTCGACGTACTCTGTCTACCCAAGCCCAAGCTTTGGCTAACTTGGTTGATCAAGTAACCGAAGAATTCGCTAAAGCCGTTCGAATGATTTTAACCAGTAAAGGCCGCACGATCATTTGTGGTATGGGAAAATCTGGCTTAATAGGTAAGAAAATTGCCGCTACATTAGCGTCAACCGGCACGCCCAGTTTTTTCCTTCATCCTGGAGAAGCTTTTCACGGTGATCTGGGCATGATTCAGCCGGAAGATGTTTTAGTATTAATCAGTTTTTCGGGCGAAACAGAAGAGCTGATGCGCTTATTGCCTTCGTTAAAAAGCTTCGGTAATCCGAGCATTGCCATGGTGGGAAACACAGATTCCACCTTAGCGAAGCATTGTGATTGTGTTCTAGACCTTTCTATCGATAAAGAAACCTGCCCAAATAATCTTGCTCCAACTACGTCGACGACGATGACAACGGCTATGGGGGATGCTTTGGCGGTGGCATTGATGGAGTGTCGTAATTTTCAGCCACAAGACTTTGCTCGATTTCATCCTGGTGGCAGTCTAGGTCGTAAACTGCTGACTCGTGTAAAAGATCTTATGCACAAAGATAATTTGCCGATTTGCACACCAAATACCACTTTAAAAGATGCTATATCCGTTATGACCCACGGCAGAATGGGCGTCGTCTTAATTCAAGATGAGGGAAAATTATTAGGCATTTTCACCGATGGAGACTTACGCCGCGCTATGCTAAAAGAAAGCGAGGGCATGATACACAAAACCATGGCAAGCTTAATGACTCCCAATCCTAAAACCATTAATGAAAATGTGATGATAGTGCAAGCCGAAGAGCAAATGCTGCGCGATAAAATCACCTTGCTGGTCGTTGTGGACGATGCGAAAAATCTGTCTGGAATTTTAGAGATTTACGATCGATAAGTCATAAGGTGCCTTTGCAAGATTATAGTGCTTGTGGCATCGAATACAGTATCTGCCTTATTTATATCGCACGCTGACGCGTAAGTGTGCGTTAACTTAGATTAAAAATGGAGTTCTCATGACACAGTCATCTCAGGCATCAAAAATCATTAAAATTGGTAGCAAAATTGAAGTGGCTAACCATCTTCCTTTTGTGTTGTTCAGTGGCGTTAACGTATTGGAATCTCGCGATCTTGCTATGCGCGTCGCAGAAGAGCACGTGAAAGTGACCCAAGATTTGGGCATTCCTTATGTATTTAAAGGGTCTTTTGATAAAGCGAACCGCTCGTCCATAAACTCTTTCCGTGGCCCTGGCATGGAAGAAGGTTTAAAAATTCTGCAAGAGATAAAAGACACGTTTGGTGTGCCAGTGATTACCGATGTGCATGAAGCTTACCAGTGTGCGCCAGTCGCAGAGGTTGCGGATGTGATCCAGTTGCCCGCTTTTTTATCTCGTCAAACCGATTTGGTCATCGCGATGGCGAAAACAGGCGCCGTGATTAATATCAAAAAAGCCCAGTTTTTAGCGCCTCATGAAATGAAGCATATTCTGACAAAATGCCAAGAAGCGGGAAATGATCAACTTATGTTGTGTGAGCGTGGCACCATGATGGGGTATAACAACTTAGTCGTCGACATGCTTGGCTTTGGGGAAATGAAAAAGTTTGGTTTCCCTGTCATGTTTGACGTAACGCATTCTTTGCAGCGTCCTGGTGGTCGTGAAGATTCTGCGGATGGTCGCCGCGCTCAAGTGACCGAATTGGCTCGTGCCGGTATGTCTCTTGGCTTGTCTAGTTTGTTCTTAGAGACTCACCCAGATCCAAATAATGCTAAATGCGATGGTCCATGCGCTCTGCCTTTGGGTAAGCTTGCTCCATTTTTGAAACAAATGAAGCAGCTTGATGAGTTGGTGAAAACATTCGAAGAATTAGACACGAGCGCTTAATCAATGGATATGGCTTTTCTTTCTTCTTATCCCGTGCTGAATGACGATTTAAATTTGCTACCAAAATTACAATCTTTGAAGTTGGTGGTGTTCGATGTGGATGGTGTATTAACGGACGGTCGTCTTTTGTATACCGAGCAAGGTGAAAGCATAAAGCGCTTCAACGTTAAAGATGGCGTAGCGATGAAGTTGTTGCCAAAGTGGGGGATACAAGTCGCTGTGATCACAGCAAAAGATTCGCTGCCACTGAGACGACGGATGGAAGAGCTAAAAGTGACGCATTTTTACCCGGGTTGTCACAATAAAGCCGCTGCATTTAATGAGTTGATAGAGCAGTTGGGCATTCTCTCAGAAGAAGCCGCCTACGTTGGCGATGATGTGATTGATCTTCAGGTCATGCCAAACGTTGGTGTGGCGTTATGTCCAGCCGATGCGCACATTGTCGTGCAGCGTCATTGCCCAATTATACTCAGTAAAGCGGCTGGAGAAGGTGTGGCGCGTGAGGTAGCGGATATGGTATTAGCCTCTCGAATGTCTTTGGAACAAGCCTATGAATTGGCGCAAAAACCGGAGTTTGAAAAATAATGACTGACTCTTTACATGCAATAGCTGGTACTGCAACGCTACCGGATTTCCACATAGTGATTCCGGCTCGCTACGCTTCTCAGCGTTTTCCACAAAAGCTGATGGCAGACCTGGGTGGCAAACCCGTATTACAGTGGGTTTATGAATTGGCCCTAAAGGCGGGTGCGCAATCGGTTACCGTCGCCACCGATCACGAGATTATTGAGCAAGCGGCCTTGGCATTTGGCGCGTCGGTTGTCATGACGCGTGATGATCACGAAAATGGCACGGAACGATTGGCGGAAGTGGCCGCAAAAAAGGGGTGGCAAGGTGATGAAATTGTCGTCAACGTACAAGGTGATGAGCCTTTTTTGCCCGTTAACTTGATTCATTCCAGCGTAATTGCATTAAACCAAGATAAAGAAGCGGAAATGGCCACTGTGGCGTGTGCGATTGACCAGCTGGAAGATTTTTTTAATCCTAACGTTGTGAAAGTAGTGTGTGATGAGAAGCAGCGTGCGCTGTATTTTAGTCGCTCCCCTATGCCTTGGGATAGAGATGGCTTTGCTAGTAACCTTGATCGTTCGGGGTTTTTGCCTATTGATTTCCCCGCTCTTCGTCACATAGGTTTGTATGTCTATCGAGCCAGTTTGTTAGCCAAATACGCTGATCTGCCTATGTCACCATTAGAGCGCTGGGAAAAGCTTGAACAGCTGCGTTTTTTGCATCAAGGCATCAAGGTTCAGGTTGCGCTCGCGGATAGTTTGCCTACCCATGGTGTGGATACGCCTGAGGACTTGGAAAAACTTCGTCACCAGTTGTCTCTGGACGTCAATTAACACGCAACTGTAAATACAATGCTTCTAAAGTGGCAAACACCCTTTCTGTTTGCCATTTTTTATGTGCAATTAATGTGCATAAAATTCATTATTCTGTTTGTTTTTATATCTTATATTCTCCAAAAAACACTCTCATCTCGAAATTTTTCTCTTTTTTAAACGTCCTTTTTGTTCTTATGGTTTTTTTTGATTTTATCGATGAAAAAAATGCATTGAAAATGTATGGAATGTGTAAGAAATAGTCTTATAATTTGCTATATTGAGATAAGTTATCTTACCGTTGTTTATGTTTGTTTTGTGAGGGATTCCATTATGAAAAAAATTGCTATTTTTTCTACGAGTTTGTTGAGCTCTGCTGTGATGGCGGCAATGCCGGTTAATCAGCCTGTTGGTTCTAGTTTTACGTTAAGCAGCGCGCCAAACATCAGAGCGTTGTCGACAGCGCTTGGAAACCCTGCTGCGCCTTTTTTGATGGTAAATCAGGATGACAATGACAGTTTTCGTTTTGGCATTTTAGGCCCTCTGAGCGTGGGTGTTGAAATGGGTGATGTGAGTGATCTGGATGATCAAGTTGAGGAGATTGAAGATCTTATTGATAATGCCAATGCAACGAATGCGACGGCTAACAGAGATCGTGCGAACGATATCCTAAATGAAATAGGTGATAGTGCTTATTTGAAGATATCTGCCAGCATGCAAGTGCCTTTTATGCCGTTGATTTATAAGACTAAAAATAATGGGGCTTTTATGCTAGATGCCAGCCTTTCTGGTGTGGCGAAAGGAAGTTTGTTAGCAAGTGAAGTTGTTGAAAACGGTACCAATGATGGCTTGGAAACTGACTCTTCATTTTACGCTCAAACGGCTACAGATTTACAAATAGGCTTGGGTTACAGTCAATCAATGTGGCAAAACGATCATGGCATGTTGATAGGTGGAGTTAAAGCCAATTTGCATGATATCTCCATGGGGCGTGCGCTAGTGAAGCTTGATGACGAGAGTGTTGAAGCTAGCGATGCTATTTCCGATGCCATTTCCGATGATGCGGTAAGCAGTACTGGGGTCGGTATCGATTTAGGCGCATTATGGATCTCTAATAATTATCACGTCGGTGTGACGGTTGCCAATATTAATGAGCCAGAGTTCGATGGTGCATCAATTATTTCAAATGCTGCGTCGAATAAATATAATATCTCGGCAACGGATAAATACGTCATGGAAATGCAAACCACAATCGATGCGGCTGTATCGACCAAAGGCAAACAAGTGACATTAGGTCTGTCCTACGACACCAATGAAGTAAAAGATGCTGTGGGTGATGAATACCAATGGGCAGCGGCTTCTTTGTCTTACTACGGCGATTCACATTTCTTACCGGGCATTCGTGTTGGCTACCGTCAGAATATGGTCGGTACTGAACTTAGTTACGCTTCTCTTGGCTTAACATTTTTGAAACGACTTAACATTGACCTAGCTGTTGCGCTCGACACAGTGACAGATGAGGATGGCGATGAGTTGCCACGTGGTGGTTATTTCTCGATTGGTTACGATACAGCCTTTTAAAATTGTAAAGATTTAATAAAGAAAGCCGATGACTTTAAACGTCCTCGGCTTTTTTTATCTCAGCGATAGGCTTTTTAGCATGCAGGGCTGTGTTGTATTGATTATTGTGAGCAAAGCATGAAAAAGTATTTGATGGTTATTGGTTTAAGTGTATATAGCGTCTATTCAGCGGCGTCGATGAATGTGTATCAGCCTATTGGCTCGAGCATAGTGTTGGGAAATTACGGCAATCGTCATGCATTATCGACAGCAGCTGGTAACCCAGCGGCTTCCTATTTAATGGCAAATCTACAAGGTTTTCGGGTTAGTTTTTTAGGGCCAGTAGGGATTGCTGTTGAAGGGGGAGGAATCGATGATATAAATGATAGAGTCGATGAGCTTGAAGCCATTTTTGATGAAGACTTTACTTCCAGTATAGATGTCGAGGCGATTAAAACAGAAGCCCAGTCTGCTCCTGATCCGGATGCGTTTGTCGTCGCTAAGATTGATGAAGTGCTTGCGGACATTAATAGCTCTCTTGATTCCGCTGATGCCGTGATTTCTGATATTAGTCAAACCACTTATGTAAAATTTGCTACGACAGTTCAAGCGCCTTTTTTGCCTATTATTTATAAAACCAGACGTCGTGGTGTTTTTACGTTAGACGCGAGTGCGTCTCTGGTTGGCCGTGCCGATATATTGGCAGATAATTTAACCCTTACGGGCGTGGATGAGTTAGAGGCTGTGACCAGTGCGGCGGATCTTGATGGTGTTGATGTTAGCGGCGCTGATGTTGAATCGGATACTTCAGTCTATATGAAGAGGGCGTCGGATTATCATTTTAGTGTGGGTTACAGTGAAATGGTGTCTCGATCCGAAACCAGCGCTTTGATTGTTGGTGGTCGACTTAACTTTCATCGACTTGCTTTAGATCAAAAGCTGACAGTCCTGACAGAGGATGACGATTCCAGTGTTTCTTATAGTGATTTTTTCTTAAGCCGTGACTCTGTTTCGTCAGGTGTTTCGTTGGATTTGGGACTTATTTTAGCAGCACGTAATTTTCAATTGGGTGCTTCGATAGCAAACGTGAATGAGCCTGAGTTCGACTACAAAGGTTTGGTGAGTAACTGTACAGGTCTAGTTGGAGCCGATAAGACGAGTTGTGAGGCGGCTCTTAGGTTCGCAGGCGAAGGCGTTTTCTCGCTAAAGGAAACGTATAAGATGGAAGCGCAAATGACGGTCGATGCAGCGATTAAGAGTAAGGATCAGCATTTTTCTCTTGCTGGCTCTTATGATGTAAATGCTATTTCCGATCCGCTGGGCGATGAGTATCAGTGGGCGACAGTGTCTTTATCGTATTTTAGTGATAATTGGGTTTTACCAGGCATGCGTATTGGTTATCGAAAAAACCTAGTCGGTAGCGAGTTAAATTATTACACAGCGGGCCTAACGTTTTATCGACGCTTGGATGTTGATGTTGCCTACGCGCCCGAAAACGATGAAGGTAATAGCGGCGCATTTGTGTCGGTTGGTTATAGTTTTGTGTTTTAACTTATCAGTAATCATTTAGCCCCTATACTATAACCACCTTATTTGGTGTAAGTATGGCTTGTAAAGGAACATCCCAGCCCTCGATTGGCAGGCTTTTTACTTCTTGGCAATCGTGCGCTAAACCGATTAGTTTGGGAGGGGTATTGACACTTTTATTGGCAAATGTTCTGTCGTAAAAGCCGCCTCCCATGCCAAGACGACCGCCTTGGCAATCGAACCCTACTAAAGGTAAGAGTACAACATCTAATTCATTGCCTGTTAAATATTCCGCTGTCATTGGCTCTTTGATGCCAAAGATATTTTCTTGCCAGATGCTGTCTGCGCTGTATCGTGCAAAGGCAAGTTGTTTCCCTTGGACAACAGGGAGGTATGTTTCAATGTTTTGTTGCCAGCAATACTCACATAAGATATGCGGAGAAATCTCGCCATCATTGCTTAGATATAAAGCAACGCGATTTATCTTGGTTAGATTGAGTGAAGAAAGTTGTTCTTTAAAGCCCTTCAGTAGCGCCATCGCAGCGTTAAGTTGCTCATCATCCGATAAGCTTCTTCTTGTTTGACGTAATTGACGTCTAAGGGTTTGTCTGGGGTCGAGATGAGAGGTCATAAAAGAGTTTCCCAAGTTGCCGTTTCGGCTATTGGCCTTGAACCCAGTGGTTCAAGGTGGAAAGAACTGTGACTTTTTAGGCTTTCCGACGCACGGACATGCACACCAAGCCAGCAGGCTCTTTCCGGGGTATTACTCATAGGCTCAAGGGCGTTAAGCCGCTTCGAACAACCCAGGAAACGAACTCCAGTATAGAGTAACTCAACAGAGAAATCACCCAATAGGCTAATTCGTTTTCTGTATTGTATGAAGAAAATTCGTGTTCTACGCTTGCAATCGAAAAAGTAGATCAAGGAATAAACCACGGATGTTTATTCATTAACCAATTTTGTTTCATGGGCTAATGCCGCATCAAGCTGCGACGTCAGTTCTCGCAACTGTTGCTCGTTAGAACGGGCGTATTTTCGGTTCGAAAGCATGTCGTGAGTAATATTCAATGCAGCGAGTACCGCTATTTTTTCAAGACCCACTACTTTTCCGCTGGCTTTGATTTCGCGCATTTGATTGTTTAAATATTCAGCGGCTTCTTTCAAATCCGGTTCATGCCCTTTTGGGCAATTTATCTTATAACTTTGTCCCAGTATGGCGACAGTAACCGTTGGTTTATCCATATTGACTCCATTTGATAGCAAGGCCCACAAAAAATGGTCTGTTTTTCCATCATTGGGTAGAGAATGGCATTTTATGCTGCGAGTAAATTCGTTACAATTCCGAATCATCTTTATTCACACTGTTTATAGCAAATTGACGCCAATATGGAAATAAACCCGATAGTTTCTAAGATCAAAGACCTTTCAGCTCGTGCTTTAACCCTTCGGGGGTATCTTTGACTACGAGTCAAAGAAAGAACGCTTAGAGGAAGTTAACCGTGAACTGGAAGATCCAAGCATTTGGAATAATCCAGAGTACGCTCAAAAACTTGGTAAAGAGCGCGCAGCGCTCGAAGCTGTTGTTGAAACGCTAGACAGCATGGAGTCTGGTCTAAGCGACTCTAAAGAGTTGTTAGACATTGCTGTAGAGGAAAATGACGAAGATTCCGTAGAAGCGGTTCAGTCTGAGCTAGAAGCGCTAGAAACGTTATTAGCTAAGTTAGAGTTCCGCCGCATGTTTTCCAAAGAAATGGACGAAAACAGTGCTTTCTTGGATATTCAGTCAGGTTCTGGTGGCACCGAAGCGCAAGATTGGGCCAATATCCTATTGCGTATGTATTTACGCTGGGGGGAAGACAAAGGCTTCAACGTTGAGTTGATGGAAGTGTCGGCAGGAGATGTCGCTGGAATAAAGTCTGCCACCATTCGTTTTGAAGGTGAGTATGCTTTTGGTTGGTTACGTACTGAAACGGGTGTACACCGTTTGGTTCGTAAATCTCCCTTTGATTCTGGTAACCGTCGTCATACCTCGTTTGCGTCTGTGTTTGTGTCTCCTGAAGTTGACGACAATGTAGACATCGAGATCAATCCGGCGGACATTCGGACTGACACGTATCGTTCTTCTGGAGCGGGTGGTCAGCACGTAAACACGACAGACTCTGCTGTGCGTATTACTCACGTGCCGACGGGCATTGTGGTGCAATGTCAAAATCAGCGTTCCCAACACGCTAACCGAGACTTTGCCATGAAACAACTTCGTGCCAAATTATACGAGTTTGAAATGATGAAGCGCAACGAAGCGGCTCAAGCCTTAGAAGATAGCAAATCTGATATCGGTTGGGGCAGTCAAATTCGTTCATACGTACTGGATGCATCGCGTATTAAGGATTTGCGTACGGGCGTGGAAACGTCCAACACTGGTGCCGTTTTGGATGGTAGTCTTGACCAGTTTATCGTGGCAAGTTTGAAACAAGGCCTATAACGCCGTTCCTTATTTAAAATATTGAAAAGAGTAGATAGCAAAATCATGGCTAACGAAAACAGCACAGAATCCACACTGCAATCTGATGACAATCGCCTAGTAGCCGAGCGTCGTGGTAAATTGGCCGCTATTCGTGCAGAACGAAATGCGTTTCCAAATACCTTTCGTCCTAATGCCTATGCCGCAGACCTTCAAGCGGAATTTGGCGAACTAGAAAAAGCTGAGTTAGAAGAGAAAGACCATAAAGTCAGCATTGCGGGTCGTATTATTCGTAATCGTGGTGCGTTCATGTTGTTGCAAGATATGACAGGTCAAATCCAAGCTTACGTCAATCGTAAAGCCTTGAGTCCTGAACTATTGGCAGATCAAAAAACGTGGGACTTGGGCGACATTATTGGCATTTCTGGTCCTGTGCATAAATCTGGCAAAGGCGACTTGTATATTGATATGCAAGAAGCGCAATTGCTAACCAAATCTCTACGACCATTACCAGACAAGCATCATGGTTTGTCTGACATGGAAATGCGTTACCGTCAGCGTTATGTTGATTTGATTGTAAACGAAGAGTCTCGTGAGACCTTTCAGATGCGTTCAAAAATTATCTCTACGATTCGTCGCTTCCTAGAAGACCGTCGTTTCATGGAGGTGGAAACACCCATGTTACAAACCATTCCTGGTGGTGCATCAGCACGTCCATTCGTGACTCATCATAATGCCATGGACATGAGTATGTACCTGCGTATTGCGCCAGAGCTTTATTTGAAGCGTTTGGTGGTCGGTGGTTTTGAGCGTGTGTTTGAGATTAACCGTAACTTCCGTAACGAAGGAACCTCGACTCGTCATAACCCAGAATTCACTATGATCGAATTCTACCAAGCCTATGCTGATTACAATGACATGATGGATTTGACCGAAGACATGTTGCGAACTGTGGCAGAAAAAGTCTTGGGTAAGACTACGGTCACTTATCAGGGTTCTGAGTACGATTTCGGTGCACCGTTTGTTCGCATGACCATGCTGGATTCTATCCTTCACTACAATCCAGAGTTGAAAGCGGAAGATTTGGCAACCTTGGAGAGTGCAACGGCCGTTGCGAAGAAACTGAAAATCGATGTGAAGCCTATTTGGGGCTTAGGTAAGCTTTGGACGGAAATCTTCGAAGAAACCGCCGAGCATAAACTGGATCAACCAACCTTCATTACTGAATACCCAGCGGAAGTATCGCCACTTGCCCGTCGTAATGACGATAATGACTTCATCACTGATCGTTTTGAATTCTTCGTGGGTGGTCGTGAAATTGCTAACGGTTTCTCTGAGCTTAACGATCCAGAAGACCAAGCTGAGCGCTTCATGCGTCAGGTTGCAGAAAAAGACGCGGGTGATGATGAAGCCATGCATTACGATGCTGACTACATCAATGCCCTAGAATACGGCCTACCACCGACCGCTGGTGAAGGTATCGGTATCGACCGTTTGGTGATGTTATTCACTAATGCGCCTTCGATCCGCGACGTATTGTTGTTCCCACATATGCGCCCACAAGATTAATCTTTGGCCGTGTAGAAAACGTTACATAAAAAATAAGGCCTCAATTGAGGCCTTATTTGATTTGAAGTCTTTTGCACTTTCTACTTTTGCTGAAAAATATTGGAGCACTCCATGAGTCGTTTTTGGACAGATAAAATCGCTTCTCTTGACCCTTATGTGCCAGGCGAACAACCGCAAGACAAAAAGTACATTAAGTTAAATACGAATGAGAGCCCATACTCTCCATCGCCAAAGGCCTTAGAAGCTATGGCGGCAGAAGTAAGTGAGCGTTTACGTCTTTATCCAGATCCAAATGCTGTAACGCTAAAAAGCGCATTGGCAAAAAGTTATCAGTTGGATGCGAACCAGGTGTTTGTTGGCAATGGTTCGGATGAGGTATTGGCGTTGGCCTTCATGGGCTACTTTGCCGGTGGTAAGCCTTTGGCGTTTGCTGACATTACCTACAGTTTTTATAAAGTGTACGCGGGCTTATACAGCATCGAACCAAAACTGATTCCGCTGAATGAGCATTTTGATATTGTGCCTGCCGATTATGAAAACCTAGATGTCTCAGGTGTGGTGGTAACCAATCCAAACGCGCCAACCGGTAAAGCCTTGCCTTTGTCTGATATTGAGACAATCTTAAAAGCGAATCCTGACGTGGTGGTGTTAGTGGATGAAGCTTATGTGGATTTCGGTGCGCAAAGCGCGGTGTCTTTGATTAACCAATACCCAAATCTATTGGTGGTACAAACCTTGTCTAAATCTCGAGCTTTAGCCGGGATTCGTGTTGGCTACGCATTAGGTCATGCCGATTTGATCGAAGGGTTAGAGCGCTTGAAGAACTCGTTTAACTCCTACCCAATTGATCGTATTGCTTTGGCGGGTGCAACGGCCGCAGTAGAAGATGAAGCCTATTTAAAAGAAATTTGCGACAAGACCATCGCCACCCGTGAACAGTCTGTTAAAGAGCTGGAAGCGCTTGGCTTCAGTATTGTTCCTTCCGCGACTAATTTTATTTTTGCCACTCACCCAGACAAAGATGCCGAGCAAATTTACCTTACCTTAAAAGAACAAGGCATTTTGGTTCGTTATTTTGGTAAAAAGCCGCGCATTGGCAACTACCTACGTATCACTATAGGGACTGATGCAGAAATGTCAGCGCTAACAGCCGCATTGAAGACTTTGTAACCACTGTGTCGCCAGAACCCTCCTTTTGGAAAAGAGGAGGGTCTCGTCTTTACATTGAATGTATTGCCATATTGCTCTCAGGTTGTTCCTGCATTGCTGTGTGCTGTGATGTCTTTGGTGAATTTTATATTCCTTATTGATCTAATTTATAATCTTAATATTCTTTTATGTTATTTGTGGGAATGGGTAGAATCTTTCTTTTTATAACGTAGAAGGCGTTTTAAATGGAATGGCAGGGTTGGTTTTGCCTAGCGTTGACTGTTGTGGCATTGAGTTTGTTAACACTCACAAGAATGGCCCCCCATTTTGTCATGATGGCGGTAATGACCATTCTCAGTGCGATGGGGATTTTATCTGGCACCGAAGCCTTGGCGGGGTTTTCTAATGCGGGGCTGATTACGGTGGCAGCCATGTTTGTGGTCGCTGCTGGAATACACGGTTCCGGTGGTGTGGATTTGATGGTGAATAAGGCGTTGGGTCACCCTAAATCCGTACGCTCTGCTCTTTGTCGGATTTTTGCGCCAGTGGTTGTGTTGAGTGGTTTTTTGAACAATACCCCCGTCGTGGCGACCATGATCCCTGCTATTCATGCTTGGTCTCGTAAAATAAAAATACCTCCTTCCAAACTGATGATTCCTTTAAGTTATACGGCGATTCTTGGTGGTACTTTGACGCTTATCGGAACCAGTACCAACCTTGTAGTGAATGGACAGTACCAAGAGCTTACTGGAGGCGCTGGTTTTTCTTTATTTTCTATTACCGCAGTGGGTATCCCAGTTGCATTGGCTGGTATGGTTTTCATTTGGGTATTTTTGCCCAAATGGCTACCTGATCGTAGCGATAAGCAAGCGTTTGGTAATCTGCGAGAGTTTACGTTAGAAGTGACAGTAGACCCAAATGGACCTTTAGTAGGAAAGACGGTTCAAAGTGCGAATCTACGAAATTTGGAGCGTGTATACTTAGTTGAAATTGAGCGACAAGATACCATTGTGACAGCGGTATCCTCAGAAGAAGTATTGCACGGTGGAGACCGTTTGGTGTTTGCTGGCGATACTCAAGCGATTTCGGATTTATTGCGAATCCATGGCATTGTGGCTTCCGCGGACAATGGGGAAGTTAGCACGCTGAATAAAGATCGCGCTGAGCGCTGTTTAGTGGAAGCGGTTGTCTCGCCTCATTGCACCGCGTTGGGAAAAAACATTCGAAATGCCAAGTTTCGTGATCGATATGGTGCGGTTGTGTTGGCTGTCGCACGTAATGGCGAGAGGGTGAAGGGAAACTTAGGGAACATTCATTTAGAAGCGGGGGATACGCTGTTATTGGAGGCCAGACCGGCTTTTGTTACCCGTCAACGCTATAACAAAGATTTTTTGCTGATTAATGACCTAGAGGCCGAAACGCCGAGACACGATAGAGCTTGGTTGTCTTGGGCGATTCTGGTCGGAGTGGTCGCTGCCGCAGGCTTTGATTTGATTAGTATGCTGAATGCTTCGTTAATAGGCGCCAGTTTAATGATTATCACAGGCTGCTGTTCTATTAGTCAGGCAGAAAAAAGCTTGGATTTAACGGTGATCATTACTATTGCCGCCTCGTTTGCTTTGGGGATGGCGTTACAGAAAACGGGTGTGGCGGAATTTCTTGCTCATAATATGATTAATCTGAGTGGCGGCACCCCTTGGCTGATGTTAGTTTTGATCTATGTTGCCGTGTCTTTGTTAACCGAAACTATTACGAATAATGCCGCCGCGGTATTGATGTTGCCTATCGTGTTAGAGGTGACCGAGAAGGCTGGGTTAAATAATGAGCCTTTTGTGTTCGCTATTATGATGGCGGCTTCGGCGAGCTTTGCGACTCCGCTTGGTTATCAAACTAATTTGATGGTGTATGGTCCTGGTGGCTATCGATTCAGTGACTTTTTAAGAGTGGGTATACCGATGAATATATTTATTGGGGCGGTTACTCTAGCCGTGCTCATTATAGGTTGGCCATTGGTTAAAACAGCATAAGGTTTTGAGTTAAGGTAAGAGGTTTTTATTCGATTGTTGAAGCGTATTTTGATATAAAAATACCCTCCCTGCCAGTGCAGTGAAAGCATGTTTATTTTTCAGGAAGGATATTATGCATATTGTTATCAACATCATTGTGACGTTAGCGCTTTTGTATTGGCCTGTTGTGATGATGATGTCACCTATGATGTTTGCCGCACCAGGTGCTGATGATAATAAAGGGGCTATATTTACTGCTTTCTTTTTTATGTCATATCCGGTGACGATTTTTCTTTTGCTGGGTGTTTTAGGCGGGAAGTATTTTGGCTTTAACAGCTTTGTGTTGGCATTAATCAGTGCGATTGTGGTTTTTTTTGTGCTGTCTTTTTTTGGTTACACTGGGATGATGTCGAATGTCATAAGAGGTATCCCTAATAGCGGTTACGGTGTTGTAGGAAATACGGTTTACTACAATGCTGATCCTATTGTTGGTGCGGATGCTGAAAGCTTTAATGCTTATAAGAGCGAAGACTATCATAATGATTACAGTGTGGATCAATACGCTGCGGATAATCAGTACCTGTATTTTCGCGGCAAACCGCTTCCAGGCATTCGTCTAGAAAATTTAATTGGAAAGATCGTTGCGTATGATTTTTATTGGTTAAATGATACTCAGGTGATACGAAATGGCGAGGTCATAGCTGGTTTGGATCCCCAAACGTTTGGTGACTTTGAAGGCTATTCTTATTGGACTTATTCTAAAGTGGGTGAAAAATATACCCTTTATTATGACAATACTTCGGTTGATTTGGCTGATTTCCACTCTTTTATCCCCTTAACAGATCGGTTAGCCAAAGATAAAAATCGCATTTTTTACGATGGCCAACCCATTACATTACAGGTCGATATTGATAGTTTTGAAGCGTTTTCAACTTATGGTTTTGCGCGAGATAAAGGTCACCTTTATTATTTGGGTAGCGATACCCCTATCCTAATAAACGGTGCTGATCCTGACTCTTTTGATGAGTTGGGATGGGGTTACTATAGAGATAAAAACGCGATCTACTACGTTGAAGAAGAAAATGTGTTGGTTCTTGATAGTGTCGATTATAGAAGTTTCGAAATAGTGGGTTATATTGAAGACCATGAGTATGATGCGAAAGACGCTAACGCCTATTATATGAGAGGTCAGAAGGTGAGTGAGCCGTAAATAGAGAGAAATGCCTAAGCTCAGTCGTGACCTTGGGGGTGAACAATTAAACGTGGTGTCTGCGGACATGTCATTCAGTGGATACTTAATTGATACGAGTCTTATGAAGCAATCTTTATTATCAGAACAGCACACCACAGAATCTTTGGCGAATTTGCTGCTTAGAGTCGCTCAAGAAGATCGTCTTGCTTTCTCTGAGTTATATACATCCACTCATCGGAAACTTTTTGGCATTGTTTATCGTATCTTGAAGAATCAAGCTGCGTCTGAAGAGGTGTTGCAAGAGGTTTATCTTAGAATATGGGAAAAAGCGGCGAGTTTTGACGCGAGCCTTGCCTCCCCCATTACTTGGATGGCCACCATTGCACGTAATCGTACTATTGATGAAGTGCGAAGGAATACTTTACCAGACAGTGATGAGGATGTGGATTTTGATTTAATTGCAGACGATTCCATGGCACCAGATGACTTTTTTACTAAGAGCCAAGATTTGTTAAAACTAGAAGCGTGTTTGGGTAGGCTTGAATCGCCTCGTGCAGAAATGATTAAGGCAGCCTATCTTGATGGATTCTCCCGTCAAGAGCTTGCTGACCACTTCGAGCAGCCGCTAGGGACGATTAAAACTTGGCTTCATCGCAGCATTAAGCAGCTGCAAGGTTGTATGAACTTATGAATAACGACGAAGAAATGTCTATTCACACGTTAGCGGCAGAGTATGTGCTTGGTACTTTGGATAGCGTTGAACGTGATGCGGTAGAAGCTAGGCGTACAAAGGAGCCTGAGCTTGAAGAGGCTATTGTTCGCTGGCAAGCACACTTTGCAGGTTTGAACGACTACGTGCAAGAAGCAAAGCCAAGAGACGGCTTGTTTGACGATATTTTAGCGAAGCTTGATCAGCGCTCGAACAATAACGCGGTGAATGGTCAGGTGATGAGCGCATCCACTTCTGCTGTCATTGTCGAAATGGCAGTCATGCGAGCTAAGCTGCAGCGTTGGCGATTCACCGCCTTTGGTGCCTCGGCGATTGCCGCTTGCCTTGCGCTTTTTATGGTGGTGAAACCGCCAATAACGCAACCGGCGCAAGTCAATGCGCCTTTTGTCGCGGTGTTTCAAGCGGACGATCAACAACCCGCTTTTATTATGTCATTGGACATTGAAACTCGACAGCTGACGGTCCGCCCGGTCACCGCACAAGGACAGGCGGAAGGGAAAACCTATCAGTTGTGGATTAAGGCTGATGAAATTGGTCCAGCGCCACGCTCTTTAGGCTTATTGGCGAATGTGGCCGCGCCGATTCAAAAACGGATCGATTATGATCCTGCGGTGATTCGACATGCGACGTTTGGGATCAGTGTGGAGCCCGCTGGTGGTTCTCCAACGGGCGTACCGACTGGCCCTGCGATTCATGGCAGGCTGTATCCAACGTCCCTATAAGACGTGTTATGTTTGGCTCATTTAAGCCAACCCCAATAGGTTGGCTTTTTTTGTTTTTTTATTTGCTAATAAAGTGTTTATCCCAGTATGGCTGGGAGCGACCAAAAAAGTCCGCCATAAAGTCTAAGAAAGACACCACCTTTGACGATTTCATTCTGTTGCCTGGATAGAGAGCATAAATACTTTGTTGAGTGTCTTTTTCGGATCCTTCCCAGTTTTCTAGCAAGGCAACTAATTCCCCCGAGACTAGATGCTGAAAGACCAGCCAACGTGGAAATAAGATAATCCCTTGGCCAGCTAAAGCGGCCTGTACCAGTATATCTGCATTGTTACTGCATAAGTTACCAGTGACCTCAATGCATTCAAATTTGGTTTTGTTTTCTTGTCGGAAAAACCAGTTACGGCGTCCATTATTACCTTTATAAACCAAACAGTTTAAATCGAGTAATTGCTTTGGTTGAGTTAGTGTGTCGATTTTATCTTCTATGTTTTCAAGATAACTCGGTGATGTGCACAGAACGAACTGTTCATCGGCAATGGCCTGGTAATTCAGGCTAGAGTCTTCAAACCCTCCAATGCGAATGACAATGTCCGAGCCATTTGCGACTGGGTCAATATAGGCATCGGTAAGCATTAACTCGACGTTAATGTCTGGATAACGCTGTTGAAACTGACAGATTAATTGGGATAGGTGTAACCGTCCAAATGAAACAGGCGCATTAATGTTTAAGTTACCTTGTGGCGTAAGAAGTGAGCCTTTAGCGTGTTCGGTCGCCAGATCTAGGCTGGTTAATGCTTCCCTCACTTCAGCGAAATAGTAAGCACCCACTTCCGTTAGTTTTACCGCACGCGTGTGTCGATAAAATAGACGCTGACCAAGCTCTTCTTCTAAGGCTGAAATGTATCGAGAAATAGAAGAGGGGGGTAAATCTAGCTCGCGTGCAGCAGCAACAAAGCTGCCGGTTTTGGCGACGGAAAGAAAAACTCTAAGGGGTTTGATGCTCATAATGCAATTATCACTTGTTATCTGTGTTATTGAATTGATTTAAGCATCAATGAACAATGCCTGCAACGAAAACGAGTGGAATCAAATTTATGCAAATAATGGTGTATCTTTTGGTATTGGCAGCAGGCATGGGATTGTCTATTGAGGCTGGACTCTTAGGGCCTTTGGGGGAGTTAGTTGGGCATTTTTCAGCGACCCTGGCGATTTTTATGATTGGTTCTATCTTGCTGTCATTGATTATGGTTTTCTTTGCGAAGCCTAATTTGCCGGAACTGTTTAAACAGCCTAAATGGTTGCTAACCGGCGGCGTTTTAGGTCCGGTTTATGTGGTCTTTCTCACCATAGCGACACCGATTATTGGTGTCGGTATGACAATGACCAGTGTTTTATTAGGGCAAATCGGTATGAGTCTGGTGATTGATCATTATGGTTTGTTGGGCAGTGAAAAGCGCGGCATTGATCCGTATCGAATTTTGGCTGTGGTGATGATTGTCGCTGCCCTTTGGTTGTTGAGTTAGGAGTAAATAATATGACCGTATTTTTCGCCGTGTTTATGTTGATATTAGGTGGCATAGCTCTGTCTGTGCAATCTTCTATTAATGGCCGCTTAGGGAATACTGTGGGGGTGATCGCCAGTGCTTGGCTGACATTTGTGATTGGTTTCGCTATCTCGTTCTTATTGTTTTTCTTCTTTGAACCGAGTCATGATACTACCCTATTCAGTGCGCCTAAGTGGCAACTTAGTGGCGCTTTATTTGGTGTAATGTATATGCTTATCGTGGTGTTTGCTGTGCCTAAAATTGGTATCGCAGCAGCGACGGTTTGTACTATTTCAGGTCAGTTAATTATGAGTCTAATCATTGATCATTTTGGTTGGTTAGAGAACAGTGTCATTCCATTGGATGGCAATAGATACATTGCAATTTTGCTGTTAATTGGTGCGATCACAATGATTTATCTGAGTAACAAGCGTAGTTTAAAAGCCGCTTAATCATTCATCCTGTCACCTTTAATGGCCTAGTAGATCTGTAAACAATAGATCGGCTAGGTCACTTTTGTCTTTACGCTTCCAAATGCTATCGTCTCAATAGAGCCATCTCAAGAAATGTCACTGAATAAAGTTCTGTAATGTTCGTTTAGCTTGTAAACTGACATTTTTTAGCGAAGCATAGTTGGCTTTACGCTAGCAAGTAAGGATGGTTTTAATGGCATTCGTCTTGTACCTATGTGTTTGACGCCTTGATAAGAGTATTAAAAGGAGCGTTCTTTTGTCTGAGTTAAAAACACTTGGCCTTTTTATGGTGACTGCACTGGCTGAGATTGTTGGTTGTTATTTACCTTATCTTTGGTTGAGAGAAGGAAAAACTATTTGGTTATTGTTGCCCGCAGCACTCAGTCTGGCATTATTTGCTTGGTTGCTGACACTGCACCCAACAGCCTCTGGGAGAGTGTATGCGGCCTATGGCGGTGTTTATATCTTCATGGCGGTGGTATGGCTCTGGCTTGTGGATGGCATTCGTCCAACTACTTGGGATATGGTGGGGTCTGCAGTGGCACTTTTGGGGATGGCCATTATTATGTTCGCACCGAGGTCTATGTAATCCACAATTGCTTATAATTCATGATAAAAAAATCCGTTTTAGTTTACCCAATATAGGCATTCTGAAACGGATTTTTTCACTTTAGATGTTTGAAATGCGAGTTAATTTGAGTTCTATAGACTTCTGAATACCCTCTGCATCGAGTCCTACACGTTTTAGCATAGAAGCATGGCTAGCATGTTCTTCGTATTGATCGGGCAAACCAAGGTGAAGCGTTGGAATGTTGATGTTGTTGGCAAGTAAGAACTCACTGACGGCTGACCCCGCGCCTCCCATGATGGCATTTTCCTCGACAGTGACGATGAGCTTTGCTTCACGATGAGACAGTAGGGCTTCCTCATCAATTGGTTTGACAAAACGCATATCGAGCAAGGTTGCGTCTAATGTATTTGCTGCTTGCAGAGCATCGTAAGTTGGGCGACCAAAACCACAAATGACAATGCCAGATTGTCCTGTTCGTAGGGTACGAGATTTGCCGATTTCAAGCGTGCGTAAATCCGGTTCAATGTCGATGCCTTGGCCTGTTCCACGCGGATAACGCACGGCAGCAGGGCCTTTGTATTCATAGCCTGTTTGTAGCATTTTACGGCATTCGTCTTCGTCTGACGGAGCCATAACAACCATGTTTGGAATACAGCGAAGGTAGCTTAGATCATAAACGCCAGCATGAGTTGGACCGTCTTCACCCACTAATCCTGCTCGGTCAATGGCGAACAAAACATCCAGATTCTGCAAGGCAACATCGTGAATAAGTTGATCGTAGGCACGCTGTAGGAAAGTAGAGTAAATCGCAACAACGGGTTTGATTCCATCGCACGCCATGCCAGCGGCGAGCGTCACGGCATGTTGTTCAGCAATGGCGACATCAAAGTATCGCTCAGGAAAACGATCAGCGAAATCAATGAGATCTGAACCTTCTTTCATGGCGGGTGTGATGGCAACCAGCTTGTCATCTTGTTCGGCCGCGTCACATACCCATTGACCAAAAATATTACAGTATTTGGGCAGCTTGCTTTTTTCTACATTGGGTTTGGGGTCTGGTTCAATCTTGTTAATGGCATGGTAGCCGATTGGGTCGCCTTCAGCAGGTTCAAAACCTTTGCCTTTTTTGGTGATGACATGCAGGAATTGAGGTCCCTTTCTGTCTTTCAAATTGGCAATGGTGGTCAATAGATGATCCATATCGTGACCATCAATAGGGCCGATATAGTTAAAACCTAGTTCTTCAAACATCATGCCAGGCGATACCATGCCTTTCATGTGTTCTTCCGCTTTACGAGCCAGTTCTAATGCGGAGGGTAATCCAGAAAAAACCTTTCTGCCGCCTTCGCGAATATGATCGTAGGTTTTACTTGCCCAAATACGTGCAAAATAACTGGATAATGCACCAACAGGTTTGGAAATGGACATTTCGTTATCATTCAAAATGACCAGCATGTCGGCTTTTACATCGCCTGCGTGGTTCAGTGCTTCAAAAGCCATGCCGGCGGACATCGCGCCATCGCCTATAACGGCAACGGCTTTGCGGCCTGTTTTCAATTGTCTCGCGGCAAGAGACATTCCAAGTGCCGCGCCAATTGACGTACTAGAATGGCCAACACCAAAGGTGTCGTATTCACTTTCATCACGTTTTGGAAAACCGGATATACCGTTTTCTTGGCGAATGTTGAGTAAGGCTTCGCGACGACCGGTTAAAATCTTATGGGGATAGGCTTGGTGGCCCACGTCCCAAACGATGCGGTCTTCAGGTGTATTGTATAAATAATGAAGGGCAACGGTGAGTTCAACAACACCAAGTCCTGCACCAAAATGTCCGCCAGTCTGTCCGACGCTGTAAAGCATGAACTCTCGTAACTCACGGACAAGTGTTGGCAGCTGCTCTTTTTTAAAGGCGCGTAAGTCAGCGGGCGCGTTGACTTGATCAAGCAGTGGCGTTTCAGGTCGCGCTGTAGGTATCTCTTCGAACATGGGCACAGGTTTGGTCACATTTAATTAATCTAAAAAAGCGGGTAAGTATATCAGTGGTTGCGGCCAATAATATAGTTCGCAAGCTCAACTAAAGGTTGAGCCGCGTCACCAAAAGGTGAAATCGCTGTAATGGCTTGTTTGTGTAGGCTTTGAGCAAGTGCTTGTGCGCCTTCTAAACCAAGCAGTTTAGGGTAAGTTGGCTTGTTTGCGTCTTCATCCGAAAACTGGGTTTTTCCCAGTGTGGTGGTGTCGCTGGTGATATCTATAATGTCATCTTGTACTTGAAAAGCCAGCCCAATGGCTGTGGCATAGGCATCTAAGGCGACTAAATCGGCTTCACTGTTCGCACCTGCGCTGATCGCTCCCATCCGTATGCTAGCACGAATAAGGGCGCCGGTTTTGTGTTGGTGCATTTGTTCAAGTGCATTGATATCAATATCTTTTCCAACATTGGCTAAGTCAATCATTTGTCCAGTGACCATGCCATGACGGCCAGAAGCAAGAACAAGTTCCTGAATTAATTGCAATTGTATCTTGGTGTTTTGGTGCTTTGCGTCACTTAATAATTCGAAAGCAAAGGTTTGTAAGGCATCACCTGCCAATATAGCTGTTGCTTCGTTGTATTGTATATGGCAAGTAGGCTTACCACGGCGCAAATCATCGTCGTCCATCGCTGGAAGATCATCATGAATCAAGGAATAAGCATGAATGGATTCAATTGCTGCCGCACAGGCGTCGGTGAGGCTATTTGCTTTACCAAACAAAGAGGCTGCCGCATAGGTCAACATAGGGCGAACGCGTTTGCCGCCATTGAATAAACTGTAGGCCATGGCCTCCTGTAAATGACTTGCAGGTTTATATTGGTCTAAATTTTGCGTAAGGTAAAAGTCTACGCGTTGACGAGCGTATTGAGAGAAATCGTTTAGCGTCACGAATGTAATTCCGGATCAAAGGTTTCTAGGTGCTCTCCATCTTGCTTTTCCAGCAAAATTTGGACTTTTTGTTCGGCTTGAGTGAGGACCGCTTGGCACTCTTGGCTTAGCTTAACGCCTTTTTCAAAGGCTTTTAATGCTTCTTCGAGTGAGAGCTGATTGGATTCAAGTTGTGTGACCAGCGTGTCCAGTTCACTGAGGTTTTCTTCAAAATGACGGACATTTGTTTTACGTGACATGTTGACTACTCTTGTTTTTAACCTACGTTTTGTAACAGAAAATTGCCTATTGTTCGAGGGAGTGTTAACGAAAATTACAAAAATCCTGTAAGAAGATCTCATCCTTCGTCTTCGTTTCGTATAGAATCACTAAATGTATCGGTCGTATTATAGCTTTATTGTCAGGAGACGTGTGTGGATATCGCAACGTTAATAGGACTTGTTGGGTCTTTTATAGTAATTATCTCCGCCATTTTTGTTGGTGGATCAGCGGGAATGTTTATTGATACAGCATCGACGTTGATTGTTTTGGTCGGATCTACCTTCGTTGTTTTGATGCAATATCCTTTAAGTCAGTTTCTGAGTGCTGGCAAAGTGGCTGCGAAAGCCTTTATGTTTAAAAGCGTTCCGTTAGATACTTTGATCGATGAAATATACGGTTTAGCCGATGAGGCTCGAAAAGGCGGATTGCTCTCGTTAGAAGGAAAAGAAGTGGGGCATCCTTTCTTATCGAAAGGTATTCAAATGTTAGTGGACGGCCATGATAGCAATGTGGTGAAAAGTCAGTTGACCAAAGACATGAATCAATCCTACCTTCGTCATACGGCTGGCGCTAAAGTATTTAAAGCCTTTGGTGATGTAGGCCCTGCCATGGGGATGATAGGGACACTGGTGGGGTTAGTGCAAATGTTGGCTAACATGGACGATCCTAAGGCCATCGGTCCTGCCATGGCTATTGCTTTGTTGACCACTCTTTATGGCGCGATGCTGGCCAACATGGTGTGCTTGCCCATTCAAGCGAAATTAAACATTCGTGCTAATGAAGAGTTAACGTGTCAGAAACTTATTTTGGATGCTTTGCTTGCGATTCAGTCGGGTCAGAACCCTCGTATTTTGGATGGTGCTCTGAAAACCTATATTGCAGAAGGTAAGCGGACTGAGCGTGAATAATATTTTAGTTGTAAACGGGTTCGATAATGAGCGATGAAGAAGAGTCAGATTGCCCCGAATGTGTAGAGGGCTTACCTGCATACATGGGAACGTTTGCCGATCTCATGTCGTTATTAATGTGTTTCTTTGTGCTTTTACTATCATTTGCTGAAATGGATGTGTTGAAATTTAAGCAACTGGCAGGTTCTTTGAAAGTAGCGTTTGGTGTACAGAGTGAGGTAAAAGCGGATTCCATTCCAATGGGAACCTCGATAATTGCCCAAGAGTTCAGTCCAGGTCGTCCTGAGCCGACGCCGATAAATGAGGTGCGGCAAAAAGCAGACAGTACACCTGAAAATACGCTTGAGGTCATTTGTAAGCCTGGTGATGCGGAATTAAAAGAGCAAAGTAATTCAGGTTCTCCTTCACCAGTCACTTTTGTGGATAAATCGAATGCGGATCTTGAACGAGAGAAACAAATTCAAGAAACAGAGGGTGATGCACAAATGATTGCCTCGGTGATGCGCGAAGAAATTTCAAAAGGTACGGTAGAAATTGAAACGCAAGAGCAGACCATCACAATAAGGATTAAGGATAAAGGGTCTTTTGAGTCTGGCTCTGCGGAGTTGAATTATGATTTTATCCCTGTTATTGACCTCATTCGTGATGTTTTAGTTGGCATTCAAGGTACGATTTCAGTAGAGGGCCATACTGACAACGTGCCTATTGATAGCCGTCGTTTTCGCTCGAATTGGCAGCTGTCTTCTGCACGGGCTATTTCGGTGGCTGAAGAGCTGTTCTCGACAGGCATTCTTAATCAAGGTCGCTTTGCCGTTACGGGTTACGCGGACACTCGTCCTTTGGTGCCGAATGATACGCCTGCTAACCGTGCGACAAACCGACGGGTAGAAATTGTGATTAAGCAAAACGATACGTCGCGACCAGCCATGCGCACGACAGTCGATGATGTACCTTCTGATGGTGCCATTGAATTTGGTTTGGATAATGTGAGTGAATTACGACCTAATGAGATCTTTTAGGTCGTTCTCTAACAATGTAGACAGATAAAAAGAAGCTTCGGCTTCTTTTTTTTGTTCGCTCTACAAGTTGTTGATTTTTAATGCTGAGTTTAAAGTGAATTTTTGCTATGGTTTGCGCAGACAAAATTGAGGAAGTAGACAAATGCGAGTTGCAGTTATTGGCGCATCCGGGCGCATGGGAAAAAATTTAATTACCGCCATTCATGATGCTAAAGAGGTTTCTTTAGGCGCTGCTATTTTAAAACCTGGCAGTAGTTTGATCGGTGCCGATGCGGGTGAAATTGCGGGTGTTGGGAAGTTAGGTGTAGCTGCCGTTGCATCGTTGACTGACTGTGTGAATGATTTTGATGTGCTGATTGATTTTACGACGCCGACGCTAACGTTAGAAAATGCCGCTTTTTGTGCCAAACACCAAAAAGCCATTGTAGTTGGAACGACAGGGTTAAGCGATGACGAGAAAGCGGCGCTGATGGAAGCCGCACAACGCTCGCCTGTTGTTTTTGCTCCAAATATGAGTGTCGGTGTGAACTTAACGCTTAAGCTATTAGCGACGGCTGCGCAAATTTTAGGTGATGATTACGATGTGGAAATTGTAGAAGCGCATCATCGCCATAAAGTTGACTCACCTTCTGGTACGGCATTACGCATGGGAGAAGTGGTTGCTGAAGCGTTAGGTCGAAATTTAAAAGAGTGTGCTGTCTATGGCCGTGAAGGTCAAACGGGCGCCCGTACCCAAAAAGAAATTGGTTTTGAAACCATTCGTGCTGGTGATGTGGTTGGTGAGCACAGTGTTTGGTTTGCAACGGAAGGTGAGCGTATTGAGATTGTTCATAAAGCCAGTAGTCGTATGACTTTTGCGAAAGGTGCTGTTCGTGCCGCTAGCTGGTTGGCTGGTAAATCGGCAGGCATGTACGATATGCAGGATGTACTGAATCTGAAGTGATCTTGGCTTGCTGTGAATTAAATGAAAATGGCTGCAAATTTGCGGCCATTTTCATTTAAGCGTTTTTTAAACTAGCGCATCAGGAGAATTGATATCCAGTAATGGTGCTGCATCTAGGTTTTCTGCGTCCATCATCATAGCGATACGTTGCAAGGATGAAAGTACTTGGGTTTGTTCCCAGCCTTCCAGTGACTCAAATTCGTCAATGAATTTTTCATGCAGCAGAGGCGGTGTGGTTTTTAGTATTTCCAATCCCGATTCTGTTAGTCGTGCATTCACAATACGCTTGTCTTTTTGTGCTCTAACGCGTTCGACATATTGACGGTCTTCCAAACGATTTAGTATGGTCGTCACAGTCGCTTGGCTTAATGAAACACTATCGGAAATCTTGCGTACGGTCACGTCACCCAATGCTTCGATGGATCGCAGTACCATAATTTGCGGAATCGTTAAGCCGCAGGCTTTTACCACACGCTTTGATTGAAGATCTGTAGCGCGAATAATGCGTCTTAAGTGGACGAGAACGTCGTGTAAGTGTTGTGGAGAATTAGGCATAATGAATAGGTAATCCCAAAGATTTTACGGATTATATGGTTTTATTTTGATCTGTAAAAGATTAGTTTTAAAAAAGTTACAGTTCAAAGTATATAGGTGTTTTTCTGTTTTGCCAATCTTCCCGTGTCGGTCAACAGAAAAACACCCTTTATTTAATGCTCTTTTAATGCATCAAAAGCAGCGATAGCCGCTAATCTTGCTGCTTTATAATCAACGATGGGGTTAGGATAGTGGCAGAGTTTTCGTTGTTCTGGTTTGGGGTCATGAATGGATTTAGCGTCTAGCTTGGCAAGTTCTGGAACAAAGCGTCGAATGAAGTCGCCATTTTGATCGTAAGTTTGTGATTGTCTTGTAGGGTTGAAGACACGGAAATACGGAGCAGCATCACAGCCAGTGGACGCGCTCCATTGCCATCCACCATTGTTTGCGGCAAATTCTCCATCAATGAGTTTGCTCATGAAATAGGCTTCGCCCCTACGCCAATCGGCAAACATCAGTTTAGTGAAGAAGCTGGCAGTGATCATTCTTAAACGATTATGCATCCAACCTGTTTGGTTTAATTGGCGCATTGCCGCATCTACAATAGGAAAGCCGGTTTTGCCCTCACACCAAGCCTGAAATTCCTCTTCGCTTTCTCGCCAGATTAGTGCATTGGTTTCCGGTTTGAATGGGCGGTTCATACTGAGGAAAGGGAAATGGGCCATTAGCTGACGGTAGAAGTCTCGCCAGGCAAGCTCTTTTAACCAGATACTTTCTTGCCAGCGCTTTTCCTCTTGGGTGCAAGTATAGAAAATCGCTTCTAAACATTGCCTTGGGCCCAAAGCACCTAGTGCAAGATACGGCGATAAGGTGCTAGTGGCAGGTTCAATGGGATAATCTCTGGATTTTTGATAATGGCGTTCTTTGTGGTGACAAAACTGCCAAAGTTTTTGTTTTGCTGTGTCTTGGTCGGCCGGCCATAGGTCGTCTCTGAAGGGTTTTTCCCATGCGAAATTCAAATTCGGCTTAGGCAGGGCTTCTGCTTGTGGCTCAGGTATTGGTAGTGGTGTGTTATCTTGTTGAGCCAGCATGACAACCCACCGATTGAAAAAGGGAGTAAAGACTTTGAACGGTGTACCTTGCTGACTAAGCACATCTTGCGGAACAATAATGTCGGAGGATTGAACGTGAGAATGAACTTGATGTTGCTTTAACTGTTCACACACAGCTTGATCACGTTGCTGTTCGTGAACCGGTAAGTCGCGGTTAAACCAAAGGTGTTTGATATTATGGTCGAGACAGAACCTTGTTATTGTCTCAGGAAGCTGGTCAAACGTTTCAGCCTCAAGAATGTGCAGTGGAATACCTAATGTCGCTAAAGTGTTTGCAAGGTTCTTTATTAAACCTGCTCGAAGGCCTGTTTTTGCGTCTGATTCGTTATGTTTCTCCCACTGTATTGGGGTAGGCGTGATAACAACAGCAATGCCTTGTTTTGCTTTTTTTGCTTCTAATGATGCGAAATATAGCGCTGGATTGTCCAGACTACGAAGATCGTTTCTTAACCAAACCAGATGTTCAATTTTCATTTTTCTGTCTTACCTTCAAACTGTATTACGGATACCAAGCGGAGATGGGTAGGGGATAAAGTAACTTTGTCTATTTATGTACTCGCTGCCGTAATGTTTTAGATAATGACGAAGTAGGGTGACGGGCGTGGCTAGATTGACTTCACCGCGTCGGTATTGCTCAACTACATCTAAGATATCTTTGCGAACGGACACATCCACTGCGTGTTTTAAGTAGCCCACAAGGTGCATGAGTACATTGCAGTGATTTTTACGTTCAGCAGGTTTTGAAAGTGTGGTCATTAATGCTTCAAAGTAAGCGGCTTTTAATTCATCAAAAGGTCTCGGATCATTACCTGAAAGCATGCGCCCAAGTTGTCGATACATTGGCTGAGAGTGTGCCATAACCATGTATTTGTAGCGGCTATGAAAAGCAATTAGGTCTTTCATTCGAGCGTCTTCTGTCATGGAGTGCCGGAAATCATGATGAGTGAAGACTCTTAATAAAAAGTTCTCTCTCAGAGCTGGGTCATTTAAGCGACCGTCTTCTTCAATGGGCAGTAATGGATAGCGTTGTTGCAGAGCTTTGGTAAAGAGTCCGACGCTTCTTTGCATGTGAGGATGACCGTTTTCTTGATAAACCTTAATTCGCTCCATGCCACAGCTAGGGGATTTTTTCATCAAAATATAGCCATCTAGATGGGCTAGATGTTCTAAATATTGATTCGATGCGGCCATGAACACATCCGAAACGTCTTGATCGGCATTTTTGCTAAAAACCATTCTAGGGGAGTTTGGGTCACCTTCTAGTCGTAAGGTTGGGCGAGGTGTGCCAAAGCCCGCTGCAATTTCAGGACAAAACTTTTGATACTCAAAATACTGACTGAGTGTTTTGTCACAATAATCAGAATGGCTGTGACCGCCATTGAAGCGGACGTTGTCCCCAAGTAAGCAGGCACTGATACCAACTGGAATTTTATGTGTCAATTGATCTGGTGAAAGTTGCGAATGTGGCATAGTTGAATCCTCCAATATTCTTCTATTTTGAGTCTTTAATACATTGAGCAAGTGATAGGGCGCTGAGTAATGCTCCTTCAGCGTCACCCTGACATAGCCAATCACCAGCAAGTCCAACGCTGTTTTCGGCGGACCAAGCAAAATTATGGTTGCCTTTATTTTCTGTAAATCGACTAAAAAACCAGCGATGTGGTTCGCCATGTTTTAGCACACGATGTTCTGTTATATCCGCAAATGCTTGAAGCAGTGTTTGAGTGATCCACTCTTTATCACTATCGATGTGTTGTTTAGTCCAGTCTGGGTTGGTTTGAATGACCCAGCGGTCCATTTTTTCACTGTGGCGTAGGGGCTTGTAGTTATCTTTAATCATGCGTTTTATGGGCGAATTTTTAGGCTCAATCAGTGCACTTAGATCGCATGTCTCTGTTTCTAACCACATTGCCCATTGTGATTGGTATGCAGAGCTGGCTTGATTTGCTCTAAGCAAAAGTACTGCCAATTCACTGTGAGTGGCTAATATAGAAGCGGCCTGCGGTGCTGGTGCAGCAATGATAATGGTTTTCGCGATTACAATAGGTTGGTATTTATCATCTCTTAGTTGCCAATATGGCTGCTGGTTTTGGTGTGTTACTTTCTCTAGGTGTTGGATGCGAGTGTTGGTGATGAAATGCGTGTCACCTAATAAGTGGCGGGTGACAGCACTCATTTTTGGGACGCCCACAAAAGCTTGTGTGTCCGCTTTGTTGAGTTGTTTCCATGGTGCGACGATATGTTCTTTAGCCAGTTGTTTGAAGAGTGAGATAATTTCAGGGTGTTTTGCAATAATATAGGGTGTGCCAAGATCGCAGCTGACATCTCCTTCTAACCTTTTACTGCTCGCTCGACCGCCACTGCCGCGGCTCTTATCAATCACGCATACCGTTTGGTTAGACTGAGATAGCAAATGCGCACATAAGCTGCCAGCGAGACCTGCGCCAATAATGGCAATATCGAACGTTGGAGTGTGAGCTTGACCGGTAGATGATGTGTTCATTTTTTTCCCAGTGTCCATGTTGCTTTTCTTATACAATATAGAAAACTGTACAAGAAAAGCAACTGGATTGTACAAAAAAATATTTGTATAGTTTTAGTGGTATCGTTTTTTTGATGGCCATAGAAGTTTAGGCCACAATAATGAAATTGTCTTAGATGAGTGATGATTTGTTGGAAATATGTATGAGTCGGTCTAACCAAGCCTTAGAAGCACAAAATCAAGTCTCCCAGAAACTTTTAGACGAATCTGTCTTGTCGAGTGATTCAGGGTATTTTCCCATTCGTGATTTATCTTTAAAAACGGGTGTGAATTCAGTCACCCTAAGGGCCTGGGAGCGGCGTTACGGATTATTGAAGCCTAAGCGGACAGAAAAAGGTCATAGACTTTACGATCAAGCCGATGTGCAGCGCGTAGAAGCTATTTTGCGTTGGATTCAGCAAGGAGTTGCTGTGAGTAAGGTGAGAGCTTTACTCGAGCAAGGAGGCACACTGGAAGGGATGGTTTTATCCAGCGAGTGGTTAGAGTGGAAAGAATCTTTAATCCATGCGGCGGAAACGTTTCAGGCTGATAAAGTTGAACAAATATACCAGCAAGTTTTTTCTCAATATCCCGCAGAGATTGCGATAAGAGATTGGCTCTTGCCGAGCTTTGAACAGCTAGGAAAGGGAGCGACCTTAGCCTTTTGTGAGTCGATCATACTCTCGTGTTTAATGGCGCGACAAAGTGGCTTTAAAGTGCAGAAAAAGAGCCTTCCTAAGGTATTGATAACGGGTTTAGCTTCTCAGCGTATTGTGTGGTGTTACATGGCTGCCGCTATTTTGCTCGATAAGGGCGTGTCGTGTCGTGTCATACCAAATATACAATATAGCCAAGATTGGTCTAGTCTTGTTGAAGCGCTGAATCCACGCGCAGTATTGATTTTCTGCGAAAATGAGTTGGTTAATAAGATCGCAGATTTTATGCAGCAAACTCAGCAATGGCAAAGGCCTGTTGGTGTCATTAGCCCTAGTTTTTGGTTGGCCATGCGTGAATCTGCAGCGACCGATGTTGCACAAGTCCGTGTTTATTCAGAGCTGTTAGAAGGCGTGGCGGACTTCTTGGATAAAGCATCATGATAATGAAAGCAAAAAGCTATCAGGTGGATATTAATAATATATTTTTACAATCAATCTTCTTGCCTTAGTCTCTATAGTAATTCAAAAGGGAGACTCATCATGGCTAAAACAATGACTTTTGCGGTAATGCACTTCTCGATAGCATTTTCTGTCGCTTATCTGATAACTGGAAGTTTAGTAGTAGGTGGTTTGGTGGCGATAGTAGAACCTGCGGTAAATACGGTTGCGTTTTATTTTCATGAAATGATCTGGAATAAAATTCAGCAAGCGGATGTTGCTTCTGAGTTGGGTAAGACTATACAAGCGGCAGGTGAAAATTACGCTTTAAGATCTATGTGACTTTGTCATGTCATGTCATGTCATTCTCTATTGTGGTTATGAAAACGCCCTCCTCAGATTGTTATTCTGAGGAGGGCGTGTTCCATAAATTACTTCATGGGGTTGATTAAGAAGTACAGAACGACAGCAACCGCGATAGGGGCGGTGAATTTCATAGAGAAATTCCATAATTTGTAGACGGTATCTGAAATTGCTAATTCGTCTTTTGCAAATTTATCTTTAACGATCCAACCAGCAAATAGAGCAATCAAGATACCACCCAGTGGTAACATGATGTTTGCCGTAATGTAATCTAAGAAATCGAACGTGTTTTTGCCGAAGAAGGTAACGTCAGACATGAAGCTGAATGAGCCTAGGCACGCAATACCTAACCCCCATACGACGATGCCTAAGCCTATAGCGGCAGTAACGCGCTTCAGTTTGAAACGTTCAACCAAAAAGGCAACTGTTGGTTCTAGCAGCGAAATAGCAGATGTCCAAGCGGCTACACCAACAAGTACAAAGAACAAGACACCAAACAATTGACCAAATGGCATTTGTCCAAAAGCAACTGGCAACGAGATAAACATCAAGCCTGGGCCTGCGGCAGGATCCATCCCGTTAGAGAAAATGATTGGGAAAATAGCAAGACCAGCAACCAAGGCGACAAGGGTGTCCAATGCACCAATAGTTAATACAGTCTTACCGATAGACGCATCTTTGGTCATGTAAGAGCCGTAAGCCATGATGGTGCCCATACCAAGCGATAAAGTAAAAAATGAATGGCCTAGAGCAATCAGAGCGGCATTCCAAGTTAACTTGCTGAAGTCAAACTCGAACATGAAATTCCAGCCTTGCGCAAAGCTGTCTGTGGTCATGGCATAGCCAAGCAAGATGATGAGTAGGACAAATAAAGCAGGCATCATAATACGAGTCGCGGTTTCGATACCCTTATTAATGCCAGCAGCCACCACCACCACTGTCATGATGCTAAATAAGGTATGCCAGCCTAAAAGTGTAGCAGGATCAGCAAGCAGTGCTCCGAAAGCCGCACCCGCATTGTCAGAGGAAATACCATTCATTTCACCTGTTAGCATGGCTTTAATGTAATGAAGAACCCAGCCGCCAACCACGGAGTAGAAAGAAAAAATCAAAACACCGGACAGCATGCCCATGACGCCGATTAGGCCCCATTTTTTAGAGCTGTCAGATTCTTCTGCTACATCGCTTAACGCATTGATAGGGTTTTTACGCGCACGTCGCCCAATAAATACTTCAGCCATCATGATTGGGATGCCTACAAGTAAAATACAAGCTAAATACACAAGAACGAATGCCCCACCGCCATTCTCACCTGTAATGTAAGGAAATTTCCAGATGTTGCCTAAGCCGACAGCAGAACCTGTTGCTGCCAAAATAAAGATCCATCGGCTCGCCCACGAGCCTTGGATTGATGTTTTATTTGTCATAATTATCTCTAAATGGTTGAAAGCAAAATATATAAACAGCGATCAGAGTTGGTTTTTTATCCATACCTATGCTTCCCATTTTGCCAGCATAAGAAAGTTGCTGGTAAGCAAAACTCTGAGTAGGGGCGGGATTTTCCGAATTTCGATGGAGATATGCAACTAAAAATGTTTTTTTGTGGCGTTTTCTATCATTTTACTGGCCCTTTTCTTTTCTGATGGTAAATATGACAATAAACTTACGCATGTAATGGTTAGTTCTCTAAATAAATGTCTGGACATGAATTTGATTTCATGTAGAATGATTAGACATCAAATTAAATTGCTTTTAAACATCAGTTGATTGACGTTATAGCCCTTTTAATAGGCAGTTACGTTTTTTGTTAACCGTCAGGCTTATCGATTTAACTGGTTAAAATACTTTGTTTTCTAATGGATACTATTATGAAATCAGAAAGAATTGTGTTTACTAAACCCAGTGCGATAGATGGTATGGCTGTGAACCAGCTCGTGGCAGCCTGCCCGCCACTGGATACAAATTCGGTGTATTGTAATTTGTTACAAGCCAGCCACTTCAATGAAACCTCCGTTGTTGCGAGTGTGGAAGGTGGTGAAATGCTGGGTTTTGTCTCTGGTTATATTATTCCCAATCAACTGGATACCTTGTTTATCTGGCAAGTCGCTGTCAGCGAAAAAGCGCGTGGTCAAGGTCTAGCGAAAAAAATGCTTTTATCACTGCTTGAGCGTTCAGCGTGCTCAGAGGTGCATTACATTGAAACCAGCATCACGGCATCGAATGAAGGGTCTTGGGCTTTATTCAGAAGGCTTGCGGATCAACTACAAGCCTCTCTAGAGGAGTCTGTTATGTTTGATAAACAAGATCATTTCAAAGGCAAGCATGACACCGAGCATCTAGTCAGAATTGGGCCGTTTTCAGCGACTGTATAGGCTCGATCAATTTATTAAAAAGTGAAGTAGAAACGCGATGGGGCGCAAAGTTGAACTTTCGTTCTCAGTGTTTGCTTTCAACTTACACACTCAATATACGTTTTATTAATTTAAAGGATGATGAAAATATGAAAATTTTTGACGAAATCGAATCAGAAGTACAATCTTATGCCCGCTCTTTTCCACGTGTTTTTCATCGTGCTCAAGGCGCCTACTTGTTTGATCAAGAGGGTAACAAGTACCTAGACTTCCTAGCGGGGGCCGGTACTTTGAATTACGGTCATAACAATCCAATTTTTAAAGAAAAGTTGGTGGAATATATCCTTGAAGATGGCATTACTCACGGTCTAGATATGCACACAAAGGCTAAAGGTGAATTCCTTGAAGTTTTTAAAAAGCACATTCTTGAGCCTCGTGGTCTGGAATATATGGTTCAGTTCACTGGGCCAACGGGCACTAACGCAGTTGAAGCCGCATTGAAATTGGCTAGAAATGTGACTGGTCGTGAAAATGTTATTAGTTTTACCAATGGTTTTCATGGTTGCAGTTTGGGGGCGTTATCGGTTACGGGTAATTCCCATCACCGTGGTGCAGCTGGTACAAGTTTGGGTGCGGGTGTTTCTACTGTACCTTTTGATGGCTATTTGGGTGATGGCATTGAAACCACTGAATATTTAGATAAGGTTTTGTCAGATTCAAGTAGTGGTGTTGATACGCCCGCAGCTGTCATCGTTGAGACAGTTCAAGGTGAGGGTGGCATTAATGCTGCGAGTTTTGGGTGGTTACAAAACCTTGAAGCGGTCTGTAAAAAACATGGCGTCCTGCTAATCGTTGATGATATTCAAGCAGGGTGTGGTCGTACAGGCACTTTCTTTAGCTTTGAAGACGCGGGTATTAAGCCTGATATCGTTACCATGTCTAAGTCATTAAGTGGTTACGGCTTGCCATTTGCTGTGGTTCTAATGCGTCCAGAATTGGATGAGTGGAAGCCTGGTGAGCATAACGGTACTTTCCGTGGAAATAATCTTGCGTTTGTTACGGCAAAAGCAGCGATTGAAACGTATTGGAAAGATGATGCGTTTGAAAAAGAAATTAAGCGCAAAGGTGAGTACATCCATAAGCGTACACAAGAAATTGTTAATGAATTTGGTGAAGGGAACTTCACGCTTCAAGGGCGAGGCATGATGCGAGGCATCAACTGTGTAAGTGGTGAGCTTGCTGGAAAAATTACTAAAAAATGTTTCCAGAATGGCTTGATGATCGAGACATCGGGTGCCGATGATCAAGTGGTGAAATTCCTTTGCCCACTTATTATCAGTGACGAAGATTTAAAACAAGGTATCGATATCTTAGAACGTGCTATCCGCGATGTGTGTGCGAAAGAAGACGATATGCCTGAAGCAAAAAGTTATTTTGATGAGAACTACGACATCGCGGTCTAGTTCCTTCGTTATAAAATCCGCCCCTGTCTTCTAAGGGCGGATTTTGTCAAACACTTGAGTGACGTAAATAGTAAGTTAAAAACCTCAAGTTTCTTTCGGTAACGCTTTACCGACAATTAAGCGATCTTCGGATCATAAGGAGAAAAGAATGTTTGCACGTGATTTAGCCGAATGTGAAAAAACCGAACGCCGCGTTGTGTCTCCAGATGGAAATTGGGAAAGCACACGTCTTTTATTGAAAGAAGATAATATGGGCTTTTCTTTTCACATAACCACTATTTATGAAGGTAAAGATTTTGACATGCATTATCAAAATCACCTTGAATCTGTGTACTGCATTTCGGGTGAAGGTGAAGTAGAAAGCCGCGAAACAGGTCAGAAGCATCTTATTAAACCTGGTGTGGTGTATGTGCTGGATAAACACGATGCACACACTTTGCGTGCGTTCAAAGAGTTGAAATTAGCTTGTGTATTTAATCCACCTATCACAGGTAAAGAAGTACACAATTCAGAAGGTGCTTACGAGCTACTGGATTAATTTGATTCTAGGTCAAGTTGTTCATTAATGAAGGAGTAAAGTAGGAGGTACGATAATGTCGTCGTCGGCATCAGCTTTAGCACATGATATTTTTTATGATACAGATCTTGCTGAGCAAGAGCTCATGAGTAAAAAAAATGATAGCGAAGAGAGGGTGAGGAATAAGGCACAAGAAGAGGAGGTGAGAGACGTTTATCCTTCTAGACAGTATTCTTTGCCAAGGCATTTTAATCGTATAGACCCTGTAATTTACTCTGATGGTCGACAAAAAGCGCCGCTCGATGCCGCGCTTTTAGATCGATATGAAAAAAAAGGCTTCTTGTTTTTAGATGATCTTTTTGAGGATCATGAAATCGCTGATATGCAACGCCATATGCAGCGCTTACGAGACAGTGATGAGATCAAGCAAAGAGAAGAAAGCATAACCGAAGCCAACAGCGGGGATGTTCGTTCAGTCTTTGATGTGCACAAACTGAGTGATTTTTTTCAGAAAGTCGCACAAGATCCACGAATAGTTCGAATCGCTGAGTATCTGTTGGGCGATAAAGTCTATCTCCATCAGACGCGCTTAAATTACAAACCAGGTTTTCGTGGCAAAGAGTTTTATTGGCATTCAGATTTTGAAACCTGGCATGTGGAAGATGGGATGCCTCGCATGAGGGCGTTAAGTATGTCCATTACGTTGACCCCAAATGATCATTATAACGGGCCTTTATTGCTGATTCCTGGCTCTCATCAGACTTTTATATCTTGTGTCGGTGAAACTCCAGAGAATAACTATCTTTCTTCTCTTAAAAAACAAGATTTTGGTGTGCCAGATGAGGCTTCGTTGCAATCATTGATTGAACAAAACGGTATTGAAGCAGCCGTTGGTCAGCCTGGTAGAATTATTTTGTTTGATTGTAATGTGTTGCATGGTTCGAATAGCAACATTACTTCAACGCCTAGGTCGAATTTATTTTTTGTCTACAATGCTTTGTCGAATCGTGTCGGTCAGCCATTTGGCAGCACGGCGCCAAGGCCTGAATACATCGCGGCTAGGAAGTCAATTAAAGCCCTCAAAAATAGCGATTAATGCTTAAATTTTCCGCAACCTTATGACACTATAGCGGCAGTTTTAAATATCGGTATAAGCTGGCTTTTAGCCCCTTAAAAATTGGAAAAATGATGGGACAACATACAGTTGAAAAAATTGGCGGTACGTCCATGAGTGACTACCGTTCTGTGAGAGATAATATAATCTTCAAACCCACTTTAGCGAACAACATGTACCAGCGAATTTTCGTTGTTTCTGCTTATGCCGGTATGACGGATAAGTTGCTAGAACATAAGAAAACGGGTGATGCTGGCGTGTTTGCTTTGTTTGCGCAAGAACGTAAGCAAAATAATTGGTTTCCGGCTTTGCAAGACGTACGCAATGCGATGTTGGCAATTAATCACAGTTTGTTCGAAGCGGGTGAACTGCGTCACAAAGCAGATGCTTTTTTAAATAGCCGCTTGAAAGAAGCTCAAGAATGTTTAGAAGACTTACATCGTCTTTGCCAACATGGGCATTTTTCGATCAGTGAGCACCTTGCAACCGTTCGTGAGATGCTTGCCAGTCTTGGCGAAGCGCACAGTGCTTGGAATACGGCGCATTTGTTGCAACGTGATGGCGTTAATGCGGTGTTTGTTGATTTGACAGGCTGGAACAGCCCGAGTCACATGTCTCTTGATGAACGTATCTTAGATGCTTTCAAAGACATTGATTTGACTAAAGAGCTTCCTATCGCGACAGGGTATGCGCACAGTGAAACTGGTCTAATGTCAACGTTTGACCGTGGTTACAGTGAAATGACCTTTAGTCGTATTGCCGTTTTGACAAAGGCTCATGAAGCGGTCATTCATAAAGAGTTCCATCTGAGCAGTGCCGATCCTCGATTAGTAGGGGAAAGCAAAGCTGTGCCAATTGGGCGTACTAATTACGATGTAGCAGATCAACTTGCTAACCTTGGTATGGAAGCCATTCATCCAAAAGCAGCAAAAGGTTTGCGTCAAAGTGGTATTGCGCTACGCGTAAAAAACACCTTTGAGCCAGAGCATACGGGTACGCTGATTACAGGCGATTACGTCAGTGATGCGCCATGTGTTGAAATTATTGCGGGTTGCCGTGGTGTGTTTGCCGTAGAATTATTCGATCAAGATATGGCGGGTGATATCGATAAATTTGATGTCGATATTCTTAAAGTATTAAGACAGTTCCATGCTCATATCATTGCCAAAGACATTAACGCCAACACCATTACCCATTACTTGGCGATTAATTTGAAGACCTTGAAGCGAGTCATGCGAGTATTGCATGAACGCTTTGCGGATGCTGAGATAACGCAACGTAAAGTGGCGATTGTTTCTGCTATTGGCAGCGATATGAAAACCACAGGTATGTTGGCGAAGGCGGTAAAAGCCATTGCTGAACAAGATGTGAACGTATTGGCCATGCACCAATCTATGCGTCAGGTAGACATGCAGTTTGTTGTCGATGAAGAAGACTACGAAAAAGCGATCTGCAGCTTACATAAAGAGTTGGTTGAAGTACACAACCATGGTCGTGCTATTTGTTTAGCGTCCTAATACGGCAATAGTATCGGTTGGCGTGATTCTAAGCCTCAAGCATTGTTAGAGATGCTTGAGGCTTTTTTATAAAAAGCGCGATTTGTGAATCATGAATAATAGCTCGGCTTTTAATGGATCAAGCTTTCATAAAGAATAATACAACACACTACTCTTTGTGTGTGATCGGTAAGCCCTGATTGAACTCATCGGCAGTCACTGCTTTGCTTACATAGTAACCTTGGCCAAAATCACATTGGAATTCGGCCAGCATTTTCCATTGCTCTCTGGTTTCTATACCTTCTGCTAATACTCTGATATTCAGTTTGTGCGCCATGGCAATAATGGCTTCAATGATTTTACGATCATCCGGATCATTTTCTAGATCCATTACAAAGCTACGATCGATTTTCAATAAATTGACTGGAAGATTTTTTAACTGCGAAAGTGATGAATATCCTGTACCAAAATCATCAATGGCAATGCAAATTCCCATGTCTTTAAAGGTTTGCAATAATGCTCTTGCAAGATGAACATCTTCAAGAATCGAGGTTTCGGTGATCTCAAAGCCGATTAAATGCGCGGGAACTTGGTATTTAAGCAGCAATTCTTTGACCAAAACAATAAAGCTGGGATCAGACAGCTGCGATGAGGCCAGATTGATATGCAATAAAATATCAGGTCGGCCTTCTAATTTACGCTTCGCTAAATACGCAATACCAGCCTCTAGAATCCAATAGCCTAACTCTACAATTTTCCCCGTACTTTCTGCGAGCGGTATAAAGTCATTCGGAAACACCAGACCTTTTTCAGGGTGGTTCCAGCGAATGAGTGCTTCAGCGCCAAACACCTGGTCAGTATGAAGGTTGAATTGCGGTTGAAAGTAGAGCTCAAATTCATTTCTTTGCAATGCTAATGATAAATCTTCTTCTGCTTTGATGAGATTATGCGTGCGGATCTTCATGTTTTCATTGTAAAAAGAATGTTGGTTTTTCCCCAACAACTTCGCTTGATACAAAGCCATGTCGGCATTTTGCATAATGGTAACCAGATCATCACCATGCTCGGGAATCATAGCGATACCCAATGAAGTACTTAAAAAATATTCTTTGTCGTCAATGTTAACTGGAGTTCGAATACTGTTGAGTATTTTGTTGGCAAATTCTTCTGCTTCTGCTTGATTCATGATGTCGCTGAGTAGTATACCAAACTCATCACCACCCAAACGCACAACTAAGTCAGATATCCCTCTTAATTTATTGAGACGATCAGCCACAATAATTAATACTTGATCACCTATGTCATGGCCGATCGTATCATTGATGCGTTTAAAGTTATCAAGGTCAAAATAAATAAACGCTGAAATGCGCTTACGTTTTTGATTGTTAAATAAGGTGTTGGGTAAGCTGTCTTGTAAGTAACGACGATTAGGCAAGCCTGTTAATGGGTCATTGTAAGCAAGTTGTTGTAATTCGGCGGTCTTTTCTTTGACCAAGGTTCTAAGTCTAAGAGGTTGTAACAAAATACCATAAAGTGACATCGACAGTAGCAGTGCTACGACCAAAGAAAGTATATAGCCAAATGTTTTTCTTTTTTCCAGCTGCAGGTCTAAATCGCGGCTGATCGTTAGTGTCCATGAACCTACGGGGAGAATCAAATCCGTTGACGCTTGAATTTTCATCAATGGTGCGACCGAAGAAAAAAGTAGGATTTGTTGTTTTTGGTCGGCATGAGGTCTTACCAGTGTGTACTGATAGCCTTCTGCTTCCAATTGTTTTAGTTGAGTATTTTTAAGTAAGTTATCCAAATAAATAACTGCCGATGCCAGTCCCCAGAAGACCTCATATTGAGTGCCTTTATTTAAAAAAATAGGAGATCGGCTGATAACGGCTATACCACCCTGAACGAGAGGAACTGGGCCTATCGCGAACAGTTTACGGTTTTTTATGGCTAATATTGCTTCATCTATAAATCTGGGGCTGGAGACGATGTTTAGGCCGATTGCGGCTTCATTTCCTTTGATAGGATAAATCTTTTGAATAACACCGTCAGGTGCCAATTGAAGGTTTTCGATCCCTCCAATAGACTGAATTAACTTATCAGCGTAGTCATTAAACCAGTCAGTGTTACCGTTATTTAATTCTACTTCGTACGCTAATATTTGCGCCGAAGTAAAAGCGGCTGACAGGTGGCGCTCTAGAGAGGAGGCTTGTGTTCGTGATAGATCGCTTAAAATAGATTGCTGTTGACTAATGATCGAGTCGGTAGCCGATTGTGTCCAATAGACGCCAAAGAAAGTAATGGCGAAAAAAGTAATCAATGAAAACAATAGGGCTGAGGGTTGTTTAAACTCGGCTTTACTCAACGAATGATCCTTTATTTCATAATGAACAAACACGCAAAATCATACACATAAATTCTGTCTGGGTATCTGATAATTTTGTAAATAGATGATTCTGTGTACAGTGATTAAATGTCTAAAGTCGAGGTGGCTAGTATTTTAGGCCCATTGTCAGCAACACATTGACACAGTTAAAGTCGGTGAAGTGGTAAATAAACAGCCGCACTGCTTTTTGGGAAGGCAGTGCGGTCTTGATGTTTCTTAGGCGATAGCTAGGTACATACCTACGATAGCAATCACACTTCCCATAACACGAGTGACGATTGGCGCTTGAAAACGAGCCACGGCCATACCAAAGCCGATACCCGCAACGTGCAACAAGGCGGTTGCGGCAGCAAAGCCCAAAGCGTATTCTGCGCCGTTAGCGTTTAATGGCATTTCTAATCCGTGAGCGGCGCCGTGGAAAAGGGCGAATAAACCAGCAATACCAGCGCAAACGATAATAGGGAAACGTGCCGCTCCTACTAATAATGCTCCCATCAGAATAACAGACAAGACAATGCCTTGCTCGATGAAAGGAACCTGTACACCAGCAACCGCTAATCCGCCACCAATTAACATAGTGCCAACAAACGCTGCCGGCACAGCCCACAACGCGCGACCGCCAAGGCTAGCCGCCCAAAGACCAATGGCTAACATAGCCAATAAATGATCCAAGCCACCCATAGGGTGCATAAAGCCTGTCATAAAGCTTGTTGTATGTTCATGTCCTGGGTGAGCTGATGCAAGAGCTGGTATTGCGGCAATAAGTGCGGCCAATCCCATTTTAAGCGATAAACGCATGGTTGTTTCTCCAAAATATTCATGAATATTAAGACCTTACAGGATGGTCTTCTCTACACCACCGCTCTTGCGGCTGGAAGCGAGGATTCTAACACACCTATAGAGAGGGTAAATTGAATGATATTGCCAATCGATGACGAAATATTCAGCTTTTGGCGAAATAAGGTGATAAATTAGTCTTTACTGAGGTTTTGGTCTGTATGGATGATACAAACACCATTACCAATCAGACACTAATGGCGCTATACCGTTAAGGAGAAACTATGACCTTTCATCTGTGGACTTTATTTTTCTTGGCTTACTTGGTGACCACTCTGTCGCCTGGGCCGAATGTATTGCTTGTGCTTAAAAACAGCATTCAATTTGGTTGGAAATCGGCCTTTATTACGATTTTCGGGAATTTGACTTGTCAATTTTTGATCGTGTGTTTGGTAGCTTTAGGGGTTGGGGCACTGTTACAAACATTACCTGTCTGGTTTTTGGCGATGAAAATAATGGGCGGAACCTACTTGATTTACCTTGGTATTAAAGCCTTGAGATCGAAAAAGAAATCAACGTTTGATGCTGTAGATAATATAGCCGTCACTGGGGCGACTAAAACGGGACTTGCGCTCTTTAGTGAAGCTTTCTTGGTGTCTGCCAGTAATCCAAAAACACTGATATTTTTGTCGGCTTTCTTACCGCAGTTTTTAACGCTAGAGTCGCCAGCGTACCAACAATTCTCTGTTATGTTTATTACCATCTGCGCTATCGTGACCAGCGTGCATATCGGTTACGCCTTTGGTATATCGCATCTAGGAAAACGTTTCTCACTGAAAAACATGGAAGCCAAAATCACCAAAATTACGGGCGGGTTGTTTATCGCTATGGGCGGCGGAATATTGTTGAGTAATCGATAAAGAGAGTGAAAAAGCGTACACAAGTCAACTTACAGCGACCTTGCCTTGTATGATAAAAGGCCTTATTTGTCACATTGATCAGGTGGAATTAGGTCTTTTACTATTTTTTATGCCAATATTAAAAATGATGAGATAGCTTTATCCCAAAATTCACACTGTGATTGTCTTCGAATGTTACTTCATTTCCCGCTAGATTGGCTTTAGCTTCGCCGATCCATGTGTAAGATACGCCTGTCGTAATGGCTGTGTTTTGTGTTGCTTGATATTTAAGTCCAGCAGTTAATGACGTAAAGCCATCGGTCGGTGATAGGTTGCTAACTAGGTTTTCTGATGGTTTTTCATACGAGATGGAGAGTAACCCTGTAAGCGTGTCTGTTAGTGTCTGGCCAAGCCCGAGAGAGTAGGTGATGGTGTTTTCTCTAAAACCAACAAGGTTATTTCCGGCATTAACAAACTGGGTGAAAAGTTCGGGGGTGATTTTTGTATTTTTCCATTCCACCCAACGTGCAGAAAACATAAGTAATGTGGATTGCGTAATACCAGTTTGAAAGTCAAAATTTACTGATTTGGGCATATCGACGTTAAACGAAGTCTCTTTTGCAAAAGAGGAGCTGACAAGGTTTTCTTTGCTCTCAAAATCTACTTTTATCGCTGAGTGATAGGTTAACGAGGCGCGAAAAGCGATTTCTGGAATGTCGTAGGCAGCGCCCAACAGATAACCCCAATCGTTTTGAGTATCTGTTGTCATTGTGTAGAGTAGATTGTTCGATCTCTGATGGACGGTAACGTCACCACGGGATGTGACATTTCTTAGTCCGCCATAGACTGAAAAAGGTGTCTTTATTTTATAGCGAATGATTCCGCTGATGGCTAGGGTATCGACAGAAGCACGGGTTCCAGAAAGAGGATAAGTCGTACTGGAAGGGTAGTGAATATCTGCACCGAAAGGTTGATCTATAATAATGGCCATTGATGTTGAGTTGGACACGTCTTGTTTATAGGCTCCACCGAAAAAATAGTGTCTATTCGCCACATTTCCTGATTGGATTGAGTCCGTTAGTTTTCCTGATACTTTTGGCTCTAAGGAATAGACACTTAACTCAAGATAAGTTCCCTGCTCGAATAGGGGCGCTATGGATTGTCTTGATAGATCCATGCCACCGGCATATATTTTTGTGGCACTAAGCGCACAAAGAGTGGCTGAAATGAGAGACTTGTTCATGAGACTTTGACCTATTCTCGGTTTAATGCCGCCTCCTTTTTAATAAGTAGGCTGTTAAATAAATAAAAATTATTTGGCGTGTCTTTTACAGCGGCCAATAATAAAGCAATTGTAAGAGATTGCTAAACGGTAAATTGGTTATTTATAGAGTGTGAGGCCAAACGATTATGGCAAGCGGTTGGGCGCAAGATGGCGCGGTACAAGATCAAATAGAGGCGACAGTCGATTCTGAAGTTGAGCGCGCCAAGAACAGCCTGCCAAAAGGCGAGAGTCTGACCCATTGTGAAGAGTGCGATGCCGTCATTCCTGAGCCTCGTCGCAAAGCCATTTCAGGTGTGCGTTTGTGCATTCAATGCCAGTCTGAGCAAGAGAAGAAAGGACGGACTTCTTGGTATAATCGAGCGGGCAGTAAGGACAGTCAGCTCAGGTGAGGTTGTTCGTTGTTTTCCTCGGTTTCATTGATCTAAATTCCATTGTTATTCACTGAATCTAGCTATTTATCATCGAATTTTTCCTGCTTGATTCTCTTCAGTATGGTAAGGTTTCTTCTATCTAAAAGAGTGTGTTGACCATGAGTCTGACGCTCTATTTCTTTCAGAATAAATAAGGATGAGGTTGTGGCAGACACTTACTCAACAGAAGTAAATAAATTAGAGAAATTGCGAGCGGCTTGGTTGCCTGCAGTCGAGTTTCTTTTTGGTGAAGCCGTTGAGGAAGCCAAATTTGATGGCTTTGAGGTTTGGGATGATATTGCCAAACCAAGTGCGGTCTTTGAGCACGCCGGTGAACCTTATTGCTATAAAATTCACATGCCAGCAAGAGTCTTTAGTAATGACGTCATGTTGTTAGCCGATGTCATTCAAGAGATGGTTCGCGGCCAGTATCCAGTGGGTTTTGAAGGAGTGAAAACAACAGCCTTATGTGAAGGCGTTGCTGTTTTTGGCGCAGTGACGGCGATAAAACAAGTGTTTGGCGAGGCGTCGGTTGACTCCTACTTGAACGCATTGCGTGAACAAGCGTTTCCCTACTACGATGCCTTTTCTTATGTGGCGGTTTTGTTAGCGGAAGATCCACAAGCCATTAAGAAATTACGTGGTGTTCAGCCGTTCTTGTACAAGGTAGAACGAGCGGATTTTGAGACTGCTCAAGTAGAAATCGATCGTAAAATCAAAGACATCCTTTTATTGGCTTTTCGTGCTTAGCAAAGAAGTTACATCGAACAGAAACAAAAATGCCGCGTGATCGCGGCATTTTTATGGGAAATCTAAGTGACTAGCAGTATTAGCTTTTTAGCTCAGACAATTCTTCACTAAACCAGATTTTGCGTTTAAAACGAGGGTTTTTAGACGACATATCAATTTTGTAAGGGTTCGGCTCATGTGTTTGTGGCAAATCAAGAATGTTGCAAAGTTCTTGAGCAAGCCATTTTTCCACTTTCAATACCACCATTTTCTTACGCAAGCGACCTTGTTCATCACGGTTCAAAATCGTTGGTAAGGTATTCAGTGTCAAAATTTCGCCAATGGCTGGGTGCGCCATACGCTCGCGACCTTCATCGCTGGCATAGAAATGCGATACCGCAAACACCATGCGCTCAGGATTGATTTGTTGTAAGAATTGGCAAGATTTCACCACGGTAGAGCCCGTACGAACCATGTCATCGAATAGCACAATACTCGCGCCATCTAGGCCGTCGAAAGTATGTTCGCTTTCTTTGTGTAATGTGATTTCAACTTTGCGTTCAGCGGTACGGTCTTTATCCAGCATGATGAATTTTGCTTTGCTCAGACCCAATGTTTTATACATTTCTTTGACGAAGTCTCGGGCACCTTTGTCTGGTGCACAAAGAACAAGTCCTTCACCATCTTCACCATAGTTAAGAATATTCGAATTCAACAAGTAATGGGCGTAGATCTCGTATGGGATAAGGTTGTGGAAGTCGCCTTCAAACACCTCGGTAAACATCTTTTGCACGGATTCAGAATGGTTGTGAATGGTCATCACAGTGTCCACGCCGGACAGTTTTAGCAACTGTGCATAAAGTTTGGCGGTAAAAGGCTGGCCATCGAATTTTTTTACGTCTTGGATATCACGCTCAAAACTGGTTTCACCTAAGCTCTGATGTGGGCCACGATCTTGTGCGCTGTAAAAAAGATCTGGTTCAACCAGAATAACGCGGTCAGCACCATTCTCTTTTGCTGCACGGGCGATGATCAGGTTAGACATGGCCAGTTCTTGACGACTTTTTACATGACTGCCAGTACTAACGATAATAACCGCTTTCCCCTTGAGCTTACGCCCAATGTTATCGAAATCGGCTTCATCGGAAATAAATCGAGGGCAAAACTCGGAATTCATGAACTGCTTCATACTGATTAAATCAGCGATGTCTTCATGTTGTCCCATTGCATAGGCGACATCAATAGCAAAGGGATTATCGGAAGAGTTACTAACAACGACAACATTAGTAGCCTGACCGGTCGACAAAGTCATGAGAGATCCTTAACTAAGGGTAGGGGAATTTGCGCTGATTTTAATACTTGTGGGCTTATTTCGATAGGGTTGATTGAGGATAAATGACATTTTTATATGGATTAGAGGTTGCGAGGACTGTTTGTGATCAAGTTCAGTGTTGTTATCGTTGCTCTGTCTATTTTTAAAGTCCTCATCCGAACGGATAGAATAAAGCCTTCTCATCCTGTTATATTTGGTTGCTCTCTTTTATAAACTTTTTTAGGAACCAGTGCGGTCATGACAGACATTCGCAACATTGAAAAAACGCTTTTATCTGACAATTGGTATACCTTGAATAAGTTCTCTTTTGAACTAAAGGGCAAAAATGGTCAGTGGCAACGTCAGGAGCGAGAGGCTTATGATAGAGGTAACGGAGCGACTATTTTGCTCTACAACGTTGAAAAAAAGACGGTCGTACTGACGCGACAATTTAGAATGCCTACTTTTGTGAATGGCAATCAGGATGGCATGTTGATTGAGTCTTGTGCTGGATTATTAGACCAAGATAACCCTGAAGTTTGCATAAAACGAGAGACAGAAGAAGAAACGGGTTTTAAAGTCGAGCGAGTAAAGAAAATCTTTGAAGCTTACATGTCGCCAGGCTCTGTGACAGAGATTCTGTACTTCTTTGTCGCTGAATACTCTGACAACATGAAGGTATCTGATGGGGGAGGGCTTGAGCATGAACAGGAGAATATTGAAGTGCTTGAGTTAGATTTCCAGCTAGCTTGTTCCATGGTGGAATCTGGTGAAATTAAAGACGGAAAAACCATTATGTTGCTGCAATACGCTAAATTACAGGGTTTGCTTTAATGTTGCCTAGCGTAAAAGCAAAATTTGAGGCGTATCCTGATAACGTGAGAAGTTGATCAGATTAGCCATGAGATAACTTATTTTTTCAGTGACAGAAGAAAAAACGCTTTATTCAAACGAAATTGATGTGGAAGATAAACAGGCTCGGTTGGTGGTGATTGATTCCAAATGGCCTTTAAGGTGGCAACTGTGGCGGGGCCATAGGCGCTTGCAGGAACGCCAACCGAGTTTAGCCAGCCAGCAACCCAAGGGTTAAGCGGGTTGTCATCAAAGCCAAAAAAAGTGAAGTCTTCGACAGGATCTAACCCCATTTCCTGAGTAAGACGATAGGCACCATAGGCCAGCATATCGCTTAGACAAACGATGACATCGGGTCTATTGGGCATCTCCAAAAAAGTCTCCATACTTTTATAGCCAACTTCCAGATGATTGAGCCCTTCACTATGGGCATGAGGCACATCGTTAGGGTGAATGCCTTCCTCAGACAGCCTATCTAATAAGCCTCTACGCCGTTCGGCAGCCGCGGTAAATTCTAAAGACGCATGAATAATCCCAATGTGTCGTTTTCCATTCTGCAAAAGGGTATTGGCAACATCGACTCCGGCTTGGTAATTGTTGATCCCAACATAATGGCTGTTTTTTTGGTCTGGTGCTGGGCGATTAACAAACAGGAGTGTCGTGCCATTATGACGGTAATCATTGAGTAACTCACTTTGTACGGCACCAATTATGACCACAGCGCGAGCGAGCTGAGACTGCATTTCTCGTAAATATTCGTCTTGAATGTCGGCTTCTTCATGGGTGTCACAAAGGGACATGATGTAGCCTTCGTCTCTTAATGCCCACTCTATGGAGGAGGCGATGGCAGACATGGTGGGGTTAGCCAAGCTTGCCGCTAACACCCCCACCATACGGCTTTCCTGACATCTTAAGGCTCTGCCAATGCTCGCTGGCCGGTAGCCTAATTCTTCCACCGCCTTTTTAACCTGAATAATGGTTTGTTCGGACGCCTTGTTGGTTATGCCGTTGATAATACGAGAAGCGGTTGCCGTCGATACATTGGCATGAGCCGCCACCATAGCCAAAGACACTCGGTTGGTTGTGGTGTGCTTTTGTTTACGACGTTGGTTGGGCGGCATGACATATCCTTAGCAAGGGCTTTGGTGTGTAAAGATTCTAACTGCGTTTGATAAGGGCAACAAGCAAGCCGGTTGATTCATTGAGCAATGACTGTTTTAGGGCTTGAGAAGGAAGGATTATCGTGTTTATACTTTGTTTGGTTAATCGATTACCTAAAGATTAAGCCAATGTTAAAAATACCGCTTGGTAAGCGTTTTACTCTTCAAAAATAAAGATAATAAGGATGGTTATGATGAAAAATAAACCCATGACTCGATGCGCCTTGACGCTATTGGTAGCAACCTGCATCCCATTTTCGACCTTAAGGGCGGAAAACAGGATCGATATCATACGGGCCGATGCCCCTGAGCTTGCCGCTTATGGCGAACAAACGGTTGGCGTTAGACAACTGGATTTTATTCATAAAAACCAAATTGATATTTTAAATACCGACGTCAATAGAAAAGAGGGGGATGCGTTTCCCTATTATGATCGACCTTTAACGGTTGAGGTGTGGTATCCGGCAGAGGCTAACGCCAGTGGTTCTCATGTACTTAACGCTTTTATGCGCGATGGCAAAACACTCGTTGATTTACACGGAAAAGCCATTGTAGGCGCCAAGCCAGCAAGTACCAAGCAAGCCTTCCCCTTGGTGATTATTTCTCATGGCTATCCTGGTAATCGGTTTTTAATGTCACCCATCGCCGAAAATATTGCTTCAAAAGGGTATGTGGTTGTTGCGATTGATCATACTGACTCCACTTACAGTACGTTATCTAAGATCAGTTCAAGCTTGGTGAATCGAACCAAAGATCAGCTGTTTGTCTTGGATCAAATTAGCCAACTAGCCAAAGACAAAACCTCCTTTTTGTACAACTTAGTGGATGCAAACAATACAGGAATCATTGGTTATTCCATGGGCGGCTATGGCACGGTTGTGACCGTGGGTGGTGGTTTAACACACTATGCTTTGGATCAACGAGAAGGCTTTTTTTCTTCACCCAAAGGCACATTGGACCAGTACTTGAGTGGCAGCAAAGCATATTTAGCGTTAGCTGATGAGCGAATTAAAACCGCGGTGACTTTCGCCCCAGCAGGGATGAAAAGACGCTTTATGGATTCAAACACAGCAAAAGGCATTCGCGTTCCTATGCTGTTTATTGCAGGCTCGGTAGACGATGTGGTCGGCTATGAAGAGGGTGTACGTGCTTTATGGAAGTCGGCAAGCAGCGTTGATCGTTCTTTATTGACGTTTGATTATGCCAATCATAATGCGGGGGCGCCAATGGCACCACCGAAAGAAGCCAATGTGCTGTCTCCGGACTTGGGTTTTAACTTAAGCATGCATTACCTGGATCCTGTTTGGGACAATGTGCGCATGAACAATATTTCAACGCACTTTATTACCGCATGGCTCGGTAAGTATTTAAAACAAGATTCTGCTATGTCGAGCTACTTTGATCTTGTTCCTGTTTCCAATGATGGGAAATGGAGTAAAGACAAAAATGGTATGGACAAACCAGATAATACCTACTGGAAAGGTTTCCCTAACCGGAGCGCAAGTGGCTTGAGATTGGAAAGCTTAAAAGCGGGCTCTTAAAAACAGCTAAAAACCTAGTGAGTGGATCACCTAGGCAGACCCAAAAGCGTTTAATCAGGCTTTTGGGTCTTGTCTTTGCTGTTTACGAATAGCAAGCTTTTACCCATGTATAAAGACAAGAAGGCTTGTTTATAGTTTCCCTAGGGTTAGACGGTAGTTTTTCCGAAATTGCATAGGGGTAACATTGAAGGCTTGTTTGAATTTTTTGGCGAAATAGGTAGAGCAATTGAAACCAATCTCGTAAGCAATATCGGCGATTTTTTTATTACTTTCGGTTAGAAGTTGAACAGATCTGCGCAACCTATAATCCAATAAATAACTGTTTGGTGAGCAACTCAAAGCGTTGCGAAAGATACGATAACACTCACTTTCACTGATGTTTGCAGCTTGGCTAATATCGGCAATGGAAATACGTTCTTTGTAATTGCTATGAATAAAATTTAGCAAGGATTGAACTCTTCTCTCATGTCCCTTTGTGGTGCTTTGGCTCGCGATGATATCTTGCTGATTGGTACAGAAAATGTGCCAAAATTTCATTAGTGCTATGTTCATATAAAACTCACGATCAGAACCTTGCTCAGCCCACACATCAAAGGCAGAAATAAGCTCATTGATCGCTGTCTTGTGCCAAGCTTTATCACCACAGAATTTATAAAACAGCAGCTCTTTGTTATTGATAACAGGAAGCACATGTTTTTTATAAATTAGCCCATAACCAACACCTCCAAGCATTTTTGGATTGAACACCACATTCAGTATTCGGCAGTCTTCCTTACTGTGGTTGGTTAGCTTGTGTAAGGTATTGGCATTGATAAAAATCATTTCTCCAGTCTTCACTATGTCACTGGAATTAAGGCATTCGACCTTAGTGGCGCCTTCTATAACCAATACGATTTCTATTTCACTGTGCCAATGCCACGGTACTTCGCCACTAACAAAATGTGAAAAGCGTTCGTCATAAGAACCACAGGGGAAATCATGATTCCCGTGAATCGTTAGTTCTCTGCCATTTTCTTCTGTTTCAATCTTATAAATTTGCATGCTAGTGCTTAGTAACGAGCTTAGGTTAAATAGTCGTTAAAATCGTTTTGGTAGAATCGTTATGTTTTAAGAGAGTATATACCTATATATAAAGCTTAGCAGACGGTATTGTTCTAAAAAACTAAAATAGGCAAATCCGGATATGCTACTACTTTTCATTATTTACATCGCTTTTATCAGTTTAGGTCTACCAGATGCCGTGCTCGGTTCATCATGGCCAGTGATGAGAAACGATTTAAATGCCTCACTGGAATTTGCTGGTGTTATTTCTCTTATCATCAGTGCTGGCACTGTGCTCTCTAGCCTTTATGTCACCAAGGCGATTCATTATTTTGGAATAGGAAAAGTTGTTGCGCTAAGTGTCTTACTAACCGCAGTGGCATTGCTTGGTTTTAGTATGTCCAATATGGCATTGGCGCTTGTGTTCCTAGCTATTCCTTTAGGTGTTGGGGCAGGTGCTGTAGATGCTGGATTAAATAACTTCGTTGCATTGCACTACAAAGCTAAGCACATGAACTATTTGCATTCTTTTTGGGGCGTGGGGGCGACAGCTGGCCCGCTTCTCATGGCGAATTTTCTAGCTCTTACAGAAGGCTGGCGTGACGGCTACATGACTATTGCGGTAGTGCAATTTTTACTGGTCATTTTACTATTTGCTTCCCTTCCACTGTGGAAACAGTTTGTTACCCACTCAGTAAAAAGGGATGAGACAAGTGCTCCATTAGTCACAAATATGACTGCATTAAAAATGAAAGGTGTATCACTGCAATTAATTATGTTCTTTAGTTATTGTGCCATAGAAACGAGCACAGGGTTATGGGCTGCGAGTTACTTAACGACAGAGCGAAATATTTTGCCAGTTGATGCTGCTTTTTGGGTAGCAATGTATTATTTAGGTATTACCGCAGGTCGCTTTGCCTGTGGAGTGATTGCTGAAAAAGTGGTAGAAGAAACCCTTATCCGCTCTGGTGTTGTGATTATCCTATTTGGTTGTGTCTTACTTGCTTTACCCTTTTCAGGTGAACTTACAAAAATGGGCTTGATATTCATTGGACTTGGTTGTGCACCTATCTTTCCTAATACCCTTCAAATGACCCCAAAACGCTTTGGCTCATCGGCATCGCAAGCCATTATTGGGCTATCCATGGCGACGGCTTATACCGGTATCATGGTTGTACCACCAATACTTGGTGCCACAGCAAAGGTCTTCACCTTTGCTTCATTCCCCATGATATTGCTGTTTCTGGTCGCCATCTTATTACTAACCACGGAACGATTAAGGCGTTACAGCGACATGTCATTGCGCCAGTAGGAAAGTGAGGAATTCTGATGAGCGACAGCAAGATGCAAAATATTCAGCGACAACAAACCATACTGCTTTTGCTAGCGCTGGATGGAAAAGTCTTCTCTGAGACGCTAAAACGGCGATTTAAGGTGTCAGATAGTATTATTTTCAGCGACTTGATGTATTTAGAAAAAGCGGGTTTGCTAACGCGTATCGAAGCTGGGGCAGTTGTTATAGAAGAATGTTTGGAGCCGGCAGAAAAGTAGCGGTTATCTTGTCTTATTCATCGTCAAATTTTAAGAGTGATGAAGACAAAGAAACATGGATGGACAATGATTTAGATTCTTAGAGAACCTCGGAGAGTTTCAATGTCTTTAAAAGCCACCTCCATCAGACTAGACGAAGAGAAGCTAAAACGGCTTGGCTTCCACCGACAAACTCTCCTCAAACAAACTATCTCGCCTCACACTGCTGATAACAACTCGGTTTCCTTGGGCAAACGGCACCGCGTGAACAAATCAAACGTGCATCACTGTCTATGCCGCGTTCTACCCAATTAATATTGAGAATTTTTGCCACGCTCATGAGGTCTTTTTTGATGCTTCTCGGGATTTGGGATGAGCCTCCTTTGGTAACGCAAGCCTCCCTTAAATCGGCGGCGATGGATAGAGCGTCTTTGCCTTGGGCATCAATGGCTGGGTTCAGATCAATACCGGAGCAAAGTACGTGGCTGTTGCCGGCAAGGTCTTGCACTTTAATAGATTCACAGGCGTAAATTCGTGGCTCGTCACTGACATTGAGAATCGATATTTGCGCAGAGGTGCCGGTGCTTGGCTCGCTTATTTTGCGAAACACCGACCAGTGTTGGCAGGGATCTTCCACGGTACTCATATTCCCCCAAGGTAAGGGAATGCCATTGCCACGGTAAACGGCTTTGAGTTTGCCCGGTGCGTAAGCATCAAAATAATGCCAATGAGGATAGGGTGAGGCGGCGGTCATACGGCGCATGGTGACGGATTCCGACACGCCAGCCAGTTGCGCAGTATTAATTTCATACCCGTTGCGATCCAGCATTTGGCGAAACGGCACTTTGGGGCACAGCAACGCACCAGCAAAAAAACTGCACTCAAAGTCTCGCCAAGCGTACAAAATATCCTGAGCATCCATGCCAGACGATTGTATCTTTGCGTTTTTGGCTTGCAGGGGGGATATCTCATTTCGTCCCGTGACTAAGACGTTTTTTAGCCCGTCTTTGTCGTGTAATACCGTGTGACCTATGTGTACCGCAAGGTTGTATTTGAGGCGCTGAGGCTGATTTTTCATGACGTGATTGATATAAATCGTGTTTGGCGGATCAAAGAAAGACGTCACTACATGGCTTTCACTAATACCCATTTCTTGCAAAACTGCCAACGGGGTTTTTTTAAACCATTTAACCTGTAAGCCCATTTGCTTGGTGATGGCGACAATCTCATCAAGGCTCAATGGCAAACGCTTGAGTCCCACTTCTTCCGCCGCGCGTTCTAAATCTGGGAAATGGTTCTGATGATGTTCTTGGTGGGCACGAATCAATAAATGCGCAAATTGACGACCACTGGTGCCTGTTTGTGAAAGCATTTCAGGGATGGCGATTTGCAGTATTTCTTTCGAGAACAAAAAGTTTGGCTCTAACGCCATGCCGTTAATGCCGCCACCAGAGCCTTTCGTTGGCGTGATGGCGTCTTCTTCTGGAATGTCATCTAAGAACCATTCGACCTCTTTTTGAAAAACGCTGGCAATGACTTCCAAGACGTCTTCACTGGGAATGCGCTTTCCTCTTTCTATCATGGATAAATAAGACACAGACGGGGCGGACTCTGCGTCGACTTTTATACAGCGCGCCGATAGGTCTTCCATCGTCAAACGGTTGCGTTTACGCAGGTTACGGATCTTAGTGCCCAGAAAATGGGCTTTGCGATTTAGGCTATTTTTATTTTTCATTTTTGTAAAATTTACACTGTGTAATTCTTATTGTGAAATTTTAGCTTAGATGGGCATAGACTATAAATCAAGCAATCGAGAGAAAGATTCAATGCATTGCTAACCCTTAGAATCAGACTGATAAGAAAAAGAAGGAATGCGAGATGAATATGCCCCAAGCGAAAAATAACAGTGTGATTCATTCAGGGTTTTGCCACTTCATCAATGAAGAAGTGCTGCCGCTTCACGCTATCGAACCCACTAAATTCTGGCGCGACCTTGAGCAATTAGTGGCCGATTTGTCGCCGATTAATCGCCAATTGTTGGCCACTCGCGATGCGATGCAATATCAGATTGACCAATGGCATCTTGACCACAAGGGCAAAGCGATGGATATCCAAGCGTATGAAGCTTTCTTGCGTGAGATTGGTTACTTGGTCGAAGAGGGGGACGATTTCACCATCACCACGACGAATGTCGATGAAGAAATCGCCAGCTTAGCAGGGCCTCAATTGGTGGTGCCAGTAAAGAATGCCCGCTTTGCATTGAATGCTGCCAATGCCCGCTGGGGTAGTTTGTACGACGCTTTTTACGGCACGGATGTGATTGCCAAAGCAGGTGAACTAGCGACAGGCAAAACCTATAACCCAGTTCGTGGTGACGCCGTGATTGCCAAAGCCAAAGACTTTTTAGACCAGGTGTTTCCGCTGGAGTCTGGTTCTCATAAAGACGTGATCAGTTACGTGGTTTATTACCATCATTTATTGGCTTTTTTCCAAGATGGAAGCCAAACCGGTTTACAGCAACCTTGCCAGCTGGTGGCGGTAAATGGTCAACGCAGCGAACCAGAAGCTATTTTGCTGAAAAACAATGGACTGCACGTAGAAATTCAGTTTGATCGTAACGGCAAAAACGGTATGAAAGACCCTGCCAATATCAATGATATTCTCATTGAGTCAGCACTAAGCACCATTATGGATTGTGAAGACTCAGTAGCAGCCGTTGATGCGGAAGACAAAATCGAAGTGTACCGAAATTGGCTAGGGTTGATGCAAGGCACGCTGGAAGCGAGCTTCGAAAAAGATGGAAAAATACAAACGCGGCGCATGACCCCAGATCGTATTTTTACTGACTTAGATAATCAGGAATACCGCTTACATGGCCGCTCTTTACTCTTGATTCGAAACGTTGGCCACTTGATGGAATGTGACCTAATGCAAGACGAACTGGGTAACTTTGTGCCTGAAGGCATTATCGATGCCGTGGTGACAAGCTTGATTGCCTCATTGGACTTGCAGCGAACTGAGTATAACCGAATGAGAAATAGCCGCACAGGCAGCATTTATATCGTGAAGCCAAAAATGCACGGACCAGAAGAAGTGGCGTTTAGCTGTGCGTTATTTGCTCGAGTAGAGCAGATGCTTGGCTTACCAGAAAACACCATCAAGATCGGGATTATGGACGAAGAGCGTCGTACTACCTTGAACCTGAAAGAGTGCATTCGTCAGGCGAAAACACGCGTGTTTTTCATTAATACCGGTTTTCTGGATCGCACCGGCGATGAAATTCACACCAGTATGCAAGCGGGCGCTTTTTTGCCAAAGGATCAGATTAAAACTCAGCCTTGGATTCAGGCTTATGAGAATCGCAATGTAGATATCGGTTTGCAGTGTGGTTTGCCAGGTAAAGCCCAAATCGGCAAAGGCATGTGGGCCATGCCAGATGAAATGGCCGCCATGATGACAGCGAAAATTGCCCATCCGAAAGCGGGCGCGAATACGGCTTGGGTGCCATCACCAATAGCGGCCACATTGCACGCAATGCATTATCACCAAGTGAATGTATTTGAAGTGCAGGAGCGTATTAAACATCGCCCAAAAGCGAATCTAACGGATCTACTAACTATTCCGACGATTCCAAGCAATCTGACCTTGTCGCAGCCAGTCATTGAGCGAGAAATCGAAAACAACGTTCAAGGGTTACTCGGTTATGTGGTGCGTTGGGTTGAAGCCGGCGTAGGGTGTTCGAAAGTGCCAGATATTAACAACGTAGGCTTGATGGAGGATCGTGCCACCTTGCGAATTTCCAGTCAGCACTTGGCGAACTGGTTGCTTCATGGGCTGTGCAGTAAAGAACAAATTGATGAAGTCATGCAACGCATGGCGCGGGTGGTGGATGAGCAAAATACAGCGACCGAAGGATATCGCCCGATGGCAAAAAATGCCAAAAGTGTCGCTTTTAAAGCTGCGCAGGATTTGATTTTTAAAGGCGTCATTCAACCTAACGGTTATACGGAGCCTTTACTACATGCTTATCGAATGCAGGTGAAAGAATCTCACTGAAAACGAATTAATTGTTAAGAATTTGTACCCATTTAAACAACCTAAAGAGCGAGAAAAACGATGCATACTTACAAAAATAAAACGCAACAAGCTAGCCAAACGATTCATGCACAAGGTCCAACATGGGCCGCGATGAACCCAGAATCCGTGGTTAGAATGCAATTGCAAAACCGTTTTAATACGGGGTTAGATATCGCCAAATATACCGCTAAGATCATGCGTGAAGACATGGCCAACTACGACAAAGACCCAGCGAATTACACCCAGTCTTTAGGTTGCTGGCACGGTTTTATCGGCCAACAAAAAATGATTTCGATTAAGAAACATTTTGGCACCACACGCAGTCGTTACTTGTACTTGTCTGGCTGGATGGTGGCGGCCATGCGTTCTGAGTTTGGCCCATTGCCAGATCAATCTATGCATGAAAAAACGTCTGTTCCTGCTTTGATTGAAGAACTTTATACTTTTTTGAAACAAGCGGATGCCCGAGAGTTGCAGCATTTATTTAAGGAAATGGACGAAGCCAGAGCTGCTGGCGATCAAGTTCGTGAGCAAGCCGCGCAGCAAAAAGTCGATAACTTCGAAACCCACGTTGTACCGATTATTGCGGATATCGATGCGGGCTTTGGTAACGAAGAAGCGACCTATTTGCTGGCGAAGAAAATGATTGAAGCGGGCGCTTGTTGTATTCAGATCGAAAACCAAGTGTCTGATGCCAAACAGTGTGGTCATCAAGACGGAAAGGTTACTGTGCCTCATGAAGACTTCTTAGCGAAAATTAACGCTGTGCGTTACGCCTTTTTGGAATTGGGTGTAGACGATGGTGTCATCGTAGCGCGTACGGATTCTTTGGGTGCGGGTTTGACTCAAAAGATCCCTGTCTCTCAAACGGCTGGCGACTTGGCGGAACAATACAATGCCTTTATTGATGGTGAAGAAGTGACGTCACTGGAGCAAATGAAGTCTGGTGATATGGCGATCAAACTGGGTGAGCGTTTGATTAAGCCAACTCGTTTAGCCAATGGTTTGGTGCGCTTTAAACCGAATACAGGTGAAGATCGAGTGGTGTTGGATTGTATTACGTCTTTGCAAAATGGCGCGGATCTATTGTGGATCGAAACCGAAAAACCACACATCGGACAAATTGCTGCGATTGTGAATCGTATTCGTGATGTTATGCCAAACGCAAAATTGGTTTACAACAACAGCCCGTCGTTTAACTGGACATTAAACTTTCGTCAGCAAGTGTTTGATGCGTGGTTGGCTGAAGGCAAAGATGTGAGCCAATATCAGCGTGAGAAACTGATGTCACAAGATTACGATGGCAGTGCACTGGCGGATGAAGCTGATGAACGAATTCGCCGCTTCCAAAAAGACGCTGCCGCGCAAGCGGGGATCTTCCATCATTTGATTACTTTGCCGACATACCATACGGCGGCCTTGTCTACAGACAATTTGGCAAAAGACTACTTCGGTGAACTGGGTATGTTAGGCTACGTGAGAGAAGTTCAACGTAAAGAAATTCGCCAAGGTTTGGCCTGTGTGAAACACCAAGACATGTCGGGTTCTAATATTGGTGACGACCATAAAGAGTACTTCTCTGGTGAGCAAGCACTAAAAGCGTCCGGCAAAGATAACACCATGAATCAATTCGCAGTCTGATTGGCGAAATAATAATCAGAGTGTCTTGATAACAAAGACCAGCGGCCTTCCCCCCGCTGGTCTTTTTTGCGCTTGTTTTCAATCTTCTTAAAATGCTCTACTATCCTGTGGGTAAATCAGTTGCTTTTTTCTGATGATATTTCTCTTTAATTCGCCTGTTAGCTGAGAGTTTTATTGAATAATTCAAGGTATATGCTTAGTAATAAGCAAGTCAGTGACATCAGCTTAAAGGACTTGGCGCAACGCTCGAGATTTGGCGGAATCTTTTATTTGCTGGCTTTTTGGGGAGCGGTTTTTAGCTCAGTGACGGCTCGTCAACATCTAGATATCATTGGTTTTTTTTCGAGCGGCTTTGTTCTGCTGCAAGTTTATCGTTTGGTGTTGTTTTTACGCGTATCTTCCCCTAGTCGTACTAGAATTAACGCGTATTTCTTTCATTATGCTTTTGTCTACAATGCCTCCGCTGCAGTTTGGGTAAGTGGTGCGGCTTGGTTATTTTACGTCAACCCTGTGGTTGATTTGGCAGTGACGATAAATATGATGGCGGCCGCTGGTATCAGTATTGGTGGCGTTACAGTGTTGGCTCCCTCTTATCAGATCATGCGCAGTTACTTTGTTATAATCTGCTTTCCTTTTGCTTTGGCGGCTGGTTTGTTTCTTAATGAGCCTGGTAACCTTATTGTTGTTGGCTTAATTCTGGGTTATGGGCTGTTTATTTTTGTGACAGGAAAACAACAGAATCGTATTTATTGGCAAGCGCTTAATGACAATTTAAAGCTTTCAGCGCAGGCTGAAGAACTAGAAAAAGCTAAGATAGCTGCGGAGCTAGCCGGACAGGCTAAGGCGGATTTTTTATCTGCAATGACTCACGAAATACGGACACCAATGAATGGCGTGCTTGGCATGGCACAATTACTGGCGATGAGTAATCTTAACGACCAACAGCAGCAGCAAGTTGCAGTGATTAATAATGCGGGTCGAACCTTGATGCATATTATCAACAACATACTCGATTATTCAAAGATCAGTGCTAAACAGTTAGAGATTGAGCGAGTTTTATTTAGCCCCCGTAATGTTGTTAATGAGGTGATGCTTTTAATTCATCCTCAGTTTGATAAAAAACCCATCAAACTTACCTGTCTCATCCACGATATTCCTGAGTTAGTACAAGGCGACCCTTATCGGCTTCATCAAATTCTTTACAACCTTGTTGGTAATGCTTTTAAGTTCACGAATGAGGGCGATATTTCTATAGGTGTATCCTGTGAAGAGAGTGATGACCATAAAACACTTTTTATGTCGTTCGTTGTAAAAGACACGGGTATTGGTATTTCGCCCGATGATCAACAAAAAATTTTTGAGCAGTTTTATCAGGTAAGTCACTTTAATCCTCATGTTAGAGGAACGGGACTTGGGCTTAGTATTACCCAGCGTTTAGTGGAACTTATGGGGGGCACCATTGCAGTGGAGAGTGCCATTGGTATTGGTACTACTTTTAGTGTAACGCTTCCCTATACACGGCCTGTTGATGTTGATGTCAATACGCTTTCTCGAGAGACATTAAAAGAATCAGCTAGTGACAGTCCGTCTAAACAGGTATTGCATATTTTGTTAGTCGAAGACAATCGTATAAATCAAAAAATTTGTGAGCAGTTTCTGTTTAAGCTGGGGTGTACAGTTGACTTAGCGGAGACAGGCGTCATAGCACTGGATAAATTCGACAACGCTCAGCGTTACCATGCCATTTTTATGGATTGCAATATGCCTGAAATGGATGGCTTTTCAGCCACCCTTGCCATCAGACAGATTGAGAAAAACAAAGGCTTAAACCAAACACCGATTATAGCTTTAACCGCTCATGTGGAGGAGAGCATTAAACGTAAATGTCTTGAGTCTGGAATGAACGACTTCTTGAGCAAACCGTTTTTGTTTGAAGATTTGGAGTCTGTGGTTAACAAAGTCCGAAGTGAGTTGGTAAATCAATCAACAAATCTGAACAATTAATATAAGGCTCGTATTCTTGTTTTTATGAACAGGTTCTTTTTTGATATACCAACTTTGTGTTTCAGTAATAAACGACTTAGCACGATTCAATCACGATCGATTGGCATGGTATTGATTAGTTTAGCGGCTTGTACGTTATTTTCGAATGATGGTTATCACGGTGGTGATCATCGTAGTGGTGGTCCGACTGAGCCATTGCGTCAATAAATCGTATTCTTTTACCATAGAGAAGAACTCTTTTAATATAAAGAATAAGTACAGCTTGAGTCATTGACAATCAAGACTTGGGCTTTTTGATGTCTGTTCATCAAAGCGCCATAGGGAATCTTTACTCTATAAAATGCACCAATGTGCTTTATCACTAAGGGTTGGGGTGCGTTAGCGGCAAAAGGGATTAAACCTGTCAGCAAAACCTTGGTGGTTGATATGGTGAAGGAAGTGTCTTATCCACACTATAAGATGGAAGGCTTATGGGTGATTGATAACAATCATCTTGGGGTGCTAAACGATGACGATTTTGCTACTTGGTCGACCAACGGTAAGTTGGAGCAAAAGTACCTTGATCAAAACACGATTGACTCGAATCGTCTCTACATTTTTAAAGCAGATTTGATGGGTAATTGATTGATCTATCAAAACAACGAAAGTAGGAATGTCTAAGGGCATTCCTTTTTTATATCCTAAAGAACCAGAGTTATTATCTAACACATTGGCTCTTGTCATGTGTAATTCACTATTATTTTGCTTTTTTCAGTTGTCTCGGTATTGGCAAGTTAATTGCTGCTTACGGCGATCTTCAATGCTTTCTAGGATATTTGTAGTGGACCTGTTCCTTGTTAAAAATCAATCAACCATTAAGCGTTTTGCCAAAGGGGTGGATAAGTACGATCAAACATTAAAATCATTGAGTACTTGGTGGGAAAAAATTGCTTTAATCGGCAAGATTAATAGTTTAGAAGTCGCATCGACTATTTTGGAAGATATGGAGCATACATTGGGGCAGTTCCACCGCCTTCAGAAACGCTTAATTGACAGTTTGACAAACGAGCAGGCTCGAAAAGTTATTATGCAAGATCAGTCTCGCTGCCAGATGGCGATTGATGTGTTAATTCGTAACCTTTTTGAGCGAACGGCTGATATTGGCTTTTTGGCCACAGATCATGATGTTATCGAATTTTTGAAAAATAGTGATCAAAAAGAAGAGGATAGTGTTTTTTTAAGACAGAGACTTCAAGCCTATATCGATATTTATTCAGTCTACCAAGATGCATTTCTCATTGCGCTTGATGGTGAGGTGGTGTTTCAGCTTAGCCAGTCTTCACGACGAGGCAAGGTGCAGGATAGGTTCATTCAGCAAGCGATTACATACCCAGATCGCTATGTGGAGTATTTTGGGCATACGGATTTGATGGCGAATTCTCTACCAAACCTTTTGTATGCTCATGCGGTAAGAGATGAGGAAGGTGTTGTTGGTGTTATTGTTTTGTGTTTTCGATTTCAAAATGAACTAGAAGAAATAACCAATCATCTTTTATTTGAACAGGAGGAGAATCACTTTCTGCTCTTAAATGGTGCGGGGGGCGTGCTGTTTGCGCCACAAAGTTACCAGCAGGGGATTCCGACTCATTTGTCTATAAGCGCTGCGCCAAAAGTAGTGTCGTTTTATCATAAAGACCGTGTTCAAGTGACGACCAAAGGCCAACCTTATCAAGGTTATACTGGACCTGAAAATTGGCATATGGCGTCCTTATTAGCATTAGAAAACATGGATCGGGTAAGCGAGACACAGGATCATCAAACATTGGTTGCTGATCTTGCTGGGCTTATTTCAGCTGATTTGTTTGATATCCGTCGTCAATCTATTTCTATCAATGACGACCTAGAGTTGATTGTTTTGAATGGCATTATCACAGCGGCTCGTAAAGATGCTGTGGAGTTTATGCCTGTACTAGAAGCCATCAAAAAGATTGGTAGAGACATAGACAATGTGTTTGCGAACTCCATTGAATCTTTGTTTTCTACTATCATTTCGGGCCAATTAAATGCAATAAGTCTGCAAGCCAGCTTGGCGGTAGACATTATAGATCGTAATCTTTATGAACGTGCAAATGACTGCCGCTGGTGGGGATTGAATACATCGTTACAAACGGCATTATCGACATCAGAGGTTGATAAAAGCCGTATTCGTCAGACGTTAGGGAAAATACACTCTTTGTATACTGTGTATCATAGCTTATACGTTTATGATCAAAATGGGCGTTATCTCGCCTTTTCAGATGACTCTTATCAGCATTATATTGGACAAAATATAGAAGAAAATTCTGCAGGAATGGGCGTGTTCCACTCGCAAGATATTTACGCTTACTGCGTGTCGCCATTCATGCCTTTTGCTTGTTACGGTGGCGCGCATACTTATATTTATAATGCGGCTATTCGTAGTCCTGAAAAAAACAATGAGGTGGTTGGTGGTATCGGTATCGTATTCGATTCTACGGTAGAGTTTCGTGCCATTCTTAATGATATTTTGCCCAGAGAGAATGGTGTTGTAAAAGCAGGTACTAAAGCCTTGTTTACTTCAGATAAAGGCTTTGTCATTGCAAGTTCGTCGGACCATCATGTTGTTGGCAGTGTCTTTTTTCCTGCGATTAGCATGACTGAGCTCTATCAAGATGGCAGTACAGCAACCGCTATTAGATTCGACGGCAATGTGTATCTTATTGGTGCTGCGAGGTCGAACGGATATCGAGAATATAAACGTCAAGATGGTTATGAGAATACGATTATAGCCTGGGTGCTCGTGCCTTGTTAGCTTAAAATATCCATATGATGTCATGGAAGACGTCGGTGTTTTAGTATGCGCTCTCTGCTTTTTTGTGCGCATCTCCGATTTAAAACTATACTAATAGCAAAAACTCAGTAACCTATTGATAAGGTTTTATTCTTCCACTCATGGCGTTTGTCCTAAGAAAATCATATGAATTTAGAATCGTTATTTTCTATTGATCCTTATAGCTGGAGCTCGATTGCGACGGCTATCTTTTGTGGTGCTGTGGTTGGTTTAGAACGACAACTTAGAGGTAAGCCGGTAGGCATAAGAACCTCTGCACTCATTGTTTTAGGGACGTATGTGTTTATCGCATCTTCTATGTTAGTTGCAGTGGATATAACAGATCCATCACGAATTATAGGGCAGGTTATTACTGGCATTGGTTTCCTTGGTGCCGGTGTTATGTTGTCAAAAGACGGCTCTGTGATTGGAGTCACCTCCGCTGCGACTATTTGGGCATTAGCTTCTATCGGTGTGTGCATTGCTATTATTGACTCTTATGTGGCGATAAAGCTGTCTTTTATTGTTGTGGCCATTTTATATGGCGTGGATATTTTGGAAGTATACTCGTCGGCTTTTACTCGTGGTGTACATTCCAAATACAGTCGATGGCGTAATAGAGAATAAATACACTGAAGGATCATTGGGGAACTAACATGGTATTAGGTTATCGCATTAGCTGTGATTATGAAGAGATGGACTTTGATGTTATCCACCATTATATATCAAATACCTACTGGGCAAACAATATTCCGAAAACAACCTTGAAAAGAGCGCTTGAGCACTCGCTGTGTTTTGGCGTTTTTTCGCCGGAAGGGAAGCAAATAGGTTTTGCTAGAATGATTTCTGATCAAGCCACATTTGCTTATTTAGCCGATGTTTTTATCGATGAGGAACATCGTGGAAAAGGGTTGTCTAAGTGGTTAATGCAGACCATTCATGACTACCCAGCGCTACAAGGTTTACGCAGGATACTATTAGTGACACGTGATGCTCATGGTTTGTATGAGCAGTTTGGTTATTCGTCTTTGAGTCATCCATCGACCCTGATGCAGAAATGGAATCCGGATGTTTATAATGAGTGTTCTTAGATTTATTTCTTACTAATCATTGTGACAATTCGACTCTATTTCGTCCATTTTCTTTGCCTTTGTATAAAGCTTTGTCCGCTCGTTTTGTCATATTTAAAGCATTATCATCGTGTTTTTCATAATCTGTTACGCCTAACGTAATCGTTAACGCCAGATTAAATTCACTGAAAGTCTCTTTCGAGACCAAGTCCTTTAAATACTCTGCAGTTAAGGCTGCCTCATCTTTATTCGTATTTGGTAAAATAATAATAAATTCCTCTCCTCCAAATCGAGCAATAATATCTTTATTCTTAAGATTCCTTTTAAGCAACTGACCAATCTCAATCAGACAAATATCTCCAATGTCATGCCCATATTGGTCGTTTATTTTTTTAAAATAATCGACATCGATTAAAATTAGGCTTAATGGTGATGATGTTAATAGAGATTTTTTGAGTTCTATACTGAAATAAATGTTTAATCCTCGTCTATTCAAAAGACCCGTTAATGGATCTTGGGTGTTTTCTTCATTCAACTTTGTCGTCAGTTCTGCGTATTTTCGTAGGAAAAAATGGCCAAAAAAAGCACTAAAAACGATGGTGGTTGTTAGCCAAAATCCACGATCGAGAGACTTTTCTCTTGAGTCTATCTCATCTGTTAAATCCGTAATAAGGTCACCAAATACAGTTGCGATGACAGTGTAGACGACCAGAATGATAGTTATTACAACAGATTCTTTTGTGCCACCTATTAAGGCCGCTAAAATAGGGTAAAGCGGTAAGAAATACGCTACTTGGCTATTGACACCACCTGATATGGTAAGTGTTGGTAGAATAATTATTAGAGCAATAAGCAGTGATAACGTAATTTCCCATTTCGGAATCATGTTCGATCGGACAACAAAATAGAAGCCGATCACGATGACGAGTGCTAATAGTGCGGCCAGTTGTAAGATGTCTGATGATTCAGTAAATAAGGGTCTGACAGCCAATGAGAAGGCTAAAGTCAATATCGTCAGCTCTATGATTCGTAAGGTTAACAAATGGTTAAGCTGGGTCTGTGCACTGTTTGGCATAATTTTTTGAATTCTATCCTGTTTTTGCGCTAACAAGTCTTTAGAAAGGCAATTTAGAGACCAGCAGTCTATAGGGTTTGTTTTTTTAGGGTATGAAAAAAGACAAAATCTAGCAAGTTTCTCATAACCCTATTTTAATAAACAAATAATACAGCACTCTATGCTAAATTCTTTTCTTTTTTTGTTGTGTGTTGTAAGAGGTGTTCTATGTGCTTAAAAAATCGTGTTCTAGTGTTTATAGCCGTATTGTGTGGCTCAATTGCATCGCCTTTAATGGCGGCAACATTTGAAGTGCCTCGTTCGTATGAGATTATGTATGTTGACCTTGAAAGCGCTGGGCGTTTTGGTAATGATTTTAAAGTGGACCTTGACGAAGGTCAGCACCAGATTGTTGTCCGCTTCAATAAGCTATTTCGCAGCGGCGGCGATACTCAAGTCTTTCAGTCTGAGCCAATTGTATTAGATCTTTTGTTTGAAAAAGATACTTATTTGACTCTGAAGGCGCCTTATATCTCAACACATAGACAAGCGGAAGATAACGCGAAAAACCCTCAGTTCACTATTCATGATGAATTAAGTGGTAAAGAGGTCAATTATCAACAACAGGCATTGGCAACGAAATCGGGTTTTCAAAATACGCGTGACTATGTTGCAGAAATTGAACGCTTAACAGATAAAACTATGGGTAGCAGCGCAACGTCCTCTAGTGGGCCTGTTACCGCACCTGAGGTCATGTCAGACAAGGTCACACTTAATATGATGAAGTTTTGGTATAACCAATCTGATGAAGCAACTCGTAAAGATCTCCGTGTGTGGATCGCTGACGATTTATACAAACCAACTGTTTCTAGTATTCAATTAGAAATGTCACAGTTTTGGTTCAAAAAAGCAGATCAAAGTGATCGCAACGCTTTTCAAACTTGGTTGACCGAAGAGTAAGCCATTATTCTTAGTTAAATGTATAAAAAACGCCCAACGATTGTTAGGCGTTTTTTACAGATTGGCTAGCGTTTTATTAAGCTGTTGTTGCTTTAGCGTCAGCAAATTTTTGGTTGAATTTGTCATTGACCCAAAGTGCCAACAAGATAATAGCCCCACCGATTGTAAGGCGTAGAATATCCGCGTCTCTGTTCCAAAAAACCACATTGACCAAGATACCCGCTGGGATGAGTAAGTTATTTGCCACCGCTAAGGTGCCGATGTTTACCATGGTTGCCCCTTTGTTCCAAGCAAAATAACCTAAGCCCGAAGCGATAATCCCAAGATAAATCAAGATGCCCCATTGTAGATTCGTTGTCGGCAACTGTTCTGTGTTGCCCATGGCGATGTAACAAGGAATAACGACGGCGAGAGCGCCGATAAAAAACCACCCGAACACTGTGCGCTGCGGTAGGTCTGGACGCTCTTTTGCGATGATTCGTTTATAGCCTACTTGGCCTGCTGCAAAGCACAAGTTGGCACATTGCACTATCATTAGGCCTTTGATGAAGCCTTCATCGACACCTTGGTAACGGATGGCGACCGCTCCAAGAATGGCCAATAACGCGCTGATGGCGAAACCAATATTAAATCGTTTGTCTAGCATGTCATTGATCAGCGTCACATACAGTGGTGTCATTACAGTGAATAACAGCACCTCTGGTACAGACAGATACAAGAAGGATTGGTAGTAGAAGCCGTACATAATTCCCAGCTGTAAAGCACCACAGATCATCAATTTAAAAGCGATTTTTGCTTCAATCTGGCGTAGTTTTAAGAAGGGTAAAAAAACCAGCGTAGCGAGAGATACGCGCATTAGAACTGAGAACCAAGCATCGACTTGTCCGGCAAGATAAACCCCAATTAAACTGAATGAAAACGCCCAAAGTAGGGTGACGGCTATAAGTATTGGCATAGGTATTTCTTCCATAAGAAAATTTTCGCAAAGTTTACCGACAAATGGCATTAGGGTAAATCAGTTTACTTTTATATTTTATTAGGTTTACTAATGGCTTTTTCATCGTTTTCACCAGCCTCCATCTTTTTATCTGCACAATTGTCTTAAAAGTGATTTTATTTGGGTAGTTCTGCTTTTCTTGATCTAGCTAATAGGTTGCGGAGGTCGTTGTTACGTGGCGAGTAAAACCTTGATCTAGATTAATAATTTAAATTTTTATCCTGTTACCTTTTTGTCACAGACATTTTATTTGACCAAAAAAGGAATCGATTATGAAAGCTATACTTCCTCTCGCTCTTGTTTCTGCGCTTTGTTCATCTGTTGCGTTAGCTCACAACGCTGGCGATGTATTTGTTCGTGGTGGTCTTGCGGTAGTGATGCCAAATGAAAGCAGTGATGATGTCGCCAATTCTGGAGAGCTAGAACTGGATAGTGATACTCAAGTTGGGGTGACGGTGACTTATATGTTGACAGAGCAATTTGGTGTTGAGCTTTTAGCCGCAACCCCTTTTACTCATAAAGTGTCAACAAAAGGGCTGGGAGAAGTCGCTGAAGTGTCGCATTTACCACCATCCATTATGGCACAGTATTACTTTGGACAAGCGAACAGCCAAATCCGCCCTTATGTTGGAGCTGGTTTAAATTATACCGTGTTCTTCGATGAAAAAGGCAAAGGGTCTGTTTTAGGTGGAACGGACGTAAGTCTTGATAATTCACTGGGATTTGCCGCTCAGGTTGGTGTTGATGTGAATTTTGCTGAAAACTGGTTTGCGAACGCTTCTCTTTGGTACATGGATATCAATACAGATGTGCATACCATTGCAGGGACATTTGATACAGACATTGACCCTATTACCTTTATGGCAAGTGTGGGTTATACCTTCTAAAAGTGTTTATCTAAGCGTTAAAAGAAAGGCTTTGGTTTTCGAATCAAAGCCTTTTTTACTGTGTTATTTCATGTATATGGGGTAGGCTTTTTCATTTTAATGTAGATACCTCACCTCTCATGGAAAAACGATGTCATTAGAATTTTTACCTGAACTTGAACATCAATGCCGTGTCTTTTTGCAAACCCAAGGGCATGCTGACTCAGCTCATGATTTGAGCCACATTTCTCGCGTTGTCAAAGTTGCGAAGCAACTGGCGATTGAAGAGTGTGCCGATTTAGCGGTCGTGGTTCCTGCTGCTTGGCTGCATGACTGTGTGTCTTTACCCAAAAACCATCCGGATCGACATTTGGCTTCGACAATGGCAGGAGACAAAGCCGTTGCGTTTTTACTGTCAATTGCTTACCCCAGTCAGTACTACGATGCGATTCATCATGCCATTCGAGCTCATAGTTTTAGTGCCAATGTCGTTCCTGAAAGCCTTGAAGCCAAAATAGTTCAAGATGCAGATCGTTTGGATGCATTAGGAGCCATAGGTATTGCTCGTTGTATGCAAGTAAGTGGGGCGCTAAACAGAACTTTGTATGCTTTGGACGATCCTTTCTGTGAAGAGCGTAAACCGGATGATGTACGTTATTCTATTGATCATTTCTATCATAAGCTGTTCCGCATCTCGGGGAGTTTGAACACGCCTTCGGCCCAGTTGGAGGGAAGCAGACGTGAACAAGTGATGCGTCTCTTTTTGGAGCAATTAGCGTTAGAGATTTAATGGCAAACGGTTTAGGCAGAATGATCTATAGCTTGTGATTAATTGCGTTTAAATTCGCGAGCATTTTTTCCCCTATGGCCAAAAACAACGTCAGGTCTTCATCGCTAATATTGGCTCTCATTTCTTTAAGCACCGTTCGATCAGCGCTGGCTAAGGCCTGATAACAGGCCATTCCCATAGGTGTTAACTCGAGAAACTGACTGCGCTTATCGGTTGGATTAGGCACTTTTGCTACCATTGATTGATTCATCAGCTCTTGAACCAATCGAGTGATCTGCCCTTTGTCTTTCTCTGTGATGTCTGCCAAATAATTTGCGGTACAGTCTGGCGTATCATGAATATTTTTTAAAACCAAAAAATATATGGGGGACAGGGACAGTTGCTTTTCTTTCATGATGTTTTTCATCGAGGTTTTTAGTCCGCCAATGGTATTCATAAAAAGGGCTTGTAGCGCTGATTCGGTATTATGCATAGTGATTTCCAGATAGTTGACAAAGTCAATTTAATTAAATATAGTTGACATTGTCAATTAGTTTTCGTTCCCATCCTATCATTCCTTGGAAGTGTATCTATGTCAAAGAAAGTTCAAAAAATTGCCATCATTATTAGCTTTATTATGGTCATTGGGGGTTTGTTAACCTTCTTAATGACTTGGAGAAACATCGGATTTTCTCATCATTTCATTGGGGCTTGGTTATCGTCATTTGCGTGGTGTGTTTTATGTATTGCACCAATTGGCGGCGTGATCTCTATTGTGACAAACAGTCTGGTGAATAAGGTGTTTTATGCTTTATCTAGGACACAAAAAAACATTCTGTTTGGACTTGTGATGGCGGTAATAATGGAATCTATTATGGCGATTGTGACAACCATCAACTTGCATGGCTTTCTGCTTCCAAGTGAGTTTGTCGATTATTGGGGGGCGACTTTTATTTCTGCGTTGCCAGCGGGATTGATCATTTCTGTTCTAATGTCGCTGGTCATTAAACCGAGACTTGCTGTCTTTTGGGCGAAAGCTTGAAAGATGTGTTGATAAAAAAATTAACTTTAACGATTGGCTACGATGTTATTTCACCATAGCCACTGGCTTTTTATGACAGCAAAGCAAAGTCGCTTCTTGTGGGTTAAGCAAAAAGCAGGTAACAATGACCTTGCTCGATACCGACAGTCGCTTTTTTTAGCTGACTGCCTTGGCATGGTCCTGTAATGCATACACCGTCTGACGGAGAGAAAAGGGCACCATGGTGGTGGCACTGTAAATAATCACCTTCGTCATCCAATACAGATTCAGAAGACCAATTAAGGGGTTTGTTTTGATGTGGGCAAATGTTTTCGAACGCTATAATCTGCCCCTGTTGTTTGGTGATTAAAAAATTAGACTGTTCGACAGTGATATTAAGCGCTTGACCTTCAGGAAGGTTGTGCGCATTTGGTATAAGATATTTATTAAACACGTGATTACCGCACTTTTTTGATGAATGTTGTTTATTCCAACTGAACGGCTGCTTTCCATAATCATGCGAACTAAGAGATGTTGTGACTATCGTCATGCTCTTAGTGGTGTTTCTTGCCATTCTGTTGCCGACTAAGCTGGTGAAATTCAGGAAAATGTCAGTTAAATAAACTTTCCGTGAGCAAAGCACTCTAAAGCGCTATCCAGCACGAGTCAATATGCAAGAATTAAGTTAGTTGTTTTTTGCTCGTTGCTTGCTGTGATTAAGCTCCTTTATAATCGCAAGTTATGGCTAAAAAAACTCCCGCAAGATCGTCTTCTAAGTCTTCGACTCAAAAGAGAAAAAAAACGACGTCTTCTTTATTGAAGAGAATTATTCACGCCCTTTTTAAATGGGGGCTCATTGTTGCTTTGGTCGGAAGTATTCCCTTCTCTGCTTGGGTGTGGTGGCTTAACGGGCAGGTAGTGAGTCGCTTTGAAGGACAAAAGTGGCAAGTTCCCTCTGAAGTCTACAGTGCCCCCATTATTTTGCGTAATGGCTCACCTTGGAATAAGCAAGATCTTGAAGCGCTATTGGAGGAGACTGGGTATCGGTTTGGTCGTAACAGTCAAAATGTCGGTTGGGCCGCTCGCAGCCAAACAAAAGTGAGTGCACACTTACGATCTTATGTTGATCATTTGGGTTTTCATCAAAGTGAAAGACGTATATTTTCATTTCAAAATGGTCGATTGGTGATACAAGCGCTAAATGGTGATGAGATTGCAGAAGCAAGAATTGAACCTCAGCGTATTGGCTTTTTGTATGGCGGTAATACAGAGAGTCGCCAGATATTATCCTATGAAGACATTCCCAAGCCTTTAATTGATATTTTGATTGCTGTAGAAGATAAAGAGTTTTATGAGCATTGGGGAATTTCTTTAGTGGGTATCGCTCGTGCCATGGTCGTGAATCTTACGCATGCTTCTGTGCGTCAAGGTGGCTCGACTCTCACACAGCAACTCGTTAAAAATATGTATTTGAGTTCTGAGCGGACATACACGCGTAAAGTAACTGAGATTGTTATGAGTGTTCTGTTGGAGTACCACTACTCAAAAGAGGCCATTATCACCGCGTATATGAATGAAGTGTACTTGGCTCAGGTGGGCAGTAGTGCATTACACGGCTTTGCTGCTGCGAGTCAGCACTTTTTTGGTCGCCCTCTAAATGAATTAAACATTGACGAATTTGCGTTATTAGTGGGGATGGTCAAAGGTCCTTCTTTGTATAACCCTGAACGCTCTCCTAATCGTGCGAAAGAGAGACGGAATACCGTATTAGGCGTATTAAAAAGTCAGGGACGATTGTCTGATGCTGACTATAATCGTTTGGTAAAACAGCCTCTTCGTCTCGCCAGTAAGAAAAAAGAGCGTTCAGTATTTGGTGATTATCTAGATTTAGTGGCGATGCAATTATCACGGGATTTTGATGAAACCACCTTAGCCACTAAGAATTTGCGTATTTATACAGGCGTAGATATACGAGCTCAACGTGCCGCTAGCTTGGCTATGCAGCGTCAAGTCGCGGTATTGGAGAAGCGAGATCCTAAATTAAAAGGCTTGCAGGGCGCGATGGTAGTGACAGACAGAGTGTCAGGACAGGTTCGCGCTGTAGTCGGATCAAGTGGCCAAGTGTATACCGGATTTAACCGGGCCTTGGGAGCGGTAAGACCTATTGGTTCTTTAGTAAAACCGCCACTTTATTTGTCGGCATTAGCTACGGGGCGTTACACATGGTGGTCCAAGATTGAAGATAAAAAATTACGCTTCAATGTTGGCGGCAAAACGTGGCAGCCTGAAAACTACGACAGACAGACACATGGTGAAGTTCATCTTTATGAGGCCATGGCAAAATCCTATAATTTGGCGACAGTGTCTCTGGCGCAGCAAATCGGTTTTGATCGAGTGGGGGAGACTTTAAGGCAGTTAGGCGTTAAGCGACCCTTTACCATGCATCCAGCTGTGGCTTTAGGGGCATTGGAGTTGTCACCGTTTGAGGTATCACGTTTATATCAACCTATAGCATCACAAGGAAAGAGTAGTGAACTCGGAGTTGTGCTTGCTGTGATGGATCAAAATGATCAATTAATGAAGCGTTTTGATCAACACAATGATGTGCCTTTCACGGATGCCTTGTTGGCTGTTACTTTAGACGGTATGACAAAAACACCAAAAATTGGTACCGCACGGGCGGCCCAAGCGGCTTTTCCAAACTTAAATTTTGCGGCTAAAACGGGAACCACGAATCAACAAAAAGACAGTTGGTTTGTGGGGATTACAGGTGATTATTCTTCTACGGTATGGCTAGGAGACGACGATAATAGGCCATTGAGTATTACGGGAAGTAGTGGGGCGCAAAATGTCTGGATAGACTTTACTCGTAATGTTAATCCGATATCTTTACCTGAAAGCTTGCCTGACGGCGCTGCGCGTTTCAATGTGTTAGACAGTAAATTTGAGGTGGCGGCGGATCGTTGTAAAGATAAGACGACACTCGCCTTTATTTTAGGCACTGAGCCAAGAGACAGTAGCTCATGTTTTTGGCCTTTCTAGGCTGCCTTTTATGAAAGATAAAAAGAAGATTGATAATTCCTTTGTTCTTATATAGCCTTCTAGGTTGTTGAAAATAATAAGGTTACACTCTAGGTCGATCTTTATTGAGCATTTTAGGTGCCTTTACGGAAGTAGGATAATAGACAATATAGGAGAATAATTGTCGTACTGAGAAGATTTATCGAACTCTTTTCAGAAATAACACCACCTTAATATATAAAAGAAAAATGCTTTTGGTTGTTTTAATTTTATAGGTAATGGAGTGGCGCAGTTATGCGGCTTTACACATACATAGTTGGCTGTTTGTTGACAGCCACTTTTTTTAATGCAGGCATGACTTTTGGTGCGACAAATTTGCCTCAGACCTCTTCGTGTAATGCTCTCAAAGCCTCTGGCAATTCTGAGTACCCCCCTTTTTTGTGGCGAGAAAGTGATACATCAACAGAACTTCGCGGTGTAAATCGCCTTGTTATAGATGAGCTTAGCCGACGTATTAATATTCCTATCACATTGGTTCATGCGGGGCCTTGGTCTCGAGCCCAGACAGAAGTGAAAAATGGTCGTATTGATTTAATGGCTGGTGCTTTTTACACCAATGAGCGGGCAGACTATATGGATTATTTTACGCCTGTGATTTTGCATACGACGAGTGTTGTCTGGCAACGTAAAGACAAAACCTTCCCGTTCAACAAAAAAGAAGATTTAAAGGGCAAGTGGGGAGTCACAGTCATTAACAATAGTTTTGGTCAAGAGTTTGATCAATATGCCCAGCGTAACTTGAATATTTTGGCCGTGTCTAGTTTAACCCAAGCGTTGCGTATGCTTGAGGCGGACAGAGTTGACTATGTTTTATATGAGAAAAGTCCAGCTCATGCCTATGCGACCATGTTGGGTTTATCCGACTCTATTGTCGCGGCGGTGCCTTATATTAGCAGTGAAGGCTTGTATCTTACTATGTCAAAAAAATCACCGTGTAATGAGAATAGCATTAAGCTGCGTATTGCCACGGCATTGCAGGAGATGAAGCAGGATGGTTTTACTGAACAAGCACTGATTAGCGGTGTTCAGGAATGGGAAGCCCATAGCCGTATTAGTGTGGTCTTACCTTAGTTAGTGCGGTCTTACCATAGTTAACGCTGTCATAAATCAGGGGAAGGTTTTCCTCCCCCTGATTTATTTTTAGCGATTTAATAAAGATTGGTAGAGCTCAATCCACTGGTCAGTTACGGCTTCCCAACTGTAATCATAGCCCATAGCGTTTTGCTGTTTTTGTTGCCAGCGGTTCGTATCCTGGAAGCATGCCATACAGCGCTCCATAGCGGCTTTTAAAGATTCGATGTCGGCTTCCTTGAAGACAAAACCATTGGCTTTCTCTCCCTCCTCGAACACCGTATCTGCGAGTCCTCCGGTTTGTCTCACAATGGGTAACGTAGCGTATTTCAAAGCATAAAGCTGTGTCAGTCCGCAAGGCTCAAAACGTGATGGTATGAGCAGTGCGTCTATCCCTGCCTGTATTCGATGAGAGTAATCTTCAAAGTATCCGATGCGCACAGCGACTTGTTGAGGGTAGTTTCTTTGTAATTCCAAATAGCCCGATTCTAAATGCTTGTCACCTGAACCTAGTACAATCAGTCGAGCGCCTTTTTCCAGCAAAGCTGGCATGACTTGCAAAACAAGGTCTAATCCTTTCTGCTCCGTTAGTCGACTAACTACACCAAATACTGGATAGTCTAGTTCTTCTGATAGGGCATTCTCGCGAAGTAAGGCCAGTTTGTTTTTCTGTTTGAGGTTAAGGCTGTTGAGGTCGTAATTTTGTGGAATAAGGGGGTCTTTCTCTGGTGACCATTGGTTGTAATCGACACCATTCAAAATACCAATCAGCTTGTCTTGCATCGCTCTGAGAGTGCCGTCTAGGCCATCTCCATATTCAGGAGTAAGAATTTCTTGTGCATAGGTTGGACTGACCGTAGTAATGGCATCAGCGTAGACTAAACCAGCTTTCAGTCCTGAGAATCGGCCATAAAACTCCATACCGTGCATGCTGAGAAGTTCTGGTGATAAGTGAGTGGCTGAAAATTGATCCATATCAAAACTACCGTTATAACGTAAATTATGTACAGTCGTCACAACAGGGATATGGTTTACTTTCCAACTTTTCAGATAGGCGGCTGCAAAGCCTGTTTGCCAATCGTTTAGGTGAAGTATGTCAGCTCGCCAATCGATAAGATTTCCATGCAAGGCCAGTGTCGCGATAGCCCATGAAAAGGCGGCAAAGCGTAAATGGTTGTCTTGAAAGTCGACGCCATTTTTGTCAACGTAGGGACCGTCTTCACGTTCGTAAAGTGCTTGGCATTGTAATAGCCAAATTGGTGTGTCATTGTCGGGAATGTGGGTTTCAAGTAACAATAAATCTCCGACACCGAATGGGTTTCCTAGGTTGATACTCTTTTGAATTGGCGCTACTTTATTTAGTATGCCTTGGTACGCTGGCATGATAAGTTTGATATCGTGGCCTTTGTTTCTTAACGCGACAGGTAGTGCGCCAGCCACATCGGCCAATCCACCTGTTTTTATGAGAGGGTAAATTTCAGAAGCAGCAAAGAGTATTTTCATTATTAGTCATCTTATTGATTTAGAATAATGATCAGAGTATACCTAAATAGGACTTCAAATAGGTGTGTTGATAAAAATTTTAAGGGCATCACATGGATTTAAATACGGCGCGTATGAAAACTTTGTCCATTATCCTAGCCGGTGGACGTGGTTCAAGATTAAGACAACTAACGGATAATCGTTCTAAGCCTGCTGTGCCTATTGCAGGTAAGTATAAAATTATTGATTTTCCCCTTTCCAACTGTATTAACTCAGGCATGCGTCGTATTGCTGTTCTGACTCAGTATCGCTCTCACACATTAAACCAGCACGTGCAAAGAGGCTGGAATTTCCTGCGCTCAGACTTTAATGAGTTTATTGAGCTGTGGCCTGCTCAGCAGCAGACAGGTAGTGACTGGTATCGTGGGACGGCCGATGCCGTTTATCAAAATTTAAGCATGATAGACGGTTTAGACAGTGAGTATATTTTGATTCTCGCTGGTGATCATGTGTATAAACAAGACTACAGTTTGATGCTGCAGGATCATATCGAAAGTGGTGCAGATGTGACCGTTGCGTGTATCGAAGTCCCTCTAAAAGAGGCTGATCAGTTTGGTGTTATGCACGTAGATGAAAACGACAATATTATTGCGTTTGAAGAGAAGCCTGCCAATCCGCCGACCATGCCAGGTAAGCCAGATGTCTCACTTGCAAGTATGGGAATCTATATTTTTAATACTAAGTTTTTATCAGAGAATTTGCGCTCTGACGCAAGCGATGACGACTCAAGTCATGATTTTGGTAAAGACCTAATTCCTTTGTTTGTTGGACGTTGTAAAATTAAGGCACACCATTTTGCTAACAGCGTGATCAATAACAGCAGTTATCCAGATAAACCCTATTGGCGTGATGTAGGGACTTTAACGGCTTATTGGGAAGCCAATATGGATCTTACTCGATTGGTTCCAGAATTGGATTTATACGATGAAGAGTGGCCCATACGTACTGCGCAGTATCAACGACCTGCAGCCAAGTTCAATTATAATTATGAAGAACGCATTGGTACGGCATTAAATTCGGTTGTGTCGGCTGGTTGTATCGTGTCCGGTTCTACTGTTGAGCAATCTATCTTGTTTAACAACGTTCGAGTCAACTCGTATTCTCATGTGAATAAGTCGGTTATATTGCCTCGATGTGATATTGGTCGTCATTGTCGTTTGAACAAGGTGGTGGTGGATTCTGATTGTTGTATTCCAGAAGGGACGATTATTGGTGAAGATCCTGTTGCGGATGCTGCGCGCTTTTACCGAAATTCAGACGGTATCACTTTGGTGACTCAAGAGATGATAGAAGCATTGTCTGAATAGTGTTCTGTATGGTGTTTGTTTATGTCGTGAAAAGCCGCTTAATCAGCGGCTTTTTTGTGTTTAAGATCAAGCTTTGTTCCACTATCTTGTGGGCTATGTCTTGTAAAATACTAAATTGGACGCATTAGTAAGGTGGGTTTTTAAATGATTGAAAAGAGCGTTGGTTATCCCCGTAACCTGTGGATAACCCTATTGGTGAATCTTTGATAACTTACGCAAAACCAGTCAGTATGCTGCTTTGCACATTGGTGTTCATTTCTTCTTCAGTCTTTCAACTGACGCAGTGTATTTGGTAAATCGGTTTGTATTTTCACCTACTAGTGAGGAGGTTTTATGTTTACGGGTATTGTTCAGGGGACAGCGACGGTCAAAACGGCCGATCAAGTCGGTCGTAACAAGCGATTAGAAGTGGTTTTTCCCGCTGGCGTTATGTTGGGGCAGCAGCTTGGGGCAAGTGTGGCTATTAACGGCGTTTGTCTTACTGTTGCCGAAATTGGTCATGATGTTTTGACGTTTGATGTCATTGATACCACTTTAGCATTAACCAATATTGGTCTTTTACAGGTAGGCGATACAGTCAATTTTGAACGCGCCGCTCGGATGGGGGATGAAATTGGTGGGCATGTTATGTCTGGTCACATTATGACTTCTGTCGTGGTGTCTAGAATTGAGAAAATTGAAGAAAGTGTGCATATTCGTTTCACGACAGATCGTCAGCATGAAGTGGATGCAAGACGTTATTTGTTCGACAAAGGCTACGTGGGACTAAACGGTGCCAGTTTGACGATTAGCGCCATTGGTAATGATTGGATCGAAGTGTCTTTGATTCCAGAAACGCTTAGATTGACAACCTTTGCTATGTTATCACTAGGCGATAGGGTAAACCTTGAGATCGATGCGCATACGCAAGCGACTGTTGATACAGTTGAGCGTATCTTGAAACAAAGAGGGATCGTTTTACCTTAGACGTCTATTTCGTGTCGATTTTACCCGCTCATTTTGCTTGGCTTTGAAATAAATGGAGTCCTTGCCCGATTTTCGGTAGAATGCTCGCCAATTTCTATCCTGCAAGCGTGTTGATAAGTATTTCTTATGATTGTCATGATGATGTTATTTAATTTGAGTGTCACTCGTAATGAAATAGATGTCCAATGAGCGTTTTTTAACAGGTAATCATTCTAATATCGCTTTTAAAGTGTGAGTAAATAGTGTCTTCCAATAATCTTAAGCACATACGCAATTTTTCGATAATTGCACATATCTATAATTGATTGTTTTTCGCTG
>NZ_QGOK01000018.1 GCF_003259175.1 Marinomonas shanghaiensis | reverse complement strand
CGCAGACAAAGATCATCGCTTGTCGATCTAAAGAAAAACGTCTTAAATCGACAAAGTAGCCGGTTGTGGGTGTTAACGTCGAATCCTGTGGGTGGCGTTTGTAAGCGCCTTGTTCATCCACTAGATTCCAATCAATGACTTTAGACACCGCAGGCCCAGCAAGGTTAAAAGGGTAAGCGCCATGTTCGTTAAGGAAAAAACGCTGGGCTTCGCCTGCCACGGGCACTGACTCAATCACCCGACTTGGGGCCGTATAAAAAGCGTAGGGTAAGTAAGCGATTTTGCCATTGGGCCGCATGATAAAAACGTCTTGCAGGGCGTTTTCGTCGTATTCATATTCATACTTGGTTGGTGATAGATCCGTTGATCTTGACATACTTGTCTTCTCCTGTTGGTTTTTCTGAATATTTTATGTATTTTTGGGGGCTTTTAATGTTCGAATGGCCGCGAGCAAATTTTCCCCATGGGGGGAACCTAAGCCTGTGCACGGGTCCCAGCCAGAGGCGGCCGGAAAGCCGTTGCTGCCAGGAATGTTACTATTGAACGCATTTGTTCCCATGAGCTGATAAAGCAGTGGGTTACAGTCACCTAGGTTATACCCGAGAGCGCTATTCAATCGCGCAATGAGTCCCGCGAGTACAGGCGTGGCGGCGCTAGTTCCCCATGCTTGAGCTTGTTCGCCTTTTGATATCATGATACTAAAATGCGTTTTACTGGCATTTGCCGATATGTCTGGTGTGGCCAGTTTATTTGTGGGCATGCCTGTCTGTTGCTTGGCGTAATTGTCTAAAGCAGCTTGCTGGAAAGCGGGGGCGGCTGTCACGTGACTAAATGAACCACCAGAGGCAAGGCGTCCCATACCTATTACTTCTTCATTCCATACTTGTTCTTTACCATCTTTGTATAATGTGGTGCCCCCACAGGCGATCACTTGTTCGTATCCGGCCGGTAGATTAATGCCTTTTATTTTGTTATTGGAGCTGGCTTGATAAATACCATTATCGCCAGAGGCCGCCAAGATGGTTACCTTACGTTCATTGAGTGCTTTGATATTATTTTTCAATGCCTTTTTATCACTGGGGGAGAGGTATTTTTCGCCAATAGCCCAACTGGTGCTAACGACATTAACCTTATTTTCTTCATCGTCCAGAATCATCTGGAAGCCTTTTGTAAAGGAAAAAGAAGGAGCATAATATAAAACGATTGTTGCCTTTGGTACGATACCTGCCACCATTTGTACATCTAAATTGGTTTCAAGGTCTGCCATGGCTTCGCTTTCAGGAACCTCACCGACTATTTTTACCGTTGGCGTTGGCAGGTTAAATAATTGGCAAAAAGTAGATAAATCGGCAGGATTAAAAACACCACCTAAGGCTAATATGCCGACGGTTTGGCTTTCTCCTAAATTGTCTGGGAACTGATAGAAAGCCGCTATTTCTTGTGGTGAATAGCCCTTACTTGATTCATTTACTATTGTTTGTGTTAGTTTTGAGTGCTGAGCGAGGGGCATTTTCGTATCTCCTTATCATCGTCAGTTGGTATTTTAGCTTTTCTAGCAAATGTCGATTATGTTCATTCTTAAGTCAAGTTAGTTTATCCTGAAAAAATAATATTGTAAGATGTTGTGGTTATAATTTCTTATCTGGTTGCAATTTTTAAATAGCTATTATTTTTCAAAGAGGTTGTATATGAAGGTGTTTGGGCTTCAGCTTAATGTTTGGGATTTCGATGAGGCAATCGCATTTTATTGCGATGCCCTTGGGTTCGAAATCGAAAATGAAACATTTTTACCAGAAATTTTACATATAAAAAAAGATGATTTTCGTATTATTTTTTATAAGGTTGAAAAAACATCAAGCATGGACGAAATCCCTCGTTTTGTACTTAATATAGAAACAGACTTTCTATCAAGAGATGTTGAGAGATTGAAAAATATGGGAATACGTTTTGTAATGGAAGATATTCAGTATTGTCCTGTTGCTGATTATATTGAAATAGTCGATCCGTTTAAAAATGTGATTGATCTTGTTCAATTGCGTTAAAAATAGATTGAATATTTTATAATGCCCATTATTGTTTAATGTGAAATAATGATAAAAATGCTCAGATTGATTTATATTTCTGAGCATTTTTCATTTTATTCTGTTTTATGAATGAAATGTTCTAATATTGACGACATAACAGGCTATGCATGGAACTGGTTGATGAGAGTCATTAGGATTGATCCCGCCAACCTGAACGCTTGGTTTGCCGTAATGGGTTTCTAAATGTTTAATAGTACTATTAACATCTTCTGTCGAGTTGCCTAAAACAACAGGGGAGTCTGGTTTGAATTCGTTGTCATCTAGTTCTTTTGCACTAATGTAGCTTAGATGATAGCTATAGAATTTATTACTGGAGCGCATTTTTTCCGGGTATTGATAAAAAGCAATATAAATATTGTCTTCTGCTGGTGCGCCTTCTAGTTGCTCTTCAAGGTGGGCTGGAATGGTATGTAATTGATGTGTCAGTGTTGACAGATTATGAGTGATAGGTTGATCAACAGGCAATTCTGCCCTAAGTTCATCAGTTGTCATGACTTCTAATCTATCCAAAGTCATTCTTCTTAAATTGATGAAATAGCCCGGTTTGCAGGATTCGGTGGGTTTTTGGGGATGGATCTTATATTGTTTATTTTCGTCTAGGAGATTCCAATCAATTACTTTAGTGACAATAGGACCATATAGATTCGATGGATAACCGCCATCTTCATGGATAAAGAAACGATTACTGTTTTTTTCAGCGGAAACCGATTCTACAATCTTTTTTGGGTCACTGTAAAAATCGTAGCTAAGATAGGCGATTTTACCATTGGGTCGCATGATAAAGATGTCGTTCATTTCTCTAATTTCTATCGCGAGCTTAGTCGCATCATCAGTAATATGGGCGCTTGATGAACTTGTATTTGACATAAATTGATCCTTTTTTATGAATTAAATTAAGTTACTTTTTTGCAGTGCTTTTGAGAAATTTTGTATTGAAAAAAATGTATGGTTAGAGCTTTTTAATATTGATAACTGAGCATCGATAGAATTTGGTAATTTCATTTGTGTGGGATCTTGTAAGGCTTGAGCCCAATCTGACACCTTATGTATATGCTCGGTAGAAAAATCCTCATCTATTCCACAAAGGGCGATAGCGTGTAAATAAGATAACCATAAGAATGGAAAAGGGTAACGTTCTGTTAAATCATTCCACCGTTCTAAACTTTGTTTTAAATAATAAATTGATTGTTCGTAAGATTGATCTGAAAAATAAGACCATGAAAGATTTGCAAGGGCTGCAGAAATATAATCATCCATTTTTGTATCAGTAGCTAGATAGAGTGCTTTTTGTGAGAATTCTCGTGTTAAATTGATATTTTTCATAAACCGATAAGTCAATGAAAGATAAGTACAGCAACGTGTTTGTAGCATTTTATCGCCGATTCTTTCCGAAATTTCAAACGCTGTATCTAGTAGGTATCTAGCTTCATTATATTCTTTACAGAGATTTAAGCTAAAACCAAGTGCAAATTGTGCATGGGCTATAATAGCTTGATCATTGGAACGATTTGCTGCTGCCATGGCTTGTCTTGCAATATTTAAATCGTCTGGTGTAAGTTTGTAGCGTTTATCCCTAAGAGTAATGTGAAGCATATCATCATAATAATTCGCTACTTGATTTTTATTTCCAATCATACCTATAGCTGGTTCTGTTTCGGATAAAAGGAGCTTCATTTCATGAAGTTTACCAAGCCAATAATTAACGTGTAACTCGGAGCTTTTAATTTCCAGCCAAATTTTCCACCAATTCGATTTTTCTGGTGTGTCTGAATGAGGCGCTTGTAATAGAGAAACATGGGCCGCTTGGTAGTACTTGAGAGCATCATCATGTTGATGCACTACTTCATAGGTTTTACCGAGAGCGATTTGTGCTGAGGCTAGGGTTTCGTAGTCGTTTGCTTGTTCGAGTAGGCCAATGAATTCTTGTAGTGCTTTTCTGGCATTATCGTGTTGTCCATCTCTAGCTAGGCAGCTGGCAAGGCCTTTTAATATGGCTTTGAGTTGTTGCTCTTGTCCTTGCTTTTGCACTCCTTCTTCATTAAAAGTAAACGCGTTTTTTCGATAGCAGTGTAGGGCACTTTGGTATAGGTGTATGGCGTCGTCGACGGCAAAGGTGGTTTCGGCTTCGCTGGCGGCTTGGTAATAGTATGTGCTGGCTTTGTGGTATTGCTGGGCTTTTTCATAGTGCTGTGCGAGGTCTGAAGCAATAAAACGATCTATTTCTTTTGTCGTACTGAGGATGGATTCAGCAATGCGTTCATGCAGTTCTAGTCGTGTCTTCCGTTCAATACTGTCATAGCCTGCGTCTCGTACTAAGGCGTGTTTGAACAGGTAGCGGTCACCATCCACGTGACGTTGTTGGATAATAAGTTGGTTGTCGATCAGCTCAGAGACATCGTTTTGAACTTGTAATTCACTAAAGTGAGACGCGGCGACCAAAAGGTTGTAATCAAATTGGCGACCAATAGCGGCCGCCAGCTGTAACGTGTCTTTGGCATAGATAAGACCGTCGATTTTATTTTGTATAGATTCGCGTAAGCTGCCGGGTATGTCATCGATTTTTTGTGGGTCAACAAAGTCGATAGTACCCTTTGTTAGCTGAACCAATTGACGACGCTTTAGCATGGAGACCAGTTCTTCAATGAAAAGCGGAATGCCATCAGTGCGGGCTACCAGTAGCGTCATTACTCGGCTGGCAATATTGGCCCCTTCAAACAGAGTATGAATGAATTCTTCTGTGGCGGTCTCTGTTAATTGTTCGAGTGGAATATGGGTCAACGGATTATTTGCAAAGACGGCAGGGGCCGACTGGCGCGAGGTGGTTATAACGCCTTTTATCTTGTCTTGCTTTGCTAAATAAGCAATGAATTCTACTGTGGTAGCGTCTGCCCAGTGAATGTCTTCAAAAATATAAACATGTTCTGCGGACTTGCTGGATTGAGCCGTTTGATGCTGATAGCAGGTAAGAATATAAGTCAATCCTTCAAATAAGAGGGATTTTTGTACAGTGGGTTCAAGACTGGATAACTGACGGTTTTCAATGTCATTAATGTTTAACCATGCAGCTAAAAGAGTGATGATTTCCGCTGTTGGCCCAGATAAATTGCCCTTTTCTATCAACTGAGTGAGTTGCTTGCCTTGGCTTTGTGGCTGCTCTGTTTGTTGCTGGTCTGTTTGTTGCTGGTCTGTTTTTTTCTGGGCTATTTGTTTCTGGGCTATTTTTTCCTTGGTGAAGAGCGACGTTAGTAGGCGTTTTATAACGGATAGAATAGGAAAAAGAGCGTTGTTTTGGTGTTCTGGTAGCGCTTGGAAAATATGATGCGTTCGCTTGGATTCTAGCTGCCGGAACTCATGGATGAGACGTGATTTGCCGATTCCCGCTTCACCGTGTAAATGAATGATTCTGCTGTGGTTCGTGGTGTTTTCTAGGGCGCTGCGTAAAATGTCTAGTTCTGTGGCGCGTCCGATCAGTGGGTGGTTGTTGCGCACGCCACGCATAAAGCCAAATGCTTCTATGACGCGTTCGGCGATGAGTTGAGTGTAGTCTTGCTGTGCGCTTTTGTGTTCGGAAAATTGACGCTCGGAAAACTGATAGTAGTTGTCCAGTATGGTTTTGGTGTCAAGGGAGCACAGAATGCTTTGTCCTTGTGCCAGCAATGCGAGATCACAGGCGCGATGGCTGGCAAAACCATCGGGCACGGTGTTGCCGCGTTTTAACAAGATGCCAGTGTGGATACCGATATTGATTTCAAATTCGCAGCCATGGCGGGCGCTCATATAAGACTGTTGTTTTTTGGTTAAGCTGATGATTTCCAGTGCGGTTCGTGCTGCTAAACGTGCATCGTGATCACTGGCAACGGGGTAACCAAAGTAAAATACAGAAAATCCCGTTAAATTGCCCACATGAAAGCCACCATAGCGTTGGGCGACATCGATGCATTGGCTACGAGTGGCTTGAAATAGGGTTTCAACCACATCTGTGTCGGCGGCGTCTGTGTTGGCGATATCTTCTTCAAGGTTTTTGACGCGAATACGCAAGGCGAGCGTGGTAATTTGCTTACGTTCTGTGGCTTGAGTGGCGTTGACGGCTAAATGATTAGGGTCGTCTTGACGTCGTACTAGGGTGTCCTCGAGGTCTTGGGTTTGTGGTGTGACGGGCAGAAAGCGACCTTCTAGATTGTGAGTAATCAGTTCATTTAGTTCTTTGTAAAGGGCTTGAGCACTGTTAATACGCTCACTGGCATTTTTACGTAGGCTTCTTTGCAGTAGTTGACCCAGTGGGTGAGAGTGAAGGGCGGCTGGTATGGGGACTGGAATGTCGTTGAGGTGTTTATGGTAAATTTCTGCGACGCTGGCACCATGAATAGCTGGGGCACCCGTTAAACACTCAATAAAGACGAGTCCCCACATGTAGAGGTCAGCGCTGAACGTGGTAAGCTCGCCACGTAGCTGTTCTGGGGCGCAATAAGTCGGTGTACCGATGGATTCTTGGGTGATGGTGAGAACCTTATAGTCTTCCGCCCTTTGCCCTAGAGTGAGCGTACTAATGCCAAAATCCAATAGTTTTACGTGATGCTTTGCCCCAGTCTGCGAGATCATGATGTTGGACGGTTTGATGTCGCGATGAATGATGCCTTGCTTATGGGCGTGTACTAGAGCATCTAGAATTTGCAACATAATGGCGTGTGTTTCTGCCACGCTCAAGGCGCCATGCCGTTTTAGGTAATCACTGAGTGAAATACCATCCACGTACTCAAAAACACTATAAAGAGTGTTGTCGTCAATACTGCCTTTGTCTAGTAAACGAACGATATGTGGATGGGACAGCCGACAAACAAAGTTACTTTCTCGTTCAAAGCGAGCCAGTTGTTGCTGCCTGTGTTTTTGAGTGGATTGTGTCGCGAATTGGAGGAATTTTATGGCAACGGTTTGCTTGGTTTTTTTATGAACCGCTTTAAATACCGAGCCAAAGCCGCCTTGACCTATTTTATGTTGTAGGTCGTACTCTTCAGAGTCGAAATGATGCGTGGCAACCGCCGACATAGTTAGTGCGCTCCTAACACTGTTTCTGAAAGAGTTCCTTTGATTACTTCTACTTTTGATGTATTAAGCCTTACTTCCCCATCTTGAAGTTGTAATAACTGACAAGCATCCACACCGCTAAAATTGACGGTATCACGGATTCTTGTACGCAGGCGGTGTAGTCGAATGCGGGTGTTGTCGGGTTCGATGCCAAGTGCTTTAGAGAGGTCGTCTAAATTAATCCAGCCACAGTGGCATTCAGAGAAACCTTGATTCTTATCAGCGATGGATTTGCGAGCCAAACACAGTAATAAATATAATTGACTCTGAATACGATGTCCCTCAATCACAGAAGAACTCTTGTTATCTTTTATATAAAGTTGGATTTCTTCTTCGTTATCAGAAACATGTAACCTTAACTCTAGGTCATCAAGCGATTTTGCTGTTGGCTTATTTTCAAAGGTTTGGTATTCGATTCGATTGCTTTGTAGGCGATAAAGTGAGTCGTTGATACAAATACAGTGGCCATCCTGGATGGCTTTGCTTTCTTCTCTTTCATCATCATAAATAATGTACCAACCTTCATTTTCATAAAAAAGATTAAGCGTTTTTTCTACCGATGTGACAGGTCTTTCAAGGTAGATTGCTGCTTTATTTCGTTCCATGCTGACTAATACATCACAGGGTTTAAGGTCATTTACCATGGTGAAAGCATCACCCGTTTTAGAAGATAGAATGATTTTGTCTGATTCGCGTAGTAGATGTGGTTGCTCTTTGAGGATTTTGTTGTCGTTGAGCCAGACGCCATTCTTGCTTCTGTCCTCTATGTACCAGTTGTCGTCTTGCCAATAAATAATGGCATGAATACGCGAAATATCAGCGCCAGCCAGATTAGTGTGGCATTCAGTTGAACGACCAAAGGTATGATAGGGGCGTAAATGAATGCATTGGCCAGCGGAGGAAAGCAGAGCGCCGCTTCTAATGGAGGAAATTGAGATACCTTGTGGTAGGTTGGTTACGGAACAAGAAGCGCTAAAAACTTTATTGATATTAGACATGGTCATTAATCCGTTAAATGCGATAGCTAGGAGTTAGTATTAATTATTTTTTTTCTCAATACAACTTTAAGTTGTATCTGTAGTTGGATGAAAAAAGAAACAGTTTCAAGTGGTAACATTGCTGCAAAAAAGAAAGTGTTTTAATAATATATGGGTCCAATTTCGGCGGATCTTAAACACAGTGTCTGGTTTTTTAGTACTGAGCAAATGTTAACGCTATACTTAGATCTGTAAGTTACTTGGAGCCGGCCGTATCATTTTAATATGGAATGGCGCTCGCTAAACTAGAAGAGTAATCTCATTTATGATTCGGAATAAGTTGACTACTACATCATGATTAATGCGTTAAACCCAAACACTCAATTACTTCTAACCTCAAGCGAAATGACTGAGGCAGACAGAGCTGCTGTGGTGGCGGGTGTGCCTGCGGTTGACCTGATGGCGGCGGCAGGAAAGGCAGTTGTTGACGCTGTGCTTGAGCGTTGGTCTCGATGTTCTGTCTTGGTGCTGTGTGGGCCGGGTAATAATGGCGGCGATGGTTTTGTTGTCGCTCAGTTACTAGGATCCGTTGGCTGGCCTGTGCGGTTGGCTTTTATGGGGGCTGTTGAAAAATTATCGCCTGAAGCCAAGTATTTCTATCAGGCTTGGCAAGGTGAGGTTGAAGCCTATTCTGTTGATTTATTAGAGCAAACCGATCTGGTTATTGATGCCATGTTTGGTGCGGGTCTTACTCGTCCTTTAGAAGGCAAAGCTCGCGATATGGTCGATGCGATAATAGCGAGCAATGTTCCCGTTTGTGCCATTGATGTGCCCAGTGGCGTGGATGGCACAACAGGTGCGGCATTTGGGTTGGTGGCCTCTGCAAAAATAACGGTGACGTTTTTTCGCAAAAAGCCCGGACATTTGCTGCTTCCCGGTCGAGGCTTATGTGGCGAGCTTGTGGTTGCGGACATCGGTATTCCTGAGATGGTGTTGAATGAGTTAAACCTTCAAGCGTGGGAAAATAGCCCAGAGCTTTGGTCTGAGAATTACCCTTGGCCTCGTTTAGAGGGACACAAATTTCATCGTGGTCACGCTGTGGTATTTGGTGGAGAAAACCTAACTGGGGCGAGTCGCTTAACCGCTCGAGGTGCCATGCGAATCGGTGCGGGCTTGGTTACGCTGGCTGTGCCAATGAAAGCATGGGCAATATATGCCACGGCGATGACGAGCGTGATGGTGGCGAAGCTAGAACAGACACAAGAAGCAGAAGATTTTGAAGAGCTGTTATTCGATCCGCGACACAACGCGATAGTGGTTGGGCCGGGAGCAGGGTTAGCAGGATTCGAGAGAATACGCACGCGAAAAATCGTTCTTACAGCGTTGGCGACTGGTCGCGCCACAGTGTTGGATGCCGATGCACTCAGTGCTTTTTCGGATGACCCACAAACGCTGTTTGATGCCATTGTTGGACCTTGTGTGATGACACCCCACGAAGGCGAATTTGCGCGTATCTTTTCTGGCATCAATGAACATCATGCGGGTGATAAATTAACCCGCGCTCGACTGGCCGCCAAATTAAGCCGCGCCGTGGTAGTCTTAAAAGGAGCCGATACGGTGATTGCCTCGCCTGATGGTCGAGCAGTTATCAACTCAAACGCGCCTGCGTATCTTGCTACGGGTGGTTCAGGGGATGTATTGGCAGGCTTTGTTGTCGGTCTACTGGCTCAAGGCATGTCACCCTTTGATGCCGCAGCCGCAGCGGTTTGGTTGCATAGTGAAGTGGGCAATGAAGTAGGGATTGGTTTAATTGCCGACGATTTACCCGATCATCTTCCCAAGGTGTTATCGGCCTTTAAAAAACGTTATTTTGTCAGCTGACGATAGGCCATCATAAGTTAAGAGCACTCTCAACAGGCTTCAAGCTTGTTCATCTAATCTCAAGCATCTTGTTATTTTTTTATAGTGTTTAAATACGATGAAATGGTTTTAATTTCATTGAAGTCATCTCCGTGTCCCTCCCAGCATAAAAAAGCTAAGCATAAAAATGAGTGTTTGCTTAGTAAAAAATGTTCATCGAAAGATTTACAATAATTAACAAGAAGTGACAATAAAGTGGTAAAAAATATTGAAAAAATAAGGAAGTAGGTTGGCGGCATGAGCTAAGCTATGTAAATCTCAAATATTTTACATAGGTTGGTATATGAATCGAATTTACCGCGTTATCTGGAATTCGTCGATAGGTGTTTGGCAAGCTGTGAGTGAAATTGGCAAAAGTGCTGGGAAAAAGAAAAATCACGGTCGCCGTCATCGAACTCGATTAAGCTTGATAGCAGGTAGCGTATTTATAGTCAGTGCCCAAGCTTATGCTGATGCATTGCCTACTAATGGTACGGTAAGTTTAGGCTCAGGTAGTATTTCTCAACCAAATGGAAAAACGCTTAATATCACTCAAAATACCAACAAAATGGCCATTGATTGGCAGTCATTTAGTGTAGGTAAAGACAGTGTTGTCAACTTTATTCAACCTTCATCCTCATCTGTTGCGCTAAACCGTGTTACTGGATCTGATGTTTCGAGTATACAAGGTGCCATTAACGCAAATGGTCAAGTCTTCCTTATAAACCCTAATGGTATCTTATTTGGTACGACAGCACAGGTTAACGTCGGCGGTTTGATTGCTTCCACAAGAGACCTAACGAATGAAAATTTCAGTGCTGACAATTTTATTTTTGAGGGCAGCAACGGCAATGCGGTTATTAACCGCGGCAGTCTAGTCGCAACCGACGGTGGTTACATCGTGATGATTGCGGCAAAAGTTCAAAATATGGGGGATATCGTTGCTAATCAAGGCAGCGTGCAGCTTGCCGCGGGTGATTCTGTATTGGTCAACTTAGGTGGTACGGTAAGTATTGAAGTTAAGCAAGGTGCCATTGATGCATTGATTCTAAATGGTGGTGCCATAAAAGCCGACGGCGGTCATATTTTGTTTACCGCAAAAGCGGCTGGCGACCTTGCTGCGAGCGTTGTTAATAATACTGGTATTGTCGAAGCTACAAGCTTGGTATCTCAAGGCGGCGAAATCGTCTTTATGGGCGATGACATTACCAACAGCGGGACAATAGTTGCTGATGGTGCAACAGGTGGTGGCGAAATCTTAATCGGTGGGGATTGGCAGGGTAAAAATGCTGAACAGTATCCACATGCGACTAAAGTGACTTTGACTGAAACCAGCCAAATTTCAGCCAGCGCTACGACACAGGGCGACGGCGGTAAAGTGGTGGTTTGGTCAGACATAAAAAACGCTGACAGTGTGACGAAAGTAGCTGGTAACATCCGTGCGCAAGGTCTAGGTGAAAATGCAAATGGTGGCAAGATCGAAACCTCAGGCAGTGTGCTAAATGTTGCAAAAGGCACCACAGTAAAAGCCTCAGAATGGTTACTTGATCCAACGAACATTACTATTAGCGCAGGCAGTGACGGTAGTTTGACGAGTGGCGAAACCCAAAGCGACATTGGGGCCGAAACAATCGAGACAGCGTTAAATGCAGGTACCAATGTTACGGTTCAGACAGATTCGGAAGTGGCTGGTGAGGGGGATATCACCGTTGCTGCGAATATTTTGAAATCATCGGGGGCGGATGCAACACTCACCTTAACCGCTGCAAATAATATTGTTATTAATGAAAACGTGTCTATTACTTCGACAACTGGAGCACTTAATACCGTGCTTCGTGCAGACAATGACAGTAGTAGTTCAGGTAGTGTCAGTATGGGAGCTGGGTCTTCGATTGACACCAATGGCGGTGATGTTTGGATTGGTGGTGAAACAGACACGAGTCCTGCGGCAAGTGTGACAACACAAGCTATCTCTACTGCAGCGGGTAGCGTTAAAATTTTATCCACGGGGGATGTTAGTTTAGGGAGCATTACGTCAACCGGTACCGTTGAGCTGTCTTCTTCTGGCACGGTAACTCAAACGGGTGCTATTACTGGCGGGCAAAATGTAAATCTACTTGGCACAGGGGGAACATACACCCTAACGAATACATCTAATGCGATTGGCACGCTTACTGCAAATACAGGTAGCTTGAATGTTACCAACAACCAAGATTTTTCCCTCGGGTCTATCGTCACCACAGGCGATGTTGAACTGTCTTCCACTGGTACAGTAACTCAAACCGATGCTATTGCCGGCGGTCAAAATGTAAATCTACTTGGCGCAGGGGGAACATACACCCTAACTAATACATCTAACGAGATTGGCTCCCTTGCCGCAGATACAGGTAGCTTGAATGTTACCAACAACCAAGATTTTTCCCTCGGGTCTATCGTCACCACAGGCGATGTTGAACTGTCTTCCACTGGTGCAGTTACGCAAACTGGCGCCATTACCGGAGGGCAAGCTCTAAACTTACACGGTTCAGGTACCTATACTCTAACCAACGCTGGCAATGAGATTGCTTCGTTGGCCGCCAATACTGGCACCTTAAGTGTTACCAACAACCATGATTTTTCTCTTGGGACAATTGCCACGACAGGTGCAGTTGAGCTGTCTTCTACTGGTTCGGTTACGCAAACAGGTGCCATTACTGGTGATCAGGCGCTAAACTTATTGGGGACAGGCACATACACTTTAACCAACGAGAACAATGAGATTGGCACTCTTACTGCAGACACGGGCAGTGTGGAGTTGGTAAATAGTTCAGCCCAAACCACTGGCGCGATTACCACAACCGGTGCACTTAATCTGACTTCTGGTTCCTTAACCATCAATGAAAACATTGCCACTGGTGCGGGTAATGTCACATTCAACACCGACGCTCTAACGGTTGCGAGTGGCAAGATGGTTACTGGGTCGGGGGCTTTACAGATAGCCGCCAAAACAGCCACCACAACGATGGGTATTAATGGCGGTTCTGGGGCTTTACAAATCTCTACGGCTGATTTCACCGATGGCTTCTCTGGTATCACTATCGGTAGTGCCGATCATACTGGCGGCATTGAAATTGGTGCCGACACCACGCTTAATGATGCGACAACATTGCAAACGGGCGGTACTTTAGCGGTTAACAATGATCTAGATGCCCTCGCAAACAACCTGACGCTAAAAGTAGGCCAGCTCACTATAGCAGATGATAAAACCATTTCTGGTACAGGTGTGTTGACGGTTGCTTCTGAAACAGACAACGAAGCGATTGACATTGGTGGGACAAGCCAGCAATTAAATGCATCGGATTTTGGTAGCAAAATTGCAAATGGTTTTTCTGACATTGTCATTGGTGGAGCAGATCAAACAGGTGACATTAATATTGTAGAAGATTCTACCTTGGCCGCCGCTGTTACAATGCAAACCAGTGGAGACTTATCTGTTGACCACAATCTAGCGGCTGGTGCGAACAATCTGACGTTAAAAGTGGGTACTCTTTCAGTCGCTGCTGATCAAACCATTTCTGGTAGCGGTGTACTGACTGTTACTTCTAATACTGACAGCAAAACCATTGGTATCGGTGGAGCAGCAGGTGATTTGCAACTGACAGCTGACAATTTGAATACGGATTTTGCCGATGGTTTCTCTGAGGTTGTAATAGGTAGTGCGAGTCAATCAGGCAATATTACGATTGCAGAAGTTGCTTTTGATAAGGCATTGACATTACAAACTTCTGGCGCAGTCACCCAAACGGGTGCCATTACAGGTGATCAGGATTTAAATTTATTGGGCGCAGGTGGCACGCATACCCTGACTAATATAGGTAATGCCATTGGTAATCTAACCGCCAATACAGGTAGTGTGGCGTTAGTGAACAGTTCAGACCAAACCACTGGTGCTATTACCACATCAGGAGCTTTGAGCCTGACGTCTGATGCGTTAACCATCAACGAAAATATCGCCACTGGTGCTGGAAATATCACATTCAATACTGACGCTTTAACGATAGCGGATGGAAAAACACTGGCTGGCTCAGGCAACTTGCAAATTACCACTAAAACAGCAGATAAACTGATTGATGTGGGTGGTACAACAGCCGATGCTTTGCAATTAACGACCACAAACATTAGTACGGATTTTGCCGACGGGTTTGCAAATATAACCATAGGTAGCGCCGATCATACTGGCGGTATTGAAATTGGTGCAGACACAACCTTTAAAGACGCAACAACACTGCAAACCAGTGGTGCTTTGTCAGTCAGTAATAATCTAGCCGCTGGTGCGAATAATCTGACGTTAAAAGTGGGTGAACTTTCGGTAACCGATGGCAAAGCTATTTCTGGCTCGGGTGTATTGAACATTACGAGCGATACTGCCAGCGACGCGATTAGTATTGTGAATACGATTGACGATAATGCAGTGGACACACTTCAACTACTTTCTGCTGATTTTGTCTCAAAAATTGCGGATGGTTTCTCAGGTATTGTGATTGGTGATTCCAGTCAATCAGGTGATATTACGATTGGTGCCACTGCGTTTAACGACGCATTGACTTTACAGTCAACGGGCACTGTGACCCAAACCGGAGCCATTACCGGTGGACAAGACTTGAATCTACTTGGTGCGGGTGGCACGCATACTCTAACAGATGAAGGTAACTCTATTGGAACACTAACTGCCAATACAGGAAGTGTAGAGTTTGTCAGTGCAAAAGAACTAGTAGGCGCAGCTGATGTTACGACAGAAACCTCTCAGTTAGGCTCTATGATCACGTCTGGGGCATTAAGTGTTTCGACAGTTGACGGTGACATTACCGTATCTGAAAACCTAACTGCGGGTGGTGCTTTAACGCTAACGTCTGCGAAGGACATCACCGTAGAGAGTGGTAAAACCCTAACGTCTCCAGCAAGTATTGCCTTGTATGGTGCAAACATCACTCAGAAGGGCACTTTGGATGCCAGTAGTACAACTACTAATGGTGGTAACATTACTTTAGCAAAAAATGCTTCCACAGCGGCAGACTTTATCAGTCTTGAAGGCGTGTTAGATGCCAGCACGACCAATGGCACTGGCGGTACAATTATCACCAATGGTCAATCCGTGTTTTTAAATACCAGTGCTAACGTCACAACAGCGGGTAATACAGCAAACGGAACCTGGAAAACGCCCGTTTCGACGTTTGATACCGTCGTAGCGGCAACCGGTGGTGATATTACTGGGCAAACCATATCTGATGCGTTAAAAACAGCCAATTATACGCTGACAGCCAGTAGTGCCAAAGTGACGTTAAGTGAAACCTTAGCAGGACAAAATAATCTCATAGATGTCAATACAGATGCCGCCATTACCAGTGCCGATTTTGGTGGTATTACGATTAACGACAGCATCACCAAAGTATCCGCCGGCACCAGTGGTACCGCACCGCAACCAGTTTATGATATTACAACAGACACAACATTGACCGTTACGTCAACTAGCAATATTACAGTGAATGGCGCAATCAGTTCAGAACAGCAACGTCTTAACCTGATTCTCACCGCTAATAGCGATGCGACTGGTGGCGGTGATGTTATTTTTGGTTCTAACGGCAGTGTAACAACGAATAATGGCAATTTTTATGTTGGCTCTGTGACATTAGGGCAAGCGACTAATGGCGTTGTGTTTGCTTACAATAACCAGACTTATCATGACATTGTTACCGCCTCTGCAGAAAACTTCACCATGAATACGGGGAGTCAAATAGATGTGGGCAGTGGCTCTTTAGTATTAAAGGTGACTGATGATATTAATTTGCCGACCGGAGATGCCACTGGTAAATCTTACTCGATAAATTCTACAGCCAGCTCTTCTGGCTATAATAATGAAACAGAAACCAACGCCAATCGTTCTGGTACGCCTAATTATGAACAGGTAGGCACTGTTCCGACGTCTTTAACTCTAGAAGCCGGCGGTTCAATTATTGGTGCAAGTACAGACTCTACCAAAATTAGCACGAACTCTTCGTCTGCAATGGTAAATGTGACGAGTGCTGAGAATATTGGTTCTGAAGGTTCTCCAGTATTATTCTCTAGTAGTCAAGGGACAATTAATATTACCAATACAGGTGGTAACTCATATATTAAGTTTGCTAATGGGTACGATGACGCTAACTTTTCGACTCTAAATTTAACAACAGATACCACCACTGCAGACACAACTCAACATATAGAGTTTAACGACGATGGTTCGCATAGACTGCTAGCGACAACAGATGAAAATGGTCTTCTAACCATTGCAACAGGTGGGTTAGTTGATGCAACTTCTTATAAGAATATAACGATTCAAGCACCGAATATCACCTTGGAAAATGGCGCTATTGTCGCTACTGGTGGCGACACAGCCGTCAATTCCTCTGATAATTCTGTTTTAGATGGAACGGGATTGAATTTAACGTTAACGGCATTATCGGGATCGACCTACGGCGAGATAAAAGCAGACAATGCCGCAGAGGATTACAGTTCTAGCACTCCACCAAGTGATTTTAGTAATAAAGAAATTTATATACAAAGTGGTACGTTAAACTTAAATGCCAGTAATTTTGGTGTTAAAACAAGTGGTGACGACTGGAGTAATGCTCTAGAAGTAACAGCAAACACATTAAATGTGAATAACTCTGGTGGTTCAACTTGGCTTCGGAACAGTGACTTTAATAGCATTACCTTCTCGGCTGTCGATAGCAATGCGAATATCGCTGGTCATCATCATATTTTGTCTACCAATGGTGACTTCTTTAATATAGAAACCACCACGGATGCGAAAACGATTGTTCATACCATTGATAATACGAATAAATTATCAGGTATCAAAACAGACAATAAAAACGTTAGCTTGAAAACGGGCTTATCTATTTCTCAATCAAGAGATATTATCATGGCAGATAATGCCATTGATATTGGTGCGGCTACACTGTCATTAACGTCATATTATGGTAAAAGTATTTCGGCCTACTCTACTAATCACGTTCAGGGTAATGGTTCAATAACGCCTACAACACTGGCTAATCCAAATACTGCTACTGTGACCGTTGGCAACTTAAATTTAACTACTGCGAATAATACGACAAGTACCGCTTCAATTGGTGGCGGTGGCTATACCCTTAAAGTCGCCAAAGGCGGAGAAGTAGGCGAAGCCAATGTGGGCAATAACGTACTGACCGTTAATAATGAAAGCGGCGATATTGCGATTAATGAACTGTCTGCGGAGCACTTTAAAACCATTAAAGTCAATTATTCAAGCACTGATAGCACGGCAAGAGCGCATACTGTCGCGATTGATTTGTTCGATAATGACTCTGTCATTGAAAACCTTAATTACTCAGATACGGGCAATGGTCTGATTACTTTAGATGCGGCGAGTAGCAGTGTCGATTTATCTGGGTTCAACCGTAATTTTGACCTGTATGCCTACAATAAAGACATTCAGGTGAACAATATTTATGGTGGTTCAGGTTATTTCAACTTATCTTCAATTACTAAGAGTATTACTTTAAATGGCGATGTGAATACCAATGGCGGAAACATAGCGCTAACCAGTAATACCTTTAAACTTGCCAGTACTTCACGCATTGATAGCAATGCCGATAATGCCAGCAATACAACATCATTAGGAACGTCAGGTAGCATCCAACTGAATAACAGTTCAGGCAGTAGAGGCGTTGATATTTCAGCCAATACGGGTGTAACGGCTGCGCTAACCCTTGATTCAAGCTCCAGTGATGGATTTGGTGGAAGTATCACCACAGACATGAATGCTACCAATAGTGCAGGTTCATACTTAACGGGACTATCCTTCATAGGCTCTGGAGTAACGACGGAACAAGATGGTTCGATTTCATTAACCGGCGCAAGTTTTGCGCTTAATGGTGATTTTACAGCAACGGGTAACGTTGGCTTAAATGGGGGAGAGTCCACTTCATCCTCAACCAATATACCGGGAGTGACTATTGACACGAATCAGTCGATCGTTGACAGCGGTGATATCACCTTCTCTGGTTACAGCTTATCAGGCAGCTCAGTTCGTAACTATGTCTTCAATACCAGTGCTACCGGTGGTATGGGTGGCAACGTCAATTTGTACCCAGCATCGACTACAGGCACATTTAGCGCAGGTTCGATGACGGTTAATGCTTCGGGGTCAACATCCTCTGGCATAATCGTATTGCCAGCGGTGACCACGACTAAAAATACCGGTTCTTATACTACAACCAGCGCGCAAAGCTATACAGGGGCCACTGTTACCCTTAATGGTGATTTGCAATCTAATCAGGCCAATATTGACGTACTCGGCTCTGAAGTAGTCTTAGCCAATGATGTCTCAATTGACACCTATACTGGACCTGTATCTGGTCAAACATCGACGACATCGGGCGTTTCTGCAGGATCAGTAACTGTTGGTAGCGAAGGTGCTAAACTTACTAATAGTGATCCAGCTAACTCTTTTACGATAGATACCAGTGGTAATAAGGGAGCAGCGACCTATGCAGCCAACAATGGCACGATCACTTTGAGAGATTCTACAGAAACAACCTTTAATAATTTCAGCGTTACAGGTGGAGGTAACTTAAATACTGGCTTTGATACCAGTATGTATTCTGTGACTAGTCTGCTCACCGTTGCCCAACTGGACGGTGGTTCGTTTACTTGGAGTGATCTAAGTGCGGGTAACTTATTGTTGAAAGGGCCTGCCAACTACACCATAACTGGCAACATAGGGACTGGAACAGGCGATAACTTTGAGGCTGGTATTCTCGCCGCAACAGACGTCGCTAACCTAAATGTCATGACCGACAAGGCCTTGACTATCGGTAGTTTGTCTTCTGTCAGTGGTGTATCAGCAACAGGAACGGTCAGTATTGCTACTAAAGCCGACGATCTAACGGTCAATAACAACATTACGACCACCTCAGCGGCAAATGGTGCGATAACGCTTAATGCCGGCTCAGATACTGATGTAGGCACTGCGGTAGGTGGCAATGTACTGTTAAATGCTAATTTAACAACAGGATCGGGCGGTCAAGCCATCGTTTATACAGGCAGCATTGAAGACAGTGGTTCGTATAATTTCGGTAATGGTCGTTATCGCTACAATAGTGACGAAACAAATACCCATTACACGGCCGCTTTAGGCACGGGTAATTACGCTATTTATCGTGAACAACCAACATTGACCATAGGGTTTGCTTCTGGAAAAGAGTATGACGGTATTACCTTAGTGCCTTCTACTGGTGGAATTTCAGGAGATGTAAATAACGATAAAACACAGTTTACCGATGCGTTAGTTTGGCAAGTTGCTGATAACAAAACGATTAAAAATGCGGATACTTATACAATCACTCATACGGGTGCTGTGACAGGCGCAGAAGAATTGGGCTACAACGTATCAGGTCCTAATGACACCTATACTTACATCGTTACACCTAAAGCCTTAACGGTGAGTTTAATTGACGTTACTAAGGTATATGACGGTAACACAACGGCAACCTTGACCAATGGTAATTTTGATTTAAGTGGTTTTATTGGCAGTGAAATGCTGACGGTTACCAAAGAAACGGGAACGTATAATTCTAAAAACGTAGCCAATGCTGATAGCGTCACAACGAGTTTAATCTCAGAGGACTTCACAGCAGTAGGTGAAACGTTAGCCTCAAACTATGCATTACCGACTACGGCAACGGGCTCTGCGAGTATTACTCAGCGCACGTTAACCGCTTCGATTACGGACACACCGACAAAAGTTTATGACGGCAATACGGATGCGACATTGACTAATGCTAATTTTAATATAGCGAATGTGGTTGAAGGAGAAAGCTTTATCGTTACCAAAGCAACAGGGACTTATGACGATAAAGACGTGCTTGACGCCAGCAATGTTACTACCAGCTTAGCTGAAGGAGACTTCACTGAAGGAAGTGATACGCTAGCGAGTAATTACATCATGCCAGTTACTGCGACAGGTGAGGGTAGTATTACTGCCAGAACGCTAACCGCTTCCATTATTGATACGCCAACAAAAGTGTACGATGGTAATACCGATGCAACATTGACCAATGGCAATTTCAGCATTGCTAACTTGGTTGATGGCGAAAGCTTCACTGTTACGAAAACAACTGGGGATTACAACGATAAAGACGTTGTTGACGCTAGCACTGTCACGACCAGTTTAGCTGAGGAAGATTTTACGCAAGGTAATGAAACTCTCGCCAGCAACTACATCATGCCAGTGACTGCGACAGGTGCAGGCAGTATTACCGCGAGAACGCTGACGGCTTCTATTATCAATACGCCCACAAAAGTGTATGACGGCAATACGAATGCTACGCTGACCAATGACAATTACAGCATAGCGAACTTGGTTGAGGGAGAAAGCTTCACTGTTAATAAAGCAACAGGGTCTTATAACGATAAAGACGTTGCTGACGCCAACAATGTGATAACCAGCTTGGTTGCAAATGACTTTGATGTGGTAGGTTCCACTTTAAAATCAAATTACAACCTGCCTATCACGGCAACAGGTGACGCAGCCATTACTGCTCGTTCTTTAGTGGCGGTTGCAAGCACAAGAGATAAAATATTTGATGCAACAACCGGCACAACGACGACATTAACGATCGCGCCAGAAAATATAAATCTAAGACAGCTTAATGACATTAATAACCCATTGGTCGTTAACGGTGTGGTTGGCAATGAAAGAGTCTTTTTGACTTTTACTGATGCTAGTTTCTCAGATGAAATAGTAGGAATGGACAAAACAGTGACTATTAACGGTCTGCGTGTCGCTGGTGTTGATGCGGCTAACTACATTGTCATGGTAAAAGATGCTTTGGGCGGTTTAACCGCACCAGCAAGCACCATGACAACAACTGCTGACATCAACCCTAACAATCCTCCTGTGGTGTTCATTCCTGCACCTCCACCAGCACCTGTGGTCATTCCTCGACCAAATTTGGGCAATGCTCCAGTCGTCGCTGTTGGGGGCATGCAAGTGGTTTCAATATCGTCTACAGGTTCAACCACTTCGGTGAGTTCAGGGGGGCAAGGTGACGTCTCAATAGACACTATTTTATTATCACAGGTTAATAATGGCGCTAGTTTTAATAACCAAGTGTTTATAGTGGATGGCGGTATAAATACAGTTAATCCTGATCAAGCGGTGAATACAGAAGAGACTGTCAGATAATAAATTTCCGAAAATTAGGATTAAGGTTAGATTTTATGAAAAGAGTATTACCGAAAAAAAGCATCACAAAACCTTTGAATTTATCTGTGGCAGTGTTGGTGGCAAGTGTCTCTGTGGTCTCTAATGCGGAGTCACTGCCACCCACTAACTCGGGAACATTGATTCAGCAAACCCAGCCAAGGTTAGTGGCACCTGAACCGTCGGATTTTACCATTCAATTTGATGGTAATGCATTAACTGAAGCCGCTTCCGGTGGTCCGCAAGCTGTGTTGAACAAACTGCAAATTACAGGTTTGTCGGTCTTTACAGAAGAGGAAATATTGGCCAGTTTAGGTGATATTTTGGATAAGTCTTATGACTTGGCCGGTTACCGTAGTTTAGCAAATAAGATCAGTCTTTTTTACCGAGATCGCGGTTATCCCTTTGCGAGAGCTTATATACCAGCTCAGAGCATGAAAAATGGAGAGTTGCGAATCGATGTCTTGGAAGGCAAGTACGGTCGTGCCACGGTAAAAGCGACTCAAGATATACAAGCCAAAGCGCAAGCGTATTTATCCACTATTGAGCCTAATGAGGTAATTGAATCCAGTAAACTAGAGCGTATCTCATTGATCATGAACGATATTCCAGGTTACAAAGCGCTGCCTTCTGTTAGTCCCGGCAATAGTACTGGAACAGCAGACCTCAATGTGCTTTTAATCCCTGAACAGCAAATGTTCGGGGATGTCACGATTGATAATCAAGGCAGCCGTTATACTGGCTATAACCGAGTTCAGGCAGGTATTAAAAAAGCCCATATGTTTAACTTCGGTGATGAGTTAAATGTGCGTGCGATGTATACCGATGAAAATATGTTGTTTGGTCATTTGGGATACAGCTTACCAGTCATGCCAAATGGTTTAAGATTCAACGCCTCTTTTAGCCGAACGGAATATACCTTGGGAAGAGAGTATGAGTCGTTGGATGCCATTGGTAGCTCAAATATTTATAGTATAGGTTTAAGTTATCCGTTGATTCGTTCACAGCTGACGAACGTGAACGCAAAGGCCAACATAGAGCGTAAAGACTTGATGGACTTTTATCGCTCAGCGGACAGCAAGTTAACAAAATTTGTGAACAGCGTCCCGCTAGCTCTTGCATTTGATACTCGAGATCAGTATCTAGGCGGAGGTATTACCTATGGTGCTCTGACGGTAGGCTTAGGGAATCTTTCTAATAACGATGACACAGTGAATAGTGATGGTGATTTTGTAAAAACCACATTAGAAGTGGCGCGTATTCAGTCATTGCCTTCTGGGTTCAGTTTGTTTGTTAAAGGCAGTGCTCAACACACTAACAAAAACCTAGACGCTTCAGAAGACCTGTATTTGGGGGGAACGAACGCAGTGCGGGCTTATCCTTCAGGAGAGGCTGGCGAGAACGGCGGTGGTGATGAAGGGTACTACACACAGTTAGAGCTGCGTTATAACATTAACGACTTCACCCCCTATGTATTTTATGATGCAGGTAGAATCAATACCTATGCAAAACCAACCGCTTCTTTGTTAAGTGAAACCCGAAATCTAGCGGGTGCAGGTTTTGGATTGAAATATGAGCATGCTAATTGGAGTGCTGATGTTTTTGCTGCATGGAAAAAAGTCGGTGGAGAGTCTGTGTCGGATATCTATGATACCTCATCACCACGAATTTTAGGTTCTTTAACCTATCGCTTTGGTGGCGGTACGCCAGCACCGATTGATGGCTCTACATTGACAAACGGTTTAAATCCGTAAAAACGCGTTATTTGTTTGTATATAAAAAAACTCGTCCACATTACGTTGACGAGTTTTTTTTACAAGAAAAGTAAGAGCAGGATTAACTCACCATTTTATGCGGGTCGATAACAAATTTCTTCGCGGCGCCGCCATCAAAATCGGCATAGCCTTGTGGTGCTTGATCCAGTGAAATCATTTGCACATTGACCGCTTTTGCAATGTCTATCTTATCAAACAAGATGGCTTGCATTAGCTGGCGATGGTACTTCATTACTGGACATTGGCCAGTATGAAGAGAATGCGATTTTGCCCATCCTAGACCAAAACGCATGCTCAAGCTGCCTTGTTTGGCTGCATCATCGCTCGCACCTGGGTCTTCTGTGACGTACAAACCAGGAATACCAATTTGGCCGCCTGCGCGAGTCATTTGCATCGCAGAGTTCAATACCACCGCAGGGGATTCCTGATGGTGATTACAGCCACAAGCATGAGCCTCAAACCCTACGCAATCAACAAAAGCATCCACTTCACGATCCCCAAGAATGGCTTCGATCTTATCTTGAATATCACCCTCTTGTTTAAGGTCTATTGTCTCACAACCAAAAGAACGTGCTTGATTGAGTCGATCTTCAATCATATCGCCAACAATCACACACGCTGCACCAAGTAAATGAGCGGAAGCCGCCGCCGCAAGACCAACTGGGCCTGCGCCTGCGATATACACGGTAGAGCCCGGACCCACACCTGCGGTGACGCAACCATGGAAACCCGTTGGGAAAATATCAGAGAGCAAGGTGAGACTTTGGATTTTCTCACGAGCTTGATCGGCATCGGGGAATTTCAGCAAGTTAAAATCCGCGTAAGGCACCATCACATAATCCGCTTGTCCACCCACCCAACCGCCCATGTCAACATAGCCATAAGCGGCACCGGGACGAGCTGGGTTAACGTTTAGACAAATACCTGTTTTGCCTTCTTTACAGTTGCGGCAACGACCACAAGCGATGTTGAAAGGGACAGACACCAAATCCCCCACCTTAATGAACTCTACATCTCGGCCACATTCAATCACTTCGCCCGTGATCTCATGGCCCAATACCAACCCCGTTGGCGCCGTGGTACGGCCTCTGACCATGTGTTGATCACTGCCACAAATATTGGTGGTAACGACTTTAAGAATAACACCGTGATCGCATCGGCGTTTGCCAATAGCGAGCTCAGGAAAGGGAATAACGTCGACTTTAACCGTGCCATTACCCTGATAAATAACACCGCGATTTGCATGAGTACTCATAACGACATCCTTTTTTGCTGTTGTTTTTGTTGTGTGCGTGACTGGTCATTTTGTCACCAGTGACAGAAAGGATAGTTCTTTGAGCGACAGAAATAAGGGCTGAAAGCGACTTAAATGCAAAAGATTATCATCGTTCCTTATTTTGTTCGTAATATTGGCGTTGGCTGTATGCATTAATCAATACAGTCGAATACGTGGCTTAGGAAAACTTCTGGGTGGTGACCAACAAAAGATGGGTTTCACAGTCAAACAGGAAATTTTGTTGGGATCGTAAATGCTGCTTTGGCAAATTACGGTCGTGCCTCCCTAATGCAGCCCTACGGTTTGTTATTTACTCCAACAAGAACAGGTGGTACATTATTCGGTACGTTTTTGGAGGGTGAATGATGATTACAATAACGGCGACAGAAGCAAGAAAAACGTTTTTTGAGCTCATTAAGCAAACGAATCAGCAACATGACATTATTGAAGTGCAGCATAAATCAGGCAATGCCGTCATTATGTCAGCTGAGGACTATGAAGGTTTGCAGGAAACACTGTACCTTTTGTCGCAACCAGATTTTAAGCAGACGTTTAATCAATCTGTTCTTGAAGCAAATGCGGGTGAGGTAGTGAGCTTTGAAGAGGTGTTTGGAGAGCCTTTGTGAGTGGTGAACGCTATCAGATTGAGTTCACTAAGCAGGCACAAAAAGATGTTGCCAAGCTTTCACCAAAGTTAAAGAGCAAACTCAAAGATATTTTGCGGCATAAAATTGCGGTCTCACCGGAGACCGGAAAGGCACTGGTGGGAGATTTAAAGGGCTATTATTCTGTTGGTCTTAGTTTCCAAGATCGTATTGTTTACCGAATTGAAAATGATCGTTGTGTTGTGTTGATTGTTCGAGCAAAAACGCATTATGGTGCATGATTTTGCTGGTAATGGTGAGGCAGTCTAATAGTTTATCCAAGGTTATTGTGTCTCAAGCTAGATGCGATCAAGCATAAGTATCCATCAATACATCCAGCATGGCTGCTGCGGCGATAGAGAGGTTGGATCTGGGTTGGCAGATGACACCAACACGGCGACGAATTTCGGGTGCTATCACAGGGCGGCAGATGGCACCTTGTTCTATGGCTTGTTGTCGACATAGAGCAGGGACAACCGCAACCCCCATGCCTTCGCTGACCATGCGTCCTACGGTAGCAAGTTGGTGAGCATCAAAAGCCACATTGAGTTCGATACCTGCGTCTTGCAGTGTGTTTTCTATCATGGTGCGAACACTGGAAGGGCGTTGTAAGGTGATGAAGTCGTATTCTAATAAGGCCTGCCAAGCAATGGTATCTAGCGTTTCTAACGGGTGGTTTTTAGGCAAAATAGCAATAAATCTGTCTTCATAAAGCGGATGGAAAGACAGGTCTACAAGATTGCTTGGTTCGAAGGAAATCCCCAGCTCCACTTGGTTATTGCGCACCATTTCTACTACCACATCCGATAACACATCGTCGATGGCAACCTGAATATTTGGGTATGAAGCATGGTAATTACGAATCGCTTTTGGCAGCAATGACGCGGCAAACGACGGCATGGAAGCAATGGTGATTTTTCCTAACTGCAATGCAAAGCGTTGCTTCATTTCGTCTTCGGCATTTTCCCATTGGGCGAGTAATCGCCTAGCAATGGGGACCAAGGCTTCCCCCTCAGGCGTTAACGCAATATGGCGCGTGGTTCGAGTCAGTAGCTTCCCGCCTAAATTATCTTCTAGGCTTTTAATGGATAGGCTCAACGCCGGTTGGGACAAATGCAGTTGCGTGGCCGCACTGGCAAAGCTCATAGACTGGGCAACTGCCAAGAAAGCTCGAATTTGTTTGACGTTCATGCTGGAAGTCTTCTTTGTGATTATTGTTTTGATAAACTTATTAATAAATAGAAAAAACAAATTTAATTTATTTATCGCCTTAGGTCAAACTGGAGGACATTAAGAATAAAAAAACAGGAGAATAAAATGGCCGGTTTTGACAAAGTCGTTGCTTCCTATGAAGAAGCCATGATCGGGCTAGAAGATGATATGACGGTGCTGGCAGGCGGTTTTGGCTTGTGCGGTATTCCAGAAAATCTGATTGCTGAGATCAAACGCAAAGGCACCAAAGGCTTAACGGTTGTATCGAATAACTGCGGTGTCGATGGGTTTGGTTTGGGGATTCTGCTCGAAGATAAGCAAATTCGCAAAATGGTGTCGTCTTATGTGGGCGAAAACGCCTTATTCGAAAAGCAATTACTGAATGGTGAGTTGGAAGTCGAACTCACGCCTCAAGGTACGCTGGCGGAAAAAATGCGCGCTGGTGGTGCTGGCATTCCCGCTTTTTATACCGCCACTGGCGTCGGTACACCGGTCGCAGAAGGCAAAGAAACCAAAGAATTTAATGGCCGTGAATACCTGTTGGAAGAAGCCATCGTCGGTGACTTCGCCATTGTTAAAGGCTGGAAAGCCGACCGTTACGGCAATGTCATTTATCGCCATACCGCACAGAACTTCAATCCCTTAGCCGCAACCGCTGGCAAAATCACTGTTGTAGAAGTGGAAGAAATTGTCGAAGTGGGTGAACTCGATCCTGCTCAAATCCATACCCCGGGCATTTATGTCGATCGTGTGGTGCTTGGCACCTTTGAAAAACGCATCGAAAAAAGAACCGTTAAAGCCGCTGACTAAAATAAAAGAGCAAAACAACAGAATAAAAATAGAGGTTTCTTATGTCACTGACAAGAGAGCAAATGGCGCAACGTGTCGCCCAAGAATTACAAGACGGTTTTTACGTGAATCTTGGTATTGGTATTCCTACCTTAGTCGCTAATTATGTCCCAAAAGATATGGCGGTTATGTTGCAATCGGAAAATGGTTTGCTTGGCATGGGCGAGTTTCCCACCGAAGACACCATTGACGCGGATATGATCAATGCCGGCAAACAAACCGTGACCACAGTGAAAGGTGCGTCGATTTTCTCCTCTGCTGAATCCTTTGCCATGATACGTGGTGGCCATGTGGATTTAACCGTATTGGGGGCATTCGAAGTGGATGTGCACGGCAATATTGCGTCATGGATGATACCCAACAAATTGATCAAGGGCATGGGCGGCGCGATGGATTTAGTGGCGGGTGCGGAGAATATTATTGTTACCATGACTCATGCGTCTAAAGATGGTGAGTCCAAATTATTGTCGAATTGTTCCTTGCCACTGACTGGCAAGGGCTGTATTAAAAAAGTGCTCACGGATTTGGCTTGGCTGGAGATTGAAGAGGGCGCATTTGTCCTGAAAGAAAGAGCGCCAGGCGTGTCAGTGGAAGAGATTATTGAAAAGACTCAAGGCAAGCTTATTGTGCCGGATCATGTGCCAGAAATGGTTTTTGCCTAATAAAATGAAAGGAGTTTTTTATGAAAGCCGTTATCGTTGCTGCAGCACGAACCCCGATTGGTGCCTTTAATGGCGCGTTATCTTCGTTGAGCGCGGTGCAATTAGGCACTCAACTTTTGTCTGGCATGTTAGCCAAACAGCCTATTTTGAAAGATCACATTGAAGACGTGATTTTGGGACAAGTACTGGCGGCGGGTTGTGGTCAAAACCCAGCTCGTCAAACCGCCATACATGCAGGATTACCTAAGCATGTCTCTGCCATGACGATTAATAAAGTCTGCGGCTCTGGCTTAAAAGCCGTGCAATTGGCGGCACAAGCTGTGCTGAATGGCGACGCTAAAATGGTCGTGGCGGGTGGACAGGAAAGCATGAGCCAAGCCGCCCATGTGTTACCAAACAGTCGCTCAGGCAAAAAAATGGGCAACTGGGAATTGTTGGATTCCATGGTAACTGACGGTTTGTGGGATGCCTTTAACGATTATCACATGGGCCAAACAGCGGAAAATATCGCCAATCGTTGGGAGATTAGTCGTCAAGAACAAGATGTCTTCGCTGCCAACTCCCAACAAAAAGCCGCCCAAGCACAGACTGCTGGACGCTTTGTTGAAGAGATACTTGCTATTTCAGTTCCTCAGCGTAAAGGCGATCCCGTTATTGTCGACGCAGACGAGCAGATTCGTCCCGATACAACAGCGGAATCTCTTGGCAAGCTGCGTGCAGCGTTTACCAAAGAGGGCACGGTGACGGCAGGGAATGCGTCTACGTTGAACGATGGCGCGGCCATGGTGATTGTGACATCCGATGAAGAGGCGAAACGTTTGGGCTTGCCGATTCTTGCTGTGATTGAAGCGGCAAGCAGTGCGGGAGTGGATCCTGAGATTATGGGGACTGGCCCGATCGCTGCCACGCAAAAAGTACTCAGCAAAGCCAATTGGCAAGTGGCGGATTTGGATCTAATTGAAGCCAACGAAGCTTTTGCCGTGCAAGCCCTTTGTGTCAATAAAGAACTGGGTCTGGATCCCAACAAGGTCAACGTCAACGGTGGCGCCGTGGCGCTAGGACATCCGATTGGGGCGTCTGGCTGCCGAATTCTAGTTACATTGCTCCATGAAATGCAGCGTCAAGATCTTAAAAAAGGACTGGCGACTTTGTGTATTGGCGGCGGTATGGGTGTAGCGATGCTGGTGTCTCGTTAGAACGTTTGTCAGAAAATGGAAATCAATAAAGGCAACAAGGTGAGGCAGAGAAGTAACGACTGTTCGTCTGTCTGGCTTTGCTGCTTTTGCTTTTTCGTCCAATAAAAAATATAAAAAAATAGGATAAACCGATGAATAATACTCTTGAACAAAAACAAACCGGCTTACAAAAAGTGAGTCAATTTTTTGTCGCGCTTTTACAGCGCTATCTACCCGATCCTTTCATTTTTGCCATTGTATTGACCTTTGTGGTCTTTCTTTTTGTGATGCCAAGCACTGGACAAGGGCCGATGCAGGTAGTGAATGCGTGGGCGGGGGGCTTTTGGAGTTTACTGAGCTTCTCAATGCAGATGGCGATGGTGGTTGTTACGGGTCATGCCATGGCGAGCGCACCCGCGTTTAAACGTAAATTGGCTATGTTGGCGGGTGTGGCAACGACGCCAGGCCAAGCCATAATTTTAGTCACGGTGATCAGTGCGATGGCGTGCTGGGTGAACTGGGGGTTTGGCTTAGTCGTCGGCGCTATTTTTGCCAAAGAAATCGCCGCTCGTGTAAAGGGCGTGGATTATCGTTTGTTGATCGCCTCAGCTTACAGTGGCTTTTTGTTCTGGCATGGTGGTTTGTCTGGCTCGATTCCACTGTCTATTGCGGGCGGTGCGAACATAGAAAAAGTCACCAATGGCGCGGTGACGGCGGCGATTCCAACCTCTGAAACTATTTTCTCCACCATGAACCTCACCATCTTGGCGGTGATGTTTGTCACTATTCCCTTATTGAATCGTTTGATGCACCCAGCACCGCAAGACACCATCACGATTGATACCGAATTGTTGAAAGAACAAGCCGTTGAAACGCCGAATAAAGCGGATATGACGCCAGCTGAGCGTTTAGAAAACAGCCGTGTTTTGTCGTTATCACTTGGGGTAATGGGCTTTGCTTACATTATTTATTATTTTATCGACAATGGTTTTGCATTGAATTTGAATTTGGTCAACTTTATCTTTTTGTTTTCTGCCATTTTGTTACACGGCACACCAAAAAGCTTGTTGATTTCGATTTCTCAAGGTGCCCGTAATTGTTCAGGGATTTTATTGCAGTTTCCGTTTTACGCAGGGATCATGGGGATGATGACTGCAACGGGAGATTCAGGTGCGTCATTGGCTGGGGTGATTTCTCAGGCCTTTGTGTCCATTTCGAATGAAACGACCTTTCCTTTATTTACTTTCTTGAGTGCCGGCATCGTTAACTTCTTTGTTCCTTCCGGTGGTGGTCAGTGGGCGGTACAAGCGCCAATCATGATGCCAGCAGGGGCTGCATTGGGTGTGGATGCCGCGAAAACCGCCATGGCGATTGCTTGGGGCGATGCATGGACAAACATGATTCAACCATTCTGGGCGTTGCCTGCGTTAGCCATTGCTGGGCTGGGTGCGAAAGATGTCATGGGTTATTGCTTGATGGCGTTAATAGGGTCTGGCGTTATTATTTCACTTGGGTTCCTAATCTTCTAAAAAAAGTGAGTTATCGCATTTTATAGCGTATTCAAAAGCCACTATTCGCAACATCTGAATAGTGGCTTTTTAGCTTGTGAACAAGGTGCACAAAATAAGTATGTTTTTGTGGGTATTCTGAAATATTATCCTTTTATGGTTTTATTGTTATAAATGATATTTGCCCCCTCCTGTTGCATTAAATCGTCTTATAATAGGCCGCATTGACAGTAATGAAATGGGTGAGAAATGGAAGCGGCACGAACGGGAAGGCATCAATTTAAAAACACGATATCATTGTTTAAACACTGTTTTTTAGGTGTCTCCTTACTGTTGGGATTGCCAGTTCACGCTGATACGCATTGGCTGTCAGCGACATTAGACAATGATTTTTTTGTCAATGAAGACAATGGTTACACCAACGGAATCTATGTCTCTTATTTTGACGTTAATGATACCCCTGATAAAGCGCCACAACCTGGTTTTATGGTGAGGCCGTTGATGTGGAGTATGCCCAGTCAACGCCCGAATACCTCCATTAACATCTATAGTGGTGGTCAAACACTGACAACGCCCTACGATATCGAAGTAGAGGTGCCTGCCGAAGGGACCTTTCCTTATTCTGCGCTATTGAGTTTTACCAATACTTATATTGCTGTTATGCCGGATTATGCTGACAGAGTTGCCACCACCGTTGGACTGGTTGGGCCTCTCGCAATGGGAGAGCAAACTCAAAAAGCGGTGCATCGGGTGATCAGCGCCAAAAATCCAAAGGGTTGGGATACACAATTAGAAAATGAACTGGTATTTGAGTTATCGCGTGGTCGAACTTGGCGGTCTTGGGTGTCCGATAGTGGTCATACAGACTTATTAACGGGCGCAGCAATGAGTGTTGGTACGTTAAGAAGTTCTGTCAGCAGCGGCTTCATGTTGCGTTATGGTCGAAGTCTTGATGACTCTTTTTCTACCGTATTACTTGTTGACTCTAGAACGTCTAATCCCATTGCCGTCAGCAAAGGCTGGTTTGTTTTTGCGGGTGTTGAAGTCGGTTATACTTTTAACCAAATATTCACCGACGGGAATACCTTTCGTGACAGCCGCTCGATAGATTACGATCATAACAATAATATGTTCACGTCTGGGGTGACGTATTCTTGGGGAGACGCTGCATTGTCTTTTGCTATTAATTCTCCCTTTAGCTTTAGTAGCGACGAGCATGATCGAGAAATGGATAAGTATACGCGTTATGGTACTTTAACGTTTGCTTGGCAGATTTAACGGTTTATTGCTAAGCATAAGAAAACCTTCTTTACTCATGCAAAGAAGGTTTTGGGGTGTTAAACACTCAGATAAAGTCAGTCAAATAGTTTGTCCATTCCCGTGTTTTGCCATAATAATAACTATGAGAGAGGCGTTGTAGCTTTCCGTCTTTTTCAATCACTAAGGTTGGGTAACCACTGACTCCCATTGTTGCCATTAATTGATGGCTTTGTTTTACCTGCTCTAGCATGTTCGCTTCAGAGCCTGCCATTTTTTCTTCCCAAATCGTTTTATCCAACCCCATAGAAACCGCTAGATCCGCTAAAGCATTCAAGTCATCCAGATGTTGGCCATCTTGGTAATGTGCTTTTTGAATCGCTGCTAGCATCTTGTGGGCTTCGATACCCATGTCTTGACCAACAAGAAAGGCGCGAGTTGTGGCATACGAATCCACGATAAAATCACCAGCGCCTGCCACTCTCGCTTTATAAGCATCACCAAAGTGTGTTTTTGTCATGGTGGCAATTTGGCTATCAGCCTGCAAAATATGCTGTCTAAAAGAAGGCTCAATCGCGCGCTTTGGAATCATCCCACCGGGGTGATAGATAATCTCGAACTCAGGATGATTGGCGAGCACCTCAATCAGAGCAGATGCGCCATAGCACCAGCCACACATAGGGTCAAAGAAGTAGTGAACCCTTACCATTTCATTTCGCCTTTATGCACTTTTGCTGCGATGTCTAGGTTCAACGCACCTTGCGCATCTGGGTATTTCGTTGTCATCGTGTTAATCAATTCAGCGCTGTCTTTGCTGTCTTTTTTCGCTTTTTGAAAAGCCGTTATGTAGTTAAGCGAGAAAGTGATGTTGTCTGCCGTCAGCTCAGTGCCTTGAGTCATATGACCAGGAATCACCATGCTAGGCTGCAGTGCCAGCATTTCTTGTAGTTGTGCCTTCCAAGCGGCTTGAGATTCATCAGACTGAGCATCGGCCATCCATAAATGAATATTGCCGAAGACCGCTACGTTTCCTAAGATCGTTTTGTTTGCCGGAATCCAAAGGTAAGGGCGGTGAGCCAATACACCTTCAGTACCACGAATCTCAATAGTCTGACCATCAACAGTCAAAGTAGATTGAGTGTAAGCCGTAGGAACGATAGGTGCGACAGGTGCGTTCGCGCCCATTTTGGGTCCCCAGAAAGCCAATTTCCCTGCCAGTTTTTCTTCAATGACTTTTTTCACCGCGGGTGTCGTGATGATGTCCGCTTTAGGGAAAATATCATGCAGTGTTTCTGCACCAAAGTAGTAATCTGGATCGGCTTGGCTGATGAAAATTGTTTTTAGTTCTTTTTTCGAATCCAATACTTTAGCGGCAATGCGCAAGGCGTCGGCTTTAGTAAAACCTGCATCAATCACCATGGCTTCGGTATCGCCATAAACCAAGGTAGAAGTGACGCCAAAGCTACCTGCATTGGCGTTATAGACATCCAGTGTTAATGGCTGAGTGTCTGCGGCAACAGCAGAATGAGCGATAAGGGCAGAAGCGGCTAATGTCATCAATTTTTTCATCTTTCTCTCCAAAGAGTGATTGTGTAATTCATGTGACCATCATAGAGAATTGACGTGTTCGGAAAAATACACAATCATGAGCATGATTGTTTCTTATATCGTGCAAATAGGTGTATAAAAATGGACAGAGTAATCGCTGCCAAAGTCTTTATCGATGTTGCCCAATCGCGGAGTTTTTCCCGTACGGCCGATCGATTAAATATGTCGCGCCCAATGGTCACACGCTATATCGAAGCCATGGAAGACTGGCTGAAGATTCGTTTATTGCATCGCACGACACGAAAAATATCCCTCACCAGCGCGGGCGAAGCTTGCTTAAAAGACGTGGAACAGTGGTTGGAGCAAGCGGATAATATTATCGCTTTGGTGAATACCAGTGATGAGTTGTCTGGCGTGGTGCGAATCACCTCCAGTATGTCGTTTGGTTTTTCCCAACTCATGCGAGCCATTCAAGACTTTATGGAGCAACATCCTAAAGTTCATATTGATATCGATTTAGAAGACAGCACGGCCGATTTAACCGAAAAAAGCATTGACCTTGCGATACGCATTGCCTCGAATCCAGATCCTTCATTAATCGGCAAACCCATTGCTGTGTGTGAATCCGTGTTGGTGGCGTCTCCCGCGTATCTTGAAAAAGTGCAACAAACAATAGGCGACATTACCCATCCACAAGACCTAATACACCATCAATGCTTGGGCTACAAAAATTTAGCACGTCACATCTGGCACCTATCTCAGCATGACCACTTTGAATCGGTCTCTTTGGATTGTCGTTTAAGTATCAATGAAGCCACAGCGCTTTTGCATGCCACATTGAATGGCATGGGAGTGTGTTTACAGCCGACGTATTTGGCTAATCGTTATATTCAAAACGGCCGCTTAAGCCATGTTTTGCCGGATTGGAAACCTAAAGACCTCACCATCTACGCGCTGTATTCCTCACGAAAACACCTATCGCCCAACGTACGCGCTTTAATTGATCATCTAGAAAGCTACTTTGCTAAGCATCCTTGGTAATAACTTACCCAATAACCATGAAAGGATTCCGCAATTTGAATTTTTGAAGGGTTAGGGAGGGGGAAAGTTGGTAAAAGCAGCTTAGAACGAGTCATTACCCTGACTAAGTACGTGTTTCGTAAATAACCACCCCAGTTTCTCGAATCTGTTTTAACAAGGCTTGGTTGGTGAGGTTGTTTTCATCAACTAAGTCGATCATGTATGGGCTGTTCAAATCGTCGAGTTCAAGACGAAGCGTGGGGATGATGACAGCTAGTGAGCGCTGCTTATCTCATTGTGTTCGCAGATATAATACGCAGAGCTGATAACAGAGCAGGGATTTCATCGACAATAATGCTCCAGAGAATATCATCATCTACGCCTAAATAGCCGTGAATCAGACGGTTGCGTGTTGCCACTATCATTCTCCAAGGGATGTCACTGTTTTCAGAGCGAATAGTGTCAGGTATGTGCGTAGCAGCTTCGCCTATTAATTCAATATTTCTAAGCGTTGCATCGTATGTGAGGTTATTGCTGATAAAACTTGCTTGATTCATACCTTCTGTATAGGAAAGTACTTTCTCGGCGAAGCCGATCATATCGTCAATATAGAGTCGCCACTCTCTTTGTCCTGCTTCAAACATTGACTTTATCTCTCTCTACATAAGGTCGAAGTTCTGGTCTTAATGCTTTATCCGTCACTAAATCAACTGGGCAACCAAGTAAGTCTTCTAAATAAAATTGAACGCCAAAATAGCGTTTTGCCGTGGCGCAGCCATCAAAGGTGACTAACACATCAATATCACTCTGTGGCGATGCAGTGTTGCGTGCAGTAGAACCAAACAAGGCTAGGTCGATAACACCATAGCGCCTTGCTAATTCTTTTTTACTCTCTGCTAGTATTTGTAAAGCACGATGCTTATCCATACTTAACGCCCATGTTGTTGTGTTGAAAGTAATTATAGCGTGAATTTAGTATTCAGCGACAAAAACCACTCTGCCAACGCTTGCCATTGTTGTTCTGATTGAGCGGCGAGCATTTCTCCATCGAGCATGGTTGGGCTGTATTCTTGGCCGTCGAGTGTTCGGCAGATGCCACCCACTTCGGTGTGAATCAGTACGCCAGCCGCGTGATCCCATGGTAGCATTTTGTAGGTGAGGCTGAAGTGAAAGTGACCTTGGGCAATTTGTCGATACGCTGGGCAAGAGGGCAAGTTATTGATGCGCACAAAGCGAGAAGCTTTTAGGGCGAAGTCTTGTTTTTTCTGACCAGTATAAGAGTTGACCGACATGATGCCGAAAAGTTTGTCGAGGTTAAGCTCTGCGTCTGAGTGTATTTGCAAGGCCAAAGGCGCTTGTGCGGGCGTTTGATGCTTGCCTTTTTCACTCATAGCGGTACGTTGGAAAAACGCCCCTTCGCCTAGGTTGGCGTAAATCCAGTCGTCGTTGACTGGGTCATAAAGTAAGCCGAAACGTGTGACGCCTTTTACCACTACGGCGAGTATTAGGCCGAACTCAGGCGAACCATGAGCGTAATTCCATGTGCCGTCGATGGGGTCGATGATGACACAGGTGTCAGCGGTGGCAATTTTATCTGTGGTGGATGGATCGTCGGCGACGGCTTCTTCGCCGACGATGTCCCAATCGGGAAAGGCCTGTTGGATTTCTTTGGTAATAAAGGCTTCGCTGGCTTTGTCAGCCACTGTGACTAGATCGGTGAGGCTGCTTTTGGTGTCTACATCGGCCGCGCTGAGTTGGCGAAAGTTGGGCATGACAATCTCTTGACCCGCGCGACGGACGATGGCGATCAGTCTTTCTTGCGTTGCTTTATCGAGATTCATCTTTCGTCACTCCTTTTCCATTCTCCAAGGTTCACAAATTATACGTGATGAGCAAGACGAATGGTTTATTGAATCTCGATTATTCTGTGATGTTTTTGTTACCTCATTTCTGAAGAGTCAGAAGAACAGGCTTACGCCAATTGCCTTGCGCCGCTGCTGTCACTTTGGTGGTGCAGTAAGTTGTTGACGGTGGTTTGGGCGATGTGGTTCAGTGCTTCAATGGTGAAGTAGCCTTGATGGCCTGTCACGACGACGTTTGGAAAGGTAAGCATGAGCTGGAAGACGCTGTCTTGGATGATGTGGGAAGACATGTCTTCAAAGAAGATTTTGTTTTCTTGTTCGTAGACATCTAAGCCTAAATAGCCGATTTTTCCACTGTACAGTGCATCGATGGCTTCTTGTGCGTGAACCAATGCGCCTCGACTGGTATTGATGATCATCACGCCGTCTTTCATTTTGTCTAGGCTGTGTTTGTTGATGAGGTGATGGGTGGAGGCGTTTAAAGGGCAATGCAGGCTGATGATGTCACTGTGTTGGTAGATTTCTTCCAATGTGATGTATTCGCAGCCATGATCAATCAGCGCTTGTGAAGGGGATAGATCATAGCATAAAACTCGGCAGCCAAAGCCTTTCATGATGCGGCAAAATGCGGCGCCAATGCGTCCTGTGCCAATACAGCCAACGGTTTTTCCTTCTAAGTTAAAACCCATTAGTCCTTCAAGGGCAAAGTTGCCTTCTTTGACTCGGTGATAGGCACGATGGGTTTTGCGATTCAGTGTCATGATCAGAGCAACAGCGTGTTCGGCGACGGACGTTGGGCTGTAATCGGGCACGTGGAATACCTTGATGCCTTGGGTTTTGGCCGCTTCTAGGTCGACGTTATTAAATCCAGCGCAGCGTAATGCAATGGTGTTAACCCCTTGTTGTTTTAACAGACGGATGACTTCGGCATTGACGTCGTCGTTGACAAAACAAGACACCGCATCGAAGCCCTGTACTAAGCTGATGGTCTCCATGCTGAGGCGACTTTCAAAATAGGTCATGGATAAGTCGGCTTCGTTTGTAAAACTGGCAAGGGTTCTTTTGTCGTAGGGTTTGCAGGAGAAAACAGCAACTTTCATAAAACGTGATCCTGTCGTTTTGTTCGAAAAGGTTTGCTTATTTATAGCGTAAAAATATCAATGGCGCTTGTTTTTAAGTGGTAAACCTTGACGTAGGGCAATAGACAAAAGGAAAGGTCTCAGAATCCTTAAAACTATAAGAAAGTAAGTGCCTACTGGATAGGGCGTTTTAAGCATTCTGATCAAAGAAGTGTTTGTTCATTGAGACAATATGTCTAATGTTTTCAGTAGCCATTCTAGTTCTTGTTCACTTTCTAAGCGTGATGCCATGACTTTTTCGTGTTCCATAACGCGACCACTGAGAGTAGCGAAGAATTTTTCGCCTTTTTTGGTCATAAACAGAGCATACGAACGGCGATCATTTATCGCTGGGCGGCGTTCTAAAATGTCCATTTTTTCAAGTTTATCAACCGCGGCAACCATGGCCGATCTGTCATTACCAAGCGCTTGAGCGACAGCGGTTTGCGTCAAACCTGGGTTGCGTTCCACAATAGCAATAATGGCAAATAAACCCGGGCTAATGCCTAAATCTGAACAAACTTCAGCAAATTTACTAAAAAAGTTCATTTGAGCACGACGAAGGCGATAGCCAACGAGGGTATTGAGTATGCCAAAATCTACGGATTGGTCTGTTTTGTTTGTGTCGTCAGCCATTTGAATCTCATTCTTTTTATTGGGTAAACGGGCATTGTAATATAAAAATCAATATTGGTGTAATGCCAAATTGTTGAGCTTTATATAAATAGTAAAAAGCTGGCAAACCGCCAGCTTTTTTAACCCTATGCTAGATTAGCCAATCAGATGAACCAATCCTAAGCTGATGCTTGGGAAGAGGATCAGTAAGGCGACCCTGACGAAGTCAGAGATTAAGAAGGGAATCACGCCTTTAAAGCAGTCTTTTAGTTTTAGCGCATCATCAAAGGATTTGATAATGAACACGTTCATACCGACTGGAGGCGTAATCAATCCTACTTCTACGACGATTAACGCGAGTATCCCAAACCAAATTCCCAAGTCCGCTTGCGGTATGCCGAAATCCATCACCATGATAATAGGGAAATAGATAGGGATCGTCAGTAAGATCATGGCGAGACTGTCTAAGAAACACCCCATTACCAAGTAAGTCAATAGCATACAGACGAGTATGGTATAAGGCGATAAACCAGAATTCTGTATCAGTTCAACTCCTAGATCTGGTAATCGTGATAGGGCAATAAAGACACTAAAAAGATCGGCTCCTAATACGATGAAGAAGATCATTGCAGAAGAAACAGCGGTGCGCATTAAGCAGACCAGTAGCCCATCTAAACGCATCTTGCCATGAGTAAGTGCAAGAATGGCCGTTAAAATCACCCCGACGGAAGCGGCTTCAGTGGGGGTGAAAATCCCCATATAAATACCACCCAATACGGTTAAGAAAATGCCCGTAATGTGCCACACGTCTTTTGTGGATTTGATTTTCTGAGCCCAAGTGGTTTTCTCGCCACGAGGACCAGAATTTGGATAAATTCGCACATAAATAGCAATGGCGAGAATGTAGCCACCCGCGGCTAAAAAGCCCGGTATAAAAGCTGCAATAAACATTTTTGAAATGTTTTGCTCGGTCAGTACCGCGAAAATGATCAACACCATGGACGGCGGAATTAGGATACCTAAAGTACCGCCTGCCGCGAGTGCACCAGCGGCTAAGCTGCCAGAGTAATTAAGGCGCTTCATTTCAGGTAGTGCCACTTTTCCCATGGTCGATGCGGTTGCCAAAGACGAGCCACAAATGGCGCCAAAAGCAGCACACCCTGCAATAGCAGCCATGGCGATGCCACCCCGTTGACGACCAATCCAAGTGTTGCAAGTACGAAACAGTTCAGCAGTAATACCTGAACGGGTTGCCAGCTCACCCATCAACAAAAATAAGGGGACAACCGACAAGTCGTAAGTGGAAAATTTAGAAATAGGCGCCGTACCAAGATATTCCAACAAAGCTGGAAAGCCGCCAATCAGCGAATAACCTACCGCGCCACAGACGAGCATGGTTAACGCAATTGGAATTCGGATGCTCATTAGAACGAGCAGGGCTGCCATCATGAAAAAGGCCAGCTCAATATTACTCATGTTTGCCTCCAACGAACGCGTGGAACAGATTATACAGACCACACATGCCACAAAGTGCCATGGTGACAACGCCAACAACGTATATCCACCAAGTCGGTAAGGCGAGTAACATAGATTGCTCCATGTACTCCTTGGCTTCGAGTCCGCTTAAGCTCATTCGATAGGCAAAGAGAAACGCTACTACGGTAAAAATCAAATCGCTCAGCGTATCTAATTTAAACAGCGTGCTTGGTTTGCAATGTGCTGTAAATAGATCAACCACAACATGGCCTTTTCTGATGTAACATTCAGGCAGAAAGAGAAATATTGCCATGGCAAGACCCATTTCAGTGATTTCATAATCGCCTTCAATCGATTGACCAATGGTTGTTCTACCGATAATGCTGGCGACGGTGATCACCGCCAGCATTAACATGATAAAACCACCCGTTAGCGCAAATAGATTCGACAAACGACCTAGAACAGATCTGTGTATGTCTACAGTTAATTTGATCATGCTAACTCATCCAACTCGATGGCTTAAAAGTTTTGGTATTTTTGAATAAGCGAGTTTGCTTTATCCAAAAGACGTTGAGCCTCGTAGCCTTCCTTGTTCATATCTTCTATCCATTGTGTCGTAACCGGCGCCAGTGTTGTCTTCCAATGTTCGTATTCAGCACCCTCGATGGTGTTGAAAGTATTGCCACGATCAACCGCTTCTTTACGAGCCCCAACTTCATAAGCATCAAAGGCGTCGCCGATAAAGCCTGCTAAAGGAACACCAGAGTTTTGATCAATGACCTTTTTAAGATCGTCAGGCAACTTGGCGTAGCTGTCTTTGTTCATCGCGAAAATGAAGAATTGAGTATAGAAGCCTCGGTCGCCTTTAAACTCGGTTTGGTGTGTCGCCAACTCTTGAATTTTAAGTGGTTTAACGACTTCAAATGGCAGCGCAGTGACATCAATAACCCCTTTGGAAAGGGCGCTTGGCATGGTTGGTACAGGCATAAATACCGTGTTGGCACCAATGATGTTTAAGGCGTCAGCAAGCATTTTGTTAGGGGCTCGAACTTTAAGACCTTTAAGATCTTCTAATGTTTTAATGTCTTTTTCACGAGAGTGAAGTGAGCCTGGGAAATGCGTGTGCATTGCAAGTAAGTGAACGTCTTTTAGTTCATCTTGCATTTCTGTTTCGGCGTATTCTTGTAATGCCATACTGGTAACGCGAGCATTAACAGGCACAAAAGGCAATTCAAATACGGTGGCTTTAGGGAAACGTCCAGGCGTATAACCACCCACGGTCCAAGTGACGTCAATAATACCTTTGCGGACTTGGTCGAATAACTGTGGAGGGCTACCGCCTAATTGCATAGAAGGGTAAAGCTCAATGTGAATACGACCGTTGGAATCTTTTTCAACTTGTTCAGCCCAAGGCTGCAAGAAGTTAGCGTGCGCATTAGACGCTGGTGGCAGCATGTGATGCAGCTTGAATGTATATTCAGGGTTCGCCGCGATGGCATTGATTGACAGGATTGAGCCTGCAAGAAGCGCCAAGCTTTTTAGTTTTATTTTATTCATTTTAATCACCTGATTGTTTTTGTTATGTAAGTGCTTTTTTATGCTTTCTAGAGGAAGGATAGATACATTGACTAACCTTCCTCTTTGTTATTCCTTCCTAAGAATAATACCTTTTTGACACAAATTGTTGTGCTTTTCAACAATCGCCTTTATAGAATTTTCACTCAAGGTATTCAAAAAAAGTAACGCCTCTAAAAAAAGTTTGTAAAAAAAATAGTTGTAATGTACAACATTAAAAAAATCCCCGACTAATTAAACAAATATAAAAGAAATGTGAGGGTTAAAAATGAGTAAGGTTATTTCTCTAGCGCAAGCCGCTGATTTGATCCCTGATGGTGCCAATGTGGCTTGGTCAACGGTGGGTATGTCGTATTTTGCTGAAGCCGTTGCTAAGGCCGTGGAACAACGTTTTAAAGAAACAGGCCATCCACAACAGTTAACCCTCATTCATGATTGCGGTTGCGGTGACGGTAAAGACGCTGGTATGTCGCACATGGCGCACCCAAATTTGGTGAAACGCTTGATTTCTGGTCATACCGGTCAAGCGCCCAAGATGGCGCAAATGATCACAGATAATGCGATTGAAGCCTATCTATTGCCACAAGGTGTGTTGACCACTATGTGGCGTCAAATTGCTGGTAATAAACCAGGGGTCATTACCAAAGTGGGCATGGGAACCTATGTTGATCCTTTGATTAGTGGCGGTAAAGTCACGTCTTTAACCACGGAAGATTTGGTTAAACGCATCAATATTGAAGACGAAGAATGGTTGCTGTATAAAAAATTTCCCTTAGATGTGGTGATCATTCGTGCCACAACAGCGGATGAAAATGGCAATTTGTCTGTAGAAGAAGAGGCTATGTTGGCGGAAATTCTGCCGATGGCTCAAGCCGCTAAAAACAGTGGTGGTATTGTTATTGCGCAAGTGAAATACATTGCCGAACGCCATTCTATTAATCCAAAAGAAGTGAAAGTGCCCGGTGTGTTGGTGGATTACATTACCGTCGCACCTGCAGAAGATCATAAACAAACCATCACCACAACCTACAATCCAGGTTTAGCCGGTAACTCACGTGTACCGTTAAACGCTTTGCCACCTATGCCATTTAGTGACCGTAAAGTGATTGCGCGTCGTGCTGCGATGGAACTGAAAGCCAATGTCATGGTGAATCTTGGTATTGGTATGCCAGACGGCGTTGCGGCGATTGCGGCAGAAGAAAAAGTCTCCCATTTGTTTACCTTAACCACAGAGCTTGGCACATACGGTGGTATTCCTGCTTCTGGCGGGGATTTTGGGGCGGCGTGGAATGCGGATGCCATTATTGAACACGAAGCGCAGTTCGATTTTTATGACGGCGGCGGTTTGGACATTGCCTTCTTGGGACTGGCACAAGCCGACAAAGACGGCAATTTAAACGTCAGTAAATTTGGCCCTAAAGTGGTTGGACCGGGTGGTTTTATCAACATTTCCCAGAGCGCCAAGAAAGTGGTGTTCTGCGGTACCTTGGTGAACGGCGCGAAACTTGGTTTTGAAAACGGCCAGATGACCGTATTGGAAGAAGGCAAGGTGCAGAAGTTTGTCGAGACCGTTGATCACATTACTTTCAGCGGTGCGGTTGCGCGTGCTAACCATCAGTCTGTGGTGTTTGTGACGGAGCGTTGTGTATTGGAGTTACGTCAAGAAGGCATGGTGTTAACGGAAATTGCGCCCGGATTGGATTTGGAAAAAGACGTACTCAGTGCAATGGCATTTCGTCCTATTATCGCCGATGACCTGAAAACCATGCCAGCCGCTATCTTTGCCGAACAGTGGGGCGGTTTAGGCGACATCATGGCAGCAGCTGATCAGCAAAAATAACAAGAATAAATAAGCGAGGAAACCTTATGTCTATTAAGAATGTAGAAATTCCCTACGGCGCTTACTGGAGTACGCCGTTTACCAAGTGGCAAGGTTCATTGCAGCATTTGCACTCAATGAAGTTTGCGGCCCATGTGGCAAAAGCAGAATTGGCAAAACGCAATATTGATCCGTTGATTTTTGATTCTGGCGTATTGGGTATGACGGTGAACCAGTACCAATCTTTTAACGGTGCGCCTTGGCCTTTGTATGACATTGGTGCGGTGAATACCGCCGGTCATGCGGTCAATCAGGTCTGTGCTACCAGTGCGCGTGGTTTGTTTGCTGCAGCGTCAGAAATTGTCTGTGGCATGGCGAAGGTGTCTTTGTTGATCACCGCAGATCGTTGCTCAAATGGCCCGCATCTTTACTACCCAAATGCGAAAGGCCCAGCCGGTGCATCAGAAGATCAAGTAACTTACAACATGATGAACGATTGTGTGGGCGGTCATTCCATGATGCAAACCGGTGAAAACGTGGCCAAGCGGTTTGACATTACTCGTGAAGAATTGGATCTGGTCACTTTTCGTCGTTTTGAACAATACCAAGACGCATTAAAAGACGATCAAGCCTTTCAAAAGCGTTATATGACGCTGCCTTTGTCTGTGCCAACGGCCAACTTCAAAAAAGAAGAAACCGTGATCACAGGTGACGAAGGGGTGTTCCCAACGACTCTAGAAGGCTTGCAAAAGCTGAAACCGATTCAAGAGGGTGGGGTAATTACCTACGGTAACCAAACGCATCCCGCTGACGGTAATGCGTCGGCGATTCTTTGTCGCTCAGAAGACGTGGCATCCCTTACGGCTCGTCCTGAAATCAGAATTGAAGTGCTAGGTTTTGGGCAAGCACGCGATGATTTGGCTTATATGCCAGCCGCTCCCATTGAGGCGGCGAAACGCGCCCTTGCGGTGGCGGGAGTGGACATTAAACAAGTCAAAGCGATCAAAACACACAACCCCTTTGCGGTTAACGATGTGGCTTTTGCGAAAGCCATGGACATCGATGTGATGACCATGAACAACTATGGCTGTTCATTGATTTGGGGGCATCCTCAAGGGCCAACCGGTATGCGCGCCATTATTGAGCTGATTGAAGAGTTAGTACTGATTGGCGGTGGCTATGGTTTGTTTACAGGCTGCGCGGCGGGTGATACCGGCATGGCTGTGGTGATCAAGGTTTCAGATCGCTAAACGGCACGACTACTGTGCTCGATTATACGGTCGCTCATTTGCACATCATATCGTGCAAAGGCCCAATAAAATTTTAAAGGTAATCCAAGATGACGTATCAATTTATTAATTACTCCGTAGAAAATGGCATCGCGCATTTGCAGCTGAATCGCCCTGAGAAGAAGAATGCCATCAATGACCGTTTGTGTCTTGAAATCGAACAGGTGTTTTTGAATTTAACCGATGATGTCAATGTCATTGTGTTTTCTGGAAATGGCCCTGAATTTTGCTCCGGTTTGGATCTACAAGAACACAAAGCCCGTGAGCCGTTTGAAGTCGTTAAGCACTCCAATATGTGGCATCGCGTGTTTGGTCATATTAGCGATTCTGGTATTCCGGTGGTTGCTGCTATGCACGGTGCGGTGATTGGTGGCGGTTTGGAATTGGCGATTTGTGCCCATGTGCGCGTCAGTGAAGAAAATACTTTCTATCGTTTACCTGAAGGCAAGCATGGCATTTTTGTCGGTGGTGGTGCGTCCGTCAATGTGGCGAATGTGATCGGTGCGAGTCGCATGACGGAAATGATGTTGACCGGTCGTGATGTCAGAGCCGAAGAGGGTCTTCGCATTGGCTTGGCGCATTATGTTGTTGGTAACGGTGAAGCCTTGGCGAAAGCCTTTGAAATCGCCGAAGGTATTGGCAAAAACTCGAAATACTCCAACTGGGCCATGACCACAGGTCTGAGCCGTATCAGTAATATGTCGGCGCAAGAAGGTTTGTACACTGAATCATTGATTTGTGGCATTACGCAAACCAGTGATGAAGTAAAAGCGCGTATTGACGCATTTTTGAATCGTAAAAAAAGCTAAGAGTTTTGCCCTTGGTAATAAAAATAACAGCAAGATCAGGAGTATTTAGATGCAAATTCAAGACAAGCATTTTGTGGTGACCGGTTCGGCTTCCGGTATTGGCGAGGCGGTGGCGCGTCGTCTTCATGGTTTGGGGGCGAAAGTCACTTTAGCCGATGTGAATGAAGCGGGTTTGGCCCGTGTGAAAGCTTCTTTAGGCGAGCGTGTGCAAGGTTGCGTGACAGACATCGTTAACGAAGAGTCTGTACAAAATGCAGTGGACAAAGCGGTTGAAGCGTTTGGTCCAATCAGTGGTTTGATCAACTGTGCGGGCATTCCAGGCGCAGAACGTATTGTTGGTCGTGAAGGCCCGCATCGTTTGGCGTCGTTTCAGCGTGCGGTATCAGTAAACCTAATCGGCACCTTTAATATGATTCGTTTGGTGGCTGACAAAATGCAGCACAATGAACCTGAAGCGAATTTAGAGCGAGGTGTGATTATTAATACGGCGTCTGTGGCGGCCTTTGATGGTCAAATCGGTCAGGCTGGTTATGCGGCTTCTAAAGGAGGGGTTTGTGCCATGACCTTGCCGATTGCCCGCGAATTAGCGCGCTTTGGTATTCGCGTAATGACCATTGCCCCGGGCCTTTTCAAAACGCCTATGATGGATGTTCTCCCAGAAGAAGTGCAAAAATCTTTGGGTGAATCTGTGCCATTTCCACCGCGTCTTGGTGAGCCAGATGAATACGCAGCATTGGCGCAACACATCATTGAAAATGGCATGCTGAATGGCGAAGTGATTCGTCTTGATGGTGCGATTCGTATGGCGGCGAAATAGTCAGATGAGTGTATTCGGGAGACGATAATGACCTATCAAGCGCCTTATAAAGACATGCAACTGCTGGTGGCACAAGCTTATCTTCAACAAGATCTAGCGACGTTTGAGTCGCTGGATGGTTTTGATCCCGAGTTGGCCAATGCAGTGATGGAAGAAGCCGCGAAGTTTGCTTCTGGTGTGCTTGCGCCGTTGAATGCGGTGGGGGATGTGCAAGGGTGTCGCTTTCAAGATGGCAAGGTAACAACAGCGGACGGCTGGCGAGAAGCGTATCAGCAATTCGCCGAATCAGGTTGGATTGGTTTGGCGTTGCCCGAAGCATTTGGTGGTCAAGGTCTGCCCAAATACATCGCTCAGCCAGTGAATGAGATGTGGCTATCTGCCAATTTGGCCTTTGTGATGTTTCAAGCTTTAGCACAAGGCGGCTCAGAGATTTTATTGAACTTCGCCAACGAAGCGATTCAAAAACGTTATTTGCCCAACATTGTGAGTGGTGAATGGACCGTGGCAATGGCGTTGACTGAGCCTAATGCGGGTTCGGATTTAGGGGCGTTGAATACGAAGGCGATTCCCCAATCTGACGGCACGTATAAAATCAAGGGTCAGAAGATCTACATCACCTACGGTGAGCATGACCTAACGGACAACATTGTTCATTTGGTGTTGGCGAGAACACCAGATGCGCCGGCAGGCAGTCGCGGCATTTCGTTATTTATTGTGCCCAAATATCGCGTTGCAGAAGACGGTGCGCTAGGTGAGTTTAACGATGTGCGTTGTACGGGCATTGAACACAAAATGGGGCTTCATGGTAGCCCAACGTGTTCCATGAGTTACGGTGATCAAGATAACTGTATTGGCGAATTAGTGGGCGAACTGAACCAAGGTCTAATGGCGATGTTTGTGTTGATGAACGAAGCCCGTTTAAGTTGTGGTTTACAAGGTGTGGCTTTGGGAGAGTTGGGGTATCAACGCGCATTGGAATACGCTAAAGAACGTACCCAAGGCACGAATAACCAAGGTGAAAAAGTTGCTATTGTCGAACACGCTGATGTAAAGCGCATGTTGCTAGAAATGCGTTCGGAAACCTTTGCATTGCGTGCCTTGGGCTATCTGATTGCCGCGCAAATTGATGCGACCGAAGTGGCTGATGATTCCTCAAACCACAATCAATCGAAAAAAGACCGAGTCGCTTTGTTGACGCCGATCTTTAAAGCCTTTGCGACGGAGCGTGCCAATGTGATGGCGGGGCAAGTAGTGCAAGTGTTTGGCGGTATGGGGTTTGTGGAAGAAACCGGTGTCGCGCAAATAATGCGTGATGCACGGGTGACGACGATTTATGAAGGTACGACCGGCATTCAAGCCCGTGACTTGGTGTTTAGAAAAGTTCGTGGCGACGAGGGGAAAGCGTTGACCGAGTTGTTGGCAGACATTACTCAGTTAGCCCGTGCGTTTGAATCCGATGTTGTATTTGCCCCAATAGCGAAAGAGACACAGCAGACGGTGGAAAAAGTGACGTCTTTACTGAACGCATATTTATTAAATCATGAAGTTGATACGACGTCTTTACAGGCGGTGTCTGTGCCTTTTTTAGAGGCGATGGGCATCTTATGCTGCACTTGGCAGTTGTTGAGTGTCTTGGCGTATTTACAAGCACATGAAAACGACGATGCGTCCTATGAGCAAAATATTAAGGCCATGGTGACTTTCTATGGTGCTTACCGTTTGCCTTTTGCCATGGCGGCTTTAAAGGTCGTTGAAAACGCTGGCTTAGGTCTTAGCCAGTATGAATTTTGAAATGGGCCGTCAGGTCTAAAGTCGAGAAAACAATAACAATTCGGCAGTGGTTGAATAAACCACTTCCCTAAAACTCTAGCCATAAAAATAATCAAAGCGCCTTGTTAAGGGCAGAAGATGAGAGTGGGAGCAAAAAATGAACGGTGAATTTCATCCTATTAAGGTCGTTGCCCATCCAATTAGCGTTGAAAAACGAGAAGATGGTGTGCAAATCATTAACAGCCAAAAGGCGTTAGACGACTATGCACGCTGCTGGACGGACCAGCTTGAATATTGGGCCGACAAGACACCTGATCAATTGTTTGTCGCTGAACGTGACGCACAAGGTGAATGGCAGAAAGTCACCTATGCGCAAGCGGTCAGCCGAGTGCGTAAGATCGCCGCTTGGATATTGACTCAGCCTGTTTCTGTTGAGCGTCCTATCGTGTTTTTGTGTGGTAATAGCTTAGAGCATTTAATGCTGGCGTTAGCCGGCATGTATGTTGGTATTGCGCATTCGCCGCTGTCTCCTGCTTATTCGCTTATTGCGACAGATTATACCAAGTTGCAGGGGATTTTTGATATTTTGACTCCTGGTATGATAGTGGTTGATGAATTGGCACCTTATGAAAAAGCCATTCAGGCCGTGTGTCATGATGATCACATTCCCGTGATGGTATTGAAAGGCAATGGGCTTGCCAACGGCGGCGCTACACAGATTACGAATCCTGTTATTTCCTTTCAGTCTGCTTGGGATTATCCAGAATCCGCCGCTGTCGATGTTGAGAACGCTAAGGTAAACGGCGATACCATTGCGAAGATTTTGTTTACGTCTGGTACGACAGGCATGCCAAAAGGCGTGATCAATACCCAGCGTATGATTTGTGCTAACCAAGTGATGATTCATCAGGTCATGCAGTTTTTGAAGGATCAGCCACCTATTATGGTGGATTGGTTGCCTTGGAACCATACCTTTGGTGGTAACCATAATATCGGTATTGCCTTGTACAATGGCGGCAGTCTGTACTTGGATGATGGTAAGCCAACCGAAAAACTCTTTGCCAAGACTCTACGCAATTTGGCTGAAGTGTCGCCTACTGTGTATTTCAACGTGCCAAAAGGTTTTGAGTTGTTAGTGAAAAATTTAAAAGCGGACAGTGAACTTGCTGAGAAGTTTTTTGCTCGTTTGCAGTTCACCTTTTTTGCCGCAGCGGGTTTGGCGCAGCATATTTGGGACGATTTGGATGCGTTAGCCATTCAATACACTGGCAAAAAAATCCCCATGGTAACCGGATTAGGTTGTACGGAAACCGCGCCATCAGCGACCTTTGCATCGGTTGAAGAGTCAACATCGGGTGTGATTGGTGTGCCAGCACCAGGCGTCTCTATAAAATTAGTGCCTAATGAAGGCAAGTTAGAAGCGCGTGTGAAAGCCGAAACGGTGATGCCGGGTTACTGGCGTCAGCCTGAGATGACGGCAAAAGCCTTTGATGAAGAAGGCTATTATTGCCTAGGTGATGCTATTGCTTATTTGGATGAAAATGCACCACAGCGTGGTTTTCGTTTTGATGGTCGAGTGTCCGAAGATTTTAAACTCGACAGTGGCACTTGGGTCAGTGCGGGCACCTTACGGGCAAAATTTATCAGTGCCTTTGCGCCGTTTGTGCAAGACGTTGTGTTGTGCGGCACCAATCGTGGTTACATCACGGCGTTAATTTTCCCAGATTGGGCGCATTGTCAGGCGATCCTGCCACATGATCTGGTGGAAACCCATGAAGAGATCATTGCCCATAGTGCGGTACGCGATGCCTTTAAACAGAAATTAGCTGAGTTTGCAAAGCAGAGTACAGGCAGTTCTACCGTGGTTGAGCGCATCTTGCTTCAAGCTATACCACCCAGTATTGATGCCCATGAAATAACGGATAAAGGCTCGCTGAATCAGCGTGCGGTGCAAGCGCATCGAGAAGATCAAATTGCGCTTTTATATCAAGAGCCTCTATCGGATTTGGTTATCAGTTTATAAAGGAGCACGTCATGTTTAAAAATGAGCGCCAATTGCACATTGAGTGGGGCGATTGTGACCCCGCCGATATTGTGTTTTATCCAAGGTACTTTGCTTTTTTTGATGCCTCAACAGGGGCGTTATTTGAGGCGATGGGTTATACCTTGCGCTATATTCGGGATGAGTTAAAAGACGTAGGTTTTCCTATGGTGGATACTCGATCACAATTTTTTAAACCGTCTAAATACGGTGATCAGGTCACGATTAAAAGTGAGTTTACTCAGGTCGGCCGTGCCAGTTTTGGCATTCGTCACCAGCTATTTAATGGTGAAGATCTGGCGGTTGAGTGCCTCGAAAAACGGGTGTGGGCGTGTCACGATGCATCGGGAGTATTAAAAGCCAAAGCCATTCCCGAAGCGGTGAAAGCGCGAATGCTGAGTTAAACATGGTTAGGCAGTATGGATAAGGCAAGAAAAAGATGAAAATACTAGTGGGCGTTAAGCGCGTGATTGATTACAACGTCAAGGTGCGCGTGAAAGCTGATCAAAGCAATGTGGATTTAACCAATGTCAAAATGTCGATGAATCCATTTTGTGAAATTGCGGTTGAAGAGGCTGTGCGTCTCAAAGAAGCGGGCCTTGCATCGGAAGTGATTGTCATGAGTGTGGGTTCAACACAAAGCCAAGAGCAACTTCGTAATGCCATGGCATTAGGTGCGGACCGTGGCATTCTTGTTGAGGTCGAAGGTGAAATGGCCCCTTTAAATGTGGCTAAAGCCTTTGCCGCTGTGATCCAAAAAGAACAGCCAGAGTTGGTGATTCTGGGAAAACAGTCTATTGATTCTGATAACAATCAAATGGGACAAATGTTGGCGGCGTTGACCAAACGCCCACAAGGAACCTTTGCCTCTAAGCTAGTTGTTGACGGTGACAAGGCGCTGGTCACTCGTGAAATTGATGGCGGTTTACGCACAATTGCACTGACACTGCCGTCGATTGTGACGACGGATTTGCGCCTTAATGAACCCCGTTATGCCAAATTGCCAGATATCATGAAAGCCAAACGCAAGCCTTTAGAAACTTTGTCGTTAGCAGACTTAGGTGTGACTCTAAAAACGCATCACCGTTTGGACAAAGTGGAAGCGCCTGCCACCCGAACGGCAGGTGTGAAAGTGTCGTCAGTGGACGAGTTGATCCGTAAATTGAAAGACGAAGCGAAGGTGATCTAATGACAACTTTATTAGTGGCAGAACATAATGTAATCGCTTTGGCGCCTTCAACCTTGTCCGCGTTGATGGCAGCTCATCAGATTGGTCATGACGTGCACGTCTTGGTTGCTGGTAAAAATATCGCTTCGGTTGCTGACGCGGCGGCAGGTTTATCTGGTGTCAGTAAGGTTGTCTGCGCGGACGCAGATTGTTACGAACATACTTTGGCCGAATCAATGGGGGATCTCATTGTTCAGCTGAGCGAGCATTATTCACACATTATCGCTCCGTCTAACTCTGACTCGAAAGATTTTATGCCCAGAGTAGCGGCTTTGTTGGATGTGGGTCAGGTCTCCGATATTTGCGCAGTACTCAGCGCCGATCAATTTAAACGTCCGATTTACGCTGGTAATGCCATTGCCACGGTGACGGTATTGGACGATAAAAAAGTCATTACGGTACGTGCGTCTTCTTTTGATAAAGCCAGTCAACAAAATGATCAAGCTTGTGTGATTGAGAGGGTTGATTATGTGGCGGATAACACCGTATCTCATTGGCAATCAGACGACATTACTGAATCGGTGCGACCCGACCTTGCGGGCGCTAGCCGTATTGTGTCTGGCGGGCGTGGCGTGGGCAGCGGAGAAAGTTTTGCTTTAGTGGAAGCCTTAGCCGATAGGTTAGGGGCGGCCGTTGGTGCGTCTCGTGCTGCAGTGGATGCGGGTTTTGTGTCGAATGATTTGCAAGTTGGGCAGACCGGTAAAATTGTCGCCCCCGATTTGTATATGGCGTTTGGAATTTCTGGCGCTATTCAGCATTTGGCAGGAATGAAAGATTCGAAAGTGATTGTTGCAGTTAACAAAGACGAAGATGCGCCTATCTTTCAAGTGGCTGACTATGGTTTGGTAGGGGACTTGTTTACAGTATTACCAGAAATGACGAGCAAACTCTGATCGCCTAGCGTCAATATGGGCACGACGGCCTGAGTGTTGGGCCGTCAAACATGAATTTGGTGACGTTAACCGAGCCTTGGCTCGGTTTTTTTTATTTTGACGCTTTCTGCGAACTCAGTTCAATGACACGTTTGCCACTAATCACCAAGAAACAGCATACAGTAATGGCGAGGGCAGTAAGGTGAAAAAAGTCAACGAGTAGTATGTTTTCCATTGTGTGTTCCTTTTCTGAATCTTGTTATTTTGTTTAATAAAAGCACAGCTTTCATAATTCGTCCACACTATTTACTCAGTTAGTTTTAAAAGTTTATTTATGCGACGAAACGTTTTTGAATTGGGCGTTGTTGACTTATAGTGTGCATCGGGATTCATCCTATGGTTTGACCCTATTGTTTTGTTGAAATCATTCTTCCATCAAAGATATTTTTATACCGTGCAGATTGTTTATAGGAGTCGTTGCGACTCATGATTCGTCCATTGTTGATTATGCGTTTGCTAACCATGCCTTGTATCTGGATGAGTGTGGTGCAATTTGTTTTTGGCGAGTTGTCCTTTATGTTTTTTAAAGATAACGTTGGGCGTGCCTTTGTAGAGCCTGCATTAATTACTTTTGTGATCTCTTTAGTGTTGCTGGTTGGATTTAAAAATATCCCTCTGCCTTCGGTAAATATTCGTGAAGCCATGCTATTCGCGAGTTTGACTTGGCTTGCGGTCGGTGTCCTCGGCGCCATTCCTATTATTGCCATAACGCATATTTCTTTTACCGATGGGGTATTCGAATCCATCAGTGCACTGACGACCACGGGGGCCACTGTGTTGTCTGGATTAGATAATATGCCGCCCACTTTTTTAATGTATCGCCAGTTTCTACAATGGATGGGTGGGCTTGGTGTGGTGATCTTTGTGGTGGCGATATTGCCTATGTTGAACATAGGCGGTATGCGCTTATTAAAAGCCGAAACCCCTGGGCCGATCAAAGACGACAAACTTTCCCCACGAGTATCGAGTACAACGCACTACCTATGGATGGTGTATTTGGCCATTACGGTTTTGTGCGCTTTAAGTTATTACGTTGCTGGCATGTCCGCGTTTGACGCGATCGGCCACAGTTTTACCACGGTGTCCACTGGTGGTTTTTCGACTCATGATGCGAGTATGGGATATTTTAACAGCTCGCTTATTTTGTGGATCTGTAACCTCTTTATGGTGCTCGGAGCCGTTAACTTTGCGTTGCATTATCGGGTGTATATTGCACGCAGTATTAAGCTTTATTGGCAGGACGAAGAAACCCATGGCTTTTTATGGATTATCGGGGTGGTGGCCTTGCTGTTGGCTTTGTTTCTTTTTCAGACGGGTTCGGAAGACGGTTTCTGGGTGTCTGTCACACAAGCCTTTTTTCATGTGATCTCTTTCATCACGAGCACAGGGTACGCCGCAACGGACTTCGGTGCTTGGCCTGCTGTCACATCAATCGTATTGATTTTTGTCGGTTACATCGGCGGGTGTGCTGGGTCAACGGCGGGTGGCAACAAGGTTATTCGTAATATTATTTCTTTGAAATCTATTTCGTTGGAATTAAAGCGCTTAGTGCATCCGAATGGGGTGTTTGCCATGAAGTTTCAGGGACGAACGATCAGTACTGATGTCCGCCATTCCGTAATGGGTTTTATGTGTTTGGCAGCCATAGTAACGGTCGTGTTTACGCTTTTATTGATGGCTACTGGGATGAGTTTTATGGCATCGTTGAGTGCAACCGCGGCTTGTTTAAATGTATTAGGTCCAGGTTTTGCTGAGCTTGGCAGCAACTTTGCTCCACTTAGTGACACAGGAACCTGGTTAATGAGTTTTGCGATGATTTTAGGACGTTTAGAATACTTTACGGTACTGGTGCTTTTCTTTCCGGTGTTGTGGCGTCATTGACCCGAGTTTTATTTGCATCTTTTAGGGTAAATTCTCTGCCGCTTACCGTGTAAATGACTTGTTATTCCCCTCAAAGGAGGCTGTTGCCAAACGAATGCCGTCGATCTTGTCGGTCGGCCCGACCTTCAGGCCGTCAAGGTTTTTGGTTTGGTGTTATCAGGTACAGGTGATTACCTTTAACGACACTCCCTCTTCCGAGGAAGTGACGTATAAACAGGTTAGTCTTACTTAAAGTGCAGCCACCGCAATACCGTTGTTTTCCTCTTGATAGGCTTCTAGTTCTATCGCAATGCTTTTTGAGGTTGGGGTATTACTGAACTCGCCATGACTGTCTAGCGGTACTAATGGGTTGGTTTCTGGGTAGTAAGCGGCAATATTACCCGCCGGAATACTGTAAGGAACCAGTTTGAATCCACTTACTTTACGGACCACACCGTCGTCCCATAATGAACGAAGCGTTACGCTTTGGCCTTCTTCAAAACCTAGGCGCTGTATGTCTGCTGGGTTAATAAACACCACTTTACGCTCGCCTTTTATGCCACGGTATCGATCGTTCATGCCATAGATGGTGGTGTTATATTGGTCATGAGAGCGAAGCGTTTGCATGATGAGTGTTTTGTCTGACAACAAATCTTGCGCGCGTTTGGGTAGAATCGATTCAGGCAATACATGAGTATGACAAATGGCTTTCCCTGCTGGTGTTTTCCAGTTTCTTTCCCGTGCGCTGTTACCTAGATAAAATCCACCATCTTGTAAAATGCGTTGGTTAAAGTCATGGAATCCAGGCACAACAGCGGCAATGTGTTCACGAATAAGATCATAGTCACTGACCACTTCATGCCAATCAATCGGGAAATTGCCCAGCGTGGCGGCCGCGATGCCTGCGACAATGGCGGGCTCAGATTTTTGTTCTTTGCTCAATGGCTCTAATACGCCGCCAGAAGCATGAATCATACTGAAAGAGTCTTCCACGGTGACTTTTTGCTGGCCTTTCGCTTGATAGTCTATGTCTGTTCGTCCCAAACAAGGCAGTATAATGGCTTCAGTGCCCGTAATTAGGTGAGAGCGGTTGAGTTTGGTACTGATTTGTACGGTGAGCTGACATTGCTTTAAGGCATGTTCAGTGGCTTGGGTATCGGGTGTGGCTGCAGCGAAGTTACCGCCAAGAGCGATAAAAACGCCGACTTTACCATCACGCATGGCGCGAATGGTGTCTACGACGGCCAAACCGTGTTCTTGCGGTGGTGTAAAATCAAAGCGTTTTTCCAGGGCATTAAGAAACGCTTGAGAAGGGCGTTCGTTAATCCCCATGGTTCTGTCACCTTGAACATTGCTGTGACCGCGAACTGGGCAAACACCTGCGCCAGGTCGACCTAAATTACCACGTAATGCCATTAAGTTGACCATTTCATGAATGGTCGCTACCGAATGGTGATGCTGAGTAATGCCCATTGCCCAGGTTAAAATAACGCTTTCTGCTTTGGCATAGACGTTCGCCGCATGGGTAATGTCTTCTTTGCTTAGGCCGGATTGATTGAGGATGTCTTGCCAACTGGTTTGTTTGACTTGCTCAAGGTAGGCGTCTAAACCCTGAGTGTGTTCTTGGATGAAGTCATGATCAAAAACGGCTTTGCCTTGTTGTTGAGCGTCTGCTTCTAGGTCAATAAGCACTTTGACCATGCCACGAACCACGGCCATATCACCGCCGATTTTAGGACAGAAGTAGCCCGTATTCGTTGGTTTTGAACCATTGGTGAGCATTTCTATTGGGTTTTGCGGGTTTTGAAAACGTTCTAAACCACGCTCGTGCAGTGTATTGAAGCTTAAAAGCTGAGCACCGCGTTGCACCACTTCTTTGAGGGTTTCCAGCATACGAGGATGATTCGTGCCCGGATTTTGACCAAAGACGAATACGGCATCTGCGTGTTCGAAGTCGTCAATTTCTACTGTGCCTTTGCCTATTCCAATGCTGCTGGTGAGGGCATAACCACTGGCCTCGTGGCACATGTTAGAACAGTCAGGAAAGTTATTGGTGCCATAGGCGCGAGCAAACAACTGATACAAAAAAGCGGCTTCATTACTGGCTCGGCCAGAAGTATAAAACGCCACATTGTTCGGATTCGATTGGCTTTTTAGCGTGTTGCCGATTTGCTGATAAGCGTCTTCCCAAGAGATGGCTTCATAGTGGTCCGTTTCTCGGTTATAGCGCATTGGCTCCGTTAGGCGACCTTGATACTCAAGAAAGTAGTCACTTTGAGTATTTAACCAGCTAACGCTGTGTTCAGCCATGAAGGCGGCATCGACTTTGCGAGAGGTGGCTTCCCAGTTAACCGCTTTGGCACCATTTTCACAAAAACGGATTTTCGCTGGGTCGTGTTTTTCGCCCCAAGCGCAGCCTGGGCAATCAAAGCCATGGGGTTGGTTGGTTTTTAGTAAAGTGTGAATGTTGCGAACCGCATTCTCACTTTTTAGCCAGTGTTTTGTGGTGCTTTGTAATGCGCCCCAGCCCCCAGCCGGTCCTTTGTATGGCGTGTAAAAATCGGTTTTTTTACTCATCGTTTGAGTCCTTTAACGGGATTGAAGACGCGTATATTCGAGGCGCATCTTGCTTGGGTAAATGAATCAGTGTTAGCCCGTAATGCTGGGCAAGCTTGACGGCCAATGTGCTTGGTGATGCTAGGTGAATCAATCTTGATAGCCCCACTCGTACGGCTTTTTGTACCAGTTCTGTGCTGCATCGACTTGACATTAAAACACTGTGATCTTGTAAGTTTATATTCTGTTGCTGTGCATAGCCAATCACCTTATCAAGGGCATTATGTCGCCCTATGTCTTCCATACAAACCAAAGGATCGCCATTCGGTGATAGCAGCAAAGCGCCGTGAACCGCACCGGTTTTGTTGCCTAATATTTGAAACTCAGACAAACGTGTTCTTAATGTTATGAGCGCTGTTGCTTCTATGGCGTGGCATGGTGGAAGCGTTGCTAGCGTCGGGATGGCTTGAGTTAATGATTCTATGCCGCATAACCCGCAGCCTGTGGCGCCGAGGTGAGTGTGTCGTTTTTGCTTAAATTGAGCAAACTGGCGTGGACTCAGCGTTAAATTGATGGCAATGCTGTCGATGCCAGGTGGCGTTTGCGTGCGCTGAATATCCAAATCTCGGATATCGCTAATGTGTTTGATCAGGCCTTCGCTGCGGGCAAAACCAACGACAAAAGCGTCCAAGTTTATGGGTGTGACCATCATGACAGCATAAGAAATATCATGAATGCTGATGGCCAGTGGCACTTCTTCTACCAGTTCAGTTGACTCTAATGGGTGTGATGTTTCGCAACGTCTAAATGAACATTGTTGCGAACTGGTGAAAGAAAAAGACGAGTAACGCATAATCGAATCGGTTTAAAGCTCAAAAAGGATGGTTTAATACTACGGAGTGTCATCACAAGCGTCCAATGGTTTTGCGTGTGTTATATGCAAGAAAACGACATAAATTTAGTCAATAAAATGGCTTATCTAAAAATCGCCTCGGAAAAATAGCACTAAGGTGCTTTCAGCGGACGAAGTATTTCTTTAGCTAGGGAAATGCCGTATCCTACGCCGAAAAATTGCACACTAAATGTTCTATCCGTATGGGATGTGTAAAACCATACGTTAAAAGGGCATGGATTGTGATTATTTTCATTCCACCAGTGGCAAGAAAATAAGCATATGCTACAAAGCATGGCTTTGTTTTTGTCCTATATTTGAGAGTATGTCCGAACTATGGGTTAGTGCATAGTTGGGTTCTTAATGAACCGCATCTTCGTTTAATGAGTTTTTATTTATGCAATTTATAACACGCCTTTCACGTTGGGCCTTGTCTGGTCCCAAAGTTTGGTTATCTATTATATTCGTTGTCTTTGTTATTTTGTTATTTGTGTATGAGTCGCTTGTCTCTCCAACCGACGATGCACAAGATTTTACGTTGCCCAACAGTAAAAAAGAATTAACAACAAGAAAAGAAGCAACGACGAGAAAGCCAGCGATTAAGGAAAATGCCAATACGGACGAAGACAACGACTACGATTCTTTGGTGACAACAGACCCATTGAAAAACGTAGAAAAAGTCACTGCGCCGCTTCCTTCGATAGACTATGTTATTAAGTCTGGCGATACGTTAGAGCGTATTTTTGCGCGCCTTGGATTGTCTAGAGAATCTATGTACGCAGTGCTTGAGGCGGATCAAGAGTATTTAGTTCTAGAGCCTCTCCTGCCGAATGATAAATTTACCTTTAAACTGGATGAAAACGGCGAGCTACTCTCCCTTACGCGACGCATTGATATTAGTAAAAGTGTCTCTTATGTTCAGCATGAAAACGGTGGGTTTGTTTACGAAGAACATATTAAGCCCATCACTTATAGAGACAAAGTGGTTCACAGTAAAATCGTTGGTAACTTCTATCTTTCGGCGAAAAAAGCCGGTTTGTCTGATGCAAACATTCTTATTATTAATGACGTATTAAAAGGTCGCGTTGATTTTCGAAAAGACGTTCGAGCCAATGATGCGTTTAACTTCGTGGTTAAAAACGGCAGTATCAATAATGTAAAAGTTGGTGAAAGCCAATTGGAGGCATTAGAAATTACCGTAAAAGGGCAAACTTATCGCGCCTTTTTACATTCAGATGGTCGTTTTTATGATCAAGATGGTAACAGTTTAACACCCGCCTTGTTACGTTGGCCTACACGTAAGCAATATCGAGTGACTTCTCCCTTTAATGCTAACCGTTTACACCCTATCACAGGTCATCCAGCGCCCCATAACGGTGTGGATCTTGGAACGCCGTCAGGCACTGAAGTGTTAGCAACCGGCGATGGTATTGTGACACGTATTGCCACTCATAAATACGCAGGAAAATACGTTGTGGTGGATTACGCAGGCCCCTACAGTTCGCGCTTTTTACATCTAAGTAAAATTCTAGTGAAGCAAGGTCAGAAGGTGAAGCGCGGTCAGGTCATTGCTTTGTCTGGCAATACGGGACGTACAACCGGCGCCCATTTGCATTATGAACTGCATATTAGAGGGCGTCCTGTTAATCCAATGACCGCCGAAATACCAACCACTCAATCTATCTCTAAAGAGGAGCGGGTTGAATACAACGCGAACGTTAAACGTTGGTTAGCCTTGATGTCTGGTGATCAAGGCGAAAGTAAGACCCTAAAATAGTATTGAGGTCGTCACATAGGTGCTCTCAATAAAATAAAAAAGGCACACTCTTTATCGAGGTGCCTTTTTTATTGACTTCAAAAAAACGTTTATGCGGTTTTTTTATAAGATTTATTGCCCATTACAAAGATCGCCAAGAATAACCCAAGGCCAATCAATTGAATCCAAAGGGCCAAGTTTGGCCATAGCATCATAACGGAAGCGACCAGCGCTACCAGTCTAGGTAAAAGGGTTAATTTATCTTCTAAATAGCCCTCCATTGCACCGACTAAAGCGTACATGCCAAAAATAGCGAAGAATGACAGGCGTAGTAAGGTTTCTGTATCGCCGCCAATCAGTGGTGTATACGCCATTAAAAGAGGCACAATGTATAAGCCTTTGGCCAGTTTCCACGCTGTCATCCCAGTTAACATTGGTGGGGTTTTGGCAATAGCGGCAGCAGCAAAAGCGGTTAAGCAAACTGGTGGGGTGACGTTACTGTCTTGTGATAGCCAAAAGATGATCATATGGGCTGTTACCAATATCATGGCGATACTTTGAGCGCCTAACGCTTGATCCATGAGCATACTTTTGAAATCATTTGGTACTTGCGCCAGTAACGCTTGGGCTTGTTCCATAGGCATACCTTGGGCCAACGCGGCCATGGCAGAGGGGTCTACCAGCATAAAAACAGCGCTCGCAGCCTCTGGCAAATGACCAGACGACATCATATCCAAAAGTTGGCTTTCGGCGATTAAGTTAAAGAGCGCAGGCGCGGAGAGTGTGCCTAATACAATGTACGCCGCCGTGACTGGCAAGCCCATTCCTAAAATCAGCGATGCAATGGCCACTAATATAATGGTTAAAAGTAAGCTGCCACTGGCCCAGTTGGTAATCAGCAAAGAAAAGGTATTGCCCACCCCGGTGGTGCTAATGACATTAACGACGAGACCAATGCCCACCAATAATACCGCGGTGGTCGACATATTTTTCGCCCCTTGAGCCATGGCATCCAATATCGCGATCGGCCCCATTCTATGCTTGGGAGATAAAAAAGAAGCCGCGACGACCGCAAGAATACTGATTCCTGCTGCGTACGTTGGAGTAAAGCCTTGCACCAATAGGGCGACTAGCACACCAAGCGGCACAATATGGTGCCAGCCTTCTTTGAGCACTTGTGACATATTGACTGCATCGTCACTTTCTGTCGCGATGACCCTACTGCGTTTCGCCTCAACGCGCACAAAAAAACCAACGGAAAGAAAATACAGTAATGCAGGAATGGCTGCCACACTGATAATAGTGACATAGGACACTTGTGTGTATGACGCCATGATAAAAGCACCTGCACCCATGACCGGAGGCATGAGCTGTCCACCTGTGGAAGCGGCTGCTTCAACCCCCGCTGCAAAACGAGCCGGAAACCCCGCTTTGCGCATTAAAGGAATCGTGATAACACCAGTAGAAACGGTATTGGCAACCGATGAGCCAGAGACAGACCCCATCAAGCCAGAGCCAAGTACGGCAACAAAACCTGGTCCGCCAATCATTTTGCTCGCCAGTGAGCGAGACAAATCAATGATAAAGTCACCCGCCCCAGATTTGACCAAAAAAGCGCCGAACAAAATAAACATGAAGACAAAGCTCCATGAAATCCTAGAGATGGAACCAAACATACCGTCGGTACTGAAAAAGCTTCGATACAACAGAGTTTCAAGACTCAATCCAGGGAAATTAAACATGCCCCCCAACCAGCTTCCCCACAGCACAACATAAGTCAGTGCCACAATAATAAGGAAGGGAATAAACCATCCGCTGGTACGACGAATCAGTTCGAGAGACATTAATACAGCGACACTGGAAACAATCCAGTCAGCGTTATTGAACGTAACGCCTCTGGCATAAAGTGCATCCTCAAAAAAGACGATATATAACACCATGCCAATTAGGGCAAAGACGAGGATGCCGTCACAAAATAGGGCGATTTTACTCTCGCGCCATTGCGGTGACGCTGGTATGAGCAGCGCACACAGCATCCCAAACCCTGCAAAATGAAAAGCGGAAACCCAAAGCTCGGGTAAAGTGGCAATGGTATTAATGTAGATATGAGCAAGGGCTAATAAAACGGATAAGGTAAACACAAAACGGTTTAACCAAGGTCCGGAGCGATATCTTGTTTCGAAATCGTCTAGATTGATGTCTTTAGATGCGCTGGGTTGCGATGAAGCAGTCATAGACAGGCTACCTTTGTATAAGCAAAAGAACGGGTTGTGCAAGATGAAAAGTGTCGCGCCGCACAGGAGTGCGACGCGATAACCATAGGTGTCTTGTTATTTTGCGATTAGGCGAGCTGGGATATTGATGCCGCGCTCACGATAATAACGCGCGGCGCCTGGGTGCAAGGGCACAGGAAGGCCGGCGATGGCTTTTTCCAAGGACATCACAGAGGTGGCTTTATGAATGGCACTTAAGTACGAAAGGTTCTCATAAAGCGACTTGGTCAATTCATAAACGTCTTCTTCTGATAGATCCGCACGCGTTGCCAAGAAGTTAGGTTGTGCAACGGTATTAATGTCTTTGGTTTGGCCTGGGTAGGTATTGGCAGGAATCACGTAGCGAGTCCATAATTCATAATTGCCGTTTGCTTGTTTGATTTGCTCATCGGTGAAGTCCAGTACTTTAACTTTGTCACCCATAGACGCATAAAGACGTGTCACTGCGCTGACGGGGACACCTGCAGGGGTATTCATGCCATCTATGTTGCCGTTTTGCATTGCGTCTGCGCTGGCGCCATAGCCCATATAAGCAAGGGCAAATTTGTCTGGATCAATGCCTAAGCCGTTGAGCTGTTGGCGACCAGAGCCTTCTGTCCCCGAGTTTTTGGTCCCGATGGAGAACTTATGATTTGTCCCTTCAAGGTCTTTTAAGTCGGCTACCGTCCCTGTTTTGGCGAGATCGGATCTGAGCACAAAATGTTCGACGTTTTGCCATAACATAGAAATGGAGCGTAATTCACTTTGTTTTCCTGAGCTTTCGAACGGACCTTCACCGTCCCATGCCCATGCGCCGTATAGGCCTTGTAATATGGCGAGTTGGGCTTGATTTTCACGCAATAATTTGATGTTCTCTCCCGATCCGGCAGAGCTGATTGCTGATACGGAAAGGCCAAATTTAGGTTCGAGTTTTACCTTGCTTAGAGTGGCAATAGCAACACCAACAGGGTAGTAAGTTCCCCCTGTCGAGGCGGTTGCTAAAATGTAGTTGCGGTTATCTGCAGCAGATGCATTGCCTGCTGATAGGGTAATCGCTGCTGCAGTCGCCGTAGAAAGAAGCGTTTTTGTAACAAATCCCAATTTCATATTATTTTTCTCCTAGTTAGTGGGGTTAGTTACCTAATCTATAGCGATTTCCATGCCAGATATATATCTTATTGATATTCATAGGTTTATTTATATTCTGTCAGTTTTCTTTCTTTTTTTGTGCACATATGCGCTATTTATTGCTGATCGATGAGGTTTCCATATCGGCAATATATTGCTTATGATGAAAGCGAGTAAAGACAACCCATAGCAGGGTATTGAATCCTTTATTCTTTTTTAGATGAGCAATATATTGCCGATGGATCAAGGTGAGAGAGCGATGAAACAAAATCATGATATTCGTGTTGTGTTGTTTGATTTAGGCAATGTTTTGGTTGATTTAGGCGACATTTCCGAAATGCATGCTATGTTGAATACTCAAGGAGAAGAGTCCGACGTGTGGCTGAAGTGGTTACGTTCGCCAACCGTGGCGGCTTTTGACTCTGGTAAAATTACTTTTGATCAATTCGCCGATAGACTATTGAAAGAAGTCAACAGTAATATAGACAGGGAAGCGTTTAAGGCATCTTTTAGAGCATGGCCCAGAGGCTTGTTTGCGGGGGCGCTTGAACTGGTTGAATCTGTAAAGCCTGAATACCATCGAGCGATTTTATCGAACACCAATGCAGCGCATTGGCCTAGGCTAATGGATGAAATGGCACTCGCGGGTAAGTTTCACAGTTATTATGCTTCTCATTTAGTGGGCTTTGTAAAACCAGATGACGCGATTTATTTACATGTCATTGAGCATTTACAGGTTTTGCCTGAGCACATTTTGTTTATTGATGATAATCAAGTGAACATTGATACTGCAAATAGGTTGGGGATGCTGGCTTATCGAGTTAAGGGGGTTGATGCGGCGCGTGATGTGCTTCATCGACATGGAGTTATCTAGTGAGAGTTAAATAGCAAAAGTCATCTTGCTTTGAACCTTCATTAAGCTGTTGGGGTGTGAATGCTATTTAGTCCTGGGGTTTCTATGCGTACTTTTGATGGGCAATCTTCTTCGTATTATTCACGAACTCGGCCTTTGTATCCGGCTGAGTTGTATTATTGGTTATCTCAGCAAGTGGCAGCGCCAAGTGTGGTGTGGGATTGTGCTTGTGGTACGGGACAGGCCTCGGTGGATCTGGCGGCGTACTTTGATCGTGTAGAAGCATCTGATATAAGCGAATCGCAAATCACGGCAGCGACCCCACATCGTAAAGTGAATTATCAAGTCTGTCCGGCTGAAAAGACCCCTTATCCAGACCATTATTTTGATGTGGTGTGTGTGGCTCATGCGCTGCATTGGTTTAATCTAGAGGCTTTTTGGGCAGAGCTTAAACGAGTCTTAAAACCTGGCGGCATGTTCGTTTGCTGGGGATATAACTGGTTACAAGTCGGGGAAGCCGAGGACAAAGCCATTGCGGAGTCTGTGTTGCCGCATTTGGCGGCTTACTGGCCACCTCAAAGCCGTTTGTTATGGAATCAGTATCGGGACATTCAATTTCCTTTTGCACTGATAGAGGTGCCTGAGTTTGAGTTAAGTTGTCACTGGACCGTCACTCAGACCTTGGATTTTATTCGCACTTGGTCTGCTTCTCAATTGCGCATCCAAGAGCAAGGTGAAGAATTTTTAGTCAATGCATCGCCTATCATTCGTGATGCCTGGTCAGAGCCGAGTAAAAAACAAGAAGTGCGTTTGCCATTTTTTGTGAAGGCTGGGCGGTTCACTTGACGCTCTTTTTGCCATAAGACTAAAGTGGAATAGATTGCCATGCTTGGCAGGTTATAGTAGTTCAGCATCCGAATAACAAATTTAACAATGGAGCGGGTTATGAAGTCATCATATAGCGCAACCTCAAATGAGGCGGCAAAAAATGCCAATGTGAGTCAAGCAGAATTTGAAAAACGCTATCAGGAGTCGATTGAAAACCCAGATCAGTTTTGGGGTCGAGAAGGCAAGCGTTTGGATTGGTTCTCACCTTATACTAAAGTCAAAAATACCTCCTTTAAACGCGGCCAAGTAAGCATTAAATGGTTTGAGGGTGGTGAACTCAATGTGGCTTACAATTGCATTGATCGTCATTTAGCCAGTTCAGCGGATAAAGTCGCGTATTACTGTGAAGGCGATAAAGAAAGTGATGCTAAAACAGCGATTACTTATCAAACATTGCACGATGAAGTCGGCCGTTTAGCCAATCTTCTAAAGCGTCAAGGCGTCAATAAAGGCGACCGCGTGGCTATTTATATGCCGATGATTCCTCAGGCGGTATACGCTATGTTAGCGTGCGCTAGGATTGGTGCAATCCATTCGGTTATTTTTGGTGGTTTTTCAGCACATGCTATTGCTGATCGGCTCAACGATTGCGAAGTGAAGTTGGTGATTACCGCCGATGAAGGACGACGAGCCGGCAATACGATTCCTCTTAAACACAATGTTGATATGGCTCTGAGTAATAACGCCTGTCCATCGGTTGAAGCCGTTGTAGTGTATCGCTATACCCAAAAAGACGTGCCTTGGTTTGAAGGAAGAGATTTGGATTGGGCCGCAGAAGTTGAAAATGAAAGTACTCAGTGCCCAGCCGAACCCATGAATGCGGAAGATCCGCTTTTTATCCTTTACACATCGGGTTCAACTGGTAAGCCAAAAGGCGTGGTACACACAACGGGCGGTTACTTGGTTTATGCGTCTTTAACTCACGAGTTGGTATTTGACCTCAAACCGGATGACATTTATTGGTGTGCGGCGGATGTTGGTTGGATTACGGGACACAGCTACATGGTTTACGGGCCATTGGCGAATGGCGCAACCAGTATTTTGTTTGAAGGGGTGCCAACGTATCCGGACTCTGGACGAATTGGTCGTGTTGTAGACAAATTTGGTGTGACCATTTTATATACGGCTCCAACGGCGATCCGTGCTTTGATGGCAAAAGGGGATGAAGCGACTCGTTCAAGTCATCGTGACTCATTGCGCGTACTGGGCAGTGTGGGTGAGCCTATTAACCCAGAAGCGTGGTCTTGGTACTACAGTGAAATTGGCAAATCCTCTTGTCCAATAGTCGATACTTGGTGGCAAACCGAAACAGGTGGCATGATGATGTCGCCTCGCATCGTGCAGGCTGATATAAAGCCAGGATCTTGTACGGGTCCTTTATACGGTGTGTTGCCCGCTTTGGTCGATGCGCAAGGGGTTTTGCTTAATGAACAAGGCGTTCAAGTCGATGGTGGCTTGGTGATCACGGACTCTTGGCCGGGGCAAGCGCGGACGGTATACGGTGACCATGATCGTTTTGAGCAGACATATTTTAGTACGTTCGAAGGCATGTACTTTACTGGTGACGGCGCCTCAAGGGACGCGGATGGGCATTATTGGATCACAGGACGTATGGACGACGTGCTGAATGTGTCAGGCCACCGCTTGGGAACCGCTGAGATAGAAAGTGCTTTGGTGGCGCATCCTGCTGTGGCTGAAGCGGCTATTGTTGGCTACCCTCACGACATTAAAGGTCAGGGTATTTATGTGTATGTAAGTGCCGTTGCGGGGGTCGTACCAGACGAAGAACTAACGAAGTCTTTGAAGCAGTTTGTGCGTCAAGAGATTGGTCCTATTGCAACACCAGATTTGATCCAATGGGCAAGCAAGGGACTACCAAAAACGCGCTCTGGTAAGATTATGCGACGCATTTTAAGAAAAATTGCGGCCAATGAACATGATCAACTTGGCGATACCAGTACACTCGCTGATCCAAGTGTGGTTGATGATTTAATCGAAAACCGTTTAAATGTGTGACAGTCTACATATTTAAAAAGGACACACAGTGATTTCACTTGTTATCGCGGATGATCATCCTCTGTTCCGTAGTGCGCTATCGGGTGCGCTACGGGCAGAAATGGAGGGAATTGTTATCGTGGAATCCCATGATTTGGATTCCACTTTGCACTGTCTACAGAATGTAAACGATCTTGACTTGTTGCTGCTGGATTTGAATATGCCCGGTAGCGGTGATTTATATGGTTTGGTTCGTATCCGCAAAGACTTTCCGGATGTTCCTGTGGCGGTTATTTCCGGCAGCGAAGACAGTATCATGGTGGCAAAAGTCATTGATGCTGGCGCACTTGGGTTTATCCCCAAGACCAGTGAGCCGGCGACCTATGTGCGTGCCATTCATGCTATTTTAGCGGGAGATATCTGGTTACCAGACGATCTTAGGCAAGCGGTTTTGGATCAACCAAAGCCCGATTTGTCGATGCAAAATAAAGTCGCCGAACTGACGCCTCAGCAATATAAAGTGCTTTGCTATTTACATGAAGGCTTGTTAAACAAACAAATAGCCTATGAGTTATCGATTTCAGAAGCGACCGTCAAAGCCCACATCACGGCGATTTTTCGTAAACTGGAAATCAATAATAGAACGCAAGCCGTGCTGGTTGCCAGTGACTTGAAATTGCAAATGACGTCGATACAGAGTTAATTTCTTTCTTCTTTTTTGTTGGTTTTTTCTTTATCGCACTGGCATGAGGGAACAGGATCAATACCACCTTCGTGCCATGGATGACATTTAGATAATCTTTTTAAACCAAGATACACGCCTTTTATCACGCCAAATTTTTCAATTGCTTGAATCATGTATTGAGAGCAACTCGGATAAAAACGACAGTTATTTCCCAGTAATGGACTAATAAAAAACTGATAGCCTTTTACCAGTAGAACGAATGCTTTTCTCATCATGGTTAATCAGATAATTTTTCAGTGGGTTAGAGAGGAATAGGTTAGCGTCATTTTTGTGTATATAGTAGCGCCTATTTGTTAATCTAAAAGAAATATACGATAGAGCTTGTTTTATTATGCCTGACCAACATTTAACACTGGATGCGACACAGATTGTTGCTTATCAGGGTGAGCCTGGTGCCTACTCCCATTTAGCGTGCAAACATACCTTTCCCGATTGGACCAGCGTTAATTGCGCGACCTTTGTAGACGCGTTACAAATGGTCGAACGAGGCGATGCGTATTACGCCATGATTCCAGTGGAAAATTCTACTGCAGGGCGGGTTGAGGAAATATATCGAGAACTAAAACGGACTCAGCTTTATGTTGTAAAAGAGCATTTTGAACCCGTAAACCATTGTCTAATAGCACGACACTCGATGACCATAGAGCAAATTACGCGGATCGGTAGTCACCCACAAGCCTTGGCTCAATGTGACGGTAACATTAAGGCGTTAGGGGTAAAAAGCCAAGCTATGTACGATACGGCGGGGGCGGCTAAGCACATTGCAGAATTTGAAGAACCTGGTTTAGCGGTGATTTCATCGGAGTTGGCGGCTGAGCTATATGGTTTGAAAGTACTGAAAACCTATTTTAATGATTCAGTTGGTAATACAACGCGTTTTTTAGTCTTTTCACGCCAGCAAAAAATGCCCGTTTACGAAGAAGGGCAGACTTATATCACCTCTTTTATGTTTCGTGTTCGTAATATTCCCGCCGCACTTTACAAGGCCATGGGCGGCTTTGCGACGCAAGGGATTAATATGCTGAAACTTGAAAGTTACATGGTAAATGGACATTTTACTGCGACCCAATTTTATGTCGATGTTGAAGCCCATTTTCAATCTTCCTCGATGCAGGCGGCCATTGAAGAATTACGCTTCTTCTCTGAGGAGGTACGGGTATTAGGAACCTATCTTGCTGATGATTATAGGCTGAAATAGACGTTATGAAGCGATGGATCGGCGGTTTTTTCTTTTTGTGTATCAATATGACAGTGAGTGCCGAAGCGAAAGATTCTCTTTTGGTGGCCGAACTGGCTGATGTTACAACATACGATACTTTTTTAAACACCATTCCTGTGGTGGTAACGCCATCGAAAATACCTCAACCTAGAGTCGATGTTTCTTCCTCTTTGTCGGTATTGGATGGCGAGTTTATTCGTCGTACAAACATGCAATATGTGGAAGATTTGCTGCAATTCGTGCCTGGTTTTTCTGTGGTGCCTTATAAAAGTTCTAGTCAAAAAATTGCGTCTTATCACGGCACGCAACTTGATCAATATCGTCGTATACAGGTGTTAGTCAATGGTCGTTCTGTTTACAGCACTGGATTGGCCCGTGTGGAGTGGGCGACCTTGCCATTGAATATAGAAGATGTGGCTCGGGTAGAAATCAATCGTGGCCCCAATGCGGCCAGTTATGGCATTAACTCCTTTTTTGCTGTTGTTAACATCATCACTCGCTCCCCTTTAGAGACCTTAGGAAACAGTATTACCGCGTATTCTGGTTCTCGTGGGGATTATCGGCTCTACGGTCAACACAGTGGTTTAAATAGGGATTGGAGTTATCGCGCTTCCGCTTCGACCAACGCGGTTCATGGTTTTGATACAGATTTTGAGGGTAATGATAGGCACGATGGTCATCATGCTTCCATGGGAAATCTGGTCATACAAAAAGAAATGTCGAATCGTTCTTTTGATTTAGACATAGGGGCGAGTCATTTAAACGATAAGGTGGAGCCAGCAGAGTACGAATCGGATTCCGCCACAGGCTCTTATGATATTAATAAGCCAACCCGTTTGGTGGATCGTGAACATATTAAAGTCAGCTATCGCCAGCAAGTCTCAGCTGATCATGAAATAAAGGTACAGTATTATTATGATCAATCTGACATGGTGGAAGACCATCAAGCGCTATTAAGCCCGTCATTTTATAACCTACTCTTTGGCGGTTCGAGTACCGTACCTGTATACGCTTCTTCTGAGATCGATTTATTGGAGACTCGCCACGATCTCGAACTACAAAGCACGTGGGAAGCCTCACAAAGTCTCCGCTTGATTTCGGTCGTTGGTTACCGCTGGGACAAAGCCGATTCAGAGCATTATTTATCCGGTGAAGCAAGTGACGAGGTGTTTCGGCTTTCCAGTAATATGGAATATCGAGCCAGTGACCACTGGATAGTGAATACAGGTGCCATGTTTGAACGCAGTCAAATGGGAGGGAGTTTTTTATCTCCCACATTCGGTGCGACCTATAAACTATCGGAACAAGAGTCTCTGCGCTTTAATGTTTCTAAGGCCGTTCGTACCCCTGATTTAGCAGACCAATATTTCAAATGGCACTATGTTTTATCCAGTGGCGAAGTATCGCCCACAACTTATGCCGTGAAGGGGGAAAAAGAAGAGAAAATCACTTCCTATGAAATAGGCTATTATCATTATTGGCCAAATCAAGGCGTATCTACGGACATCAGGTTATATCACGATAAAGTGCGCGATATGGTGTTAAGTCAAAAACGATTTACGGCCTACACTGCCGATAAGCCAGTTGAAGAGGGGGTCGTTGAAGATGTGATTATTAATGGTGCTGAACTTGAATTGGATTGGCGTTTTCAGTCTGGTGCCATCACTCGTTTCACTTACGCTTATCAAGACACTAAAACGGATAATGTAAAACTTAAAGAGTCTACAACGCCAGTAATGATGTCCTTTTTTGGCAGTATGCCATTGACGGATAGACTGGCGATTAACGGCTATTATTGGTATGGCAAAGAGCTGGCGGGAAGAGACTATGAATTTATAAACTCATGGTTATCGTATAAGTTTGCTTTGGGTGGATACTCTAAAGCCACCATGGGCGTTGGGATGGAAGCACGTCTTGATGATAACGCGCTTGTTTCAAGACATAATAATTTGGCCGAAGACGCTTTTGCTTATGTCTTTACCAATGTTACTTTTTGAGCTGGATTAGTGAAAACGTGAAAAGGATTTTGTTTATTGTGTTTTTGCTGTTGTCTTCCATTAATGGGTGGGCAGCGGCTTATGTAATACACGATATTGAAGAAAGTTCGGTACGTTCTTTGACGTTCCAATTAAGCAAACTTTTGCCGCCTGACATGACTTTGCTGCCAGTGCGCCGCTCTTTGTTTGAACAAAATGCCGCCTATATAAAAGACGATGATATCTTGATTTCTGTTGGAATGGAGAGTTTTCGTCAGGTGTGTGAATCGGATTCAAAAGGCGTGGTAATGGCGGTGTTTATTGGTAAGGAAGAGTATTTAAAAATACGTCCACAGTGTTCTATTCCCAGCAGTGCCGTATTTTCTGGTGCGCCTATAGAAAAGCGCTTGGCGCTGTTGGAGGCTATTTGGTTTGATAAAAAGCCATTGGCAGTGATATACAGCCAACATCTTCAAGTCGATGAGCAGGCGATGTCGCGTCAGGCTGAGCAGTATGGTTTTGAGTTTCAGTTTTTAAAGACAGAGACAGATCGTCTTTCTGTTTTAAAGTCGGTGAATTTTGTTCTGGACGAATCAATGATGATCTTCTCATTAGTGGACACAGAACTGTATCGAGATGGTATCGCACAAGATATTCTCAAATTACTTTTTCACAAGCAGCAAGTCATGATAGGGCCTTCTTTTGCCTTTGTTCGTGCAGGGGCTTTATTTGCGATATATTCCAACACCGAGGCTAAGTTGCAGGCGTTAGCCGAGCGGATTGTGATGTGGCAGACAAAAGGAGTACTGCTCGAAGCACAATATCCCGAAACTTTAAGAGTGAGTTTTAATCCTTATCTTATTAAAGCGCATGGCGTGGTGCCGCCATCCGCTTCATTTTTGCACGATAGGTATGGTCTTTGCTCTGAGACTAGATGCGACTGATCAGGCTAAAAAACGCTTTACTAACGCTGTGAACGGAAGCGGTTTTTCAGCGTGCAACCAATGCCCAGTGCCCGAGAGTATTTTGAAACTTGCCTGGGGAAAAACGGTCGTAATAGCAGATTGATAGTCTGCGATTATGTAGTCTGAGTTCTCTCCTTTTATAAACAAGGTGGGCGTGTCTATTGCGTTTTCAATGGTTGGCTTTTGCAGTATTGTCGAATAGCTATCCGCTATGTTTTTTACCGAAAGTGCGAGTTTGAAGCCGTGCTCACTTCGTTGCAGATTTTTTAATAAGAATTGTCTGACAGCTAAGTTGGATTCATATTGACTTAATATCGTATCGGCTTCTTTTCTTGATGCGGGCTGTGTGGCATCAATCATCATTAAGCCTTCTAAAATACGCGTGTGGCTTGGTTGGTAATCAACCGGAGCAATGTCCACCACAATCAGTTTGCTGATCATAGCAGGGGGCGCCATGGACGCCATTTGCATCGCGACTTTTCCGCCCATTGAATGACCAAGCAAATGAAAGGTATCAAGGTGATTAAGTGATGCCCAGTTCAGGACAGCTTCGGCCATGTTGGGGTAAGTGGCGTTTGTCATGGCGGCTGATTGGCCATGATTGGGCAGATCAATACAGTACACTGTGAATTGCTCGGCTAAGGCTTGTGCAATCGAGTGCCAGTTGTCAGCGTTGCCGAATAAGCCGTGAATGACAATAAGATTGGGGCCTGATGAGCCGTATTGTTTTGCGTGTATCATAGAAGCCTTATCATGCAGCAGTGTGAAAAAGTAGAGGCGCGACTAAACGCCGCTTTGCTTGTATTGTAACAAGTCTTTGAAAGTTTCGTCCCTAAAGAATCAAGGTAGTTGTTTAAATGTTTGATACATTTTTTATTCGTAATTTGAAGCGTCCTTTGCGTTTAACCGCTGTAATGATTGATAAATTGGGGGTAAAAGCCAACTGGATCACGGTGTTTGGCTTTGCCATCGGTATGATGACGTTACCCGCTTTATATTGTGGCCATACGTCCTTAGCTTTGGTGCTGGTGGTAGTGAATCGGTTACTCGATGGGTTGGATGGTGCTGTCGCTCGAGTGCAGGGACCAACGGATTTGGGCGGTTACTTAGACATCACGTTGGATTTTATTTTTTATTCGGCGGTCATTTTTGGCTTTGCTTTGATGAATCCAGTGGACAATGCGTTAGCAGCGAGCTTTTTGATTTTTTCGTTTATGGGAACAGGAAGCAGCTTTCTGGCATTTGCCATCATGGCGGAAAAGAGAAAAATAGAGCGTTTAGAGTACGGACGTAAATCTCTTTATTTCTTGGGTGGGTTGGCGGAAGGCACAGAAACCATCGCGTTTCTCGTATTGATTTGTTTGCTGCCTAGTCATTTCGCCGTCATGGCGTATGGGTTTGGTGCGATATGTTGGATAACGACGGCAACCCGAATTTATGCAGGTTACCGAACATTGCGTTAGTGATGGGCTTTGGGGAGTTTGTTAGTCAAAAAAGGCGATTTCAATATCACTTTTGACTATCGCGCAGCAGGCCAACAAATAGCCGCTTTGTACCCAAGCTAAAGGTTCAAAAGGGTAGCTAACATGACCCCACAAGAGTTTGATAGAGCAAGAAGAGCAATAGCCTTCACGGCACTGGTATTCCACATGAATACCAGCACGTTCTAGCTGTATCAGCAAAGGCTCATCTTCTGTTACCAGAATCTGCTTCTTTCCCAATAAGACCCGATGAACTTTATCGTTTTTTGTAGGATTTGTTGATTTAGAGATCAAAGTCATCGAAATCTGAATCGTCTAAGTTATTGTCTGTTTGACCAACCAGATAAGAACTGATTTCTGCTTCTTGTGGAGCAACTTGCACATTGTCACTGACTAGCCAAGCATTGATCCAAGGAATAGGGTTGTGCTTGGTCGCAAAGCAGGTTTCTAGACCCACAGCTTGCATGCGTACGTTGGTAATGTATTCAACATACTGTCCCAATATTTGTGCGTTCAAACCAATCATTGAACCATCTTTGAATAGGTAAGTGGCCCATTCTTTCTCTTGCTCAGCGGCTTCAATAAAAATCTGACGGACTTCGTTTTGGCATTCTGCCGCGATTTCAGCCATTTCTGGATCGTCTTTGCCAGAAGCCATCAGGTTCAACATATGTTGAGTACCGGTTAAGTGTAGGGCTTCGTCGCGGGCAATCAGCTTGATGATTTTCGCATTGCCTTCCATGAGCGTACGTTCCGCAAAGGCGAAGCTACAGGCAAAGCTCACGTAGAAGCGAATGGCTTCTAATACGTTGACAGACGCTATCGTGAGATACAGAGCCTTTTTAAGCTTAGGCATGGATATTTCAATGTCACCCTTGCCTGGTACGTTAAAGGTTCCCATGCCCATGGTATTGTAAAGGTTCACCATCTCAATAAGACGGTCATAATAAATGGACACACTGTCAGCGCGTTTGGTGATTTCTTCATTGGTAACAATGTCGTCAAAAATCTTGGTGGGATCGTTAACAATATTTCGAATAATGTGCGTGTATGAACGGCTGTGAATCGTCTCACTAAATGACCAGGTTTCGATCCAGGTTTCTAATTCTGGCAAAGAAACGATTGGCAGCAGTGCTACGTTTGGTGATCTACCTTGTACGCTATCAAGTAAAGTTTGATACTTCAGGTTGCTCAAGAAAATGTGTTGCTCGTGTTCTTCAAGTCGTTGGAAATCTTTGCGATCGGTTGAAAGATCCACTTCTTCGGGACGCCAAAAGAAAGACAACTGCTTTTCAATCAGCTTTTCAAAAATAGGATGTTTTTGTTGGTCATAGCGAGCAACGTTAACATTTTCGCCAAAGAACATAGGTTCTTTCATACTATCGAAGTGCTTACGGTTGAAAGTCGAGTAACTCATGTCTCAGGGTATTCCTCAAAGCGTCAGACATTTTCAAAATAAAAATGCCTTAGTTATTAATAGATTTGGATGCGCCACTAAAGCGTTAAACGTAGCAAAGCCTCATTTGGATGAGGCTTTGCCTGTCTATCGTGCAAAAAAGTTTTGTACGACGACGAATGGGTTAGATTTTGCAAGCACCGCCAGCACAATCGTCCATGTCTTCTTGTTTGTCGTCGGCACCATCACGCGTATTGTGATAGTACAAGGTTTTGACGCCCAGTTTGTAGGCCGTCAGTAGGTCTTTCAAAATCACCTTCATAGGCACTTTTTGTGATTCGAATTTTTGTGGGTCATAGTTTGTATTTGCAGAGATTGCTTGGTCAACAAACTTCTGCATGATACCCACTAATTGTAAATAACCATCGTTTGATGGGATGGTCCACAATAACTCATAATTTTCTTTCAAGCGTTCAAACTCAGGTACCACTTGTTTCAAAATACCGTCTTTACTGGCTTTAACAGAAACAAAACCACGTGGTGGCTCGATGCCGTTCGTTGCGTTGCTGATCTGAGAAGAGGTTTCAGATGGCATCAATGCTGTTAGTGTTGAGTTACGTAGGCCATGAGTCACGATCTCAGTGCGCAAGGTTTCCCAATCGTAGAACAATTCGTTGGAAACGATATTGTCGATTTCTTTTTTGTAAGAATCGATTGGCAAAATGCCTTTAGAGTAAGTCGTTTCGTTGAATGCCAAGCAGGGGCCGAATTCTTTGGCTAACTTATTAGATGCTTTCAATAAGAAATATTGAATCGCTTCAAAAGTTTTGTGTGTTAGCTCATTGGCGCTGCCGTCAGAGTATTTTACGCCATTTTTCGCCAAGTAGTAGGCGTAGTTGATAACGCCCACACCCAAGGTACGACGCAATTCAGTAGCACGTTGTGCCGCTGGGATTGGGTAGTTTTGGTAATCCAACAAGCTGTCTAGCGCACGCACAATAAGTTCTGCAAGCTCTTCTAGTTCATCTAGATTCTCAAGCGCACCTAGGTTAAATGCAGATAGAGTACAAAGGGCGATTTCGCCTTCTTTGTCATCGATACTGTTTAACGGCTTGGTTGGAAGGGCGATTTCCAAACACAAGTTACTTTGTTTAACTGGTGCAACTTTAGGATCAAACGGACTGTGCGTATTACAGTGATCCACGTTCTGTAGGTAAATACGGCCGGTACTGGCACGCTCAGAAGCAAACAGCGTGAATAGCTCCGTTGCTTTAATCGTTTGCTTGCGGATAGAGGCATCTTGCTCATACAGGGTGTATAGGCGATCAAACTCTTCTTGGTCAGCAAAGAATGCATCGTATAAACCTGGTACGTCTGATGGGCTAAACAAAGTGATGTTGCCGCCTTTGATCAAACGTTGGTACATCAAACGGTTAAATTGAACACCGTAATCCAAGTGACGAACACGGTTTTCTTCAACACCACGGTTATTTTTGAGAACCAATAGGCTTTCAACTTCAAGGTGCCAAATTGGGTAGAATACAGTGGCTGCGCCACCACGAACACCACCCTGTGAACAGCTTTTCACGGCTGTTTGGAAGTGTTTGTAGAATGGGATACAGCCAGTGTGAAACGCTTCACCACCGCGAATCGGGCTGCCTAGAGCACGAATAGCACCCGCGTTCACGCCAATACCTGCGCGCTGACTGACGTATTTTACGATAGCACTTGATGTTGCGTTGATAGAATCTAATGAATCACCACATTCAATCAATACACAACTACTGAACTGACGAGTCGGTGTACGAATGCCGGACATGATAGGCGTTGGCAATGAAATCTTGAACTTAGAGACAGCATCATAAAAACGACGGATCAAGTTTAAGCGTTCGTGCTTGTCATAGCCTGCGAACAAACAAGCGGCAACCAGTATGTAAATGAACTGAGGGCTTTCGTAGATGGCGCCCGTTACTCGGTTTTGTACTAAATATTTGCCTTCAAGCTGTTTAACCGCTGCGTATGAAAAGTTCATATCACGAGAGTGATCTATGAAGTCATGCATTTGATTGAAGTCGTCTTCAGAGTAATCTTCAAGCAGATGCGAGTCGTAGCGCTTTTGTTGGACTAGGTTTTTTACATGTGCATAAAGATGTGGCGGTTCAAAATTGCCAAAGGCTTTTTTACGCAAATGAAAAATAGCTAAACGCGCAGCAAGGTATTGGTAGTCTGGTGTATGCTCAGAAATTAAATCGGCAGCAGACTTGATCAAGGTTTCATGAATGTCTGTGGTACGAATGCCTTCAAAAAATTGGATTCGTGCCTTTAATTCCACTTGGGATACAGAGACATTTTCTAGACCTTCGGCCGCCCAAGCGATGACTTTATGGATCTTTTCTAGGTTGATGTTTTCGGTCGACCCGTTACGCTTAGTAACTGTGAGAGTGCTCATGCCTTAACTTCCCATTAGTGCATTGTAAAAAAGAGGTAAACTACTCTATATAGTGTGTGATTTTTATCTGACACACTATATGTAGTATTTTTGCTAATGATTTGCCACGAACAATAGTGCGCATTGAGTTGAAAATCAAGGCTTGAAAAAAACTCTAAAATCAGAAACAAACAATGCCTAAGTGGTCACTTACTTTGTTTGCCAGAAGAAGCGTAAAGTTAGCAATTGGCAAGGCCATAAAATCAAATTTCATCTATTTTTTCAGTATGAAGTTGGATGGTTTAGCGTGCGCGAAAAGTGATCAAGAAAACTGCAAAAGCACCATTTTGAACGCCGCCACAAGACCGAATAAAATAATCTGGTGGCTGAGATAAATAGGGAGGGCGTAACGCCCCATAAAAGCGAGTACACGAGTGACGCTATGGTTGGGAGTTGGGCATTGCTGCCAATGTAAATAGCCTAAGAGTGGGCCAATAAAGACAACGCCAATCCACGGAAATGGAAAAACAATGTCTAGGGTTCTATCAGGTAGTGGAACATAGTGCGTGATGGTAGAGAACGCATTAGGGAAATGCAGCCATGGCGTTAAGTGGTAGATCATTATGATGAGTATGCCCAGAACCGCGCAAGCAATTGGCCATTTTGCGACAGGTCTTACGAGGAGAGAGGCGACAAGAATAAAATGCAGAATACCGAAATAAATCCATTGATTTGGCATCGCTAGGTAAGTTGCAAGTGAAATGGCCCCTGCGGAAATAAACAGCTTGATATCGCGTTTCCAGAAGGAGGGTTTATTAGACTTACTCAGTCCTATGTAGGTAGACCAGCCAACGGCGGTGAGAAACAGGGTGAGGATTAGGCTACGAAAATATACCCAAAACGGGTCATAGGTGGAAAATTCGATGAAACCAAAATTGCGTAAATCCCAACAGAAATGAAATATTATCATTAGCAAGACAGCAGAGCCGCGATAAACGTCTAAAAATGCACTGCGTTTGGTTGGTTCAAAAACAGGAGAGGTTTGCATTGAGGTCCAAGGTAAATAATGGGATGGAAGTTCAGCCATCATACCGATACTCATTTTCTAGCTCAAGTTTACAGTACTTATTGTCGCAACTTAAGGTGGGTTTGCCATGGGAGCGGGAGAGTCTGCTTATGTTTGGCCGCTCTATTCAAGTGCCGCGTCAGGTCGCTTTCGTTGCGAACGCTGGCGTGTGTTATCGCTATTCTGGAAAGGATCATCTGGGCACGGGGTGGCCTGAATGGTTGTTACCGATCAAGGAAGAGGCTGAATCGCTTGCACAGCAGTCTTTTAATGCTGTGTTATTGAATTGGTATCAAAACGGCGAGGAATACATGGGGTGGCATGCCGATGATGAAAGGTCATTGGGTCCTGCACCTGTTGTGGCCATGCTCAGTCTAGGCGCTCAGCGGCCATTTCTATTTCGCTTGAAAGCCAATCATCACATTAAGCACAGTGTTGAATTAGAAGATAAAAGCTGGTTGGTGATGTCGGCATCGACGCAAGTGCTGTGGCAGCACTCTTTGCCGATTAGAAAACGTATCAAAGAGGAGAGGATCAGTCTAACCTTCCGCCTCCTGCTTTGAATGCGCGTTATTTTGATGAGCGAAAAGCCATGAATGGCTATGGTGCTTTTCGCGTAATGATCCAGCGATTGTCTTTTTGCGTGAAGCAGATTCGATCGTGAAGACGACTCGGTCTACCTTGCCAAAATTCAATGAAATTAGGGGTTAATACATAGCCACCCCAGTTGTCGGGGCAGGGCACGTCTTGACCGTCAAAGGCTTGTTCTTCTTGGTTAAAAGCGGCTTGCAAGGCGTCGCGATTGGCAATAACAGCGCTTTGCTTCGATGTTCTGGCGGCGAGCTGGCTGCCTCGAGGACGGCTGGCAAAATAGCTTTCTGAGACATGACGAGCGACTTTTTCAACACGACCTTCTATTCGAATTTGGCGCGATAATGCTGGCCAGAAAAAAGTCATACTGGCTTTGTTGTTATGGGCTAGTTGTTGGCCTTTTTCACTGTCGTAATTGGTGAAAAAAGAAAAACCTAAATCATTGCGTTGTTTTAACAATACCACACGTGAATGTGGCCAACCGTCGCCATCCACGGTACTCAAGACCATAGCCGTTGGGTCATCAGGGCAGGCTTCTATGGCTTTTTCGAGCCAATTATCAAACAAGCTAAGTGGATCATTTCCGGCATGCTCTTCTAGAAGGTCATCGAACTGATAGTCGCGTCGAATAGAATGAAGATCTCTGTTCATGATTAAATCCGATAAGTTGTTGTGGTCATGACTTTGGATACTTGTGTCATGATCGCCATAATAGGCTTAGGAAACTCATATCCGCCTGCGGCAAGGGCCATTGCTTTGTGTTTGGCTTCATCCGTGTGCATTTGTGCCAACACGGCTTTACTCTTTTCATCTTGTATGGGCAAAGTTGCCATGTGTTTTTCAAGGTGAACGCAAACTTGATCTTCTGTTGCGGCAACAAAGCCCAAGCTCAATTTATCACTGATCAATCCCGCCCCCGCCCCAATAAAAAAGGACGCGCCATAAAATAATGGGTTTAAAAGGCTGGGCCTGCTACCAAGCTCATAAAGTCGTTGTTCACACCAGACTAGGTGGTCGATCTCCTCGTCTGCTGCATGTTCCATTTCTTCTCGGACAGTCGCAAGCTTTGCCGTTGTGGCTTGTCCTGCGTACAGCGCTTGTGCACAGACTTCTCCCGTGTGGTTAATGCGCATCAGCCCTGATGCATGTTTGCGCTCAGACTGGTCTAGTAGGCCTTCTTCGAACGACGTTGCCGGAGAAGGGCGTGATGCTCTGGCGGCATGAGGCACAAGTGTTTGTAGCGCACGATCAAACTGTAATACGGCTTTGTCTAAAAAAGAGATCATTGTATTTCCTCTTGCTTAACCTGGAGGCCAAGTCATGGCGCGGCCACCCAGTACATGCATATGAATATGATAAACGGTTTGTCCACCCATCTCATTGCAGTTCATTACCACACGATAGCCAGCATCGTGGATGCCTTTTTGTTTTGCTATCTTGGCCGCTGTGACAGGCAGTTTCCCTACTACCGCAGCATCGGCATCGGTTAAATCATTTAGGGTGCTTATGTGACGTTTCGGGATGACGAGGAAATGCGTGGGCGCTTGAGGCATGATGTCTTCAAAAGCCACCACATCATCGTCCTCGTATAAAACGGTTGCCGGTATCTCTCGGTTCACTATTTTGCAAAATAAACAGTCCATATCATCTCCTTTCATTCATATTATTCAAGGTTAGAGGTATTGCTTCAAGGTGTTTTGCGCAAAGACTTGATCCGTGACAAGGATGTATTTCTTAGCCTGTCGCCCTTTTGTATCAGGCGGGATATTCTTTGTTCTAATTGATGCTCTAATTCTGAGCAGGCTATTAATTCATCAAAACCAAGCTTCTTCGCGTAATCTAGTGACATTTTAACATTGTTGCTGATGAGCAAGCACTGATCTTCATGGCGCATCAGAGGAAGGAGTCTCTGTTGTGTGACATGGGGAATGTGGCCCCCGTTGTCGAATACTAGAATAATGGACCCCGATTCTCTTTTGTCTGGCAGCTCTAAATAATCTAATAAGCTCTCTAGAGTAGTGAAGTGCTCTATTTTATTGATATGGCTTTGCAGCAGTGTGAGGGCTTTTTGTAAGTCATGGTCTGTTTGTCCAAAAAGGATAATATCAAAGTGATGTTGTTGGCCGATGTCGCTGTTTGTTGGCCGAATATGGGCGCGTATAGGCAGCTGAATATCAATACGGCGATAGTGGTTGCATTCGGTTATCTGCATTTCACCTTCTAAATGTTGAATAAGCAGGGTGATGTAATGCATGCCCAGGTCAAAGCTTGCGGTGCTGGTGTGAACGCGTTTAGGAAGAGGGTAGCAACTGAGTTCCAATAATGTGATGCCTTCTCGATTCATCTCGTGTCGGGTGATATCGAGAGTGAGCACCTGATCGGTAAAGTGTTTGAACTCTTGGGCAAGGCTTTCAATAAGGTGCTGCAAAATCGAGGCATGTTGCAGTATTTCAACATGCTCTGTTTTGTTGCTGTTGATTTCTATTAGGGCATTGTCTTGATCTAGGCGTTGAACATTGTTGTAGGCATTATCGATTACTTGGTTGAGCGAAATCGGATAAGGCTGTTCTGGCGGTGTGTTTTCTTTGACGTCGTTAAGGAGGTCAATGCGCTCAATTAAATTTTTTAAATTATTATTGGCAGTCAAGCTGCTAGATAAAAACAGTCTGGTATCGTTTGAGGTGGCAGCTTGTTCAAGATGTGTGAGTCCTCCACCAATGATATTGACTTGGCGACGTAAACGGCTGGACAGATCCGATAAAAGGTCCGCAATTTCGGTCTGAGAGTGCTTGTTTTTACGAGCATGTCGTTGCAGCAAAGGCGTTGTTTGCGCAATGATCCCCGTAAAATGAATCATGGCCTCAATGATAATGGTGATGGTAAGCCCCCACTCAAATAGGAGCGCGCTCGGGAGGATGCCATAAACGGACAGGATCCATGCAAAATGCCCTGTGAGTAATGTTAAACGGGCAATCAAGTAATACCCAGAAAAGGGCACTTTATAGATAAAAGCTGCCACAGCATGAACGGTCAGTAGGATAAGCGTAATCACCACCATAGAGGACAATATCGTGATGTTTATTTGCTCTGGTGAAAGCGTGAAAATAACCGCAAATAAGGCGTTAATGGAACCGACCGTAAGCAGTGCCTTGTCTATTTTGGGCAGATAGTTCTTTGTATCTATATATAGGCGAGAGAAAAACACAATCGCACACAAACACGACAATGCCGCTAGATTATAGACGCGTTCTTGAATGTTGATTTGTTCTGGAAAAAAAGCCGATATCTGGTCATGAAGAGAGAGATGTAAAACGGCAATACCGACGAGTAGGCCGCTGTAAATTAAATACATGGCATGGGATGTTTTGATAAAAAAGAACACATTGCAAACAAATAGCGTGATTAGTATGCCGATTAACAGACCGGTAAAAGTTAGGTTTTTTTGAGCGTCTAGGCTCATTTGTGACAGTGTTTTGAGTTCTATTTTAGCGTTGATGGGCAAATCAGAGGACAGCTTCAAGTACAAGGTGAAAACAGGTGGTGAGTTCGCCGGGATGTTGAACACATAATGCGGTGCTTTAATGGGGCGGTTGTTGTAAGGGCGTGCACCACCGAGTTCCGCTTGAACCTGATTTTCATATAAATTAGGCAGATAAATATCAAGGTATTGAAGTCTGGGAGTGTTTATTTCCAGCAAAATTGGCATGTTGGTAGTGGTCCGAATGGCAATGTCTGTGCGTATCCAAACGTTACCATCGACCAATCCAAACTGCAGATAGTTGCGGTTAAGTGGGCGAAAACGATTCGCGTATAAATCCGATGAAATGGTATCGAACGAAAGGCTTTTATCAGTATCAATAAAATACGTGCCACTCTTGCCAATATTGAACACACTGTTTGTGTCATCAATGATAGCAATCGTATTTGAACCCCAAGCGATGTTGGAGATGCTGAGTAAAAATAGTAAAATTAATTGATAAAACAAAACATTAGCCCAGGCTCTTTTTATGTAGGCTATCATTATTAACTAGATAGGGGATGGAATGCTATATCCAATTTTGGTGGAATATTACGTTTGGTTTAGTTTACTGCTGTTGGCCGTAACTTGGTTTGCCAGACAATCCAAGCCTGCTACACGGACAAATCTAATGTATGGCTATGGAATGATCGCGACATTGGGCTTTGTTCTGGGGTTTGATTGGGTCGCCGGTATCATATTTGGTTTGTTGGTTTTGGAGGTAGGGCGTTTGTTTAAGGCTTGGTTAGATAAAAAACAAGCGCAGCTGAAAAAATAATATCTCATGGTGCGGCAGCACTGAGCATAAAAAAGGCCTCATGCGAGGCCTTTTTACTAAGAATTGGTTTGTCTTAAGTAATAGAAAGACTACTTCTGTTCACGTGCAATGGCACGATGACCAATGTCGGTACGGAAGTACACTTTGTCCCAAGACAATGTCTTAACAACATCGTAAGCAGCCGCTTGCGCTTCTGCAACGGTGTTACCCAATGCAACCGCACAAAGCACGCGACCACCATTGGTGACAATTTGACCCTCTTTTAACGTAGTGCCAGCTTGGAATACCTTTTGACCTTCAGGCAGTTCAGTGTCCAAACCAGAGATTACGTCACCTTTTGCGTAGTCAGCAGGGTAGCCGCCAGCAGCAAGAACCACGCCTAGACTGGCGCGAGGATCCCAATCGGCTTCAACCGTGTCTAGCTTACCATTGACTGCAGCCAAGCACATTTGAGCCAAATCAGAGCGCAAACGCATCATGATAGGTTGGGTTTCTGGGTCACCAAAACGGCAGTTGTATTCCAATGTTTTGGGTGTGCCATCGGGAGCGATCATCACACCAGCATACAAGAAACCACGGTAGCGGTTGCCTTCTGCGTTCATGCCTTTGACGGTTGGCATAATCACTTCGTTCATGATGCGATCATGGATTTCAGGCGTTACAACCGGAGCGGGAGAATAAGCGCCCATGCCGCCCGTGTTCGGGCCTTTATCGCCATTATCACGTGCTTTGTGATCTTGGCTAGTGGCCATTGGTAACACCGTTTCGCCATCGACCATACAGATAAAGCTGGCTTCTTCGCCGACCAAGAATTCTTCGATCACAACGCGGCTGCCCGCATCACCAAAAGCATTGCCTTGAAGCATGTCTTCAACCGCTTCAATGGCTTCGGCTTCGGTTTGCGCTAAGATAACGCCTTTGCCAGCGGCTAAACCATCCGCTTTAACCACAATTGGAGCGCCGTGTTGCTTGATGTAGGCAACAGCAGGTTCAATCTCAGTGAAGTTGCCATAGGCCGCCGTTGGGATATTGTGACGAGCAAGAAAATCTTTGGTGAAGGCTTTAGAGCCTTCTAATTGTGCTGCTGCCGCCGTTGGGCCAAAAATAGCCAAGCCTTCTTTTTCAAACGCGTCTACCACACCAATAACCAATGGCGCTTCTGGGCCAACAATGGTCAAATCGATGTTTTCGCGTTTTGCAAAAGCGACAAGATCGGCAATGTCGGTTACGCCGATGTTAACGTTCTCTACTTTGTTTTCTGTTGCAGAGCCTGCGTTACCAGGTGCGACGAATACCTTTTGAACTTGGTCAGATTCAGCGGTTTTCCATGCGAGTGCATGTTCACGACCACCGTTACCAATAATAAGAACTTTCATTATCTAATCCTTTGTATTGCAAACCAGAGGCCGCAGCCTCTGGTGACGAACTAAGAAGTCTTGGCTTCTTAGAGACGGCTTATTAATGACGGAAGTGGCGCATTCCAGTGAAGACCATGGCCATGCCTGCTTCATCAGCCGCAGCGATAACTTCTTCATCACGCATAGAGCCACCAGGCTGAATAACCGCCGTAATGCCCGCTTGCGCTGCAGCATCGATGCCATCACGGAATGGGAAGAAGGCATCAGACGCCATAACAGAGCCCGCTACTTCTAGATTTTCGTCAGCGGCTTTAATGCCTGCGATTTTAGCACTGTAAACACGGCTCATTTGGCCTGCGCCAACGCCAATGGTTTGTTCTGCTTTCGCATACACAATCGCATTGGATTTTACAAATTTTGCCACTTTCCAAGCAAACAATAAGTCTTTTAGCTCTTCTTCGCTAGGTTGACGTTTAGAAACGATTTTAAGATCGTCGACAGTAATCACGCCGTCGTCACGGTCTTGAACCAGTAGACCGCCGTTAACGCGTTTATAATCCAGCGCAGCTGGCTTGTCTTTTGACCATTGGCCGCATTCTAGTAAGCGAACGTTTTGTTTCGCAGCAACAATGTCAGCCGCTTCTTGGCTGACACTTGGCGCAATGATGACTTCAACGAATTGACGGTCAACAATGGCCTGTGCGGTTTTAGCATCCAGCTCTTGGTTAAACGCAATGATGCCGCCAAAGGCAGACGTTGGGTCTGTTTGGAAAGCAAGGTCATACGCTTCAAATTGCGTTGCTGCGGTTGCAACGCCACAAGGGTTGGCGTGTTTTACGATCACGCAAGCAGGCTTATCGAAGCTTTTTACGCACTCAAGAGCCGCATCGGTGTCCGCGATGTTGTTGTAAGACAAAGCCTTACCTTGAATCTGTTTTGCTGTGCTAATAGACGCTTCTTTAGGGTTTGCTTCCACATAAAAAGCGGCTTTTTGGTGTGGGTTCTCACCGTAGCGCATTTCTTCTTGTTTGTGGAATTGTAGGTTAAAGGTGCGAGCGAAATCTTCGCTGCCGCCTTCTACTTTTTTGCCTAAGAAGTTCGCAATCGCGCCATCATAGTGTGACGTGTGTTCGAAGGCTTTCACTGCAAGGTCAAAACGCTGCTCGTAAGTCAAACCGCCGTCGGCTTTAAGAGAAGCCAAGATTGCTTCGTAGCTAGAAGGAGACACTACAATCGCTACGTCTTTATGGTTTTTTGCTGCAGAGCGAACCATGGTTGGGCCGCCGATGTCGATGTTTTCAATCGCCATAGGAAGATCACAGTCCGGACGTTCGATTGTTGCTTCAAAGGGATAAAGGTTCACTACTACCATATCGATTTCTTCGATGCCGTGCTCTTTCATGATGGCGCCGTCGATGTCGCGACGACCAAGAATGCCACCGTGTACTTTAGGGTGTAGTGTTTTAACGCGGCCATCCATCATTTCTGGGAAGCCGGTGTAGTCAGAAACTTCCGTTGCTTTAACGTTGCTGTCCAATAAAAGACGGTAAGTACCACCGGTTGAAAGAATTTCAACGCCTTGCGCGGTCAGTTCACGTGCGAATTCGACAATGCCTGTTTTGTCGGAAACACTGATTAACGCTCGCTTGATTGGAGTTACGGTATTTTGATTTGCCATCATGGTTCTCGCAATTAATTTAACACTAAATAAAACAAGGGGAAGGTAAGACGAAAAAAAGGGCGAATTCGCCCTTTTTTCTTTGTGCTTATAGCATGCCGTATTGCTTTAACTTCTTACGAAGTGTTCCTCGGTTTAACCCAAGGATGGTGGATGCTTTGGTTTGGTTATCCTTTGTGTAGCTCATGACAGACTCTAGCAAAGGCGCCTCAACCTCGGCTAAGACTAACTGATATAAGTCTGTTATTGGCTGCCCATCAAGATGAGCGAAATAGTTTTGTAGGGCTTTTTCAACATTGTCACGTAGGGTTTGTGACTGCTCTGAAGAAGCGGCTTGAAACGTATGAGTATGAGTTTGTTCTACCACAGAATGACCTTCTATTTTTTAAAGCTAACCATGTATTAATGTGTACTGACTATCATAGAGAAGAGGGATCTACCCCTTCTTTTTGATGTTCATTACATTAACTGTAAGGTTCGTTTGCCTACTGGCAAACAAAGAACTCTTCCAATCTATCAAGCTGTTCTTGCGCATTATCAATACGGTTAAACAGGCTGCGAAATTGTGTGTTATCCGCTAACGTTTGCAGGTACCAACCAACATGCTTGCGCGCAATACGCACACCCAAATAATCACCATAAAATTGGTGTAGAGCGTTCACATGGTTAATAACAAGCTGTCTCACCTCAGATAAAGAGGGAGGTGTTAACAATTCGTTTGTTTCTAAATAGTGGTTTATTTCGCGAAAAATCCACGGTCTTCCTTGTGCAGCCCGACCAATCATGATGCCATCAGCCTTGGTGTAATCTTTCACAAATTTTGCTGATTGCGCGTCTTTAATGTCCCCATTAGCAAAAATAGGGATGCTCAAATGATGCTTAATCTCTGCAATCGTGTCGTATTCAGCTTGTCCTTGGAATTTGCATTCCCGCGTTCTGCCATGGATTGCTAGGGCTTGAATGCCGATGTCTTCTGCCATTTTTGCAATCGCAAGACCGTTTTTTTGATCTAGACTCCATCCTGTACGGATTTTTAGAGTGACTGGAACAGACACACTATTTACAACCGATTCCAGTATTTCACGAACGAGTGCTTCATCTTTTAGTAATGCGGAGCCTGCTGCTTTGTTGCATACTTTTTTGGCGGGACACCCCATATTGATATCAATGATTTGCGCGCCAAGCTCAACATTTTGTTGGGCGGCTTCTGCCATCATTTCGGGATCACCGCCAGCAATCTGAACGGACCTCGGCGAGACTTCCGCATCATGGATTAAACGATGGCGGCTTTTTGTCGAGTTCCACAGGCGAACATCAGAGGTAACCATTTCTGATACCACTAAGCCTGCCCCTTGATCATGACAAAGGCGGCGAAAAGGCAAATCTGTTACACCAGCCATAGGAGCTAGAATAACCGGTTTGTCAACGCAATATGGGCCAATAGCAAATGCCATGATGTTCCTGAATACTGGATTGAATGTTAAAGATCGTCGACAGCGTCGAGCGGGCGTGAATAATACCTATGCAATCGCTGTTTTTGAAGTCTTGACAGGCTAAAAACTGACTATTTTTTGTCCTTTTTTAACCCTTTGCAGGAAAAGACCTGAAAACTAGTAGGAGCGAGTGTCTGCTGGAAAGGCTTTCAGTTGGTGAGTCACGGCGCGAGCTCCTGGATCTTGTATGGGGATAACAAGATGAATTGGCGTATTGGGCGGCATATAAGTGATATCAAGAAAGTCTTTTTGCAGATAATCGGTTGGTGAAAAGAGTCGAGCAGCAACAGGCTGACCATTCAAATCAAAGAATTCTAAGGCAATTTTGGGCATTGGCTGAGAAAAATGACTGGCGTTGGTGATAATGGCGTTCACCAACAGCGTGTTGGGCAAGGTCGGGTGACTTTGTATCCGCACATGCTGAATAGTTATTGTACTGACGTCTTCAAATCGTGGTAGAACGCAGCCAGAGTAAGAGCAAATGGTTCGGTAAAGAGACCTAAAGTTAGAAGAGCGGCTGCCTTCTTCAAAAAAATGCATCGCAACTTGCAGAGTGAGTAACACTATGCCGAACACGGAGGCAAAAAACCACAACCACGGATGGCCTTTTTTATGGCGTGAACTGGGTTCATTGTCTCCCAGTAAGGGGCCGAGGCTTTGTTGAGCGGACAGTTGTTCAAGAATGGTGTGTTGGTTCTTGATATCCGACGGGCGAGTTTGTTCCGCTGCACTTTGGGCAAGCGAATGGAGCGCCGCCATGTAGTCGGGTTCTTTTTGTGTAGCTGGTTGTGGCTGGTTGCTGAATGGCTTTGCTGTGGTCTGCCATGTTGCATTGGTTGTCTTGACTGCGTTTAGCGCATCTGAAAGCTCACTGTTCGCCATTGCGTTCGAGTTTGGCGGTGTATTGTTTTGTGCGTTGGTTTTGACCGCAGGTGCCGCTTTAAGAGCCGCTTCCACTTCGGCAAGCTCAACTTCCCAAGGGGCTGGTTCCTCAGATCGAGTGGCCGTCATTGAGCGTTTGGCGTTCAATGTCTCTCTTGGGCGATCGGGTTGTTTATCCGCTGCTCTAGTTGGTGTGGTGCTTTCATTTTGACGAGTGTCTAGGAATGTCTGGGTGTCTTTTTCATCAAAAGGCGTGAGGTCTTTGTCATCAAATAGCGTGTCTAGCCAATCAGGGTTGACGATTTCTTCTGTTGGCGGCAGTCGTTTTTCTATCGATGCGCTTATATTGCCTGTCTCTGAAAGCGCAGGAGTGGGTTTTGCGGGAGATATGGCTGCCTTGTCTGATGGTGTTGAAGGCTCGGCTTTTGTTTTGTCGTTGATGCTGTCGCTGGCATTAAAGATATGAAAACATTGGCCACATCTGACTTTGCCCTTGGCCATGCTTAATACTTCATCGCTTACTCTAAATGCGGTTGAACATTTTGGGCAACGGGTGATTAGGCTAGTGGCCATGGGGTACTGTCTTCCTGTTTAAATCTATACTGAGTGAGTGGGGGATTATGCGTGCTTAGTGCCGACAATACGAACCCATTCTTCTTTTTCTGTAATGGAGTCAATGGTAAACCATTCTTGATAGGCGTCTATCACTTCTTGAGCTTGATTAGCCAGTATCCCTGAAAGGGCGAGTTGGCCTTTCGTTTTGACTAAAGCAGAAATAGTAGGTGCTAGGTTGGCCAATGGACCTGCAAGAATATTCGCCACAACAATGTCAGCCTGTAGGTCTGATTCGTATGGTGGAAGCTTTACTTCCAAGCGGCTTGGGTCAATGTTGTTGCGTTCTGCATTGGCTTCGGTTGCTTGCACCGCTTGCGGGTCAATATCGATGCCCACCATGTTGTTTGCGCCTAGCAATAAGCCTGCAATGCCGAGTATGCCGGAACCACAGCCATAATCTATAATGGTTTTGCCTTGGCAATCAATGCTGTCTAGCCATTGGAGACACAGCGCTGTTGTAGGGTGTGTGCCCGTGCCGAATGCCAAACCTGGGTCAAGCATCAGCGTGACCGCGTTTGGGTCAGGAACTTGGCGCCAGCTTGGGCATACCCAAAGACGTTCGCCAAATTGAATAGGATGATAGTTGTCCATCCATTCTCTTTCCCAGTCTTTGTCTTCAAGTATTTCTATTTTCATGTCCATGTTTGTTTCGCCTAACGATGCGGCTTTGTGTTCCACAACCGGGCGAATATGCTCAATGTCTGCGTCCGCTTCGAATAATCCCGTGACTTTGGTGTGTTTCCACAGGGGCGTCGTGTTGAGATCTGGTTCATAGACAGGGTCGTCATGGACGTCTTCAAAAGTGACAACCAAGGCACCGCAATCAAGAAGGGTGTCTTCGAAAGCTGGGACATGATCGGGCGTGGTATGAATACGTATTTGAAGCCAAGGCATAAAGTGGAGTCCAACAATAAAACAAACAGGAATAGAATAGCGAAGCTTGGAGCGAGAGGCGAGAGGAAAATGATTGCCCCTAGTGATTTATCTTATCACTAGGGGCAAAACTCCAGTCCTTATAGACCGAGTTTTTTCTCCAAATAATGGATGTTAACGCCACCAGCAATGAAGTTTGCATCATTTACTAGGTCTTTTTGTAGCTCTATATTGGTTTTGATACCATCGATGAAGGTTTCATCTAGAGCGCCAGAAAGGCGTTTTAGTGCAGCAGTACGGTCAGGCGCATGACAAATGATTTTAGCAATCATTGAATCGTACGTAGGTGGTACTGTGTAGCCACTGTATAAATGAGAGTCAACACGAACGCCCATACCGCCTGGTGCATGGAAATATTCCACTTTACCTGGACATGGCATGAAGGTTCTTGCGTCTTCTGCGTTGATACGAGATTCAACCGCATGGCCATTGAGTTTGATGTCTTCTTGTTTCAAAGACAAAGGCAAGCCGCTCGCAATGCGAAGCTGTTCTTTTACAATGTCTACGCCCGTCACCATTTCGGTAACCGGATGTTCTACCTGAACACGTGTGTTCATTTCGATGAAGTAGAAGTTGCCATCTTCGTAAAGGAACTCAAACGTACCCGCGCCACGGTAGTTGATCTTGATACAAGCATCGACACACGCTTTTAAACACGCTTGACGAGACTCTTCATTCAACATTGGTGCTGGTGCTTCTTCCAATACTTTTTGGTGACGACGTTGCAAAGAGCAATCACGGTCGTATAGGTGAATCGCGTTGCCTTGACCATCAGCCAAGACTTGAACTTCCACGTGACGAGGGTTTTGTAGGAATTTCTCCATATAAACCGTGCTGTCGCCGAAGTAAGAGCCTGCTTCAGATTGCGTGATGCTAATGGATTTTAGTAGGCTGCCTTCGTTGTGAACAACGCGCATACCACGACCACCACCACCTGCTGCCGCTTTAACAATCACAGGGAAACCGATTTCTCTCGCAACGCGCAAGCATTCTTCTGGGTCAGAAGGTACTGGGCCATTTGAACCAGGAACAGTCGGAACGCCAGCTTCTTTCATTGCTCTGATAGCCGACACTTTGTCACCCATTAGGCGGATAGTTTCTGCTTTTGGGCCGATAAAAACGAAGCCAGAGTTTTCAACTTGTTCTGCAAAGTCTGCGTTTTCCGCAAGGAAACCATAGCCTGGGTGAATAGCAGAAGTATCTGTCAATTCAGCCGCACTGATGATCGCAGGGATATTCAAGTAACTTTGAGACGATGGATTGGGTCCTATACAGATAGATTCATCTGCAAGGCGCACATGTAATAAGTCGCGGTCAATTTTCGAATGAACCGCAACGGTTTTGATACCGAGCTCTTTACACGCGCGTAAAATACGCAGCGCGATTTCGCCTCGGTTAGCAATCAATACCTTATCGAGCATGATGAAACCTTTGCGTTGATTAAATGATAGTAATAAGAGGCTGGTCAAACTCAACTGGCTCGCCATCTTCTACAAGAATCGCGCCAATGGTACCAGATTTATCAGCTTCAATTTGGTTCATCATTTTCATGGCTTCAACGATGCAGATAGTGTCGCCCACGTTAACTTTTTGGCCGACTTGGATGAAAGGTTTAGCACCTGGCGCAGAAGATTTGTAGTAAGTGCCAACCATTGGAGAATTCACCGTATGGCCAGTAACTGCCGCTGGTGCTTCAGGCGCTGCAGTAGAGGCAGCAACAGGTGCAGCAGCAGGCGCCGCCATCATTGGAGCATGCATCACAGGTGCTTGAACTGGCGCACCACCACGACTGATACGAACCGCTTCTTCGCCTTCTTTGATTTCAATCTCGTAGACGTTAGATTCTTCTAAAAGCTCGATCAGTTTTTTGATTTTACGAATGTCCATGGTTACTCTCTTCTGTCTGTATGGATGATATCAGTGATACGTAAGTCACCGACTATTAGAGGTTTTGCTCAGTGCCACCGACGATTAAAACGGGGTCAAAATACCTTTCAAAGCGTTATCGGCAAGATTGCAAAAGCGGCTTTTTCGTTTATTTCTACTGACGTTCTTATCTGTCTTTGTCTTAGCTCAAACTCTCTATGTATAAATTTCTGTGTAACAGTTTGCTGTAATCTGCAAATCGCGCTTTTATGAAAAACAAGAATTGTAAAAGCATGTAACTGGAAATTATCGATAAAAAGCAGGATATTGTCCAGTTATGCGGCAAAAAAACCTAAAAATGTTTACTGTGGTTGATTTTTAGCCTGCAGTAAACCTAGGGGTTCTTGTTTGAAATTACGGCAAAGTAATCGCCTCTAGCCTATTAATAAGAGTCGATTTTGTTGGTTCTCCCATCAGCGTTAGTGTTTTGCGTTCATTGCCATCCTGATCTAAAAACACCAGCGATGGCGGGCCAAATAGTTGGAATTTCTGCATCAAAGCTTGATTTTGTGCGGAATTTTTTGTGACATCGACTCTAATTAACTGCACCTGATTAAGTAAGGGTGAGACGTCAGGAGCCACAAACATGGCTTCTAGCACTTTACAGCTGACACACCAATCGGCATAAAGATCCAAGACGATTGGTCGAGTATCTTGATTGGCAATAATGTCGTTAAGTTCGTCTAAATTAGTAATAGTGGCATCAAAAACAACGTCTTGCTTTAATGTTGTTGAGGCCGATGAAAAATTTTTCAAGGGGGTTAAAGGGGTGGTGTTGCCTGTTGCTCCCCCCAAAAACTGCATACTACCCATCACAAAGAGCACCAAGGCGAAAAACCATCGGACGGGGTGTGAGCCTGTGTGGCGGCATGACCGATGAACAAAATAGCCACTGGCTGCCAACGCAAGTGCGCCCCATAGATACAGGTGACTGTTTGCTGGTACCCAACGAGTGAGTAACCAGATTGCCATGGCGAATAAACCAAATCCCATTAGCACCTTTATATCTTGCAGCCATTCGCCGCTTTTCGGGAGTATTTTCGGGCCAAATGCGCCAACGAGCAGCAAAGGAACCCCCATTCCAAGCGCCATGACAAATAGCATCATGGCACCATACCAAGCATCACCTTGGCTACTAATGAAAAGCAAAATGCCAGCGAGCGGGGCTGAGACGCAGGGTGAGACGATAAGGGTGGATAGCACGCCAGCAGCAAACACACTCAAACTTGATTGCCATGTCGAGCCAGACTCCTTGTTTGACAGTTGGAAGCGTTGCTGCCAAGCACTGGGTAATCTGAGTTCATAAACGCCAAACATGGCCATCGCAAGAAAGACAAACAGAATGGCGCTGATCACCAGTAATACCGGATTTTGAAGCTGCGCTTGCAAATTTAGCTGAGTCCCAAAAATGCCAACCAATCCACCTATCATGGCGTATGTGAGCGCCATGGCAAAAACATAAACGGCGCTGTAGTAAAAGCCACCAAGCCTTGAGTGGCGAGTACCCACCACAATAGCGCTCACAATAGGGATCATTGGAAGAACGCAAGGCGTTAAAGAGAGTAGTAATCCCAATCCAAATACGATCGCCAGCGTTGTCCACAGTGCATTGCTGCTCATCAGTTGGCTGACCGCTTGCGCTTCTGAAAGCTCGATAGGTTTATATTGAGCCTCAGAATAGAGGGGACGTTGGGGCGTGTTTTGTACGTTATTTTCGCTTATTTCGGGTGACAAGGTTGGTACGGTAAATTGAATGGGCGTGGTTTGAGGCGCGTAACACAACCCCTTATCAGCACAGCCTTGATACGTTAACATGGCATTAATCTGAGTGCCTGGTGCCAATTTGATGTCATAGTAGATCGGTAGAGATAATTGATCACGATAGACGATGACGTCACCATAATAGGGGTCTTGTTTTGCTTCACCGGCAGGAAAAGGTGAAAAATGCAATTTATTCGCGTGTTCACCAGACAAGCTGAATTGTTCTTGGTATAAATAGTAACCGTCGTGAATCTGCCATGTGGCGATGAATTTACCGTCTTTCGGGGCGGAAACAGATAACTGAAAAGCTTGATCAACAGGTAAAAAATCGGGTTTTGAAAGGCTTGATGTGGGGCCGAAAGTGAACGCTTGGCAAAAGCTGTGGAACAAGAGTAGAAACAGTAAAGCGAGTGGGCGCATAAATATCTTCAATCAAGTTGAGCGAGTTGTGTAAATCCATATTTCATCACGCTGAGTATAAGGTGTAGACTACCAACCCATCTTTAAGTTGCCAATCGCAAGGGGATAAATTGAGTAAAAACCTAGTTTCTTTTCTAATTATTGGGGTTTTCTTGACAGGTTGTCAGGGAAATGTAAAACCAACACAGAAAAGTCAGCCCGCACCAAAAATACAATCCCAGCAAGCAGCGCCAAAACAAGTCCCTGCGAGCAAGCCCCCTGTGCCTGTAAAAGCGTCAGCGCAGCAAGCGAAAGTGGTGAAAACGCCCAACTCGTTTGAACGCGTTACGCTAAACTTGATTGCAATGGGCGAAGAAGCGCTTGCTGAAGAGCGTTTTCTGACGCCGGTAGATGACAATGCCAATTTATATTTTCAGGCGGCATTGGGTCGAGATCCTGGCAACGTTAGAGCTAGTCAAGGCATAAGTGCCATTGTGGACGTTTATACTCAGTGGGCTTGGAAAGCGGCCCAGAGTAAAGACTATGCAAAATCCGCTCTGTATTTAGAGCATGCGCGTTCTGTGAATCCTGGTGATCCCGTGATTGCAGAAATGTCTTCTCGTATAAAATCGCAGCGTGGCCAAACGCATAAAAGTGGTAACATCAAAGACGTGAAAAGAACCCTAAAAGAAGGGCAATACGCGTTGCCAAGTAATCTTTTTAGTTTGAGTGAAAACGAGATAATTGCCAGAATGCAGCCTATTATAGATGAAGTGGCAAAGACACAGCAGTCCATTATCATTTATTGGCCCAATGACAAAGAAGCACGTTTGATTTATCAGATCATTAATAGTCGTGTTACAGAGTTTCGTGTTCGTGCGATGACGTATCATCGCGCTGATAACATAGTGGAATTACAACAAGATTAAGGTAGGTCAATGATGTCACGGTTAAAGGGTAAAATGCAGAGTTTAAAGCCAAACATTAATATGTCAGGTATGGGGAAAGTGGCTTTTTTTGCCATACTGATAATGGCTGTGTTACTCAGCTTTTTAGGCATGTACTGGAGCCGTGAACCAGATCAATTTGATGTTGTGGCGGTGGCAAAAGAAAAAGCGGCCCAGCGCGGTTATTTAGACAACAGTAAGAAACTGGCTGTTGGCTACACCACGGCCAGTACATTGCATTCCATAGTGGATACGTTACTGGAAAAACCGGGTGGTTTTATCTCTAACGATATTACGCCGCCTGGCGTCTTCATGGATAACATGCCTGCTTGGGAGTTTGGTGTGTTGGTGCAGTCTCGTGACTTAGCGAGGGCATTTCGTAAAGAGTTTAGTCGTTCGCAATCCCAGTCTACCGAAGACGTCAATTTAAAAATTGCTGAACCACAATTCAATTTTGACAATAAAAGCTGGGCCTTGCCATCCAGTGAAAGTGAATACCGCCGTGGTAACAAAGAGTTAATGGAATACTTGGATCGTTTATCAGGCGAGTCCAACAATAAAGCGCAGTTTTATGCCCGTGCTGACAACCTTGCGGACTGGCTGTCAGATGTCAGTACTCGCCTCGGGAGCTTGTCGCAGCGTTTATCGGCCAGTGTTATAGAGGATAAACCGCAATTAGAGTCGGATGAAAATACACGTTATGTCAGGACCCCTTGGTCTAAAGTCGATGACGTATTCTACGAAGCAAGAGGCACAAGCTGGGCGCTGATCCACATGTTACGTGCGGTAGAAGTGGACTTTGTGTTCACCTTGCAAGACAAAAACGCATTGGTTAGTTTGCGCCAAATCATCCGTGAGCTAGAAGCAACACAAGCCAGCATCTGGTCGCCGTTTATCTTAAATGGCAGTGGTTTTGGTGTCTTGGCAAATCACTCTTTGGTGATGGCTTCTTATATTGCCCGTGCCAACACCGCCGTTATTGACCTACGTCGTTTGCTCCAACAGGGGTAGTGGTCACGTATGTCGTTTTCTGTAAGCAAGGGTATTCGTCGCGCTATATTAGACGATGCCCCTGCTATCTTGAGCATATTTCAGCAATGTGATTTATTCGATCATATCGGTCATCGACAATTGAACATCGGTTTGCTCGAGGTCATGGATTGGCTGGAAAATGCGACAGACAAACACCCTATGCTCGTATTTGAAGAGCAGGGTGACGTGATGGCGTGGTGCTCCATTGAACCCTTCTACGGACTGCCTGCTTTCGACTCTGCTAGCGAAATTAGCCTGTATGTTTTGCCCACTTCGCATAGAAAAGGCATTGGCACACAATTGTTTAACTACTTAGAAAAAGAACGTCACTACATAGGTTTTACTCACCTTATCGCTTATATCTACGCGAGTAACCTCACAAGCCAGCACTTCTTCAAACGCCAAGGGTTTGAGCAATGGGGACTACTGCCTAATATTGCCCAAAATGAACAGATCAAAGACGACGTCTTGCTTCTTGGTAGAGAGTTTTAACCCTCTTATTTGAAACGCTATTATCTAAATAGCGCGATTGTCCATTAAATGGCGCATTTGCTCAGTAATCCAATCTGTCAGTTTGCTGCTTGGGCTGTCGAGTCGTTTTACTATGCCTATTTCAATTAACTGTTCTGTTAAGAAGTCACTTTTGGCAATTTTGATCTGCTCAACAAACCAATGTGCTTTGGCTATATGCTCAGGCACGATGGCCCAGCCTTGATTCTGTGTTACCAATTCACAAATCAAATAATAACTGTCTAAATCCCAATGATTTGGGCTTAAGGCATTTTCGCGATTCTCTCCTGAACGGTTGCACAGTACGAACTGACGGTGTTGTTGTAGTTGCGCAAGGCTTAAAACATTTTCTTGAGCAAGAGGGTGTTTTTTACCGACAATCAGGATTTTTTTAAAATATCCCAAAGATTGCATGATTAATTTTGGTGGCAAGGCACTGTTGCTGATCATAAAACCAATGTCCGCTTTTTGATTCGCAATGGCAATGGCAATATCGTCTTGTGATCCGTTAGTGATCACCAAATGTGTGTTGGGAAATAAATCGCCAACGTGAGAGAAAATAGAGTGGATGGTTTCCAGTGGCAAGGCTTCATCTAGCGCGATGCGTAACGAAATAGGTTCTTTGTTTGCCGCTGATAACGCACGTGAGTCTAGGCGTAAGCACTGGTTAAGTACCGCTCTCGCTTCGGGAAGCATTTCTTTACCCAGAGGCGTTAATACGGGGAATTTAGAACGGCGATCAAATAACTCAAACCCTAAATCCAATTCTAAATTAGCGATGGCGCTGCTGATGCGCGATTGTGCCTTTTTCAATTGTCTGGCTGCGGCCGAAAAAGAACCCAGCTCCGCAGCGGTAACAAACGCCAGTAACTGATCCAATGTCCAATTCATAACAAACTCCTAAAACGGGTATTTCGCCGCTCGCTAACCCTTCCAACCCATCCTTTAATCGGATGGTAACTAACTTTCTTATATCTCAATTAAATATATTATGCCTGCAATCTAACCTTCTGGATATTTAAGTTATGCAAGCCGCTACACCGGTTCAACCGTCACAATCTGTTGCAGGCGCATTTTGGCGTTTTGCGATTCCTTCCATCGTCGCCATGTTAGTCAGTGGTCTGTATCAGATTATTGATGGCTTTTTCGTGGGCCACTTTGTTGGCGCAGAAGGGCTCGCAGGCATCAATATGGCTATTCCCCTGCTTGGTTTAATAATGGGCTTTGGTTTGCTGGTGGGCATGGGCGGTGGCAGCGTATTGTCCCAATATCGCGGCGAGAAAAACCTTGCCGCTACTCAAGCAACACTCGTCACAGCGCTTTTTTTGATCATTTTGATCGGCTTGTTGGCGTCTGTCGTGTTTATTGCGTTTGGCAAAAGTCTGCTCAATATTCAAGGCGCAACAGGCGTCATTCTGGAAATGAGCTGGAGCTATGTACAAATAATGTCGTTCGGTGCACTTATTTCGATTGGTGCGAGCGCCATGCCGATGCTGGTCCGAAATGACGACAGCCCGAACTTTGCGACGGTATTTATCATCGCTGGTGCCTTAACCAACATCGTTCTGGACTATGTTTTTTTAGGCCTCCTCGGCATGGGATTAAAAGGCGCAGCCATTGCCACCCTAATTGCCCAACTGACGACCTGTGTATTGTGTCTACATTACTTTACGTCGGCAAAAGCCAAAACCAAGCTGGCCGTCAAGCAACTTGATAAAGCCATCGCCATCCGTATCGTGCAGTTGGGATCGTCAAACTTAGTGATGTTTATCTACTTCAGCTTCGTCATGGCGTTCCATAACATGCAATTTATGGCCTACGGAGACACCACACAGCTAGCCGCTTTCGCCATTGTGGGTTACTTAGCAAGTTGTTACTACTTCTTCGCCGAAGGTTTAGTAAGTGGCTTGCAGCCACCGGTGAGTTATTACTTAGGGGCTAAGCAATACAAACGCATCACCGAAACCGTAAAATTGGCGTTTTCTGTCACTGTTGGGTCTGGTATCGCTTTGGTGATACTGCTTAACCTTTTTCCAGAAATCTTTATTGGCATTTTTACTTCAGGTAACGACGCACTGCTTGAAGCAAGCAAAAATGGTGTTCATTTACACCTAATGGCATTGTTTTTAGATGGCTTCTTATTCATGTCATCTATCTACTTCGTCGCCATTGGTAAAAGCGGACAAGCCCTGTTTGTCTCCGTCGGAAACATGTTGATACAGCTGCCATTTCTACTCATCTTACCAAAATACCTAGGCATTGATGGGGTTTGGTTGGCTGTTCCTTTATCCAACATCGCCTTCACATTGATCGTACTGCCGATGCTCTTGATCAACCTAAAAGGATTGATGAACATGCACAGACAACAGAACAATACAGATGGGAGAGTGGCTGTTTGCCAGTAACGTCTTAACATCTCAATGAAGAACACTTTGTTCAAAGTGTTCTTCAAATCTTTCTGTTAATGACCCTGAAACGCCATAAAGTCGCGCAACTTCGTTGTGTCGAACAGACTTTTGCGTAGCTAGCTTATAAAACCAAAACGTAGGGCATCATGAAGCGACTCTTTAATCACAAAAAAATGCCGTTGAAAGCGAAGCTTTCACATGTAGGTCGTCCTTTAGGGCGACAAAAAAATGATAGAGAATTTTGTACTGGTAGAAAGTAAGAAAGACCTTTAGTATCAATGGATAAGAATATTGGTAGACGAAACAACAGGCTGTGAATAAATGTGCAAACCCGCATGCTCGGATTTTCAACTAACCAGCCTGTTGGAACAGTTAAAAAGTGCCATTGAATCAGTTTTTTATAGGGATTTATATGGAATTTAAAAACAGTGTAGATGCGCATGCGCACTATTAAAATGTTAAGGCTACAAACCAAGGAGAATTTAGGTGTATCGAAAATTAGTTGCTGCTCATGCCAATGGTTGCTGTATGTTATTAAGAAGGAATGGCGATGGCGTCGAGTTTCTTGGTACAGCTTTCCTAGTAGATGGAAAAGGTTATCTGCTTACCTGTGCCCACACCATTCAACTTGATATGCAGCTGGCAATAGTTCCAACTCAGCCTATCAATGAATGGAATAATATGACTCATGAAAGAGTTAACACGATCGATGTAGAGGTTGCTCAATTTGATACCGTTCATGATTGTGCGCTTCTGAAGCTAAAAGGAGATGTTACGGCAAACGTAATGCCAAATATGTTTGGCGATCCTAACAAATCACCTGTAGGCGCAAGTGTTTTGTACTTCGGCTACCCATTTGGTGATAAGGGGCTTCATACGTTAAAAGCATCTTCATCAATAATTAGTTCCAAGGCCATAAATAGTAACAGAACAAAGCACTTCCAATTAGATAGCATGGTGCATGACGGCAATAGCGGCGGTCCTCTAGTAGATGTCCACACAGGGCAGATAATTGGCATGATTAGCGGTAAGTTCAATCCTTCAGGAAATTCAGGTGGAATAATGATCGGTAATTATGCCCTAGGCTCAGAGAGCAGCATTTCATATGCCACTTCTATTGAGTACGGGATAAACCTGATGAAAGAGGAAGGGCTAAATGTCTGAGGCCGAACTTATCATTGATATATCCGGAGCAGAGGAGTTTATCCGCACAGAAATACCATCCTATCAGCGGGAAAGTGTATTAGGTGCCTTTGCTCTGAGTAAGGCGGAACAAGCTGACTTCGATAATATAGGCATGCAACTTACAGGAGAGCGTAGGCAGATGTCGTTTATTTCACCTGTTGGTGCCAGTAGTACTAAATCACAAAGTGGATTCTGGAATAATATCAAAAAGGAAGTGCATGATTATTTCTGCACACAGTCTCGTAAGTACACTCAAGAAAGAAAACGTGCGGAAATAACGTTCAAAGAGATAGTGACAATACTTGCCACTGCAATCGCAGCTCAATTCAGCATCGCGTATGGTTTGATTGCTGGTGCAGTATCAGTGGCAGTCTTAAGTGTTTGCAAAATTGGGCGTAATGCTTGGTGCGAAACATATGGCAAGTAAAGCCTTAACAAAGCGCTGCACAAGGATAAATTACTCGCTGCGCTCCTAATTTACTTGTGAGCGCGGCGTTAGTTATAAACAGGTTCAGCGTAAGCTAAATTTTGTGACCTATCAGAGTCAAGTACACTTGTTAAGCTAATGAATATAATAAATAAGATGATAGGATATTCAAAGAATTTCGGGATTGATAAATGAACACACCTAAAAGATTAGAAGAAGTATTCAAGCTATCAGGTGTACCAGATCATACGTTTGTAGAGCCTGAAGAGTATGATCGATTGTACATCGCATTGAGGACTCCGGGGCGAGGAGTAGTAATTGAAGGACCCTCTGGAATTGGAAAAACCACAAGTGTTCTCAAGGCGCTTAATAGCCTTAATTTGGGAGAGGGCGTACGTGTTTTATCTGCAAGAAGAAGGAACGATATCTCTTCAATACGTGATCTTCTAAACAAAGATGCTTTTGGAACAGTTGTTATCGATGACTTTCACAAGTTAGATGACACCTTAAAGAAAGAATTTTCGGACCTATTAAAAATCCTTGCTGATGAAGGTAGCGATGAGTCAAAGTTAATCCTTGTCGGAATCAACAAGACAGGCAACTCTTTAATTAACTATGCATCAGATCTTAGAAATAGAATAGATATTATTCGATTTGAATCTAACTCTGATACAAAAATACAAGAATTATTAGAGAAAGGTGAAAAAGCACTAAATGTTGAAATAGCTATTAAGTCATCTATAGTTCAGGATTCTCATGGCAGCTTTCATTTAGCTCAGATGCTAGCACACCATGCCTGTTTAAAAAGCAAACTGTTTGATGAAGGTGAATTTCGAAAAACAACCGTTAGCTTTGAGGCTGTCAAACAAATTATCCTAGACGATTTAGTGTATAGTTTTTATGCTATTACTATCAATTTCTGCAAAGGCCAGAGGGTGAAAAAAGGAAGCAGAGCTCCGTATTTACATGTTCTGTATTGGCTCGCAGAATCTGATAATATGAGTATAAACATAACATCACATCTTATAGATCACCCAAATCATAAAAACAGTGTTGGTCAAATTACACTAAAAGGCCACCTAAAAGAGCACTATCATAGCAATGATGAATATTCAAATGTGATTTACTATAACGATGAAACAACAGAGTTATCTGTTGAAGATCCTAAATATTTCTATTACATCAAAAACCTACCATGGTCAGCGGTCGCTCGGAAAATAGGTTTCTATGGGGTTGATTTTAAGTCAAAATATGATTTTGCATTATCGTTTGCTGGTGCGCAGAGATGTTTAGCAGAGCGTCTTTACTCTATACTGGCAGATAATGAAATTTCTGTCTTTTATGATAATAATGAACAGTCTAGAATTTTGTCAGCTGATGTTGAGGAGTATTTAGCTCCCATTTATCGCTCTGAATCTAGGTTTGTTGTTCCTTTCCTTAGCAAAGAATATCCGACTCGTGTTTGGTGCAAGTTTGAAGCAGACCATTTTAAACAACGATTTGGAGAAAACTCTGTTATTCCACTGTGGATGTCTGATAACCCACCAGGAATGTTTGATGAATCAAATGGCAAGGGTGGATTTATGGTCAATTATGAATCCGAAGACGCCGCTCTGAAAAGTATTGATGATTTTGCTGATTTACTGATTGATAAAATTCATCAGATTCGGTTAGAAGAAACTCAGTAGAAATCCCTGTACCGTCCGAGATAGCTAACAATCTGTTTAAGAGTGATTCGCAACGCTTGGCATTTTTTGCTATGCGTTGCGTTTAGTGTTTAAGGTGGTTTGCGGAAGCATCGATATCGCGTTGCTCACACCTTAACAGGGCGTTATATCTAATGAGATAAAGTACCTATCAATGGCAATATACAACATGTTTCTGCACAATTAACGATTATTTGCTGAGCAATCAATCTTCTTACGAGTAAAGTTGCGTCTACTTAAAGTGAAATCTCTTAGTGATGATTCCATCCGACACTGTTTCAAAGACTTTTTTGCTTGTTAGTAGCACTCTATTTTTCGTTGTGCTTTGCTGTTCTGCACATGTTCATTTGCTAAAGGTCTTATATCTACGGAGATATCGTTCATGAAAGTCGCTTTTAACAGAAAGTTATGGTTTGCGATCTTCGCTCTATGCTTTAGTTTTTCTACGCAAATTGCATTCGCTGATGAACCGCCAGTTAAGAAGAGTAAGAGTGGGATTTGTCATGCGAAAGGAAGCACCTATTACTCTAAAACTAAGAACTTTACTGCATATCAAACCATGGAAGCGTGTTTAGAAAGCGGAGGGCGTCGTCCAAAGCGGTAAGTATAGAAAATGCTTTAAATCGCTCTATCCATTGAATAGTTTGGTGAGATCCAGTTTTTGACGGCCTAAAGGCCGACCTACAAAACCCAGAGAGAATTTAACAAGCCACCCACCCTTGAAAGCCAATCATATCAAGGGATTGGCTTTCAAGGGAGCGGATAATGCCGCTGATAGGCAATTGGTGAATCAGGGTCAAGAGTCTTAAAGATCAGGCTTGCCAATGGCGCGAAGTCGACGTAAAAAGAGACATAGAAATAAGCAAGCCACCCACTCTCGGAAGCCAGTCATAGCAAGGCTAGGCAGGGCACCCATTTTTCTCTATCCATTGAATAAAGAGAAACAAGCTTTGTGTACTATTCGACCTTATAAAGAATCTGACGCCAGCGCGCTGTGGGCTATTTATTTTCATACCGTTCGTCATATTAATATCCGTGATTATTCTCAGGCTCAGGTAGAAGCATGGGCGCCACAATCATTCGATCTTGCTGTCTGGCGGCAGAAGATGTCAGAAATATCGCCGTTTGTGGCTGAAATAGACGATCAGATAGTGGGTTACGCTGATTTGCAGTTGAGCGGTTTGATTGATCATTTCTTCTGTCATCATCAGTACCAGGGTCAAGGAATAGGGCGTGCTTTGATGGCACATATTTTTGCGGTAGGGCGTTCGCAAGGGGTAAGGCGCTATTATTCCCATGTCAGTATTACGGCTCGTCCTTTTTTCGAACGTTTTGGTTTTAAGGTGGTGACCACGCAGCAGGTTGAGGTTCGAGGTCAGACGCTAACCAATTTTGTCATGGAAAAAATAGAGAGCATTGATGAATAGATAGCGCTCGTTATTGGTTTAATAATGTTTATTATTCAATAATTTAAGAGGGAGAATGCATGAAAACAGGTTTGGTGATTTATGCATCATCGATTGAAAAGTTGGCAATATTTTATGCTCATGTTTTTGACCTGCAGATGATAGAAGGTGACCACTCTTATGCTCTATTGGTCGGTGGTGACTTTGAGTTGGTGTTGCTTGAAACAGAAGTGTCTAAAAAGGGGTTGAATGTGTTTGAAGCGCGAGAGAACACCGCGTTAAAGCCAACATTTTTTGTTGATGTCCCATTCGAAGTGATCAGTGAAAGAATCAAAGAAAAAGGCGGTGCTGTATTCCCTCCTAAAAATTGGACGTTTGGTGGTCGCCAAGTTTGCGATGCTCATGATTGTGAAGGGAATATCTTTCAGCTGAGAGTGGGGATTAGGGGCGGATGATAAGTAGTGTTCGAGGGGGCGCTAAGCAATTTCCGTTGGTTTTGTTTAGTGCGTCATGGTTTTTGGGTTGGTGAGATCCGGCTTTTGACGGCCTAAAGGCCGACCTACAAAAACCTGTCAATCAAACAGTTGTAGTCTAAAAATCGTCACATGCCTGATCATTGTCGTACCTCCTTCGGCTTTTGACGGCCTAAAGGCCGACCTACAAAAACCTGTCAATTAGGCAATTGCAGTCTAAAAATCGCCACACGCCTGATTATGGCAAAGTTAACCCCTCCCTAACCCTCCCCTTGGAAGACAAAAGGGGAGGGGATCAAATTACATTGGTTCAAACACTGAGCCTAAGCTCGGAACAAATAATTTATTGTACATGCGGCTGGCGTAGTCGTCGGTCATGGAGGCCATGTAGTCGCAGATGATGCGCAGTCCGTTTTCTCCGCGTTCTTGGCTTTTTTGCCATTCTTTGGCGATTTCTCTGGGCAGCAAGCGGGCGGGGTCGGCGGAGTAGGCTTCGAACATTTCCAATAACATTTGCTGGCCTTTGTAGACGAGCATTTGCACTTCTGGTCGCTGGATGATGTGTTGCATTTCAAATTGTTTTAACAAATTTAAGGCTTGGCGCTGGCCTTCTGGTAAGCCGACTTGGAAGCGCAGTAATGGGTGTTCAAATTGTGTTTTCTCGATGACTCGACAAGAGGTAATAAACCAGCTGACTAGGCTGCCAATGGCTTCTTTGCGAAGGTGGCTTTGGCGGCTGAAGAGTTGCGTGCGAATGTCATTGAGGTGTTCCGCTAAAAAGGGAGAAGCCAAGGCGGCGAGTTTGGGTTCGAGGTGTTCCAACCACATGTCTTTGGTGACCATACCAAGCACGATAGCGTCTTCTAGGTCGTGAACGCCGTAGGCGATGTCGTCAGCGAGGTCCATGATACTGGTGTCGAAGCTGGCGTGTTTTGCTTTGGCGTGGTTGTCATTATCGGCCTGGTGGACTTCTTGTAATAAGCTTTTGTCGGCTTGGCTAAAGGGTTCAATGATCCAATCGAGTAAGTCTTGTTCTTCTTGATAGACGCACTTTGGTGGTGCCCAATTAGACGCTTTAAATTGACGGAAGTTAGCCGGTTTTTCTGGGTATTTGCCAACTACGCTGGCGTGCAGAACAGGGTACTTCAATATGCCTAATAAGGTACGACGCGTGACGTCCATACCGAAGGTCGGTGAGTAGGAGCCACGTTTTCCAAGGATTCTGAGTGACTGGGCGTTGCCCTCAAAACCGCCGTAGGTTTGCATCATGTAATTCAGCGCGACTTCGCCACCGTGTCCAAAGGGTGGGTGGCCGATGTCGTGGCTTAGGCAAACGGTTTCTATCAAGGCGTCATCGGCTAACCAAGGCTGAAAAGCCGCTTCCGAAGGAGAGCTATATTTGAGTTGATGCACAATGCCATTGCCAATTTGGGCCACTTCTAAAGAGTGCGTTAAGCGGGTGCGGCTGTAGTCGTTTTGTCGAATGGCGAGGATTTGGGTTTTGGACTGTAAGCGACGAAACGCCGCGCTGTGGATGATTCTAGCTCGGTCTCGTTGGTAAGGCGTGCGATAGTCGTTATCGCGTGATTCTTGATGACCAGATTGTCTTTCGTGCCAAGGTAACATCGCATCTTGTGCATTTATCATGTTGTGAATCCATAGGGTCAATAATTCTCAGTCTTTCACGAAAACACGATATAGGTCAATGTTCATAACATTGGCATTGGGCATAATGGGCGTAACTATAAGGAATCTTTATGCTGAATACACAACATCTCATCACTTTTAAGGCGTTGGTTGAAACGGGGAGTTTTACGAAAACCGCTAAGCAGTTGGGTTTGACTCAGCCAGCGGTCAGCCAGCACATTCAAAAACTAGAACGTGAAATGGGCGAAGCTTTGCTGATTAGGCATGGTCGAACAACGAATATGACGCCTGCTGGAGAGGTGTTGTTGCAGCACATACATGAATTGGAAGCGTGTTACGATCATTTTATGGCGTCTTGGAAGCATCATCTCGACAGTCGATTACAGGATGTCGTCACCGCAACAAAAAGTGCCTGATTGTCACAGGCACTTAGTCGCGAGTAGAGTTCTTATTGTTGCGCTGTCGGGATGAGGTTGCCGATGTGTAAACCACATTCTTTATGCTCCGATTCTTCCCACCACCAGCGACCTTCACGTTCGTGCTGATTGGGTAAAATAGGACGTGTGCAAGGCTCGCAACCTATGCTGGTAAATCCTTTCAAATGCAATTCATTGTAAGGCACGTCAAACATTTTGATGTAGTTCCAAACGTCTTCTGAAGACCAATTTGCCAATGGGTTGAATTTAAATAGATCTTTTTCCTCTGTGCTAAATGCACTGTCTTTTTCCGCAAACGCCAAAACGTTACGCGTGCCTGGACTTTGGTCTTTGCGTTGTCCGGTGATCCAAGCATCCAGCGTGGCCAGCTTGCGTTTAAGTGGCTGCACTTTGCGAATGCCGCAGCATTCTTTGTGACCATCGTCAAAAAAGCTAAAGAGACCTTTTTCGCGCGTGAAGGTTTCCAGAGCCTCACGGTCTGGAGAGAGAATGTCTATGTTGATTTTGTAGTGTTTACGGACCTGCTCGATAAAACGATAGGTTTCAGCGTGCAGACGGCCCGTATCCAAGGAAAACACCTTAATGTCTTTTTTGGCTTTGACGGCCATGTCGATGAGTATAACGTCTTCTGCACCGCTAAAAGAAATGGCGATGTTGTCGAATGCTTTCATCGCGTTGTGAATGATTTTTTGTGCTTCGTCTTCTTTGTTATTGGCAATAAAAGACGCTAAATCAAATGCTGACATAGGAAGGTCTACCATGTTCTAAGTTACGTTAGCTGTACCATAACAATTTGCGGCGCCGAAAGAAAAGACGAAAGAACACTAACCTTATAATACGAAAGAAAACCGCTCAACCAAGGCACAAAACGTTTAGCGTATGTGCCTAGCTAAGGTTTGGTAAAGGCCATACAAAATACCAGCCGTAACGCCCCAAATACGAATGTCTTCGTAGTCAATTTCGAAGTAGCCCCGCGAAATGGTGTCGAGCGCTTTCTTTTTAAAGCGATAATTTTGTGGTGTTAAAAGGTAGCGCAATGGCACCCAATGAACCGACTTTACTTCTTCTTCGCAGAGGCTCAGCTCGCTTCGGCGCGTCATTTCAGCCACGATAGGTTTAATGCAATAACCTGAAATGGTGCAATATTCCCCCAGTTCGCCCAAGAGATCGAAGCAATCTGGTGAAAGCCCAACTTCTTCCAGTGTCTCGCGCAGTGCGGTGTATTGGATACTGGCGTCGTTTGGGTCGTGTTTTCCGCCCGGAAACGCAATTTGTCCTGGATGATTGCGCATGTGCAATGCGCGCTGTGTCAATAGAACGAACAATTCGCCACTTTCTGGCTCTTTCCAGATAGGAATAAGCACCGCAGCGGATCGGTAATTCAAGTCATAGCCACTGGGAAACATTTCCTCATCTGGGTTATGGATTTGTTGCGCATAGGGTTCATTGTCTAATGCTGCACGAATATCATCCAAGCTTAGCTCAATCGGAGGAGCATTTAAAAACTGCTCTATGTCAGACATGATACGGCCTATTTCAAAAAGTCTTGTTCTAGAGTATGGGTCAGTTTGCCCACTTTGGTAAAGGTTTCTTGGTATTCTTGCTGGCATTTTGAATCTGCCACTAAACCGCCGCCAGCCCAGCAATGTAAGTTGCCGTGGTCTGCAACCAGTGTGCGAATCGTGATGCTGGAATCCATCTGACCGTTTGCACTGAAATAAACAATAGAGCCGCAATAGGCTGAACGTTCATGAGGCTCTAATTCGTCGATAATTTCCATGGCGCGAATTTTGGGCGCACCTGTAATGGAACCACCGGGGAAACTTTGGTGGAACACTTGAATGGCTTGATCGGCTCGATCAATTCGGCCCTCTACGGTGGAAACCAAATGATGGACGTTGGCATAGGTCTCTAAGGCAAACAGCTTAGGCACCTTGATGCTGCCGGTCAAACAAGTGCGTCCTAGATCATTGCGCAGCAGATCGACAATCATGAGGTTTTCCGCGCGGTCTTTTTCGGAGGCCAGCAACCAGTCGGCATTGGCTTTGTCTTCTTCCGGTGTGTTGCCTCGCGCTACTGTGCCTTTTATGGGTTTGGATTCCACTCGACCTTGATCACATAAGAGAAAGCGTTCTGGTGAATGGCTTAATATACTTTGCCCTGAAGAAAACTCCATATAAGCTGAAAACGGAGTGGGGCAAGCGTCTCTTAGTCTGTGATAGGCAGTGAAGGTATCGCCTTGATAACGGGTGGAAAAACGCTGAGCTAAGTTGACCTGATAGCAATCCCCAGACCGAATATAGTCTTGCACTTTTGAAAACTTTTGCGCGTATTCCGCTTCTGTCATGTTTGACGTAAAAGGCGTTTCTAGGCGGAAAGGTCTTGCTTCGTTTAAGTCATGTTTTACCAGTACATCATCACAAGCGCTGGTGAAGCGATTAATCAAATCAGCCACTTCTTCGTGAGAACACCAAGGCGAACTAATCAATTGAGTGGTTTTTTTCTGATGACAAGTAATCACGGCCCAGCCATAGAGTCCAACATTCAACGTGTCCAACTGAATGTCATGCTCTACTGTATCGGGTAATTGCTCAACAAAATGGCCGCTTTCGTAGCCATAATAGCCTAATAAACCGCCAACGAATGGTAGGTTTTTTGGGGCAGATTTCGCCCAAGGTTCTTGGCAAATAAGATGCATTAATGCATTCATCAGCGTCATTGGATTAAGCGTTGTATCCAGTTGATAAAGCGGTTTGGTATACCAACTAATGGGTTGTCCATGGTCAGCAGGGTGAATGCGAGCCAGTGGGTTGGCGACTAAAATATCAAAATTGGTATCTGGAAAGTGTTGGTGATTACTGTCGAGTAACGCAGGGTAAGGTAAGTCTCGTACAGCAGAAAAGAAAGACAGTAATGACGCCTGATAAGGGAGATTTACGTGTTTGATTTCTGACATTTATTTTAATACCTAGTAATATGAAGTCTGCGCTCACCAAGCCATGTTTATACCCAATAGAGGGAAAAGATAAACGCACCTTGGTTTGGTGGCTGTCACCACGAGCAAACATTGTATGCTTTTAATAAGGGTCCTCACAGGTTAATTACAAGTGTCTGACATTTTTTTTCTTTCTTTACCCAATGCGCGTATAGCGTACCGTCTTTACGAAAATCCACAGTCCGAAAGTGATCGTGTTTGCTTGCTATTACACGGTGCGGGGGTGGCGGGTGAGATTACGTATTCTCCCATGTTGCCGTATTTTACTCAGTGGCGTTGGATGTTGGTGCCGGATTTAAAAGGCATGGGAGACTCTTTTCATCATCATGGTGAAGAGGCGGCAGTGTCGATTGCTGAGTTAACTGACGACGTTGAGGCTTTATTGGCTCATGTGCAATGGGACGATTTTGATGTGGTGGCGTATTCCTTGGGCGGTTTGGTGGCGTTAAATCTCAATTATCAGCGTAGCTTGCAAGGCAAAAAGAAAATAAAAATGGCGTTGTTGGAACCCGCGTCGTTGGACCGTGAAGATTTATCAACCTTGATGGATGTTCGTCAAAAATATCGCCATGCCTCGAAGCTGATTCGTGATACGGGCGATGTCGAACTTGGGGTGGCGAGTTTTATGGATGGCGTTTCGCCGAATCGACGTAAGCATCCTGTGGCAGAAGCTACCACGCAATCTCGTCTTGCTCATCGGCCGTTTGGCTTTGCTTATGCGCTGGATGCCGTGACGGATCATGTGGCATTAATGGCAAAGGAACCGTCTTTGCGTCAGGCGATGATAGACGCCTCAGAACATGTATTTTTGTTTTCAGGCGAATTAAGTCATGAGGCTCTGCGTCAGCATTACGATTTATTAAGTGAGCGAAATTCAGCGTGGCATCATAAGACCCTGAGCGCGTGCGATCATTCTTTGCCTTTTCAAAAACCAAGACAAATTGCAAATCATATTAACAAATGGTTCAAGACAGTTTAGTCTTAGGACTATTCGAGGACAACAAGGTGCTAGACAGGAGGTCTAGTCACTGATTGAGCAAAACAAGGAGGTTTTTATGCATCATCAACGTGGTTTTTCATTATTAGAATTGCTGTGTGTGCTCGCCATACTCAGCATTTTAGCCCATGCCGGTTCAGCGCAGTTTCTTAGCGTTAGTCAAAACTCCCACGATAAAAACACCCTGAAAAATGAAATGAAGCGCTTAGCGCAGGCGCTGACACAAGCACGTCAACTGGCTGTGATGAGTGGGCGTACCAGTTATGTGTGCGGTGGCGTCGACTGCGACGGACACTGGTCTGATGGCTTTAAGCTTTATCAAATGGTATTGGCAAGCGGAGGGCAAAAAACCTATCGGCAAATTCATTTTGATCGCTCATTAGAGGTTTCTTGGCGGGGGTTTCCGGTCAAAAAGCAACAAATCGAATTTCAATCCAATGGTTTATCGAGCTATCAAAATGGGACGTTTGAATTTTGCTTGGGAGCATGGCAAGCCGACATAGTATTGAACCAAAGTGGGCGTTTTTACTTTACAGATCCGCAAAGTGTTAATGATGGGGTGTGCGGATGAAAAAATCGTCTATTCACCATCGCTTAGCCGCGCCACGACAACGTGGTTGGATCCTGTTAGAGGTTATTTTGTGCTTGAGCTTGTTTGCCGTGGTGTTGCATGTTGTGCAGCGCCAGACAGAGACACAGTGGCATTTATTTCAGCAAACTGAACAAGATCGCCAACAAGGCGATTACGAGAAAAAACGCGCCGCGATGACCCAGCTGGTCGGTTCGGCAGCGTGGTTGAATCATCCGCAAGAGTCTATAAAACAAGGCTATCCTGATTGTCAAAAATGCACCGGAGATCAATTGGCACAGTGGTTTCAGACGTTACCATCGTCAAGCGCTAGTGCGCCGCTTGAGGAGCAGAATAATGATTAAACGGCGTCATCTACGCGGCAGTTTATTAATTGAATTATTGCTCGTCTGTACCTTGGTTGCTTTGTTTTTGCCTTTTTTGGTCGTCGCTTTGGTCCGCTTGCAGGAGCGTCATTTATTGGTTCAAACCTATCAAGACCAGCAGGTCATTAAAGCGGCGATTGAGGCGCATTTTCAAGCACAGTGGTCGCGTCTGGTTCCGACAAGCTGTCTGGTGGACGAGTCGTTGTTCTTGACCATTGAATCGGGTATGTCGCCACCACTTCGTTTAGCAACAAGAACGATTGATAAAGAATCAGATTGGTTAAGAGCGGTGGATTATGGTCTGTGTCGTGGCACGGTGACCGTGCACAGCAATCCTTTAGAAACCTCTTTATCTTGTCACTGGAAAGCCGGCGACCATGTACGATTTTCCTCTTGTGACTCTCAGTACCAAGGCCAAATACTCAATGTTTCTGCGCACAAAAGCCGTATTGAGCTGGAGGGCGGCGAATTCGCTGAGCAGGCCATTGGGCAATCTGGCGTGGTGGAAAGCCAAGATGAGTTTTATTGGTATATTTCCGAAGGTAAGGGCGGACAAAATGCTTTTTGGCGTACACCCAAAGAAAGTGGCAATTCATTGGAGTTATGGAGTGGCATTGAGCGTTTGTCTGTGTTTCCACTATTAGATGGCAACCTAGATGGAAAAGTTGATGTCTTGGACACGGGTTATGGGCAATTTTCCCTCGCAAACGTTCGCGGCCTTTGGGTGGAGTACCAATATCGACTTCATGACTGTAAGTCAGAACGGGAGACGCCTTTTGCCCAAGATTATCGCTCTATGCGCGGAGAAACGTGGCGTTATTTTTCTCCTTGCCAGGGGGTAGGGAATCACATCATTGTTTTGAAAGGAATGTAGTCAAGATGACCCATATCGATCTCAGCGGTCAACGAGGTTGGGTGTCCTTGCCAATCATTGCTTTGTTATTCGCCTTGTCCAGTGTATCCATGCATTATCAGCAAGGACTAGAAGCGGGTTTTAAGTGGCGCGGTCAGCTGAATGATGTGACAGAGGAGCAACAAATCTGGACGGATTTTTATCAAGCGTGGGTGGTGGATGCCGATTTTTCTAGCGCGAAGGCGAGTGCCTGCGTGGGGTTTTGTGATTTACAAGACTCGGCCTTAGAGCGTATTTGGCAAAGTAATGACCAATGGGTGTATTACCGTTGGGAACGTTATGTCTCCGTGCCTGACGAATCGGAAAACACACATTTATCCTATCGACTTTGTGCCACACAAAACCAGCAACAATACCGTTGCTGGTGGTGGCAAGAAAGTCGCTTGCTTGCCAGCGGCTGGGTCAGTGCTTCTGGTTGAAGATTTTTAAATGTTCCGCGCTGCAAAATGGACGGGCTTCTTGGTCATGAATCGCATGGGAGCGCGGCGTGAAGGTTTTGCATTCGGTACAGCGAACCATGCTTTCTTGTGCTTCCTCTTTTTTGCCAGACGCCTTCTTTTTCACTTCTTCTGGCGACTGACTGCGTTTAAAAGCGACAAATTGGCGATACAACCACCAACCAATAAAGAAAATAGCAACAAAAACGATCAAACGTACGATCATATACTTTACCTAGCTTGGGTAATTCCAGACAATAACGGGCATATTCTAACAGAGTTCACGAGATAGCAACTGTATGACATTACGAATTGCAATGGCCCAGCTGGATATGCTGGTCGGCGACATCACAAAAAACACCCAATCCGTGATTGATGCGGCATGTAAAGCCCGTGATGAAGAACACGCGGACGTGGTGGTGTTTCCTGAATTAACCTTAACTGGCTATCCGCCAGAAGATCTACTGTTACGTTCTAGCTTAGATACCCGTATTGAATCTGCACTGGCTAAGTTACTGGCCGAGATCCGCGATATCCATGTAGTGGTCGGCTATCCACGACGTATTGATGGCGAACTGTTTAACTGTGCTGGGGTGATTTACCAAGGACAGCTGTTGGTGGAATACGCCAAGCAGGAGTTGCCAAACTTCCTTGTGTTTGACGACAAGCGTTACTTCAGTGAAGGCCGCGAGGCGGGTCTGGTTGATATTAAAGGTGTCAAAGTTGGCTTAAGCATCTGCGAAGACATTTGGCATCCAGAGCCTATCGCACAAGCCAAAGCAGCAGGCGCAGAATTGATTCTTAACCTAAACGCCTCGCCTTACCACATCGAAAAAATGGGCGAGCGCGAAGCACTGCTTCACCAGCGTGCCACCGAAGTCACCTTGCCGATTGTCTATGTCAACTACATGGGCGCGCAGGATGAATTGGTATACGAAGGTGGCTCTTTTGTGGTCAACGCCAAAGGCGAGAAAATCATGCAAGCGCCTTGGTTTGAAGCGGGTTTGTACAGCATCGATATGATCGTTGACGACAGCCAACCCAACAAGGTGGAACCGGTGGCGGGAGTCATTGCGCCAGCATTAGGCGTCGAAGCCAGCGTGTATCAAGCTATGGTGCTTGGCTTACGTGACTACATCACCAAGAATCGTTTTAAAGGCATTGTGCTGGGCTTGAGTGGCGGTATTGACTCGGCCTTGTCTTTGGCGGTCGCGGTAGATGCCATCGGCGCAGATCGCGTTCAAGCGGTGATGATGCCGTACACATACACTTCTTCCATCAGCTTGCACGACGCCGAAGAAGAAGCCAACTTGCTGGGCGTGAAATACAGCGTCTTACCCATTGAAGCCATGGTATCCGCCTTTACCGACGTGCTCGCGCCAGAATTTGAAGGCTATGGCAAAGACACCACAGAAGAAAACCTACAAGCCCGTACCCGTGGCGTCACCCTAATGGCGATTTCCAACAAAAAAGGCTACATGGTACTAACCACAGGCAACAAGAGCGAAATGGCTGTTGGTTATGCGACGCTTTATGGCGATATGGTGGGTGGTTACTCCGTCCTAAAAGACGTCTTCAAAACCTTAGTCTTCAAGCTTTGCCGCTACCGCAATACTTTAGGCTACGTTATTCCGGAACGTGTCATCACACGTCCACCTTCTGCGGAACTGGCGCCAGACCAAAAAGACGAAGATTCTTTGCCAAGCTACGACATCCTCGATGAAATCTTACGCATGTACATCGAAGAAGACCAAAGCGCCGAAGCCATACTCGCGACCCAGAAATTCGACCGAGAAACTGTCTACCGTGTGCTTCGTCTTGTCGACGTCAACGAATATAAACGTCGCCAATCCCCAACCGGCGTTCGCATCACCGCCCGTGGCTTTGGACGAGATCGTCGTTACCCGATAACCAATGGCTGGCACATCGGCGAGTAGGGCTTTTAAAAAAGCGTTCAAAACTTGTTCTGCGCCTTCCCTTTGAAAAAAGGGAAGGCGTTTTCTTTGGGTTCCATTCAAAGGCCTTGTATTCCCGACCTTTATTCTTCCCTGAAACGCCATAGGGTCGCGCAACTTCGTCGCGTCGAACTGGCTTCATAGTGAATTCAACAATAGGCACCAAAGAACGTAGGTCAGATGAGACGAGGCACGAGGCGTAATCTGACGCTGAAAGCGACGCTTTTACATGTAGGTCGCCTCTAGGCCGAAAATCAGCTGTTGTTGAGTTAATAATGAAAATGTATTTTGTAATGCGGAATGGACTCTGAGCTGTTTATAATGGACTAACAAGACACCCATTTCAATGGACTTTAGCTTTCACAGGAGTGTAATTTGAGATTCACGATTTTTTGTATTTTTATTCTGGTTGCAACCCATGTAATGGCTGAGAATGATATTACGTATGAGCATTCTGGCACTGTAGGTACTTCAGTAACTGCTACAAGCCAAGAAGGGTTTAACTGCGCAAAAGCCGCTGGCAAGGTTTATCTTCTTTCAGAGCTTCCAGTATTTTTCTCAGCAGAGTTTGGCAAAGCAGGCCTGCTCAGAAAAGAACATTCAGGCAAATATAAATTGGCACTAGTTATCGATGAAAACTCAGATATCATAGGCTACCAAGTGGCTGAGAATACAGACAAAAACTCACTTTTAGTTAAAACAATCCTAAACTTAGGCTCATTACCACCACTTAGCTCATCAAATTCATGTGTTGCTGGTAAGCCTTTCATTTTTGAGTTTACCATCACGTGAAAAGCTAACAAGTCAATCAACTACGCGCCTGCTGCGTCGGACGCAGCAAAGCTGCGCTGGTTGTGACTTAATGAGACACCCATAGAAACTTAATGATAAAAAAACTTAACAAGATACCCATCATAACTTGACGATTTTTTTATACGAACTTTTAGTGTGGATGTCTTTTAAAAGGATCTCTTTTAAAAGGATCGATAGCGAATTCAATAATAGGCACCAAAGAACGTAGGTCAGATGAGACGAGGTACGAGGCGTAATCTGACGCTGAAAGCGACGCTTTCATTGTTCAGGAGGTCGCCTCTAGGCCGAAAATCAACTGTTGTTGAGTTAATAATGAAAATGTATTTTGTAATGCGGAATGGACGCTGAGCCGTTTATATCAGCTGATAGACACTATTAGATCATAAGGCCTGAGGTAATCACTTGCCTTGCGGGTCAAATCGCGCTACAAGAGGGCAATCAAAGAACCAACATAGCGGCGATCAAAGACGATCTGCAGCGGCTTCGTCCAAACAGATTTTGGTATCTAGCGAGTTATCTAACAGGGAAGTCCTACCATGAAAAAAGCCAATTCCCTATATAGACAAAGCAGCCGTTCAACAGTGGGTAGCCGCAGCTACGCTGCCGTATAACCCTTAATTGTTATGCACTACAGGAGTACACATGTAAGAATTTATCACTGCGGTTAAACCATATATAGAAATTGTGTACTTGCTTAGTGCACCACTTCTTGCCTATTTTGCTTTTAAAGCTTTAGAACAAATAAAAGTAGGGAAAAACGCAACAAAAATTCAAAGCCAAAGGGATTCTATTAGATTGGCAGCTGAACGGTGCGAGTTTTTCCACAAGGAGGTTGAGCCGGAAATAAAGAAGTTTTTTGGTTGCCTTAAAGAGAAAGAGATTGATTTTCTAGAGAATTGTGAAGTTCACATAGAAAAAGACAGAATAAAATTTAAGCCGTATAAAAATGAAGAGTCCCTACAAAAGTTAGTTGATGAGCTTGATAGTTTTGTGGCGCTTTTTAATAGGCTTGAGCTTTTTTCAATGTACTTCACTGGTAGAATCGCAAATGAAGAATTTGCTTATTACGCTTTGGGAAGTACCTATTGTAAGCTGGTTGAAAGACTTATTCCTGTGCTTATGATGAGTATGTTTAAAGATGAATGTAAACATATTATGTCACTGTTCTTAATTTGGTATCCGCGTTTAGAAAAAATATCAGATGAGAAGAGAAAGCAAGAGCTTAAAAAAGAGCTTTCAGAATTGAGTGAAAAAGATATTCAGGACAAAAAAGTGAAGCCTTTAGGTGCATAACAAAGCGCTACACACGGATAAATTACTCGCTGGCGCTCCTAAATTTCCGCAGAGCACGGCGTTAGCCGTCAAAGTACACGAATAGGAAAGGAGTCTTAAATTGAAAATCGCACTAGTCACTGGTGGTTCAAAAGGAATCGGTTTGTATTCAGTTCTTCGGCTCGTGAAGCAGGGGTATCAAGTTGTTACGTGCTCTCGCTCGAAGGAGGTTTGGCTAAATGCCATGCAAAAATATCCAGAATTAAAACCTGTCGATTACCAGTCGGTTGATATAGCCGACGAGCAACAGCTAGAAGGTTTATTTGCTCATATTGCAGACCGCTACGGGAAGTTGGATGTAGCGGTCAACAGCGCTTCTCCGGCTCTTGCTTCTAGAGGCTATCTGCCACAAGTTGATGTATCACTTCTCAAAGAAACACTTCATGTGGATTTTTTGTGTCAAGCTTTGTGTTTAAGGTCCGAACTGACACTAATGGAAGCAGGCGCATCCATAGTAAATGTAAGCTCTGTAAATGGTCTTAGACCAACACCTAATGCATCAATGTATAGTGCTGCTAAACATGCCCTTGAGGGGCTGACTAGATCTGTTGCCCTAGAAAGCATCAAATCTGGCGTTCGAATCAATGCGGTTGCTCCCGGTGTAACGTGGACTCCCCGGTGGGAGGAAAGGCAACTTGAAAACTCTAATATCCGCGCTGATGTTTCTGATGTAGTACCAATCAATCGCTTTGGAGAAATCGACGAAATCGTCAATGCAATTGAATTTTTATTATCAGATAAAGCCAGCTATATCGTCGGCCACACGTTGGTAGTTGATGGTGGGCTATCGTTGGCATGAGCGGCTAACAAAGCATTTAAGAGTGATTCAGCACGCTTGGCATTTTGGGCTTGGGTTTAGTTCTGTGATTATGATGCTGATCTCGGGTTATGGTAGAGTTGTTCCCTTCTTAATTAGGCATTATACGCTAGGAGTTTAAATGGAATTGAACCAGATTACTTTGCCAGTAAAAGATATGGATGATGCTGTTAACTTTTATCTAAAACTTGGTTTCACTCAAATTGTCGATACGCCGCATTACTCTAGATTTTCTTGCCCAGAAGGGAACGCTACTTTCTCCTTATCTCTCGAATCCGATGAGTTCGAAAATAGTTCTGTAATCTACTTCGAGCATGAGAAACTTGATGAACTGTGTGCTGATTTGTCTCAAAGAGGTTTTCAATTTGAACAATTACCGACAGAACAAAGATATCTGTGGAAAGAGGCCATTCTTAAAGATCCGTCTGGTAATAAAATCAAACTTTACTGGGCAGGTGAGAATCGTTTAAACCCTCCTTGGAAAGTCGAGAAGCGCATATAACAAACGTATTCAATCGCTCGCTGGTGCGCTAACACATGAGCTGCGTTTACCCGTTCCTAATTTGAGCCCACGTGTTATCGCTTTTATGTGAGTGTTAAGGGATCGGGTGAGTCTCGGGTCAGTGTGTACAAGATTGAAATATATGACGGCCAGTTTTGAGGAGACTACATGTTAACCGAGTGGATGAGAGTATTTTGCGAATTTTTTGATCGAAATGCATCGCAAATAGGTGCGGTAATGTACGCAGAAGGATGCTGATGGAAAATGGGGATTGGTTAAGAATCACCCCTTTCCTGATTGAAGTGATGTTACGTAACAAAGCAATTAAATTTGCTCCCTTCGGTCGTCCAACGCTCGCTTGCGCGGTTTATTGTTGCTTAAGCAAAAATGTTGTTGCAAATTTTTGGTGTGAAATTATATGAATAACTATTTCGAGAGTCCGTTTAAAGGAAAACTTCTCACTGAACAGGTTAAGAATCCGAATATTCAGGTGGGGCGCTATAGCTATTACTCAGGCTATTATCATGGGCATTCATTTGATGATTGTGCTCGCTACCTTCTGCCTGATCGTGATGACGTTGATAAACTGATTATAGGGAGCTTTTGTTCCATAGGCTCGGGCGCTTCTTTTATCATGGCTGGTAATCAAGGGCATCGATATGATTGGGCTACGTCATTTCCTTTTTTTTACATGAATGAAGAGCCTGCGTTTTCAGGGGCCATTGATGCTTTTCAGAGTGCAGGTGATACCGTTATAGGAAGCGATGTATGGATCGGTTCGGAAGCTATGATCATGCCGGGTATAAAGGTTGGTCATGGCGCGGTTATTGGTAGTAGGGCTTTGGTGACCAAAGATGTAGAGCCTTATTCGATTGTTGGTGGCAATCCGTCAAAAGAGATAAGAAAGCGGTTCTCAGAGCAGCAAATTTCAATGTTACTAGAAATGCAGTGGTGGGATTGGCCATTGGAGCAGATTAAAGAAGCCATGCCTCTTTTGTGTTCGTCCGACATTGCGGAGCTCTATCGTGTATGGCAGCGTTCAAAGATATAAGCTAGGTGATGCATTTTGCCGTATGTCATCTTAACTGACGATTCTTTTAAACGCCTGAAGATAAGAGTGGCACGAATGAAGGATTATTTGAAAAGTGAGCAAGTTTCTTTTCAAGCTACTAGGATAAACGTATAACAAATGCATGTTGTCGGATGGTTTTTCCGTTGCGTTCTGAACTAACTACCAACATAGGTGTTAGGGATAATAAAGGAGAGATCTAAGATGAAAGAAATTATTTCCGGAGTAGTGGCACTTTTAATTGGGGCTGGTGGCGCTTACTTTTTCCAAGATAGCAAAATTAAGCAGCTAGAAGAGAGAATTGATGCGCTTATCACTGGACAAGTTCCTGCTTATGGAATTCTATCAAGAGTCAACAGAGTAGAATTAGAAAAGGCAAGCAGTCCATTTAGTTGCAAACTGCAAGATGGTGGTTTTCCTAGTTTTAAAGGGATTATTCGCTATTTTTGGGATTTTGAGTATGCCTACGGAATTATTGTGCCACCCAATTATGATTGGGAAGTAAAAGATCTTGGTAATGGTGTTGGTCAAGTATTAGCGCCGAGTTTACAGCAATTAAGACCAGCAAAAGTTGAATTCAGAGATTTTGATGAGATCAATGAAGCCAGTGGTGATCGCTGGGAGCGTATGTATTACGATGCACTTAAGGTTGCGAAAGAATGGGTCGAGTACACTGGGAATTTTCGCCTAAGAGCGGATGAGAATTTATGGAGTGATTCCAAGGTATCCTTGAGTAACATGTTGCTTCCTTTAGTAAATCAGGCGCGAAAGTCTGCAAATAAGTCTAGTTTTAGTGCTCTTGAAGTGGTTTTTAATGGTCAGCCTACCTCGTTCGATGCCAAAGCCCTTTCGTTACCAAAAGAATGCAAATCAATACCTGGTATGAATAATTAGTGGCATATGAAGAGCTAGTGGGTGAAATATCTTTTAACAAAGCATTACAGCGGACAAGCCGCTGAATGCGGCGTTGCCTAGCCCACAAATTCAAGAAATTAGAAGGAATTAGTGTTTATGATTACTTGCTATGTCAGGTATGTGATAGATCCCAAGAAGGTTAGGGAGTTCGAAGAATACGCGAAAATGTGGATTCCGCTCGTTGAGAAATTTGGTGGTCAACACAATGGCTATTTTCTGCCATCTGAAGGCGCAAACAATATTGCTTTGGCTCTTTTTACATTTGAAAGTTTGTCTGCTTACGAGGATTATCGTATTAAGTCTCAAAATGACGCGGAGTGTATTAAAGCTTTCGAATTTGCTGATAAAGTGGATTGCATTATCAGTTATGAGCGTAGTTTTTTTAGACCTGTACTGGCTGAAAGGAAATGAAAGCGTTGCTTTCAGTGTCAGATTACGCCTCGTTCCTCGGTTCATCAGACCTACGTTTTTGGGTTCCCAAGATAATGTAATGTACAAAATGAAAGCGTTGCTTTCAGCGTCAGATTACGCCTCGTTCCTCGTCTTATCAGACCTACGTTTTTGGGTTGCCAAAATAATGTGATGTCCAAAATGAAAGCGTTGCTTTCAGCGTCAGATTACGCCTCGTTCCTTGTCTCATCAGACCTACGTTTTTGGGTTCCCAAGA
>NZ_QGOK01000017.1 GCF_003259175.1 Marinomonas shanghaiensis | reverse complement strand
TGTCCGTTTTTGTCGGCCTGAAGGCGCGACCTACAGGTGATTTGGTTTGTGTAGGTCGTGCTTTAGCGCGTCAAGGGGGTTGGTTTGGTGCTGTACGTTTTTGTCGGCCTGAAGGCGCGACCTACAGGTGATTTGGTTTGTGTCGTGCTTTAGCACGACAAGGCGTTATACTCAGGGAGAAAGAAATATAGAGGACATTAAGATGTACCAAATTGGCGAGCTGGCAAAAGCCTGTAACATCAATAACGACACATTACGATTCTATGAGAAAAACGCCTTACTGACGCCCTCACACCGTTCAGAGTCCGGCTACCGTCTCTACAGTGAAAAAGACAAAGAGATTCTGCAATTTATACTGCGCGCAAAATCGGTGGGATTTACCTTGGCTGAGATCCGAGAATTATTGTCTATTGAAATCGACAAAGCCAACAGCGCCTGTGCAGACGTGAAGGTGCTCGTCGATGCCAAACTGTCTGACGTCGAAAAAAAACTCGCAGAACTCACGCGTTTTCAAACTTCGCTCAAACGCTTGTCTAACGCCTGCTGTGGCGGAGAAGAAAGTGCCGAGCATTGCACTATATTAGAAGCGCTAGAGTCCGATACCGATCATGTTCGTCATGAGCATCACCGTGATAAATAAAAATGACACGCTTTTCTGAGCATAAAAAAACCAACCATCAATAGTTAAAATCAATGATTGGTTTATGCTTCACGTTTTTAGTTAACGCTTATGCGTTTTTAAAACTTGTAAGTGGCCGCGATGTAATGAGAAACGCCAGAAGATTTAAATCCTGAACTGTCTTCAATACCGTAAACATCTTTGTAGATTTTTAAGCCGTAACCCAATGCATATTGTTTAGAGTGCCAATACAAACCTTGGAAAGTAGCCCCACCATCTGTCGCCGATACATAATCACTGTCCATACCAAATTGGTAATCGACATAACCTTGATAGGCTAAAAATGAACCGTTATCAAAATTCACAATCGGCTTAAACCAGTTTGCTGAAAACTGGTAACCATTCCAACCACTTGCTGTCCCTGTTTGGTTATATAAACCATATAGATTCATACCTACTTTGCCTAACCAAGGCACATTCACATCCGCACCCAAACCAATAAAGGAATTATTCGTGCCATCTTGACCGCCATCCAAACTAAACAAAGTCGAGACATACAGCTCTTGTACCGCACCAAATGACAAGTCTTTGCCTGTCATACCATCCAAAGAAAAGCGCGGTGCTAATTTAAGAAACATCTTATCGTTGTCCGCTTTATCACTGCTGTCACTGGACGTCACATTGAAGATATCCAAGTAGCCATATAGATCAACAATACCTGAACGGCCGCCAAATTCTATTTCTAGATAGTCATGACTCGACTCACCAGGTAGCTCATCAAATGCGTACATCAGGTTAAATTGACGCCAAGAATAGTCATTTTTATGAATATCATCAGAATAATCCGCCGCAAAACCGGTGCTAGCAAGCACCATGGTAGACAAGCCTAAAAGTGTTTTACGCATTTGTTTCGCCTCATTCCATACTGTGTGATTAATGTGAATATATTATGACCAATTGGTCAGAAACATGCATATTACAGCTTTTTTTAGGCGACGCAATACAATTCAAAAATGCTTTTAAATTAAATTTAATTGCACAAATATGGTAAAAAATGAAGATTTTTTGCACCAAAATGGAATTTATTAGCAAGACATATAACAAAGGGGTTTAGCCAAAAAGTCAGTAAGAAAAGACTTTTTCTCAAGGTTATAACGCTTTAATTTGGTGCATTAAAATTTATTAACCTGAAAACACTCTCCACAAAAAGCCCCGTTCCTAACCGCTATGGTGTTTGAAGAGAGTCATTTTTACAGAGGATATCCGCATTATCGTTTTCAATCCTCACTCTGTGCTTTATTATTCCTGTCATACTGATTTCAATACATGATTTATATGAGCGACAGGTTAATGTTAAAAAGTAGTGCACGCAAAACCCTTTATGCATCAATGGGTCTACTCTGCTTAACATTAAGTGGCTGCCAGTCTCTCGCTTCTTTTGACAGTGTCTCATCCATTGAAACACTGTCTAAACAGATCAAGAATGCAGAAGACATCGACGATATAAAGGCGATTGCAAAACAAGCGAAAAAAAGCCGTGATTTAATTCGAGCAGACATTAAAGCCATCAAAGCCTTGTATGCTGAACTGGATCAAAAAGTGAATAGAAAATGGGGCAAAAACAACAGTGAGCTGCCCGACAAAAAAAAATACGTTAAGTACACAAACGATTATCAAGCGAGAACCATTGTGGACTTCGAAAAAGGCACAGTACGTGTTGAAACTGTGACCCAGAACGCGCCTATCGACACATTAAAACAGGCGGTCACCACCACCTTACTCACGACGTCCGACCCAACCAAAACCGATATTTTCTCCAGCTCAGCCCCAGACACAGAGGGCGTTCCTTTTTTATATCCACAAGTCATGGATCAGGATGGGCAACTCGTACAATATCGCTGGCGCGCACAACGCTATTCTGATTATCTTGTCAGCAATAAGCTGCAAAAAAAGACCATGAACGGCAACACTGTGTACGCAGTTGAGTTTAATCTTGTGGCACAACACGAACATCTTCGCCAAGAAAAATACAGCCAATACGTTATCGCGGCAGCCAATCGCTATCATTTATCGCCCGCACTTATCTACGGCATTATTGAAACAGAAAGCTCTTTTAACCCTTATGCTGTCAGCCCCGCTAATGCCTATGGATTGATGCAAGTGGTTCCAGCCACCGCAGGAAAAGACGTTTACAATCTTGTAAAGAATAAACCTGGTGAGCCAAGCAAAGAGGTGCTGTTCTCTCCTGAAAATAACATCGACATTGGCAGTGCCTACCTATATCTGCTACAAACCCGCTATCTTGCGGGTGTCACCAACAAGAAAAGCCAAGAATACTCTATTATTTCAGCGTATAACGGTGGAACAGGGAATGTATTAAAAACATTCGACACTGATCGAACAAGAGCCGTGAATAAAATCAACCAAACGTCCACCAGCAATGTTTATCAGAAATTAAGGTACGATCACCCTCGCACCGAATCTCAATATTATTTAGAGAAAGTCACTAAAGCAAAAACAAAATACCAATAACCGCAGCACTTAGCTTTTCAGGCAAGTTGGTCTAGATTGACACAATTTAATTGTACTCTGTCCGACTTATCACCGATAATTCTGCCATGACATACGGTCAGCCAGCTGCACATACATCGCCTATTTAACGGACACCCTATCCCATGGAAATCAAAGTTAATTTTCTCGACAATCTAAGACTTGAAGCTAAGTTTGACGATTTCACCGTAATAACCGACCAACCGATTCGCTACAAAGGTGATGGTTCAGCCCCAAGTCCATTTGATTATTTCTTAGCGTCTTCGGCGTTGTGTGCAGCGTACTTTGTCAAGGTCTACTGCAAAGCACGAGACATCTCGACAGATAATATCCGCTTGTCGCAAAACAATATTGTCGACCCAGAAGATCGCTACAATCAGATCTTCCAAATTCAAGTCGAATTGCCAGACGACATTTCGGACAAAGACCGCGAAGGCATTTTGCGCGCAATTGATCGCTGCACAGTTAAAAAAGTGGTACAGACGGGTCCAACGTTTAAAATTGAAACCGTTGATAACCTAGACGCAGACGCTAATGCCATGTTGATGGGCCAACCAGATGGCGCGACGAGTACCGTGATTCTTGGTAAAGACTTACCACTAGAGCAAACCATTGCCAACATGACGGCCATGCTAGCGGATCTTGGCATGAAGATTGAAATATCATCATGGCGCAACATCGTACCGAACGTTTGGTCTTTGCACATCCGCGATGCCGCCTCGCCTATGTGTTTCACCAATGGTAAAGGCGCCTCCAAAGAAAGTGCCCTGTGCTCTGCGTTAGGCGAATTTATCGAACGCTTGAACAACAACTTTTTCTACAATGATCAATTCTTTGGCACCGACATCGCCAACAGCGAATTTGTCCACTACCCGAATGAAAAATGGTTTGCGCTTACCAAAGACGATTCCTTACCAGAAGGCATCTTAGACGACTACTGCTTAGCGATTTATAATCCTGATGAGGAGCTAAGAGGCTCACACTTAATTGACACCAACTCTGGCAATAAAAAACGCGGCATTTGCGCTATTCCGTACACCCGTAAGTCCGATGGCGAAACGGTTTACTTCCCGTCCAATCTGATCGAAAACTTATTCCTAAGCAATGGCATGAGCGCAGGAAATAACCAACAAGAAGCACAAGTACAGTGCTTATCAGAAATTTTAGAACGTGCTGTAAAACGTCAAATCATCGAAGACGAAATTGTCTTACCTGATGTGCCTATGGCCGTGTTAGAAAAATACCCCAGCATACTGGCGGGCATTCAAGCATTAGAAGAACAAGGTTTTCCCATTGTGGTAAAAGACGCCTCCCTCGGCGGCCAATTCCCAGTGATGAACGTCACGCTCATGAACCCAAAAACCGGCGGTGTGTTTGCTTCTTTTGGTGCCCACCCAAGCTTTGAAGTCGCACTGGAGCGCAGTTTAACCGAGCTCATGCAGGGTCGCAGCTTTGAAGGACTAAACGATGTACCAAAGCCTACCTTTAACAGCATGGCAGTGACCGAACCAGAAAACTTTGTAGAACACTTTATCGATTCAACCGGCGTTATTTCGTGGCGCTTCTTTAGCAGCAAACACGACTACGACTTCTGCGAATGGGACTTTTCAGGCACCAGCGAAGAAGAAGCCAACGCCATGTTTGGGATCTTGGAAGAATTAGGTAAAGAAGTATATGTGGCTGAATTAACCGACTTAGGCGCATCCGCTTGTCGTATTTTGGTGCCCGATTATTCCGAAGTGTATCCAGTGGAAGATCTGGTGTGGGACAACACCAACAAAGCACTGGATTATCGCGAAGACATCTTGAACCTACATAAATTAAACGATAAACAGCTCGCTAAGCTGGTCAATCGCCTTGAAGACAGTCAACTCGATAACTACACAGACATTCCAACGTTAATTGGAATCGTGTTTGATGAGAACACCGTCTGGGGCCAACTGACGATCATGGAACTGAAAATCCTCATTTATTTGGCCCTTGGTGAACACGAAGAAGCCTTAGAACTAGTGGGCGAATACTTACAATTTAACGATAATACGGTGAAACGCGGCCTCTTCTATCAAGCCATGAGCTGCGTGTTAGAAGTCACTCTAGACGAAGAACTTGAGCTAGATGACTTTATGCAGAGCTTTAACCGCATGTTTGGCAAAGAAGTCATGGAGAACGTCGTGGGTTCCGTTACTGGTGATGTACGCTTTTATGGCCTAACCCAAACCAGCATGCAGCTTGAGGGGATTGAACCGCATTTGCGCCTCATCGAAAGCTATAAAAAACTGCACCAGGCTCGTAAAGCCAACGCAGCCAAATAACCTCAACCAATCGAAAGGGCATATTGGAAGCCAATACCCTTTCGATCAAGCCAACCGTTAACTGGCATTTTTAGCCTCTCTGGTTTATGATTTTGTTTAAAAAACTGAGGGGCTTCGTATGGTCTACCGTCTTATAAATAGTATGGTAATGCTGCTATTTGTTTTGCTATCCATATCTGGCTGCTCAATGTCAGGACTGGATCCCCAAACTCGCCAATACGTCGCTATTTATCAACTGGGTGAGCCCTTTAAAGATGCCACAGACGCTCAAGCCGTAAAACTCATCAATACCACAAGCAACTCAGAGCAAATCACCTTAGGTGGTATCATTGGTCTCTGGGATCAACGACCCGCCTTACTAGACGCTGCGCTATCAAAAGGATTTCAACCTAACCAACCAATATCGAATCGTCTGTTTGTCAGCTATCCACAAAACGACTTCACCAAACCATCACCCTTATTTGCTGCTTACGCTGTAATGCCATTGCCCCCTATAGGATCAGCGATTGATAATCGGGCTCAACTCACCCCCGCCATGTTGGTGCGTGACATGACATCGTTTGAACGCTTGATGGCCGCTGGCGCAGATTACAACCCAACAACGCTGAACATCGCGTTAAAAGTGGCCACAATCTACGGTGAAAGTCCTCAACTGGCAGAGCATTTATTGGCTATGGGTGGAAATTTGCAGGCCGACTTGAACGCCGACATTCCTCCCCTAATTATTTCACTTGCCAGCCAAGGAAAGCCACAAATGATGCAATGGTTATTGGCGCAAGGGGCCGATCCTAATGGCCGCTACAGCACACCCGCGAATCGCCGTTATTACGACCTATCCGGAGGAGCGCCATTTTACAGCTATTTACTGGACGCTACGCCTCTCTACTTTTTACCAACCTACACACCAGATGACAGCAGCCGACAACGTGCCATAGAAATGGCGAAAGTACTCATCGATGCTGGCGCGAATGTCAACAGCATCGCAACCTTCAGTTATAGCATACGAAATGATAGCCCTATCACTGGCTGGACACCCTTACACACCTATCACATGCACTTAAACCAAACCTACGGCAATCCAGAGTTAGTCAACTTTCTGATTGCAAACGGCGCCAATCCTCAAGCACTCACTAGCAAGGCACAAACACCATTACAAGTTACGGGGTTAATGGAACGCACCCAACAGCAAATCGTCGATTTAGACAACCAACGCCGTCGTCAAATAGAACAACAAAACGCTCAAGCAAAACAGCAAGAACAAAACGATTCAGGCAATGTCTTTGGTAAAGTGATTGCCATCACCGGACTGACCGCTGTCGGCGCAGCGGCCAGCAATACTGGCGTTGACTCAAGCTCAGTGGTGGATATTGTCGGTGGTGGTATTGCCGATATAATGACGGATGGACGTGCTGGCGGCCTTCAGCAAGCACAACAACGCCAGCAGACTCAAGCGAATACCGCCACACAAAATAACACCTCAACCTCACTCAAACCGGCAGCCAATTTCCAAACAGAAACCTATCGAGTCAGCTGCCCTTCAGGCGTAAGCAACGACATCCCCCTACGCTACAAAACCCAACAGTGCCGCACCGCGATGATAGACTTTGCTAAAGCGTATTCTTGCAACGACTACCAACGATTCGAACAAGTGCATGCCGCCTGTGATCAAGCCTGCGGCTCTGTCAACTGCTTACAAGAATAGATCGAACAGGGGGAAAGGGGAAAAAGTAAGCCATAAAGATTCAGGAACAATATCAATTGATACGGTTCCTGAATCTGTAAAATATTAAGAAGGTTCTACTTTCGCTTGGTCTCTTGCCTGCTCTTCACGATGAGTGATTTTACGGTATAGAACCGTCACCCAAGTAGAATTCAACACAATGAAAAGTGAATACATCACAGGTATCAACAAAATGAGCTGCTGTGTTTCTCCTGTAAACGTCATGATGACAATAAGAGCGGCTAAAGGCCCATTTTGAATGCCCGTCTCCAAAGACACCGTCCGTGCTTTTTGTGGGCTTAACCTCATCACTCTCGAAAATAGATAACCAAATAAAAAGCCAACTAAGCCAAGCAAAATCACAGCGGCGTAAACCTGCCAACTGGTTTCTATGAGTAATCGCCAATTACGTGGCGCCCAAGTCACCACTAAAAAGAGTATCACTACCGCCCCAAGTAAACCGCCCGTAAGTTCAATAATCGCGCCAACGTTCGCATTTTTACGCCTTAACCACATACCCAACAAGGTTGGAATAAGCAATAAAAACAACAGCCGCGCAATTTGATCCGGCGGAATCCTAAACGCGTCATCAATGCCCTGCGTGTAGAGCGCCATCCATATAGGCACTAAAATAAACCCTGCCAATGTTGAGCAAATCGTCATCATGATACTCAAACTCAGCAAACTTTTAGAAAAATACGCAAAAATGTTCGAAGTGGTGCCGCCTGGCATGCACCCCATCAGCACCAATCCTACCGTCTGCTCCGTGGACAAATGGAGGATCCGCGCCAGAGCAAACGCAATAAAGGGCATGAGCAAGTATTGCGATAAAAAACCGATGCCAATCGCTTGTGGATGACGCATGGATAACTTGAAGTCTTTAAATGTTAACGACGCCCCCATGCCAAACATAATGATCACCATCATGATGGATAATAAACTTTCTTCAAATGGACTTAACATAGCGCCCTATCTCCGATACCAAATTTTATCATTATTGTTGAGCTGCCTTTTCACTTTTGACAGCCAAGGCTCGAACATCTTTCCGCAACACTTTACCAACCGGTGTTTTTGGCAAATCGTCCCTGAACACAATTTTTTTAGGCACTTTGTACGCCGCTAATTCTGTTTTACAGTGCTTAATAATATCTTGAGCACTCAGCCCCGATTCCCTTAACACCACATAAGCATGAACCGCTTCACCTGTTAGGCTATCTGGCACACCAATAACAGCGGACTCTTGCACTTGTGATAACCGTGCTATCGCGTCCTCTACTTCATTAGGATACACATTGAAACCGCTCACTAAAATCATGTCCTTTTTACGATCCACGATATGAAAATGACCGTCTTCGGACATGGTGCCGATATCCCCCGTATATAACCAACCGTCTTTTAAGATCTGCGCCGTTTCCTCTGGGCGATTCCAATAGCCCTTCATAATCTGAGGACCACGGGCAATAATTTCCCCAGCGTCTCCCAAACCTACCGTAGCGCCGTTGTTATCGACTATACGCACCTCAGTCAGAGGCGCAGGAATACCAATACTGTTCTCTCGTTCATAACCAATCGGATTAAAACAAATAACAGGGGAGCTTTCAGTTAATCCATACCCTTCCGCGATGGGGGTTCCCACCACAGAGCGCCAACGTGCCGCAACCGATTTATGCAAAGCCGCCCCACCAGCCAAGGCGACTTTCATCGTTTTAGGAGGATAAACTGTAAACCATTCTTCATTTAACAAAGCGTTGAACAGTGTATTCACCCCTGAGATCCACGTTATGGGGTAGTTATCAAACGCTCGTTGGCAGTTTTGAATAGGACGAGGACTGGGAACTAATATGTTGTGAGCGCCTTTGTGATAAAAAGCCAACAAATTCACCGTAAAAGCAAAAATATGATACATAGGCAACGCGGTTAAAATACACTCTTTACCCGCTTCAATATGACTGCCTGCCACCGAATTCACCTGCTCAAGATTGCTCAGTAAATTCCCATGCGTTAATACAGCACCTTTACTCACACCTGTTGTGCCGCCGGTGTATTGCAACAAGGCCGTTTCTTCCCGTTGCAGACCTTGCCAATAAGCAGAAACATCAAGATTTTTCTCTTTCTGAATGGTGCGACCCGTCTCAATAGCAGCGTCTAACCATTGCGCATTAAGGTTATGCTTTGGAATGGTCTTATTCCAATACGTCAGCACCAAATTTAAAACACCACGAATAAGCGGCGCAAACCATTGGGAAATCGAGGTTAAAACAACATGTTTAATCGCGGTGTTCGCCAAAATGTCTTCTAACTTATCGGCAAACATATCAATAATAACCAGAGCGGTTGCACCAGAATCATTAAACTGATGCGTCATTTCTCGGCGAGTGTACAAGGGATTCACATTGACCAACACGCAACCCGCCTTGAGAATACCAAAAACCGCAACCGGCAAAGCCAAACAATTTGGCATTTGTACCGCCACCCTATCCCCAGCTTTTAGACCCAGCGCTTCACGCAAATAAACGGCAAAGGCATCTGACATCTCATCGACTTGTGAATAGGTAAGATGGCCGTTCATGCCATTGGGCATACAGGTAGTAAAGGCTGGCTGCTCTTTATAATTCTTCGCCGCTGCCACAACCATCGCAGGAATATTGGAAAAATGCTTTTCTTTAGATTGATTAGCGGAATGGTCAGCGCCTGTCGCCACTCTATAAAAGGGTGTCCAAGGTGCGCTGTCATAAATATGGTCGTTTGACATGAAAGCCCTCTCTTTGCTGAGTCCTGATTCACCAACAGACTCATATTGTTATTATTCTTCGACACCGAAAGACGAAAACAGTTCTTCCAACAGTAAGACATCCACGCAATAAACCATCAAAGTAAACCGTCACGAAAACAAGATGTTATACAAGCACCAGACGCTAAGAAGTCAACACTTTAAAGAAAGCACACGCCCTATCAATAATCAAGTGAGGCCTGTCATTTCCCCTCCATGCTCTGCTGTTTTACCAGCAATAACCACTCGACGATCGAATCTCTCTTCGCCAAACACACACAACCCCTCTTTGAATCGAATAAAAATATTTAATGTCAGCATAAAAATACAAACGAATACACCAGCAATATGAGATAATGAAAACCATTAACATTACTAGTATCAATATTGTAGCAACCTCTAAATTACGACAAAAAGAATAGACCATCGGGGATACCATCACCATGTCACATACCACAAGAACGTCGCTGAATAGACAAATTAGAAGAACATTTCTACCCTCCATCCTAATCGCCACAAGCAGTGGCGCATTTTCTGCAGGAGAAAATTCAGATAGCGGTTATACCTTTGACACAATAGAAGTCAGTACGTCAGTATTAAAGGTCGATACCCCCGCACAAGAAACCCCCAAATCATTGTCTGTGGTTAATCAAGAAGACCTAGTGACACACGCGCCTCAAAAATTAGACGAAGCTTTACGCTACACATCAGGGGTTTTATCGCAACCATATGGAGCCGATAATGATACCGATTGGTTTAAAGTCAGAGGATTCGATGCCGCTACGTATTTAGACGGCAGCCGACTGTTCAGAGACGGTTATTACACTTGGCTATTAGAGCCATATGGTTTAGAAAAAATAGAAGTACTAAAAGGCCCATCCTCCATTTTATATGGCGAAGCACCTCCAGGTGGCCTTGTGAATGCCGTACAGAAAAAACCAACAGACGTACCCCAGAAAGAACTCCAACTCGAGGTTGGTAATAACAACCATCATGCTGTTACCTTTGATATTTCTGATTCATTACAGTCAGGTAATAAAGTGAAATACAGGGTAGTAGGGGCTTTTAAGGAAAATGACGGCCAACTAAATGGAACAGAAAATATACGCTATTACTTGGCCCCTAGCGTGTCCCTCACGCTCTCAGAACAAACGCGCCTTACAATTTTAGCGACATTTTTAGAAGATGATGGCACGCCAACCAACCCTTTTTTCCCCGCGGCGGGAACCATAATAAGCTCGCCGAATGGCGTCATTTCTCCCTCTACCAACTTAGGTGAACCTGATTACGATAAATACCAGCGTAAACAAGCGTCTTTAGGATATATCCTTGAACACGATGTAAACGAGACTTGGACACTGTCTCAAAAACTCAATTACGGCTACAACGATTTATATTTACGCAGCTCCTACGCTTTTCCAAACGCGGATGTAAATACTACCTCTATTGGTCGAGGGATTGTTTTCCGTGATGGTAACAACGAAAGCTTAACATTTGACAACCAAGCCGTTGCTGAATGGTCTTCAGAACAAATTGAAAACACTCTATTAATTGGTCTAGATCTTCAGCGTCATGAGACAGATGGTGTTGAGCAGGATAACTATAGTTTTGGGAGTATCAACCCTTATAACCCAGTATATGGAAATTACACTCAGCTAAGCACTGTGAACAACATTGACCGCAATATCGAAAAATCTCAAGCAAGCCTTTATGCTCAATATCAAATAAAACTTGACCAGCAGTGGATTGGCCTGATTGGCGGACGATACGATGACATAAAGACCACAAACCACAATAAAGCAAGCAACAAGGAAGAAACTCGCAGCGACAACGAATTCTCAACCAATGCGGGCGTTATGTTCATAGCGGACAATGGTTTATCACCCTATTTGAGTTATGCAGAGTCATTCGACGTACTCACAACAATAGACACCACTACCAACCAACTTTATAAGCCCCTAGAAGGTAAACAAGTTGAACTTGGTATAAAATATACTCCAGAAAGCATTGATGGCTATATCAATCTAGCATTGTTCGACTTGACACAAAAAAATGCACTAGTCACTCAAAACAGTGTCACAACACAAGCAGGTGAAGTGACCTCACAAGGCATTGAGTTAGAAGGTACGGCAGCCATAACAAGCAATACCAAACTCAGCCTTGCCTATACCTACACTGATGCTCAAACGAATAAAACAGCGGATAATCAGAAAAAACAAGCTGGAATGATTCCAAAACATATGGCATCCGCTTGGTTAAATGTAAAGGGCGCCGCCTTTAACATGCCAGCGTGGTCTTTTGGTAGCGGTATACGTTATGTTGGCGAATCAAAAGATAACCCAGAAAACAGCAACCTGACCGTCCCTAGTGTCACCTTACTGGATATAATGGCCTCTTACACTATTAATGATAAATGGAGCGCACAGCTCAACATCAACAACGCATTAGATAAAGAATATATCTCTGCTTGTGATTATTATTGTTACTACGGTCAATCAAGATCTATCGTACTCAGCACAAAATATCGCTGGTAAGTATTAAAAGGAGTCTTGGGGTCAGATCAAGAAACTAGAGATACAATGGCTCGTGGTGGCACTGAGTATTTGAAGAATGTGCATCACGGCACCACGTCAACAGGTTAGTTTTTGATCTGCCCCCAAACTCCGCAAGGGAGGGAATTCAAGAAATCAAAGTCGTTGTTTTTTACACTGTTTTGACTTCCTATCCCCTCCATATTACCGGCAATACCCTCTCGACGTTCAAACTGTTCAATAAATGTATTACGTCCTAACACCCAAGATTTATTGGCTGCTAAACGCCCTGAATCGTTGGTGGTCAACGAGAGATTTCGTGATATAGTATTTGAAAGTAGTACCTTTAGATATCGAGGTGGCAAAATGGCAACATCAGTAAAACTTGACGATGATTTGAAAAGCCGAATCCAGCACTTGGCTGAAGCGCGGCATCGTTCATCACACTGGATCATGCGCGAAGCGATCCGTGATTATGTTGAGCGTGAGGAAAAGCGTGAATCGCTCAAACAAGACGCGTTGAGAGCTTGGGAAGCCTATCAGGAAAATGGTCTGCACCTGACACTTGAGGAGGCTGACGCTTGGCTAGCGAAGCTTGAAGTAGGTCAAGATGTGGACATTCCTAAGTGCCACATCTGATCTGGTCTCCGGCAGCGCTCTCTGACGTACAACGACTCTATCGCTTCCTCGCCCTAAAAGATGAAAATGCGGCTCGACGTGCTATCAAAACAATACGGGCTGGCGTGAAAATACTGGCACACCAGTCAGAGGCCGGACGTCCAGTTGAGGATATGGATGCAGCCTTTCGAGAATGGCTAATCGATTTCGGAACGAGTGGCTATATAGTGCTGTATCGCTTCGATGGTGAAACAGCAACGATTCTTGCCGTGAGACATCAAAAAGAGGCCGAATACTAAGATCAGTATTCGCCCAACTCCCAGCAAAATATAAAGATTACCCTGAACTGCCTTATCTGCTGCAAAATTTCCACTGGTGGTACAACAACATTCGGCTACATCAGAACCTAGATTATCAAACACCAGAGTCGGCTTATCAGAACACCTTATCATTCATCAACCTGAAAACGGACAAGGCAAAAAAGAAAGAATAACGCCTTGTTAGAGCCTAACAATACTTAAAAAAATAGGTGTCCACACGTTTGGAGAAGCAATCACGTATTTCAAACGAAAAACAGATCAATTATTAACCGAAATTTATTTTTGGACTGAATTTTCTGAAAATGATCGTAGGAAATGAACAAAAAACCAACCGATTTCAGGAGAGTTTTTCTGAAAACGGCTGATTTTTAAACAATAAATGTCTATGGACAGTGCGGACAGGACAATCTGGGTAAGTGTCAGTGAATTCATATGAGATATAGTCATAAGGCGTACCATCATCAAATTCCATATATTCATCAAACCAGTTGAATAGATCTACAGAATCTCTAAACTTCAAGAAATCAGAGTCGTTGATTTCTATACTCTTTTGACTCCCTATCCCCTCCATGCTCTGCTGTTTTACCAGCAATGCCCACTCGACGTTCAAACTGTTCAATAAATTTCTTACTTCTTAAAACCCAAGATTCATTGACTGCTAGGCGAACAATGGCTCTGCTCTCTTAAACCCTCTCGCCAATGCGCAGGTCGCTTTGGTGTTTTTGATTTTATTTAAGATAAGTTCGGGCTCTGTTCCTGTGTGTATCTGTGCCGCTAACAGCGCGGCAGATTCGGCGACGCCATAGACACCGACGGTGTTAAATACATAGTCGGATTTGATGCTGAGTAGCGCCTCCATTGGCGCGAGTTGTTGGGCGCTGTAGGTGTTGAAGTCCCAGTGGTATTTTGTTGCGAGGGCGATGAGGTTGGTTTCGTCGGCTTTAATGTCGATGCTGTTTAAGGAATGAATATCGCTTGGCGTTAAGCCTTTTTGTGCCAGTGCATCGAGCATGAGACTTTCAAGGAATGCCAGCGGGCAGTTGCGTTCGCAGCCCATTCCCAAGGTATAAATAGGATTCAAGTAAGGCTTCGCGGTGGTCATCACTAACTGCGCGCCAAGGGATTTTGCTACTTGCGCCCCCCATTCGTTCGCACCGCCTTCATGACCCGATAATAGCGGAATGACAAATTTCCCTTCTTCATCCAACACTAAGACAGGCGGATCTTGGTATTTGTCTTGAATCACTGGGGCAAGGGTTCGCATCACGATCCCAGTAGCACAAATGAATACCAGCCAATCACCGTTTTGAAAGGCCGTTTGCACAAACTCGGCAAAGGGTTTTGGTTTGTAGTCGACCACAGCCTCTGGCCAATGATTCTGCAGACCTTGAGACAAAAGTTTATTCGCCAGCCGCTCCCCCGCAGGAGTTAACGCAATAAAACGTATCACCTTGTGCCTCGCTCACTTTTGGTCACCACGAACAAAGAAAAGTATGGCCCAGCTTTGTCTTCCAAGGTAGACACATCTCGAACAATGCGTTCGTTTTCACGGCCAATGTATTCAAGGTATTTTGCGTCTTGCATGCGATTAGTTTTGCGCAACGCCATAAGGATGCGCGGACGAGCTCGCCCAGCCTTCATGATCACCACACTGTCGTGTTGCTCTAACGCGGTATCGATCTGCTCTGCGCTATGGCGACCACTCACCACGGCAAAAGATTCTTTCAGCACGGTTAACGGATGATTTAAAGCCGATGAGGCGGCATTAATAGACGACACCCCAGGCACCACTTGGCATGGAAAATCGCCCTCTAGACGTTCTAATAAATACGCAAAAGAGCCAAAAAATAATGGATCGCCTTCACATAAAAAAACCACGTCTCTGCCTTGTAATAACTCATTGGCAATTGCTTTTGCGCCATTATCATAAGCTTCATTTGCCAATGAACGATCCGTCGACATCGGCATGACAATGGCAATTTCGTTTTGCGCATGGGTCACACCAGCAAAGGCTTCACTGGCGATGTTTTTTGCCTGAGAGCCACCTTCATCGTTAGCAAGATAACTCACCACACTTGCGCTCTGAATCAAGCGCAAGGCTTTTAAGGTGATTAATTCTGGATCACCTGGTCCCACGCCCACACCAATGAATCGGCCTGTTTTTGGGGAGACTTCCACGGCACTCATTGTGCGTTTTCCTTATGGTTTGTATGGATGGCCGATGTTGAGGCCGTATATTTTCTAAAATGATAAAGCGTCACAGGCAGACTAGGACGAAATAGCCGTTGTCCTGCCAATCGCTCACTTTTGGCAATCGCTACTTGCAAACTTTGTTCATCAGCGTCTTGTACTTGATCACGCTGTTGGGCAAATTGCATAATCTGATACTTGGTTTCTTCCGTCACGGCACTGACCATCAAACAACCTCCATCAGGCAATAAATCCCACACTTGCGACATCAACGCCATCAATTCACCATCGCTGCCACCAATAAAGACTTTATTGGGCTTGCCATCTTGTTTCTTATTGTCGGCAAGCAAATCCACCAGCACATCCGGTGCTCGACCTGCGACAATGGATAAATTCTGCATGACACCAAAACGTTCCTGGTTGGCCGTTAAACAGGCCAAACGGTCTGGGTGATGCTCGATGGCAATAACCTGACTACGTGGATGCCAATAGGCCATTTCCACACTCACACCACCGCAACCCGCGCCAATGTCCCACACTGTGTCACCCTGCTGAATGTCCATGTAAGACAAAATCGCCAAGCGCACTTCTCGCTTAGTAATCATGCCTTTGCCGTCTCCTTTGTCGGTCACGAAAGACGCATCGGGAATGCCCACCGAGCTTGGATAAAGTGAGGCTTGTGGACTGGTTTTCAATACAACCACATTGAGCGGATCCCATTCGAGTTCAGCGTCTACCAAAGAGTTTGCGCCAAAGGTGCGAACTTTTTCTTGTTCATAACCTAAGGCTTCACACACGGTTATTTCACTTTGATCTAGCCCTGCCTGCACACATTCTTGCGCAATGTGTTGGGGTTGGCTGTATTGATCCGTCAGCAACACCAAGGTCTTATTCGACTGCAAATAACGGCGCAACGATGCCAAGGGGCGACCGTGCAAGCTCACCACTTGCACCTCTTGTAAAGACAAACCAAGACGATGACATGCTACCTGAATGCTGGAAACATTCGGATAAAACTGCAAAGACTCAAGAGAGAAAGTACGCATTAACCAAGCGCCAATGCCGTAATACAAAGGATCCCCAGACGCCAACACCACCACCTGCTTCGCCCCTTCGGACTGCCAATTGGCAAAGGCTTCTTTCAGCATGCTGAGTTTGGGCAGATCTTCACGACGCGCCAGATGAGCATAGTGCGCAATCGTTTCATGCTGACGCGGCGCACCCAACACAATATCGTTCGGTGACAAACTCGCCAAAACCGCTTGCGCCGCCTCATCCAGATGCGCCACTTGGTTAACGCCCAAACCGATAACATGGATTGGCATTTGTGTGTGTTTCATAAACCTACTTCCATTCCATGCCATTACAGTAAGCTAGGTGGATTAACGAAAATAAAAAACGGATAACAAGAACCTTGGTATTTGATTCACGCTGACGCGTTGAGCTTGCGAAACAGGCGCAAGTGCATTGAATACCAAGGTTCATAGAATGCATTAATAATACTCACCAATATTACAGCGCAACAAAGCATTACAACTGGCCGATGTGACCGCGCTGCCCCCCATTCGCCCTAACAAGGTGATGCATTCAACCCCCAGTTTCTCATGGGCTTCCCACAGCGCCTCTTTCGATTCCGCTGCGCCGACAAAGCCCACTGGCATGCCGATAATTAAGGCTGGTTTCGGTGCGCCTTGTTCTATCATTTCCAATAAACGAAACAAGGCGGTTGGCGCATTACCAATCAATACCACGCTGCCAGCAAGATCGTCTTGCCATAAACTCAGCGCCGCCATAGAACGGGTTTCGCCTTTGCTTTTTGCCAACTCTGCGGTACGAGGGTCGTTCAAAAAACACAATGGCGCCTGCGTTATCATGCGTTTGGTCACGCCTTGTTTAACCATTTCCACGTCGCACAAAATCGCGCCGTTATTGGCTAACGCCTCGCGGCCCGCTTGAGTGGCATTCGCACTAAATCGTACTTGCTCAGCCACATCAGGCAAACCAAGGCTGTGTACCACGCGCATCACCACTTGTTGCTGATCTAGGCTCAACCCCGATAAGTCGGTTAGCTCGCGAATTTGTCGAAAGCTGTCTTGCTCAATGGCTTGAGGGTTGTTTTCATATTGATAGTTGCATTGATAGTCGTCTGAAGAAGTCACTGTTGGCTGCTTTTTTGTTGATTCTGAATATGGGTAGAAGTTTTGCCCCAAGCTGCTAAACAGGCTTTCAGGCACTCATCTGTGTCACTAAACTCACGTTCGGCTTCAGGCAAAATTGGCCGGGCGTGCAATAAAACGGGAATAGAGAATTCTCTGGCGGCTTCCAGTTTGGAATAGGTGGCTGAGCCACCGCTGTTTTTACTGACGATGACGTCGATGCCATGATCCACTAGCAATTGGCGCTCGTCTTCTAAGGCAAAAGGCCCAATGGCTTTTATCCAATGGATGTTATCAGGCAGGGAAAATAAGGGTTCAACCGCCGTTCGCCACACAATACGTTCGATATTCGTCAATTGTAAGATACATTTGAGTAAGTCTTCGCTCATTTGCCCTGCACTTAACAATGGCACACGAAATCCATTAAGCTTAGCCAGTAAATCGCCGTCGTCTTGGTAATCCTGCCACTGATCGCCCGCTTCTTGTTGCCAGACAGGACGGTGAAATCGCCAGCAGGGAATGCCGACTTCTTTGGCGGCCATAACCGCTTTGCTGCTCATGGTTTGTGCATAAGGATGGGTCACATCCAAAATCGCGCCAATATTATTGTCTTTCAAGTACTGAGCTAACCCACCAAATTGGCTAAAGCCGCCAACCACCAGCTGGCAATCGACTTTTGGCACTCGAACCAAGCCTGCCAAACTGTAGATGACGCTTACATTCTCTTTATGTAATGAGTCGGCCAAACGGCGAGCATCGGCGGTGCCGCCTAATAATAAAATCTTCATGGCTTGCCTCGTTTTGTGTGATCAGCATCCAAGGCTTTACCAACAAACTGGCCTTTGCGGTCAATCGCCCAGACTTCCAGTTCTATGTGTGCAGGAATGTATTTTCTGGCAAAGTCTAAAGCTTGCAGACAAACCGCATCAGCCAGTGGCAAACCTGCTGACATGGCGAACGACAAGGCTTCCACACTGGTATTGGCGTTTGTCATGCGTTCTTGCAAGCGGTCATCGGCACCTAAACTGGCGGCCAGTTTTGCCAACGCGCCAAGGTCGATACTAGACGCTCGACTGTTCAAATCCATATGATGTTGAGCAAGCTTGCTGATCTTACCAAAGCCACCACAAATACTGAGCTTACTTAGCTGGATTGGACGATTTAACTTGGGAGAATCGGTTTGCTCGACTTTTTTAATGTGTTTCAACACAGCGCCCACAAAGTCGCCCATTTCGATCAAGGCCATATCATCCAATTGATAATGGCTCTTTATGGCGTCTTCGCTGGCATTGCCTGTGGTAGCGGCAATGTGGGTCAAGCCATTCGCCCGAGCCACATCGATACCTTGATGAATAGACGCAATGTAAGCCGCACAGGAAAAAGGACGCACTATGCCTGTGGTACCGAGAATCGATAATCCGCCCAAAATCCCCAAACGTGGATTCATGGTTTTTTGGGCAATTTGCTCGCCATTAATCACACCAACAGAGACATCAAATCCCCCTTGGTAATGATACGTTTGCGCAAAGCCTTCTAAATGCTCTGTCATCATTTTACGCGGTACAGGATTAATCGCTGGTTCGCCCACATCAAGGAGTAAACCCGTTCGCGTGACAGTGCCAACACCTTGCGCCGCATGAAAGCGTATGCCCTGTTCTGGGGACAATCTTAGCTCGACAAATAAAGTGGCACCGTGGGTTGCGTCTGGGTCATCACCAGCGTCTTTAATCGTCGCGGTTTTGATGCCGCTGTCTATAATTTGATACTCAATAATGGCGAGATCCACCACCTTGCCCTTGGGCAAGGTAACTCGCACACTGGGATCTTGTTGTTGAGCAAAAAGTGCTTGCGCCGCCGCCACACAACAAGCGGTCGCGCAGGTTCCCGTGGTTAGGCCCGTTCGTAATGGCGCGGGCGACTCAGCACTTTCAGGCCACATCGTCCGCTAACCCTGTTGATCCGCTAAAAAAAGCGCAGCGGTCGCATCAAGATTAGAGGGAAAGAATAGGTGCAAATAACTGGCGGTTAAGCCTTTCTGTTGATAAATCGCCTCGCCCGGTGCGGGGTGTCGCTGACGACGACCATAACCCACAGGCTCCGGCGTATTGGCACTGCGTGACCTATGGTGGGCGTGTCCACGAATTTCGCCTTGTGGCATCACGGCAGTTTGCATGCCTTGGCAACCACGTTTGCCACGCATTGCCCCTTGTCCTGCAAGAATCCCGAGCATAGGGTATTCATTATCGTCTAAATCCGTTAACGTCTCCAAGCTATAAAGCATACCGCCGCATTCAGCCAAAATGCCCTTGCCTGACTGATAAAAATCTTGAATGGCTTGGCACATTGTGGTGTTTGCTGACAAAGCTTTGGCGTGCAATTCAGGATAGCCACCCGGCAACCAAAGTGCGTCCGCATATGGCAAGACGGAATCATGCAAAGGCGAGAAAAACACCACTTTCGCGCCTAAATTTTTCAAAGCAATCAAGTTGGCATCGTAGATGAAACTAAACGCCGCATCTTTGGCCACTGCAATGGTTTTGCCCAGTAAACGTTGCTCAAAGGCTTGGTTGATGCTAACTGGATTCATAGGATAAAAAGGCACGGCCTTAGGTAATTCAAGCAAGCCTGTGTCTGGTGTGTCTTTTAGCCATTCAATCGCTGCGTCAAAACGCACTTCCAGTTCATCTTTCACTTCGTCGGCCTGCACCAAGCCCAAGTGTCGTTCTGGCAAGGTAATGTCTTCGTCACGTTTTAGCGCAGCCAATAATGGCAAGTTGGCCGGCAGCGCATCGCGAATTAATTCAGCATGACGTTCGCTGCCACAGCGATTGGCGATCAAGCCCGCAACTTGCACATCATCACGAAAATTCGCCAAGCCAGTCGCCACGGCCGCTGCAGTTTGCGCCATGCCTTTCACATCCATCACTATCGCCATAGGAATGCCAAAACGAGCCGCTAGATCGGCACTGGAAGGCTCCCCATCGAACATGCCCATAGCACCTTCCACCAAAATCAAATCCGCCACTTGGGCGGCTTGATAAAGCATGTCTTGGCAGTAATCTTCCCCCGCCATCCAAATATCCAACTGCTCTACAGGCTGTCTAGACGCTTGCGCTAAAATTTGCGGATCAAGGTAATCTGGCCCCGTTTTAAAGACGCGAACCACTTTGCCTTGATTGGTAAAATAACGCGCCAAAGCAGCGGTGATCGTGGTTTTCCCTTGATTCGATGCAGGTGCAGTTAAAAATAACGCGGGACAATGAACAACAGCGGTCATAAAGCAGTCTCTAAAAATGTTTAAACGTTCTCTAAAAGTTTTCTAAAAGAGAGCCCAATAATACGTATTGAGCCCCCAAATGCTGGGCAACTTCTTGGCCTCGGCCACGTTTTACCGGTGCGTTTTCGATATCAATCAAGATGGTGTTTCCCAGCAAAACCAAATCCGATACATCGGCTTGGGTTCGGCCATCGGTCAAAATATAGGTTTGACTGCGCAGGCCATTATTTGCCTTGTGTTGTTGTGCCAAATATTGGCTGGCATTTTCCATCGCGGTCCGAAACGGCGTACCACCACCTGCCCCCAAATCTTCTAATAAATCAGCGATTTCTTTAGGCGCTCGGACTTTAGGCAAAATCGACTCCACACCGTCTTGCCCAAACCCTAAAATGGCCATTTGCTCTCTTGCCAAATAGGCACGATGAGCAATGTCTAAAATGACCCCCTTGGCTTGAGCAAAAACACCTTGGCTTAAAGTGGACGCCGAGGTATCTAACAACACCAAGTGTAAAACGGCCAAGCCTGTTTTACTCGGTTTGTGCATTAGGTCCTTCGGCGGCCAAACTTGGGGTTGATTGACTATGCTGCGAAACCAATCAATCCCATCCGTTGGCGGATGTTCAGTGGACTGAACGGCATCGGGACGGTAACCGCCCAGCTGTTTGCCTTTGCGCTTTCCTGATGCCACCTCATCAAGACGAGTATGAGCGAGACGTCGTTCGTTTGACTCGACCCGCGCACTTACACTGATCGGCGCACTACTGGCCTGCGCTTGCGGAGGCATACTGCCCCATTCGCCCAAACCATCTTGCTCATGGGGTTGATTGTCTTGAGAAAGATCATCTTGTGGCTGACGGCTATTATTCAACGAAGGCGAACGAGAATAATCCGGTCTGCGAGAGGGTGGCGGGCTAGATGCCTGAGGCTGAGAGTGAGCTTGTCGACGATGAGCCAAGACCAACTCTTCCACGGCTTGAATATCATCCAACGTAACGGCTTTTGCACCACGCCAGGCAGCGTGTGTCATGGCGGCTCGAATCCACACAATATCACCACGCACCCCATCGATATTGGCTCGCTGGCAGCGCGTCGCGACTTCTAAACGTAACTCGTCAGAGCAACGCATTTGTTGTAAAGCTTGTCTTGCCAAGCGGATGCTATTTTTTAGGTTGCGTTGTTTGTACTTAAAAGCCTCACAAAACGATTGAGGATCTTGGTCATACTCATCCCGCAGACGCACAATCTGCACACGCTCTTCAAGACTGTATTGATTGCTCAATGCGACCATCAAACCAAAGCGGTCTTTTAACTGCGGACGCAACTCACCTTCATCAGGGTTCATGGTGCCCACTAATAAAAAACGTGCCGCATGCTCATGACTGATGCCATCGCGTTCAATACGATTCACACCACTGGCCGACACATCCAACAGTTGATCAACCAAATGATCCGCCAGTAAATTTACTTCGTCCACATACAAGACGCCGCCATGGGCCTTGCTTAACAATCCTGGCTTAAACGCGACCTGTTTGTCTTGCAGAACTTGCTCTAAATCCAACGCACCAAGCAAACGGTCTTCACTGGTACCCAATGGCAAGGTCGCAAAAGGCGCTAACTGTTCGTCTTCTAGTGATGGCATGACACCAGAGAGGCCTCTGGCTAAAGTAGACTTAGCAGAACCACGCGGACCGCTGATCAAAACACCGCCAATATGTGGGTTAATCGCACACAAAATCAACGCCAGTTTTAGCGGCTCTTGCCCAGCTACGGCAGTAAAAGGAAAGTCTAAAGAGGCTAAACGGGTCATTGAACTACCTGTTGCGGTTCGTTAAGGTAAAAAGAAATCAGTGCCCTCTATTGTAGGCGTTTTCCCTATGATTTGTCTTGTTTGACCTTACCCATGGGGACGATTGGCGTCAAACCAAAAGGTTTCAACATCCCTTGAATGAAACACATGAACCGTGACAACCATACGTACAGTCTATTTGTCTGGAGGCGATCTTAATGATTCTGTGTATTGCACGATCAATGTCTCTACTCGCCCTAAATCAAACTGCTCGATCGCTGATCGAATCGCTTTTTGCTGCGCCACAGACATAAGAGCGCCCAGTTCATTAAAAGCGTCTTCTGTAGCTTGCACATCGCCACTTTGCGCGGCCTGAAATAAGGGTCGCCAGTCATCAAACGTTCGCAAAACCAAAGCCTCTGACACGACATCGTCAGCATTGTCTTGTTTGCTTTCATCTACATTCTTGGATGGATCCAGACTCTTGAGTGTGGCGTTGACATCAAAAATCGGCACAAAGCGCACATCCAAGTGTGTAATGAGCGCTTTGTAGATCTCTTCTATTTGATAAGGTTTGGCTATCACTTGCCAAAACCCTTGGTCCAGCAACGCTTGTTGCTCATGCATTAAAGTAGAGGCCGTTATCGCCACAATGGGAATGGTTCGTTGTGGGTCTTGTTGCTGAACCAAGTTCAATAAATCAATGCCCGTTTTGTTTGGCATCCTGATATCCGTCATCACAAAGTCAGGGGGATTGGCTAAAAAGGCTTTTATTGCCTGCTCTCCATCTTTGGTCTCAATGATTTGACAACCCGCTTTTTCCAATAGCGAAACCAATATGTCCCTTGACCATTCGTCGTCTTCTGCCACTAACACTCGAATGGGTTCATTCAAACGCATATTCAAAAAAGTTTCTTGCTCATCAAGCGAGATATCTTCCTCGTCACTAATTTTTGCTAGGGGCAAATCCACCATGATCTGAGTGCCCACACCTTCACTGCTTTTTACCGACAGCGAACCGCGCATGAGTTTGACCAGGGTTGTTGACAATGCCAATCCCAGTCCCGTTCCACCAGAGGCTTCGCCGGCTCGCCCTTGAATAAAAGGGGTAAACAAATGCTCCATCAGTTCATTTTCTATACCAGGACCGGTATCTTCGATAATGACGTGAATGCGCTCTTCTTCTATTCTCGCCAACACCTTAACATAACCTTGAGAGGTAAATTTCACAGCATTTCCCAACAAATTAGTCATAATTTGCTGAAATTTAATGGGATCCATCCAAACAAGCTGCTGGTCATCAACATCACACTGAACAATAAGATCCAGCCCTTTTTCTTGAGCTTGGCCCTGAAATAATCGTCCAATCTGACTAATCTCTCGGCATAAATTGATTTTTTGCTCATGCAAAACAAGCCGACCCGATTCAATACGAGCAATGTCTAAAATGTCATTAATCAGGGCCAATAAACGCTCGCCAGCACTGGCAATCGATAAAAATCGCGTTCTTGATAGACCCGTTAATTGGTTATCTTCACTGATCAGCTGTGCGTAGCCAATAATGGCGTTTAACGGTGTGCGAATTTCATGGCTCATGTTCGCCAAAAAATGACTTTTGGCCTGGTTGGCTTGTTCCGCGGCTTCTTTGGCTTGCTCTAGCTGCAAAGAAACCTGTTTTTGCTCGGTGATGTCACTCATTATGTCACCAAACGAAATCGGCTTGCCGTCTTCATCCCGTAACAAGAAATACGTTTCATAGGTGGAAAACACTCGACCATCTAAGCTTTTTGCCTGCAATTCTCCTTGCCAAACCCCATGCTCCTTCACATATGGAATCACCGTTTCCTTAAGAAATTTCTGACTCACTTCGGGGTAAAACTCAAGGTAGTTAAGGGCTTTTAAAAAGCCGTCACCTGCGTCTTCTTTTACCCCTAACAAAGCGCGTATTTTTTCATTAAAGTAGGAAATCTTTCCATCTAACGTCGCCATCGCAAATCCCTGTGCGGAGTTATCAGCAAAGCTTTTGAACAATTTCAGTTGATTGATAAGAAGGTGACGTTCAGTAATGTCTGTGGCGATCCCTAACGTACCACGAAAATGAATGGATGGTTCGATAACAGGCACTCGATAGACTTCAAACAAACGAGGCTCACCGCCATCGTTAGGGTCTCCCCATGTTTGCTCATGTAAGGTAAAACCTGTTTTTAGTGCTTCATCGTCTCGACGTTGATAATAATGCCCTTTACCGTCAAAGTTTAACTCCAAATCCGTCTTGCCCTTGATGTCATCGGCGGACAAATTATTAAAATCCAGAAACGCCTGATTGCAATCTAAATACCGTCCATGCTCATCTTTGGACCATACAATATCGGGAATATTGTTTAATAAAGACGATAGAGTCAACTCACGGCGACGGGCTTCTTCCCGCGCCAAGATCAATTCATTTTCGGTTTCAACCAGATGACCGATTTCTTCAAAAATCCCCGCCACACTGACAGCACGATAGTGGCTGTCTCTGCGCGTCACACTACCACGCATCTTGATCCAGAAGCTTTCATGGCGATGGTTACGAATTTGCAACCGGGTGGACTTAGGAGCAAGGTGAGCTTCTTGCTCTAGTAGTGCGTTTTTCCATGCACTAAAAACAGCTTGATCTTCTGGCGATAAAAAGGCCAACCAGTCGTCAAGATGTTTCGGGGTTTTGCTCTCCTCAAAACCCAGCTGCATAAAAAATTCAGAAGAGGCATACAAACGATCCGTGTCAGGAAACCACTCCCAAACACCGGCATTAGTAGCCAAAATGGCACGAGAATATCGGCGCTGAAGCTGTTTAAACCGCATTAAAAATGCCAGTTGCAAGACAATTAGAATCAGCACAGTGACCACGAACAAAGCCGCTAAGGCTTTCAAAATCATAGGCAACTCGATATCCATCTACAGAATCCCCTAACCGCCCTATTTTGTAAGTTGGTTTTTAAGTCTACAGCTTTTCGGGCTTATGGAAGAAATATCCTTGCCCCCATTCAACGCCCAGTAACTGCAGTGCATCGACTATTTTCTGGTTTTCAACAAACTCAGCCACTACGGGTTTGTTGAGCATTTTGGCTAATTTTACGATCGAATCCACCATGCCATGATGGATTTTATTAACATGCATGTCCTTAATAAACATGCCATCTATCTTGATTAAATCAAAAGGCAGATCCATCAAATAAGCAAAAGACGAAAATCCAGTACCAAAATCGTCTAAGGCGATGCTGCAGCCATGCTCGTGCAAAACAGACATAAAGCGCCTTGCATCCGCAAAGTTATTCAGCGCTTCCGTCTCGGTGATTTCAAAGCAAAATTTATGACCGTCTAATTGATAATGCTTTAATTGTTTTACAATAAATTCAGCAAAGTCTACTTGGCGTACAGACAACGCCGACACATTCAATGCAACTTGATCAATTGATTCCCACAGACTGGGTTGTTCGCATAACTGTTGCATGGTGTGACTAATCACCCAACGATCTATTTTTGACACTATGCCAAATCGCTCAGCGGCCCTGATAAAGTCATTAGGGTAAATAAGCCCACCATTTTCTTCGTCTTTGAGTCGAACCAATATCTCAATTTTCTTTTTGGGTTCCTCTTGTATTAACGAACGAACTTGCTGAAAGTGCACTTCAAATAAGTCTTTTTCCAGACCATCAATAATGCGTAGCCCCCAGTTTAAATTACCGCGGTGTTCTTCATAAGCAAGGTCTTGGGCATTTTTCACAATGCGGGAACGCACACCCGATTTTTTGCTGGAATAACACACTTCATCGGCTAACATCACCACCTGTTCAAACGACACCATATCCAAAGTAATCGGTATCGCTACTTGAGTCGCACTCATTCGAAAGTGACGCTCATCCCAGGCAAAGGAGAAGTCCTTGATGCCTTGCTGTAATAGGCGAAAAAAAGATTCAACCGCTTGGTCGCCACCTTTGCTCATCACTATCGCGAACTTGTCTCCACTTAAACGCGCACAAAAATCTCGTTGTGGGTCTGTCAGTTCGCTTATTAAAGAGGCCAATTGATGCAATAACTCATCACCAGCAATGCAACCGCATGAATCATTAATCAAGCGAAACTCATTGATATCAATAAGAATAAAGTAAGGTACATACTCTGAGGTTTTTGCTTGAATTCCAGAAATAAGATAGGAAACACGTTCGTCTAACGCATCACGATTATAAAGCTGCGTAACAAAGTCATGTTGAGCAAGGTATTTCAGTCGGTCCTGCATGTAACGTCTTTCATTAACTTCTTTACGCAGGTTTCGATTCACTAGATTCAAGTCTGCTGTGCGCTCTCGAACCTTTTCCTCCAATGACGACGTTAACGCTTTAAGTTCATTAACCAACTGAAATTTTTCCAATTGGTGTTGCACTCTTGAGCGTACCTCTTCGATACGAATCGGCTTACTAATGTAATCGTTACCGCCCGCCTCAAAGCCTCGACCAATATCATCCGCCAATGCCGTTACAAAAATAATAGGCACATCTTTATGCAAAGGGTGAACTCGAATACGGCGACAGGTCTCGAACCCATCGATTCCCCCCATCATGACGTCCAATAGAATAAGGCATGGTTGTGTTCTTTCTAACAGCTCTAATGCTCGCTCACCTGAGTTGGCGACGACAATCTGACAATCCAGAGCATCCATGACCTCTTTCAGAATACGTAAATTCTCTGGTACATCATCGACAATTAACACTGTTGGGGGGTGCTTCATACCTATCCATGCCTTTTTCTTTAATCTGACAATTACCTGATGAGCGGCCTGCCTCAGTCGTCAAACAGAGCAAAGACCTCTTATAAAAGTTATTTGAATGCCGTCATTAATCAATTGTAAAGTAAACAACGCCCCCAAATATTAACCCTGTTTCTGACAAAATATCCATCTCATTAGCGATATAAAAAAACAAGCTCCGCGCTGGATCGATATTCTTAGCAAACTGCCTAACAAAAAAAGGATCCCTATGGCGCAAAGGCAAAGCACATTGCACCATAATGAAACCCATTTTTTTAAACAGCAGACACCTTGTTGGTGGTTTTTCTCTTTAAGACTGACGTTCCACTACCGCTATTTGAGCCCATTTAGGGGGACGATGGTAACGACCGACAACCGAACTTAGCAATAAGAACGCGAGCAAAGAATACCCTAAATGACTTAAATCAAGGAAGATCACCGCGGCAATCAAGACAAGAATATCCGCCACTAAGGTCGTTCTACTGGCATGAATCTCAAAACGACGCTCTAGGTAGACAGATAAAATATTAAGCCCACCTAAAGAGGCATTGTGACGAAATAAAATAATCAACCCAAATCCCACCAAAAGACCACCTAGTGCACCAGACAAGATCGGATGGATAGACAAATAGACATATTGCTGCATCAATTCTGTCAGAATCGACAGTAAACTGACGCTCGCAAAAGTTCGCACCGTAAACGCTCGACCCAATGTGTACCAAGCCAATAGATAAAATGGGAGATTGAGTAGAAAGAACAGCTGCCCAAAAGACAAATCGGTTAGTCTTAACAAAATCATACCAACACCCGCCGTGCCACTTATGAGCAAACCAGCCGAGTTGAGAATGTGTAGTCCTAAGGCAACTAAAAGACAACCTTCTAAAATAGAAAGCCAACGATGGGTAGTTTTCATAAAAAGTCCTTAACAAGTGCGATATTAACTTTTGGTTAATAAAAAAGGGTTGTAAAGTTGCTTCTTGTGGAAGCAAATAACACAGACCAAATACAGACTGAGTTTCTCACTCAAAATCGAAGCATATTTCATACCACAAACGTAAAATAAACAATCTATTGTCTGGATTTTTTTCATCGCTTCTCCTATTTACAACGTACATAGCGAATAGCACTACTCATCAAAATGGAAACAGAGCTACAATTACCCAATGAGAATCACACTTAGACAATTACAAATATTCGAAGCCGTTGTACACACAGGCTCTGTTACCGCTGCTGCCGAGTTGGTTTCCATCAGCCAGCCAGCGGCAAGCCAGGCTCTCAGGGAACTTGAAGCGTTATTAGGACGGCCTCTTTTTCGTCGTCATGGTAAGCGCTTGCAAATTACGCCTCAAGCTAGGCATCTGCTTCCTCAGGCTCGTGCCGTGCTTAGCCAAATCGAGCAAATTGAAAGCATGGGCAACGAGGATGAATTGAGCGGTTCACTGCATCTTGCCGCCAGTGTCAGCGTGGGTAACTATTTGCTGCCCAAACAAATGTCTCTTTTTAAACGCCAACATCCGAATATTCGGTTCAATCTAGACATAGGCAATACCCAAAGTGTGATTCAGCAGTTGCTAACTGGCAAAGCTGAGGTGGGGTTTATTGAAGGCTATTGCCAGCACGCCGAATTAATGACGCAAGTGTGGTTAAAAGACGAGCTAGTCGTGTTTGGCTCGACTGACGAAGATCGCTCCGAACAGTTATCTTGGGAAGATTTAAAACAAGCCAGCTGGGTGATGCGTGAGTCAGGCTCTGGCACGCGTAATATTTTGGAACAAGCCACTGCCGCTGAAATACCACAGCTTAATGTGGTATTGTCTCTGGCGCACATGGAAGCCGTTAAACAAGCTGTCATTCATCAAATGGGCCTAGGGTGTTTATCTCGTATGGCGATCTCTCAAGAACTCAACGCTGGATTGATACGTCTTTATCAAACGCCTCTTGAGCTCAATCGAAATTTATTGATTGTGACGCCTAAAAACACGGCATTAACGCAAAATGCCCAGCGTTTTATAGACCTATGCTGTGCCGCCCCAATGTTGTCGACACTGTAACATCTTGAGGATCCATACCGGCCATTTTCGCGGCTGCACGCTTCCAGCTTACGTTCCGATGCATTTATTAAAAATACCAACCGTACGAGTGGCATAAACAAGCATGAATATTAATAAAATTGACCTTAATCTTCTTATTTATCTCGATGTATTACTAAGAGAATGCAATGTCACACGCTCTGCAAATAAGCTAAACATTACCCAACCTGCAATGAGTAATGGATTAAAACGTTTGCGTGATTTATTGAATGACCCTTTATTGGTTCGAACCAGCGAGGGCATGAAACCGACCGAAAAGGCATTACGCTTACAGCCCATAGTGCGTAAAGTCTTGCTTGAATTAGAAGAAGCCTTACAGCCTGAGGCCGACTTTAATGAAAGCACAAGTACCCGAGTGTTCAGAATCATGGCGAGTGATTACGCCGCCTCAACCGTTATACCACGGCTGTTGAACCGCTTACGCGAGTATGCGCCTGGTATTACCTTAGACATTATGACACCCAGTGATGTGACCTTTCATGATGTTGAGGCAGGCAAGATTGATATGGCGATCAATCGCTTTGAAGAACTGCCCCAATCTTTTCATCAAAAAAGTGTCTGGTTCGATACCTTTGTGTGCATGATGAGCTCAAAAAACCCAGTCAAGGATCACTTTGACATTGACGCTTACTTACAAGCACAACACATATGGGTGAGCAAAACAGGCTTTGGGGTTGGCGTCGGCATGGATCCAACCGATGTGCAGAAGCTTGGCTGGGTTGATGAAGCGCTGCAAGCGCTTAATCATAAGCGCAGTATTCGCGTGTTTACTCGAAGCTATCATACCGCCATGCATTTGGCGCTTGAACAAGATTTGATTGCCACCCTACCCAGAAAAGTGGCCATGGTAAACCGAAAAAATCCCGACTTGGTCATACTGGAACCGCCGTTCAAAATTCCCAAAATTGAATTAAAAATGATTTGGAGTCCATTGCTGCATCATGATGCCAGTCATATTTGGTTCAGAAGACAAGTGATCGATGTTGCGAACGAATTAAAAGAACAAAGTAAACAATAACGTATCGACAAGGGTTAGCATTATGTTTCAGGTGTCTCATATCCACCATATTGCCATTATTTGCTCCAACTATGAGGTTTCAAAGCACTTTTATTCGCATATTCTGGGATTTCCCATTATTAGAGAAACTTATCGAGAAGCACGTCACTCTTATAAATTAGACTTGGCGGTCTCAGATAACCAACAAATCGAGCTTTTTTCCTTCCCGTCACCACCCGCACGTCCCTCGCGACCGGAAGCACAAGGATTAAGACACCTTGCTTTTGCCGTAAAAGACTTAGCAGCCTGCATTCACCATTTAAACAGCCAAGGCGTGTCCACAGAAGACATTCGTTTAGACGAACTCACAGGGAAGCGCTTCACTTTTTTTGCCGATCCAGACGGACTGCCACTTGAACTCTACGAGCAAGATTAAAGCGCACCTTACACAGATGGTGCGCCTCTCATTCAGCAAGCTAAACAAGCGCTAGATTCCCTCTAACAGACAAATAGATTTTTAAGAACTATTCTCATTTAAACATTGTTATGATATAACATAATAAAAACACACAATGAGGTCAAAAATGAAACCCGATATTCACCCAAATTACCGCACTGTGATCTTTCATGACACCAGTGTTGATCGCTACTTCTTCATCAATACCACGCTACAAACCAGCCAGACGATGGCGTGGAAAGATGGCAAAACTTATCCCTATCAGGCGATCGACGTCTCTTCGGCTTCTCATCCTTTTTACACTGGACAGCAGCGTTCAACCCAACTGGAAGGGCGAGTGCAAAACTTCAAACGTCGCTTCGGTTCTCGTAATTTAAAGGGCGTGAAATAATGCAACTTCTCGCTTCCTTAAAAAGTGCCAAAAAACGCCATCCTGACTGTCAAATTGTAAAACGTCGAGGACGAATCTTTGTCATCTGTAAATCCAACCCTCGATTCAAAGCCGTGCAAGGTAAGGGAGGAAAAAAGAAGCGATAAACCATCAGTAGATAAAAAAGTAGATAAAAAAAGCAGTTTACTAGTGCATAGCAAACTGCTTTTTAAGTTGAACGTCTTAGCTCAGTGTGAACAAGTTATTACAGAGACTTCGCGCTCTCTGCAAGATAAGCCGCAACACCTTCAGGAGACGTTGTCATGCCTTTGTCGCCTTTGTTCCAGCCAGCTGGACAAACTTGACCGTGCTCTTCGAAGAATTGAAGCGCATCAACAACACGAACCAATTCATCCATATTACGGCCGATTGGCTCATCGTTTACCACTTGTGAACGAACAATACCTTTCTGGTCAATAACGAAAGACGCGCGCATCGCCACACCAGCTGGGTAGTAAGAATCGCCACCTTCAGACTCGATGCCGTATGCTTTGGCAATCGCATGATCCATGTCAGCCGCTAGCGTGTATTCAACAGCACCGATACCACCTTGCTCAACGGGTGTGTTACGCCAAGCGTTGTGAGTGAAGTGAGAGTCGATAGAAACACCTATCACCTCTACACCCATTTCACGGAATTTATCCATACGGTGAGACATGGCAATGATTTCTGAAGGACATACAAATGTAAAATCTAAAGGATAGAAGAATACAATCGCATATTTGCCCTTGATGGTTTCAGCTAAGTTGAAAGAGTCAACGATTTGACCATCTGCCAATACGGCTGGAACTGTAAAATCTGGGGCTTTTTTACCAACTAAAATAGACATCTTTATCCGTCTCCTTGTTATTGCTTAATTTATAAGGCTAGTGTTTAACGCAATACTGTCACTTAGATCTCTAAGCAACCCAAAAACTTACTCTTCAGAAGACCCTACCGCTTCTTTGATTAAAGCTTGTAGTTCACCGTTAGCGGCCATTTCGACAATAATGTCACAACCGCCAATTAATTCACCTTTTACCCAAAGTTGAGGGAATGTCGGCCAATTCGCAAACTTTGGTAGCTCTGCACGAATGTCTGGGTTTTCTAAAATGTTCACAAACGCAAAACGTTCGCCACAAGACATTAACGCCTGTACCGCCTGTGATGAAAAACCACACTGAGGGGCACGAGGATTGCCTTTCATGTATAGCAAAATATCATTTGTGCTAATTTGCTCTTTAATTGTTTCGATTGTATTACTCATGCTAAAAACCTCACTGCGCAGTTGTCAATTGATCAGGAAAAGGCTCTGCTTGTTCCTTTACTTAATCAAAGACGATTAAAATCATTAAACTTGGCTCAGTTTATGGGGTCTAGTGGTATATTTACAACCCCAACAAGACGCTTTCCTTTGTACTTTCTCTTGTTAATTACCCTTTACTCGCCTACCTGAGTGTATTAAATTGGTCGATTCCCTTTTTCAAAGACTATCAAGGAGTCCTAGCGTGTCGCCCAGACATTTTCTTACTCTGAAGGATCTATCTTCCGACGAGTTAAAACAGTTACTATTGCGAGCTTCTGAGCTTAAGAAAATCCATCATGAAGGCACTCTATTTCAACCGCTAAAAAATCGAGTTTTGGCGATGATATTTGAAAAATCCTCGACGCGAACTCGAGTTTCTTTTGAAGCTGGCATGGCTCAATTTGGTGGTCACGCACTGTTCCTTTCTTCTCGTGACACCCAACTTGGTCGTGGTGAACCCGTTGAAGACAGTGCTCGTGTTATTTCTAGCATGGTTGATGCCGTGATGATTCGAACCTTTGACCACAAAACCGTTGAAACTTTTGCTAAATACTCGTCCGTGCCGGTGATTAATGCACTAACAGACGACTACCATCCTTGCCAGCTGCTTGCTGACATGCAAACGTATCAAGAGCATCGCGGTTCGATCGAAGGCAAAAAAGTCGTTTGGGTTGGTGATGGTAACAACATGTGCAACTCCTACATTAATGCCGCTGTTTTACTCGACTTTCATTTGGTGGTTGCTTGCCCAGTCGGTTATGAACCAAACGCGGATTTGGTGGCACAGCACAGTGACCGAGTCACGGTTCTACATGACGCTCATGAAGCCGCAAAAGGAGCCGATTTGATTGTCACTGATGTCTTTGCATCAATGGGACAAGAAGATGAACAAGAACAGCGTTTAAAAGATTTCGCAGGTTTTCAGGTCAACTCGGCACTGATGGCCAAAGCCAATAAAGGCGCCCTTTTCATGCACTGCCTTCCCGCTCACCGTGGCGAAGAAGTATCCGCAGACGTGATAGATCACCCTGATAGCGTAGTTTGGGATGAAGCAGAAAACCGCCTCCACGCACAAAAAGCACTGCTTGAATTTTTATTGTGTCAATAACAAAATAGGCTCGCTTGCCCCTCCTCGTCAGCGAGCTTTTTTTGAACTCAAGTATTGAAAAAAACTCATCAACAGCGAACCACTATGAGCATTATTGAAGTTAGGCATCTAAAAACACTGACAGCACTCAGAGAAACAGGCAGCTTGGTTGAAGCCGCCGAACGAGTTCACCTAACACAGTCAGCCCTTTCTCATCAACTCAAAGACCTTGAGGAAAAACTTGGCTGCCCACTTTTTATTCGCAAAACCAAACCCGTTCGCTTTACCAGTGCGGGGCTACGTTTACTGCAGCTGGCAGACGATGTATTACTGTCTTTTCGCTCAGCGCAACGAGATATCCAGCGATTTGCCGAAGGCGAAAGCGGTCGTTTACACATTGCCATTGAATGTCATAGTTGTTACGAATGGCTAATGCCCACCATTGATCACTTCCGTGAACATTGGCCAGATGTTGAACTCGATCTTTCCACGGCTTTTGGTTTTATGCCTCTGCCCGCCCTTGCTCGAGGCGATTTAGATTTGGTGGTAACATCTGACCCACAAGACATTCCTAACATTGAATACATTCCGTTATTCCAATATGAATCTCAGGTAGCCCTATCTCGACACCATCCACTGGCAAAAAAAGACTTTTTAAAACCAGAAGACTTTGAAAAAGAAACCTTGATTACCTATCCGGTCGACACCGAACGATTGGATATTTTCAAACACTTCTTAAACCCAGCAGACGTATCACCAGCCAAAATACGCCACAGTGAATTAACCCTGATGATGATGCAATTAGTCGCCAGTGGTCGAGGCGTATGCTGTTTACCAAACTGGGCCTTAACCGAGTACACCAATAGACAATACGTCATTACCAAGTCATTAGGTGAAGAAGGGATTTGGTGCAAACTTTATTTGGCCATAAGGAGAGATCAGCGTGACAACGCCTACATGGAAGACCTGATCTCCACCGCCTCAAAGACTTGCTTTAAAAATCTAAAAGGCATTTTAGCGCCAGAACTTTAAAAGCATAAATCAAAACCAACTTTCAAACGATGTCACGAGCGAAGCCAAGACGAGGCAAAAATAGACGAAAAAGTGGAGTTTATGGGTTATAAATGAGCATTTTGAGTCTATTTTTAACAAAGTATTGGCAAGCGCAGTAATCGTTCCAGATACAGCATCAGGACAAGGTTTTCTGATGCTGATTACGCGACCAAATCAAACTGAATTTAGCGCCACCTGACTCACTCGCATCAATAAGAACCGCACCACCATGCCAGAAGGCTATTCGCTGAACAATAGCGAGACCTAACCCATAGCCGCCTGATGCTCGTGTACGGCTATTATCCAAGCGCTGGAAAGGAATAAAAACTTTATCTCTGTCTTCAAACGCAATGCCTGGACCATCATCTTCAATATCTAACTGCCAACGCTCTTCATCATGAGAGAACGTAATCACAATTTTACTATTAGCGTATTTTGACGCGTTTAAAATAAGATTTTGCAAAGCGCGGCTCAAATGATGCTCATCGGCCAAGACAAGATCGTTTTTATCAATGTGTACCTGTACATCTAAATGCTGAAGTAACAAATGATTATGCTGCAAAATATTGTCTACAACCTGAGCAATACAAAGCTCACTGAAATTCAGTGCAAGGGAACCCCCCTCTAACTTTCCGTAAGTTAAAACTTCATCCACCAATGTATTGAGCTCTTCAACGTCTCCCTCTAAGGCTTCTATGGTTTTAGCAACATCGTCGTCCACTTCATCCTTCATTACCTCTAAACCGAAGCGTAAACGCGCAATAGGCGTTCTCAGTTCATGAGAAATGGCATTGATCATTTCTCGTTGAACCTTCAGCAATCGCTGTATATGCGAAGACATAGAATCAAAGGAATAAGCCAGCTCTTTAAGCGTACCACTGCTGTCCGGAATGCCTTTTGGCAAACCACTTCGACCACGAGCAATTTGGCGGGTAATACTTTCAAAGGTTTTGCGTTTGAAATCTAATGAAACCAATTCACGCCAAATTAACAACAGCATGATGGTGATACCGACACCGACAACAAGCACAACAACTAAGGTCAACGAAAAGCTGTCGCTTTGAGCAACCGATAAGTAAACAGGCTCTTTTGCGTCTTTATCTTTCCACACAAAGCCATACTCACTGTATGCTCCATGAACTAAAACCACTCCCATTATAGGATCAGACACATCCGTGGATATTTTTTTCATGGCAAGACATGGCATACTCTCCATTAAGTCTATTTTTTCTTGATACCCCATCCGATCTGTCTGTAAAAAAAGCTTTACCAAAGATTCCAACTGAAACAACTGGTTACCTTGTGAAGCACGTCCAATCAAAATAGGTGAATCAGAGTCTCCAAAAGTCAGCTGATAACTATTATCTGGAAATTTAAGCCATGTTTTATCGATCATTAAAGAGGGAATATCAGCAACGACAGGTAACTCTTTGGATGTTAACGTCCAATTAAATTGGGAATCGGGAAGGTTTTGACTGACGCCAGAAAGCAGCAGAGCGGAACTAAATTCAGCATCAACACAGAGCAACTGCTCCGCTTTCGATGCACCAAAACGAATTTGGGTAAATTCCATAACAATATAACAGCACACAACAATAACGACACCCCCAAAGATGAGATGTCGATATAGGCGCCACATTTCAGCTTGCATGGCGCTTTATACTTCTTTTACGAACAAATAACCTTTACTACGAATGGTCTTAATGCGGCGAGGATGTATCGGGTCATCCCCTATTTTTGAACGTATACGAGAAATTCTCACGTCCACTGAACGATCCTGACCATCGTATTCAATGCCACGCAACTCGCCAAAAATCTCTTCTCGACTGAGAATACGACCTGCGTTGCTAGACAATAACCACAGTAGATCAAACTCCGCGCTGGTCAACTCAACTTCCTCTTCCAGCAGCCAAGCTTCACGACGAGAATTGTCAATCGTCAAGGGACCAAAAGTAAGATTCTGCTCTGACTTAGTAAAATCAAGTGATAGGTCAACATCTTGAGTACTACGACGTAATAAAGACTGAACACGTGCTAACAAAACACGCGGTTTGGCGGGCTTCGACACATAATCGTCAGCACCAATCTCTAACCCCAAGATCTGATCAACATCATCGCTGCGGGCCGTTAACATAAGAATCGGTCCCTTGTAGTCATTACGCACGCTTCTGCATACCGTAAAACCATCCGCGCCAGGCAACATCAAGTCAAGAATAACCAATGAAGGCTGCTCTGCGATAATGCGAGAAATTGCTTTGCGTCCATCTGGCTCAACGTCAACTGTAAAGCCATTTTTCTGCAGATACTCTTGGGTGAGTAACGCTAAGCGCTCGTCATCCTCAACAATCAAAATGTTTTTGTTGTCGTCTACACTCATGGGCAATCCTCGTCCAGTTATTATCACTTTGGGGTTAATGACTTAAAAATCAATTTACTAGAAGATCTGCAATTTGTCTAACTCTCTCTCGATTGACCCCAAAATCAGAATAACCAATTCGAGAGGCCGAACGAAAATGCACAACACTGTCACCTTCAGGCAAATAAAATTCGACATCATCAACATACCCCACAACAGGGCTTTTCACTTCGAAATGAACATAGCCCAAAGAACTAGTGACGATACGAACTCTTCCTTTACCCAGCATATGCGACTCGATCATTAATTGAGTCGCCTTGCGATCACCAGTATAGATGATTGGCTCAACATAATGGGCCACATCGTCTGGCGATGCTTGTGTCGACACACAATTTGGTGAAGTAGGGCAAGATTTCAAAAGACCATCAGTTACACCAAGGTCTTCTGGCATTTTATTTCCAATTTTAACGTAAATAAAAAAACCAACGATCACGATGACAATCAATGCAAATAACCAGCGAACCATGCCTCTACCACTCCCAACTGCTTTTTATATTAACGAAATGATCTTTTACCCGGTTTCTTAGGTTTAAACTCAGGCTTATCGCTACTTTGCCAATCAAAGCCTTTTGCGGCACGACGAGCACCACCTGCCGTCGCCTTGTTTTTATGGCGCTTTACTTCAATCTGTTGCTGTTGCGTTTTAGGCTTTAGCTCAGACAACTTCAGATCGACCATGGCACACAATGAATTGACATCAGGCGCTTCCATTTCTACCCAGCGCCCTACTTTTGCCTTAGATGGCAAAAATACAGGCCCAAAGCGCACACGCTTCAAACGGTTTACTTTCACGCCTTGAGATTCCCAGAGACGACGAACTTCACGGTTACGGCCTTCCATCAAGCAAACATAGAACCAACGGTTAATGCCTTCGCCGCCGCCATCAACGATATCGGTAAACTTAGCAATACCATCGTCTAAGATCACGCCTTTTTTAAGTGTGGCAAGATTCTCTTCTGTGACTTCACCCATCACACGAACCAAATATTCACGATCAATCTCGGTGGAAGGATGCATCAATCTGTTTGCTAATTCACCGTCCGTCGTAAACAGCAACAAACCAGATGTATTAATATCCAAACGACCTACTGCAATCCAGCGCTCGCCACGTAATTTAGGCAATTTATCAAACACCGTTGGTCGACCTTCTGGATCTTTACGAGTACAGACTTCGCCTTCTGGCTTGTTGTAAATAATAACCCGACGATTCTCGCCCGCTTCTGTTGGTACAATCGCATAACCATCTATGGTAATCGTATCTTTGGTACTCACGCGGTCGCCTAGTGTAGCCACCTCGCCATTCACCAATACACGCCCTTCACGAATGCGATTTTCCATTTCACGACGCGAACCTTGACCCGCTCTTGCTAATACTTTTTGTAACTTTTCGTCCATTACGAACCTCTTAGAGGGAATGCTTCTCAGCAACCCAGTTTTGATAATTTAATTAACCATTTCTTGCATTATAATCCACACACCATCAGCCTTGACAGCTGAATATTCAACAATTTATTGAAATGGCGCAGGATTACCGGCACCAACACGAATCACTTCGATATTATCCGCGTCCATTTTAACGACGGTTGTGGGTTCTATCCCACAAAAACCCCCATCTATCACTAAATCTAACGCATGTTCGAGCGTATCGCGAATATCATAAGGGTCCGTCATTGTGTCGCTCTCACCAGGCAAAATAAGAGACACGCTCATAATTGGCTCGCCTAGCTCCTCCAGTAAAGCCGCCACAATATTATTTTTAGGAATTCGAATGCCAATGGTTTTTCTTTTCGGATGCAAAAGCCGTCTAGGCACTTCAGAAGTAGCATTAAAAATAAAAGTGTAAGGCCCTGGGGTATTATTTTTTAATAACCGATATAGGCGGTTATCGAATCTTGCGTAGGTTGAAATTTCTGAAAGGTCACGACATACCAAGGTAAAGTTGTGCTTATCGTCTAATCGACGAATCGCCCGAATCCGGTCCTGAGCCGCTTTATCACCTAAATGACAACCGAGCGAATAACCACAATCCGTTGGATAAGCAATAACGCCACCATTACGAATAACCTCTGCCGCCTGTTTAATTAAACGCGTTTGCGGGTTTTCTGGGTGTATTTGAAAAAATTGACTCAACCTGTTCTCCACTAAATGTTATCTAATCACATCACAAAAAGCATGATGGTATAATGTCATCCTCCCTAAAGAAGGCATCAACATACTATTCTTTGACAGCCACATCATTTGTCAACAAGATGCAAACCGCGACTAACACCTTAAGATACTCACGGACATTGACTAAGACCAAGCCTGCCAGACTAAATCGACCTCACTCTCATGTATCTGTGTAAACTTTCCTACCTGCATCCACGGGCCAAATGGCCCATGATAATCACTTCCAACAGATGCTTTTAAATCAAACTCTCTGGACAATCGCTCAAGCAAACGCACACTGTCAGGCCGCTCATTACCAGAAACAATCTCTATTCCCGTTCCACCCCACTTTTTAAAATCACTTAACAAGCGTTTTAATTTGGTCACGGTCAGTGGATAACGTTTTGGATGCGCGAGAACCAACGCCATATTTTGTCCCGCTAATGCAGTTAACACCTGCTCAAGTTCTGGCCACACATCGCGTAATTGGCCTAATTTTTTATTCCCTAAATAGCGGTCAAAGGCTTTATTTGCATCTTTGACAAAACCCTTTTCGACCAATAACGCGGCAAAATGTGGCCGACCTAATTGGCTGTCTCCAGCCAATGCAACCGCTTCATCAAATAAATCAGGCAAACCTTGTTTCATCAATAAATCCGCAATACGACGGGCGCGATCAAGACGTATTACTTGGTTACCTTTGACAATGGATAACAACGCTGAATTATCGGCAGAAAAATTCAATGCCACCATATGCAAAGGAATACCCTTCCACTGGGTAGACAATTCGACACCATTAATAAAACTCAAGCCATGCTCCGCAGCACGCAGCCTTGCTTCGGGCAGACCATCAAGCGTGTCGTGATCGGTTAAAGCGAACAGCGATACACTCTGCTCAACAGCCAAATCAACCAGTTCACTCGGTGAAAAATGCCCATCTGATCGGGTAGAATGTGTATGTAAATCGACTTTTCGATAACGTGCTGCTTCAGGCATAGATTAACTGTTCTTTAAAAGGAATGATGTTTAATATTAGCCCAGCATACCTACATTGGTTTTTATATGAAAATACTATTCGACTTTCTTCCCATTGTTATCTTCTTTGTTGTTTATAAAATGACAGGAAATATAATTTTTGCAACCGCCATTTTAATTCCCGCCACCCTTATTCAAGTGGGTTTTACGTGGTTCAAAAAACGCACGATAGAAAAAATGCACCTAGTGTCTTTAATCTTAGTCGTTTTACTCGGAGGAGCAACGGTTCTACTAGGCGACGGTGATTTTATTAAATGGAAGCCAACCATTGTGAATGCACTTTTCGCCGTTGCATTTTTAGGCAGCCAATTTGTTGGAAAGAAAAATATTATCCAACGCATGATGGGCGATACACTCGAGCTCCCCTCCAAAGTATGGCGTACGTTAAACCTTGCTTGGGTGGCTTTTTTTGTTGTTTCTGGCGCCGCGAACCTATACGTTGCGTTTTCTTACAGCGAAGAGATCTGGGTAGACTTTAAACTTTTTGGTTTATTAGGAATGACCCTTGTCTTTATTCTATTACAAGGCATTTACTTGTCATCACACTTACAAAATAAGGAATAACCATGCTTTACTCTATTATCGGCGAAGATGTTGCCAACAGCCTTAGCGCTCGTAAACAAGCGCGTCCAGCACACTTAGCGCGCCTAGAATCACTACAACACCAAGGGCGTCTGGTCTTGGCTGGGCCAAATCCTGCCATTGATTCAGACAATCCAGGTGATGCCGGCTTTAGCGGCAGTGTGGTGGTTGCAGAGTTTGCCAGTCTTGAAGAGGCGAAAGCGTGGGCGGACGCCGACCCATATGTGGCCGCAGGGGTTTATGAAAAGGTGACGGTGAAGCCTTTCAAACAAGTCTTTCCGAACGCCTAGCCCCCCACTCTAACCCTCCCCTTCAAAGACACAGGGGAGGGAACAGAATCGCACTTAGTTCCTCTCTGCAAAGGAAAGGTAGGAGGAATTATTTTTTAACATCCGAATGCCCAAGATCTCGCTCTGGATCTATCACATCTCGCATTCTTTGCTTTAATACTTTTGCCTCAGGAAAACCGTCTTCTTTCTTTCGACACCAGATTTCTTCACCATTGACCCTGACTTTAAAAATACCGCCTTGGGTTGGTATCAAGGTGACACTTTTAATATCATCATCAAAGGTTGTTAGCAGTTCTTGAGACAACCAAGCAGCGCGCAACATCCAACGACATAATGTACAATACTCAATTTCAACGGTTGCAGTTCGCATTTGCATTCTCTCCGGTAAATTAACAAGGCGCCTTAAAGCGCCACAATACAACTCATATTATTGCTGACATATTTAATAAGGAAGTAGCACCATGCGTAAATCTCTTATCACCAGTTTGGCTTTACTTGCGTTTTGCTCACCAGTCAACGCGACGGAGGTCGATATCGTGACCAATCAAGGTACCATTCGAGTCGATCTGGAAGAGACTGCGGCGCCCAAAACTGTCGCAAACTTTTTACGATATGTCGACGAAGGCTTTTACAATGGTACCATTTTTCATCGAGTGATTCGTGGCTTTATGGTTCAGGGTGGTGGCTTCAACAGTGACTTAGAACGCAAAACCACCCACAAAGCCGTCGCTTATGAAGGGGACAATCAACTGGCTAACAATCGTGGCACATTAGCTATGGCTCGTACTCAAGATCCAAATAGCGCCACATCACAATTTTTTATTAATCAAGTCGATAACGCCTTTTTAAATCATGGCACGCGCGGGGCAGCAGGCTATACGGTGTTTGGTAAAGTCATTTCAGGCATGGACATCGTTGATGCCATCTCCGCTGTTCCAACGTCTACTGTGGGGCCTTATCAAAACGTACCGACGACGCCGGTGATTATCGAGAGCGTGACGCGTGTTAACTAGTTACCAACTCCCCCCTCCTGACATCCGTTGGGGGGATGATGGCGCACCGCACTCCAGCCAATTCGATGATGTATACTTCGATAAAGAGTCTGGGCTCGAAGAAACTCGCCATGTCTTTATAAAAAACAATCACCTGAGTGAACGCTGGTCGTCCATGCAAAGCAACACCTTTGTTATTGCGGAAACGGGCTTTGGTACGGGGCTGAATTTTTTGTGTGCTTGGCAAGCGTTTTTGAACAGCACAACCGACGATAAACAGCTGCATTTTATTTCGGTGGAAAAGTTCCCTATGACAAAGGACATGTTGGCCGATGCGTTAAAAATGTGGCCTTCAATAAGGCATTTTAGTAAGCCACTCATTGAAGCTTATCCAGACGTTTGCCATGGCTTCCATCGCATTGAGCTAGAACAAGGCCGAATCCAACTCACACTGTGGTTCGGAGAGGCAGAAGACGGTTTCGCAGCACTCAATGCGGATGTCGATGCTTGGTTTCTAGATGGCTTTGCACCGAGCAAAAACCCTGAAATGTGGTCAGATAATCTGTTTAAACATATTCATCGTCTTAGCCATCAAGGCACCACATTTTCCACCTTTACTGCCGCAGGCATTGTGCGTCGAGGGCTAAAAAATGTTGGCTTCGATGTCCGTAAAGTGAAAGGTTTTGGACAAAAAAGAGAGATGTCTGTCGGTGAGCTCAATACGATCACAGCACCATTGACTGAACGTATGGCACAGGGCAAATCCTGGTTTAATCTTCGCAGCAACAGCAGATCAGAAGTCAGCAAAGTATTGGTAGTTGGCAGCGGACTGGCTGGCGCGAATACCGCTTATGCACTTGCTAAACAAGGCATAAAAGTAGAAGTGTGGGAACAAGATGACACGATTGCGAATGGTGCTTCAGGCAACCCTCAAGGTATGCTCTATCCCAAACTCACCACACAAGATACGTTTCTGAACCGTTTCTATCTTGCCGCTTATTTGTACGCCTCTCGCCTCTACAACAAATTGGATAGCGTCGGCGCTTTTTGGGATCAATGCGGCCTTGTTCAAATCCCCAAAAATGATAAAGAAACCGAACGCTTTCAAAAACTACTGGATCAGCAACTCTATCCGCACAGTATTTTACAAGCCGCGACGGAAAAGAGAGGCAGCCTGTTTTTACCCCTATCTGGCTGGGTAGCGCCCAAAAAACTGTGTGAAGCATTATTATCTCATCCGAACATACAATTGCGACTCAATACAAAGCTGGATCACCTGCAATCCTTCGAGACACAACTGGAAAATGGCACAGCAACACATTGGCAAGCTGAGTCGGACAAGCACTCAGATACCTTCTCTCATGTTGTTTTGTGTACGGCTAACGAGAGTAAAGCATTCAATGACCTCTCCCATTTGCCTATCTATCCGATTAGAGGGCAAGTATCACAAATGCATATCAGTGACGCTATTGAGGCGTGCCAACGAAAAGGCGAACTCGCTGAAAAAATAAACATCGATAAGGTGTTATGTGAGTTTGGTTATGTGTCCCCACCGATTGATGGACTGATTCATTTTGGTTCGACCTATGATTTAAAAGATCAAGATACCGCAGTGCGAGAAGAAGGACACAATAGAAACCTTGCCATTCTCGAAAACCTACTTGGTTTACAGGAACACACATTTACGAGCAAAGATTGCGAAGGCAGAGTGTCTTTTCGTTGTGCTGTACCGGATTACACGCCCATTGTTGGGCCGATTCAATCGTCAGAGGCTTATCATCGGGAATATTCTAGGCTGAGCAAAAACGCAAAATGGAAATCAAACAAACTCGCTGAGCCCAACAAACAGCTGTACGTCAATATTGGCCACGGTTCAAGAGGACTGATTTCGACCCCGCTAAGCGCCTGCTTCATTGCAAGCTTAATCACCAACACGCCCTCGCCTTTGGAGCAAAATGTCAGTCACAAGCTGCATCCAAGCCGCTTTATTATTCGTGATTTAAAGCGCAGTCAAAACACATAGCATTACCACTGCATACCTTTTATAAACAAAATGGATGCAGTGGTCTTATGCTTTTCTTACGACTCAAACAGCTCACAAGCGCTGGGAATAAGGTCCACAAATCGACTGGAGGTTTGAGGGCGGAACACATAGTTATTAAGCTCTGGCAGCAATGTCCGCAACTTATCACTCAACAGCAGTAAACTTGGGTTAATTGGCTCATAAGGATACACATGATCCTGTAGACTCAACTTATGCAATTCATCTAGCTCGTCTTGCAATATGCTTTTCATCGCAAAAAAGCGATCTTTTTGATTAATATCGTTGGTTTCCCAATACGCATCAGAAAACGCAGCATTTAATTCGTAAAAGATATGCAATGCATCAGCAACATTTTTTTTAGACATATTATCTCCATCTTTTTAAGCAATCTTCACATTGCCCCTTGTATTGTTTAACCCTAACCCTATAACCTACATTCTAAACGTGAATTGATATAGGTGAATACCCCTTGAGTACAACAATCCATCATGCTGTGACTTCTGACAATTTATGGCAATCTTTGCAAGCAGAAGCCAAAAAACTTGCTCTGGACGAACCTATTTTAGCCAGTTACTTTAATACCACTATTTTACGCCATGATTCATTGTGTTCGGCTTTAAGCTTTTTACTGGCCAGCAAGCTAGATAGCATATCAATTCCCGCTATGGTATTACGAGAAGTATTCGAAGAAGCCATGGCAGACACTCACTCTGGCATTGTACGTTGCATCGAGCAAGACATTTTAGCCATAAAAGAACGTGATGCAGCGTGTGATACTTTTACAACACCACTGTTATTTTTTAAAGGTTTTCATGCGCTACAAACCTACCGTGTTGCTAATTGGTTATGGAAAAACAACCGTAAGAGCTTAGCCCTTTATTTACAAGGACAGATGTCTATGGTGTTTAGTGTCGACATACACCCAGCCGCAACCATAGGCTGTGGCGTGATGTTAGACCACGCCACAGGGCTTGTGGTAGGTGAAACCTGTGTGATTGAAGACAATGTCTCTATTTTGCAATCCGTCACGCTAGGCGGCACAGGGAAAGAGCACGGTGATCGTCACCCTAAAATACGTTCCGGTGTGCTCATTGGTGCAGGTGCGAAAATTCTTGGCAATATAGAAGTGGGTGAAGGCGCGAAAATTGGGGCGGGTAGCGTGGTGCTAGAACCGGTTGAGCACCACACAACGGTTGCTGGCGTGCCAGCCAAAATCGTTGGGCGTAATACGGGAGAAGAGCCATCCCGAGTCATGGACCATAATATCAATCATTGTGTTCGCGATTGCGTGGAGTAATCGAATCAACAATAACTACGATCTTAAAAGAGATCGTAGTTATTCAATTCGCTTTTCGGAATCATCTTGATGGTTTCACTCTCTGTATCAAACAACAATACAGCGTCTCCACTTCGTAATGCTCTTAGCGCCTGATCACGTTTTTGCGCAACAGACAGATCATAATCGCCATAATCTGTGCCGTCACGAGATACGATATCATCCAAAATAGTGTCTAAGGTATCTGGGGCCAACGAATCGTAAGGTATTAGCGTATCCAATTATATCGCTCCATATTGACTCAACAGGGCAATGACACCCGCTTCATCAATGATTGGTACATTAAGAGATTGGGCCTTAGTCAATTTCGAACCGGCTTTTTCACCGGCGACTAAGCAATCTGTTTTGACAGAAACGGAACCACTCACTTTAGCACCGAGCGCTTGCAATTTGTCTTTTACTTGATCACGGCTAAATTGACTCAATGAACCAGTTACCACATAGGTTTTACCCAACAAAGGTAATGCATCCGCAGACACTTGTTGCTTCTTCTCCCAAACAACCCCAGCCGCTAATAAGCCTTTTATGGTCTCTCGATTTAGCTCCTGATCAAAAAACAAACGCACGTGTTGAGCGACAATGGGGCCGACATCTTCCACCTCTACTAAGGTTTCTTCATCGGCCACCATCAAATCATCCAATTCAGTAAAGTAAGTCGTTAAGGCACGAGCCGTCGCCTCACCCACTTCACGAATACCCAATGAATAGATAAAACGATTAAATTGCGTGTTCTTTGCTGTCTCAATTGAAACAAGCAGCTTCTCAACAGACTTTTGCCCCATACGCTCCATTGCTAATAAGCTGTCTTTTTTCTCACTAAGCGTAAAAATATCCACTGGCGTTTTAACCAATGCTTGATCCACCAGCTGTTCAATCAACTTATCGCCAAGACCATCAATGTCCATGGCCTTACGAGAGACAAAATGTTTCAAAGATTCTTTCAGTTGCGCACCGCAAACCAAGCCCCCAGTGCAACGGATAACGGCTTCCCCTTCTACTTGCTCCAAATCGGAACCACATACAGGACAAGCTTCTGGAAACACAACTTCCGTCGCGTCATCAGGACGTTTATCCATCACAACCTGAACGACTTTGGGAATCACGTCGCCAGCGCGGTGAACAATAACAAAATCATTCACCTTGACACCCAAACGGGCAATCTCATCTTTATTGTGCAAGGTGGCATTAGAAACCGTTACACCGCCAACAAACACAGGCTCTAATCGTGCAACTGGGGTTATGGCACCGGTACGCCCTACTTGGAAGTCCACTCCAATCACTCGAGTCATTTCCTCCTGAGCCGGAAACTTTCTGGCGATGGCCCAGCGTGGTGCACGGGCAATAAAGCCCAATTGATTCTGCTGAGCGATTTGATCGACTTTATAGACAATACCATCGATATCATAGGACAAATCAGCACGCTTTTCGTTAAGCATTTCGTAGTATTCGATACAGCCTTGCGCACCTTCCGCTTTCGCCATTAAATCATTGGTACGAAAGCCCCACTCGTTTAACTGCAGCAGGCCTTCGTAATGGCTCTTAGGCTGATCCCAACCTTCCGCATAGCCAATCGAATAGGCGCACATCACTAAGGGACGGGTCGCGGTTATCTTAGGATCAAGCTGGCGCAAACTGCCTGCTGCGGCATTACGAGGGTTCACAAAGGTTTTCTCACCTTGCGCCATGGCCAAAGCATTCAGCTTTTCAAAGCCGTCTTTTGGCATATAAATTTCGCCGCGCACCTCTAGAACAGCGGGCGGTGTTTGCGTGCGTAACTTCAGCGGCACAGAGTAAATGGTCTTAATATTCGAGGTAATGTCTTCTCCCGACAAACCATCGCCACGAGTCACACCTCGCACTAAACGCCCCTCTTCATAACGCAAACTAATCGCCAAACCATCCAATTTAGGCTCACAGCAATAGGTCACATGATCCGTATTAAGTAATTTACGAACACGCTGATCAAAATCAGACAAAGACTCGTTATCAAAAGCGTTGTCCAAAGACAGCATAGGAACCGTATGAGCGACGTTGACAAAACCACTGTCTGGCTTTTCACCAACACGCTGAGTAGGAGAGTCTGCTTGAATCCAATCTGGGTGTTCCGCCTCTATCGCTTGAAGCTGGCGGTAATCGCGGTCATATACTGCATCTGGGACGATTGGCTCGTCTTTTACATGATAAGCATAGCTGTAATCATTCAGCTGCTGAATCAACTCCAGCATCTGCTGATGCGTCATGTTTGTCTCTTGGCTCATATATCAATAAACTCGATTTCTTCTGACTTGTATTAAATATTAACAGCAAAAAAAACAAGGCCCCTTAGGGCCTTGATTCATCTTACTGCTTACTGCGCATTAACCGACGGCGCTCAAAGTCGCGTATTCGCTGACGACAATGGGCAATAGTTTGGTCGCTCATTGGAGAACGACGTTCATCACGCAGCTCACCGCCTAAGTTGCGCACTAAGGCTTGTGCCGTTTCCAACATAAAATCAAACGCTTTCATGCTATTTTTTGGCCCAGGCAGCCCCATAAAGAAACTCACACCAGGACAGTCACCCTCGCCCATGGTTTCTAGATCAAAGGTGCCTGGTTCAATGGCATTTGCCATACTAAATTGCACGCGCCCACGGTCGAAGCCATCTTCATGACGATGGAAAATATCCATTTCACCGTAACGCATACCGCAATTTAAGATCAATTGAAGCAGTTCTATTCCTGAAAAACTCTGTCCTTCTGGAGCAAACACGTTAATCACGATGACTTCTTCAATCTCAACAATACTTTTGTCTTGTTTATCCTCTATACCGTCAACGTCATCAACCAAATGACTTGGTGTTATTTGATCGATATCGATTTCTGAATAGCTGCGCTCATAGTCCACATCATCAGTATAATCGCTGCGACGATTGGCCTCTGGCGTAAAATCAAGATTAAGATCGTCATGCTCATAGAAACCATCATCTGAATAATTCTGTTCAGAGACCGCAGAATCGCCAAAATCTCGCTCAGGCACTAAAGACGCTAGCTCATCGAGAAGCAAATCCTCGCCTCGATCCAACTCTGGACCCGAGTCCACCTTATGAGGAACATCTGTTAAAGGCGACTTAGCTGTTTTCCTAGCATTTTCAAAGGCATTAGAAATAGGGTCTGCAGAAGGTCTGGCGACTCTAGCCGACATTTTACCATGCCCCATGGTGGCTCTTTGCCGAACCAATGCATCATGTGATTTATGGTTATCGGCAAAGCCATCTTCTGCCTGGGCATGCTCTTGCCCTTTTTTATATCGACGAAATCCATCTATGAGGATCACAACAATAATGAGGACCCCAATCAAGATCAGCCATTCACGCAAGCTAAATTCCATTACACATTCCGAATAGCATCAATTAAAGTTGACTGTATTATCAAACGAAGCGCCTTAGGATTCAATTACAAGGCCACCTTGATTACGAAAATCTCACGACTATTTATCAGTAGACTATGCTTTATACCGATAATTCGACCTTTTGTCAGATCATTGTCATTAATATTCGATAATTTCACGACCAAATCGACCTTTTCAACATTGGCCAGCGTGGCCGTTGGCATCATCGCATCCAAATTGGTTAACAAAATAGGCTGCTCCAAATCCTCTGGAAATACCCTTTGTATCGCCAACGGCATTTTTTGCCCATCCATCACAGCATAAACCAGTAAAACATCGTCTTTCTGCCAACGGTAATTGGTCGCTTCCCAATCAAGCGTTACCGCCAATTGATCGGTAATAATGGGAGCCACCTGCTGGTAATCAATTTGCCCTAACTCTCTGGCCTTATTGATCGCCGACAGCAAGGCTAAACGTTCCCTAGAATGAACACTGTAACGAATCGCTTCTTGCCATGCCAGTATGGCCCCTAGATAGTTTTGTTGGGCAAAATCTGCCACACCCTTCAAATCCAAAGCGGTCACTTGTGTTGGATCTTGTTGCAAAATAGCGTTAACAACCGCCAGCATTTTTGGTGAACTTTGATTCGCATTCGCATAAAAAATCGCCTGTGCGTATTCGACCAATAAAGCCACTCGCCCCTCGGCATTTTTAGGCAATTTTTCTAATGCCTTTTCAAACGTTTCCACCGCTGCAGAATATTGTTCAGCTTGCATATAATCCGTTGCTAAATAATACCAATCTTCCGCTCTGTCATAACGCGCACTGCGATACCGCAAAAAATCCGTGATTTTTTGCGGACTCAGCTGCTGCATTTGCAAATCTTGTGTAAAAGCCACTTCTTTTGCATAACCCATCCATTGATAGAGACTGACACTACCAAGTACCGTGACAGCAGCCACACCAAGCATGACCCAACGGGCAAAATTGACATCAAGATGAAAAATACGTTTTTGTCGATCATCGGTTGAACTCGTTTCACTATCAACATCGATTAAAAGCTGCACCGATTCACTCGAGGTCAATCGCCCAGCGTCCTCTTCTTCTGCTATCTCTTTGCGACGTATCTCAGAAAACTCAGATGGATTTTGACGCACTTTTTTATCTGCATGCTTATCTAAACGATGCGTTAGCGAGCCAAAAAGATAGGTAAGACTCAATACGATCAGACCAACCATTGCCAAATATGCGACTATCATTCGTCTCGCCCTCGTCGTTTACGGCTTATCTTCACCACAAAAATAAAAGCGACCAACCCAATTCCTAGAAGAATAAATGGACCATACCAGAGTAAAAATGTTGCCGTTGAATGCTGTGGTCGATACAACACAAACTCACCATAACGGGCGACCATATAATCAACGATTTCTTGATCTGTCTTGCCTTGCTCGATCATCTGATGAACCTGTTCACGAAGATCCACCGCGATACCAGAGTTGGAGTCAGCTAAGTTTTGATTCTGACATTTCGGGCAACGTAACTCTTCGACCAAATTTTGATAGCGTGTTTTGTTCAACTCTGAACGAAAGGCCATCTGCTCTTGCGCCACAGCAGACAAGGATAGCCATATCCCACAGACTAGAAAAATCCCCTTGATGAACATCATTTCATATAGCCTTGAATGTCTGGCCAATTTTCAGCATTAATAACACCTTGATGTCGATAAACCACCACACCAGAACTGTCCACAACAAAGCTTTCTGGGGCACCTGTGACCCCCATATCAACACCAAAATTCCCCATTTCATCCATCAAAACCATTTGATAAGGATTTCCCTTTTGCTCTAACCATTGTTCCGCTGAGTCTTTCTGATCTTTGTAATCGATACCAATAATAGGCACACCAGACTGAGCCAGCGTCATCAAAAAAGGATGCTCAACATGACAGGCAGGACACCAAGTTCCCCAAAAATTAATCAAGTAAGACGTCTTTGGTAAATCCTTGTGGGTATACAACTGATCATCGCCCAAAGACACCAAGGTGAAATTGGGGACTTTTTTTCCTACCAAAGCAGAAGGCATATACTGAACATCTTTGCCAAGCTGTGAATAAAACACCGCACCAAGTATCAAAAAAAACACTAAGGGAATAAAGAATAATAGTTTTCGCACACCTAAACTCCTGCCCTTCTTTGATAACGTTTATCGAGTGCGGCAAGTAATCCACCAGCCATCATCAGCAAACCGCCAAGCCAGATCCAGCGCACAAAAGATTTCACGTAAATCCGCACTCCCCAAGCAGAATCATCAAGCTGTTCACCTAAGGAAACGTATAAATCACGTGTAAACCCAGCATCCAAAGCGGCTTCGGTCATAACTTGTTGGCGAGTCGTAAAAAAACGCTTTTCAGGATGCAATACAGCAACCGTTTTATCCGCCTGATAAGCGGTAAATTGCCCTTTACTCGCCACATAATTGGGTCCTTTTACTTGCTCAATAGAATCAAATTGAAACTCATAGCCTGCCACGGTGGCTCGATCACCTGGCGATAGTCGCAACATGGACTCCTGACTGTTAACACTGACTAAAACGATGCCCACCAAGCTAACCACCATACCAAGATGCGCCAACAACATACCGTAGTAATTTCTTGGTAACTGTCGGGCTCGGGGAATAATGCCTTTCGTTCCGGCAGAAACCTTACTAAACCAATCAGAAAAAGATAACACCACTACCCAAAATGCCACAGCCAAGCTGAGCCAAGCGATAAAGCCAAATTCATAATAATAAACCACCCAACCAGCCGACAGAACCGCAACAGCGGCAGCAACAGAACATACCTTAAAAAGCACATTAATCGGCGTATGATGCCATTTAGAAAGAGGGCCAACCGCCATAAACACCATAAGCAACAACGCAATAGGCGTAAAAACACTATTAAAATACGGCGCACCAACAGAAATTTTCCCCAATCCTAAAGCATCGAAGATCAAAGGATATAGAGTGCCTAATAAAACCGTTAATGTCAGAACCGTTAATACGATGTTATTGAGCAGCAACCAAGCCTCTCGCCCTGTTGCACCAAAAGATACTTTGGAACGCACTTCTGAGGCTCGGATGGCATACAGCAACAAACTCCCACCAACAAGCACCAAGAGCAAAACGAGAATAAACATGCCTCGTGTAGGATCTGCGGCAAAAGAATGCACCGACGTTAGCACACCAGAGCGAACCAAAAATGCACCAAGCAAGGAGAGACTAAAAGTAAAAATCGCCAGCAAGACAGTCCAGCTTTTAAACACACCACGCTTTTCCGTTACCGCAAGGGAATGCAACAAGGCCGTTCCCGCTAGCCAAGGCATAAAAGACGCATTTTCCACTGGGTCCCAAAACCACCAGCCCCCCCAGCCTAATTCGTAATAGGCCCACCAGCTGCCTAATGTAATCCCCAGTGTTAGAAACGCCCACGACGCCGCTGTCCAAGGTCTTGCCCAACGCGCCCAAGACGCATTTAAATTCCCCGTAATCAACGCCGCCACAGCAAACGCAAAGGCCACTGAGAATCCGACATACCCCATGTAGAGAACGGGTGGATGCACGATCAAACCAAAATCTTGCAACAAAGGATTCAGATCCCCGCCATCCGCAGGCACATCTGGTAACAAACGAGCAAAAGGTGAAGAAGTAAAAAGCAAGAAGGATAAAAACCCGACGCAGACCATACCTAACACAGACAACACCACAGGCCCGATGTCTTCCGGTAAACCTCTTATTTTTAAGGCAACCGCAGAGCACCAACCAGACAAAACCAGTACCCAAAGCAATAAAGACCCTTCATGACCGCCCCACAAGGCACTGAATTTATACCACACAGGCAGCTGACTATTTGAATTCTGGCTGACATACAACACCGAAAAGTCATCCGTCAAAAATGCCAGACTCAAGGTAATAAAACTGACCAATATCAAGACCGACATAATAAACGTCAGTGGCCGAGCGCTTTCCAACAAAAGCCGATTGCCCTTCCAGTAACCCACCAAAGGTACCGAGGCCAACGATAGGGCAAAAAACAACGACAATATCAGTGAAAACTGACCAATTTCAGGAAACATAAACAGCCTAAATTAATAAGTAGATTGCGCGGGCTCTTTACTCTCACCCATCGAGTTTTGGGCATTTTTCAATGCCTCTGATATTTCTGGTGGCATGTATTTTTCATCGTGTTTCGCCAACACTTCAGTAGCTTCAAATACACCATTTTCATTGAGCTTTCCTTGCGCCACAATCCCCTGACCTTCGCGAAACAAGTCTGGCAAAATACCACGATATTCAATGGTGACCTTGTGCTGGAAATCCGTCACATCAAACGCGACGGCCAAGGTATCAAGATTGCGCTTTACACTGCCTTGAACCACCATCCCCCCCGCACGAATGTTGGCGTGACGTGGCGCCTCTCCCGAAGCAATCTGGGACGGAGAAAAGAATAAGTTAATATTTTGCTGCAAGGCGTACATCACCAAGCCAACCACCACACTCAGAATCAATACAATGACAGTTATGACGAGTAGACGTTTTTTTCTCACTGGATGCATTAGCGAGTCTGGCTCCTTACAAAGCGTTTTCGTAAAATGTTACGTGTCTTTTGACGCGTCGATAGAGTATTCCAAACCAGCCAAATTAATGCCAAAGCACTAAAACCATAAGCCGACCAAACATACACACCATGCTTTCCCATCATCAAAAACGCTGACAAACTGTCAAAGGCCATTTTCCATTACCTCTTGCTTCACCCAACTCGATCTATGTTCACGCATCAATATTTCAGACTGCATTCGCCATAGAACCAAACCCGCCACAAAGCTGTATAACCCAATCACCGCACAGAGCAAGGGTAGCCACATTTCTGGCGGCATCTCTGGCTTTTTGGTGAGCGTAAAGGTTGGCCCTTGATGTAGGGTTTCTAACAACACCACGGAGTATTTAATGATGGGTAAGTTAATCAATCCGACAACACTGATCACCGCAGCCGCTTTATTTGCTAACACCAGATCGTCTAAAGCGCTCTGCAGAGCAATAATCCCCATATAAAGAAAAAACAGCACCAGTACAGACGTAAGCCTAGCGTCCCAAACCCACCAGGTTCCCCAGGTAGGCTTTCCCCAGATGGCACCAGAGACTAGAGCGATCAGCGCCATTACTGCACCAATCGGTGCCATCGCCTTAATAAAAATAGGCGCCATTTTCATCTGCCAGACAAGGAACACAAAACTTGCAACCCCTAACGCCAAATAACAAGATTGCGCCAACATTGCCACAGGCACGTGAATATAAATAATGCGAAAACTGTTACCTTGCTGGTAATCCTCAGGTGCAAACGCCAACCCCCATACCAAGCCAATAGCAAGACACAAACAGCCAAAACAGAATACGGGTAAAGCCCAAAAGTTAGACCAAGAATAAAACCACTTTGGCGAAGCCAATTTATGAAACCATACCCAGCGCATCAATTTACACTCGCTTTGACTGCAATCGCCGTCATAAAAGGCGATAGGACTAAAGACAACAAGGACATCGCTAACAGCATCGCCAAGAAACCAGAATAAGGCAAACCAGCTTGCGCGGCTTTGACCGCCAAGGTCGAAAAAATGATCACTGGTAAGTAAAACGGCAATATTAACAACATCACCAAGATGGCACCCTGTTTTATCGATACGGTTAACGCCGCCCCAATCACACCCATAAAAAATAAGCTTGGCGAGCCAACCAACAAGGTAACCATTAGCGCCCATAAACTGGCACTCGACAAATACAGCATTTCACCCAGCAACGGCATTATAACGAGCAAAGGCAAGATAACGGCAAGCCATTGTGCGATGACCTTTAATAAAATCAACAATGGCAAAGAAAGCCCACAAACCACCAGCTGCTCCAGAGATCCATCTCGATAATCCTCTTTAAACAGACTGTCTACCGCCATCAAAACAGCCAATACCGTAGCACACCAGATAATACCGGACGCCGCTGGCGTCAAGAATTCCGATGAAGAATCAATCCCTATTGGAAACAGCACAACAACAATGACAAAAAACAGCAGCGCATTTAAAACATCTTGTTTACGACGCCATAAAACTAAAAATTCCGCTCTCACAAAAGAGAAATACGTCATGACAGTAACGCCACATCACGGGTAGAAAGGGACGGTAAATCCTGATGGGTCGTTAATAGCACCAAGCCCCCAACTGAAGCATGTTGTCGAATACACGCCTCCAATAATTCAACGCCTCTGACATCTAAGGAAGCAAAGGGTTCGTCTAACAGCCAAAGTGTTTTTTTACCCAACCATAATCGCGACAAGGCAACTCGACGAGCTTGCCCTGCAGAGAGCTTTTTCACTGGTACATCTATATGATCGATAAGCTCCAAACTCTCCAACACCTCATGTAAGGCACTTGGCGATGCGTCAGGACAGTACCAACGCAAATTTTCAATTACTGTTAGCTGTGGCTTAATGCCAGAGGAATGACCAAGATAGATGACATCTTGCTGCAAAAAACGCCGATCAACCGTAACATCCTCGCCTGAATACACGATTTGTCCTTGTAGGGGCGAAAGAATTCCCACAATCACTTTTAATAAAGAACTCTTACCCGCGCCATTCTCCCCTAAAATACGCACAACGTCACCGGATTGAACGCTAAAAGACAGCCCTTTACACAGGTCTCTCTCTGCACGTTCAATCCAAAGATCTGATACTGTTAATGAAGCAAAAGAGTGCAAAAGATATTTCCAAGTCGGCCGATATAAAGGTCAAGGTTAACATGGTTTAGCTGGACTGTTTTAACTATACGGCTTAGCTATACTAAAGTGTTGAAACATTATATGAGAAGCGTTTCTAAAAGCACAAATCAATCGGTTATCTAAATCAACAGGCAGGCGACATGATCTCTGATATCCAATCTATGCTTAATGCATCATCAAGCAAGCAGAGCAGTGGGACCAACAACAATAGTAATATGGTGGGTAACACAGGCACTATTGCCAAATTAAGCAGTGAAATCAAGCTTATAGAAAACCTCAGCGTAATCAAATTTCAAGGCAGCGAGTCACTCAACTTTCAAGGCAAACCTGCCCAGCTGTTGCATGCAACCAGCGCACAACAGCCCTTCACCCTTGTGAACACAGGGACTCCCATTGATATTAGCACCATCCAGAATGCCAAATTAGATAAAACCAGTACCCTACAGGCGTCACTGACCATACCAATAGAGGCTCAATCCAACAAAACGGGCGTCAATCAAAATGCACCTCAAGTTAGGCAAGCTGATAACCTGATGCTGGCCTCTCGCGTTGTAAACTTAACCGTAACCGACGTGGCGCCAACGGCCACAGCGAAAACCGGAGTTCCTACACAGGCCACGCCCTTTCAAACGCCCTACTCTAATGCTCAGACAGCCACACCAATCTCACAGACAAGCTCACCAGCAAACACCGCACTTACCACCTCTCCAGTACTTGCAACCGTTTCAGATGGTAAAACAGAGTTTCCAATTCTGAGCCAAATGCCATTAAAAAAAGGCGATGTCGTACGAGTCATGGTCGACGCCAACAACCAAATGCAGGTGTTGCCAGCAAAAAACAGTTCGACAGCATCTACCGTCCAAACAGAAGCGCTCAAGCAAAGCCTACCGAAGCAGCTATCTTTTGGCGATATGTCTCAACTTGTCAAACAACTGAATAACCTCAACGATTCATCGTCCGCAAATCTACCACCGCAGACACAACAAGCGCTTAAACAGTTGATGCAGCATATGCCAACCTTGGGCACAGTGACTGGCTCACCCGAAGCCATGAAACAGGCAATTCAAAGCAGCGGGCTTTTTTCAGAATCCTTGCTGGCGAATGACAGCAAAATACAGATACCTGCTGATTTAAAACTCAATCTTATACGACTAAAAGACGCCCAAGACAATTCAGCCCCTTTGCGCCTTGCTGGCATACCAACAGAACACATTGCCGGCGCTATTGAACGAATAACCACCAGCCAATTACGTCACTTTTCAGATCAGAATCAGATCAATACTCCCAGCTATCCATTGCACATAGAACTGCCAATAAAAAATGGTCTAACCCCCAGCTTTGTACAGATAGAAATAGATAAAGATGCCAGTACAGAAGAACAAGCAAAACAGGACAGACGCTGGCTAGTGAAATTAAAGTTCGATTTTGAAGAGACAGGACGTTTTGATGCAAGGGCCAGCATTCAAGCGAACAAGGTTGGAATACTCTTTGCGGCCGAAGACCCAGAGACCGTACAAATATTGCGTCAAAACATCCCCATGTTAAAGCAACAACTGACAGATAAAAACATTGAAGTCGAACGATTAGACGCGTTTCAAGCAAAGTTAGATAAAGAAAAAACCAACGTAAGCAACACCCAATCATTAATAGATGTGAGAACGTAATGCAAAAAGCCGTCGCTTTAAAATATGACTTTAGCGCAGCCCCTAAAGTGGTTGCAAAAGGGAATGGCTTGCTTGCGGAAAAAATCATGGCCGTCGCCAAAGAAAACGATGTTATGCTTCACCAAAGTCCTGAGCTTGTCGAATTGCTCAGCACTTTGGAATTAGGCGAAGAAATACCCGAGTCTTTATATTTAGCCGTGGCAGAGGTTATCGCCTTTGCCCACAAAATCAGAGACCATCAATGGTAATCCGAGTTTCTTCGTGACTCTTGCTTCAATAGGCTGATCAGCTCAGCCTCTGCTCGAATAAGACCACATTTAGAAACCAAATCGTCAATGGTTGCCCCCATTTCTAAAAGCTCCATGGCGCGGTTATAAGAAACGCCACCTTCTTTTGACAAAATTTCAGACTGCTTTTCCACCGCTAGATTTAATTTTTTCTCAATAGCCACTAAGCGGCGTCCCATGCCTATTGATCCAGAAGCAAGCACTTGAACCTGCTTCTTTTGATTCAGCTCCACTTCGGCACGCTCTTGCTTCATCTTCTCCAAACGTTTTGACAGTCGAAAAGCCCAAACGACAACAGCGATCAATATTACAAACTGTAAGGTTAGGAGAAGGTTAAATAACCACTGAGATTCCATCTAGTACAACTACCTTAATACTTACATTGTTCCAACTTCAGACCATTCATCTTCCGATAGAAGTTTATCAAGATCTACTAGAATTAATAAAATATCGTTCTTATGACACACTCCTTGAATAAACTTAGAAGATTCGTCATTGCCAACACTTGGAGAAGGCTCAATTTCAGACTGACGTAGATACACAACTTCAGAAACTGCGTCCACCAAAATACCAATCACATGTCCTTCTACCTCAAGGATCATAATACGCGTTGCATCTGTAATCTCACCAGAAGGCAGGCCAAATCGCTGACAGGTGTCGATAACCGTGACAACAGTGCCACGTAGATGAATAATCCCCAGCACAAAGCTCGGCGCACCTGGTACTGGAGCAATCTCAGAATAGCGCAGCACCTCTTTTACTTGCATGACATTCACGCCGTAGATCTCATGCTCTAGGCGAAATGTTACCCATTGCAACATAGGGTCATCTGTGTGATTTCCGCTTTTTAACGCTATGCTAGTCGCCATTACTCTTCTCCAAAGATCAAAAAATGATCAACAAAATTATTTGCCTGTTCTTTTAAACCCATTATTCGGGTCATCTAACAGCTCTATAAAACCCTGTACATCAAGTATGGCACACATATGATCAATTACCGTACCTGCCAACCAAGGCCGTTTACTTCGATCACTTCGCCACTTGACCTGTGATGGCTCTAATGTGATTGCTTCTGCGACACGCTCACAAGCTACGCCCCAATTAGAACGATCAAGCTGTATCACAAATTTAAAGTTTTCTTTCATTTCGCCTTGATAATGATTGGGCATTACCCATAGCGCAGTATCGACCGTTCTCAGGTTAAATTCACCAACATTTGCTACACCCATGAACCAACTAGGCTGTCCAAAGATAGAGGTTAATTTATCCTTATTACTTTGAAAAATACCACCTAATTCAACGAGGGGGACAGCCATTTTCAGCCCACCGACATAAAAAAGTAAGCATTCAAATCTGCCTGTCGCCCAAGGCAAAGGATCTGTTTTTGAAATTTTCTTCTCTGGCTCTGGCTCTGGCTCTGGCTCTGGCTCTGGCTCTGGCTCTGGCTCTGGCTCTGGCTCTGGCTCTGGCTCTGGCTCTGGCTCTGGCTCTGGCTCTGGCTCTGGCTCTGGCTCTGGCTCTGGCTCTGGCTCTGGCTCTGGCTCTGGCTCTGGCTCTGGCTCTGGCTCTGGCTCTGGCTCTGGCTCTGGCTCTGGCTCTGGCTCTGGCTCTGGCTCTGGCTCTGGCTCTGGCTCTGGCTCTGGCTCTGGCTCTGGCTCTGGCTCTGGCTCTGGCTCTGGCTCTGGCTCTGGCTCTGGCTCTGGCTCTGGCTCTGGCTCTGGCTCTGGCTCTGGCTCTGGCTCTGGCTCTGGCTCTGGCTCTGGCTCTGGCTCTGGCTCTGGCTCTGGCTCTGGCTCTGGCTCTGGCTCTGGCTCTGGCTCTGGCTCTGGCTCTGGCTCTGGCTCTGGCTCTGGCTCTGGCTCTGGCTCTGGCTCTGGCTCTGGCTCTGGCTCTGGCTCTGGCTCTGGCTCTGGCTCTGGCTCTGGCTCTGGCTCTGGCTCTGGCTCTGGCTGAACAATATTCGTTTTTTCTACTGTATTTGACAAACCATTCATTTGTGACGATATGGCGGCTTCAAAATCTTTAAACGAGGCATCTAAAGACGAAAGCTCATCTTCACTCAACCCAAAATCGGAAGCATTTACCTTTTCTGACTCTTCTGACTCTTCTGACTCTTCTGACTCTTCTGACTCTTCTGACTCTTCTGATTTTTCAGAATCTGTCACAACATCACGATCCTCAAGCATTTCTTGATCATCTTCTTGTTCAGTTGTGGCCTCTTGCAATAAATCGTCAAGGTAACGCTGTACTGCTATTTGTGGCCCAATCAGAACCTGTTCTTTATTTTTTGTCTCTTTCATAAACCGTTACTATCTCGCTGGCTTCAGCAAGGAATCCATTAGACTTGCATAAGCCTTAATTCCTCGTGCATTTGGATCCAACGCAGAAGGGGCTATGCCCGCTGTACTCGCATCCCTTAACTTGGTGTCAACGGGAATAACAGAATGCCACACCAACTCTTCATAAGTGTCTTTTAAACTGCGAAGGCTTTTATTCGATGCCTGTGTGCGTCGATCAAACAAAGTGGGAACAATCAAAAATGGTACCGGCCTTTTTCGTGCACGGTTTATCATTGTGAGCGTTCTGACCATTCTCTCTAATCCTTTAATGGCCAAAAATTCAGTCTGTACTGGTATAACCAGTTGTTGACAAGCGGCTAACGCATTAATCATTAACACCCCAAGCACTGGCGGGCTATCAATTAACACATAATCATAGTCATCCCACAAAATCGCTAGCGTTTTTGAAATAACTAACCCCATTCCACCTTGTGCTTGTGCATGACGCTCTAGTGTTGCTAAAGCGGTAGACGCGGGTAATAAGGATAAATTTGGGTGACCTGTTTCTAAGATTAATGAAGCAGGTAAATCTGCTGGCACCTTGTTAGGGGCTTGAAAAAGATTATAGGCACTCTTCTCAATAGAATCTGGATCAAAACGAAAATAGCTCGTCAACGACCCGTGAGGATCTAGATCAATCATCAACACTCGATGACCTGCGTCGGCCAACAACCCTGCCAAGGAAACTACTGTGGTCGTTTTTCCGACGCCGCCCTTTTGATTCGCCACTGCCCAAATGTGCACTCTGACTCCCCTGATACCCTATGCGATTATTTTGCTTACTAATTCCTTGCAATCATATACAGTAACACGCTATTGAAACAAGTAATCATATAGATTATCCGCTTCACGTTTACTAATTCGCAAAATGACTCGACGATTTTGTTGACGAGCAAAATCATTGGTATTTCTTACCTTAGGATGCTCACTTGAAAAACCAATTGGCGCGATCATTTTAGGATCGACCCCTCTGTAAACTAACTCCTCCACCACAGAAGAGGAACGCAAGCTAGACAAATGCCAATTAGAAACCAAACGTCTTGAATTTACCGGCAAATCATCCGTGTTGCCTTCCACCAATATAACTGATGGGTGTGCTTTCAGTATGTTAGCCACCAATATGAGCAAAGCAACGGCTTCATTCGTTAAGTCATATTCCCCTTGACCAAACAACAAACCAGACTTCAACTCTAAGCTAACCCAATCCGCGGATTCAGTGACAGATATTTGACCGGATGTATGCAAACCTGAAAATTGGTTTTCAACCACTTGACTGAGTAAAGCATAAACAGCCGATGAGGTATTTTCTTCAATCGTTGGCGGTGCGGATGGGATCGGCTTCGCCTCAATCACTTCCACATCTTTTGGTTCACCGATAATGGGCTCACCAATATTAATAGGCTTTACCGACTTCTGAACAGCATCAAAAACACCTTGAAGCGTTTCTTTTAAACGCTGTTCGTCCCCTGAATTTTTCAGCGAAATAGAGTATAACGCAACAAAAAAGGCAAACAACAAAGTAATAAAATCGGCATATGACAATATCCAACGATCTCGCCCCTGAGCACCAGAATTAGCCGATTTAACCACCATCCGGCGCCGCTTGGCTGGTCGAGTTGGAGTATCACTCATAGGTATTAAGCTCAAGTTCTAATCGATACGGATGCTTACCCGTTGCAATGCCACAAATACCGTCGATTAACAGTTGGTGATATAACAGCTCTTTCTCGATGTAACCGGTCAATTTTTTTGCGATCGGAAAAATCACCAAGTTTGCAAACCCTTGACCATAAAGAGTCGACACAAACGCCACCGCAATACCATGCCCTAAAGCCTCTGGACTGTCCAAATTCGCCATGGCTTGAATCAGACCTAAAACTGACCCCATAATCCCTAAAGTAGGCGCATAACCACCAATTGACTCTATAAAAGAGACACTTTTCATGCGTTTATCGTAAATACGCACCGCATCATCGTGTAGCCGATCGGCTAAAAGTTCGGGATCTGTTCCATCGATGGCCATCTGCAAAGCTCGTGATGAGAAACGATTTCCCATCGCCTCTATATCCGACTCTAGAGCCAATAATGACAATCTTCTGGCTTTGTGGGCAAGATTATTTAATGTGGCTCTGGCTGAATTAAAATCATAAACGGGCGGGAAAAGACTCCATTTAATCAAGACAAGAGCTCGAGTGGCTTCTTGAATACTGCTTTGAATTAATGATGCCCCGATACTACCCACAATCACAATGATGGCAGAAGGAAGGTTAAGGAGGAGAACGACTTCCCCTCCTCCTAACCAATTAGCTAGAAATACAGAACTGAATGCAATGAGAAGACCAGCTAAGGTAACAAAATCCACTAACTGACCTCACGAGCAATACGTTCACCGATGTGATCTAAGTCAATAATTTCGTCCGCCAGATTGGCTTTCTCTACGGCCATAGGCATGCCGTAGATAACACATGACTCTTCGCTTTGAATCCATACCCTTGAGCCAGAATTTTTCAGCATACGAGCCCCTTCACGACCATCAACGCCCATCCCTGTCATGACCACAGATAAAACTTTACCTGGGTAACATTTGGAGGCAGAGCCGAAGGTAACATCGACCGAAGGCTTATAATTGAGCCGCTCATCACCATCTAGGATGCGAACACAACCACCATTACGAGGGTCGATCATCATCTGTTTACCACCAGGCGCGAGCAAAGCAACGCCAGGCTGCAGACGATCACCATCTTGCGCTTCTTTCACAGTAATTTGGCAGATATTATTCAATCGCTCTGCAAATGCCCCTGTAAAAGCCGCCGGCATATGCTGAACCAAAACCAATGGTGCAGCAAAATCCTTGGGAAGCTTAGTCAATACAGCCTGAAGCGCCATAGGGCCACCAGTGGACGTACCAATAGCAACAAGACTCACTCGCTTTCTAACGCGTGGAATGATAACACCACGATCTGTCACAATTGGTTTAGGTGCTTCTCTTGGTGCCAAAGCCGCAATAGGGCCTCGGTTACCAGAAAAACGCGTTCTTGCAACCAGCAATACTCGCTCAACCAAAGCTCGCTTAACCACCGCAGAATCGCGTGAAATATCTTCGAAATTCTTTGGCATGAAATCCACCGCACCGGCCTCAAGAGCGTCCAAAGTTACTTTGGCACCCTCATGAGTCAGCGAGGAAAACATCAACACCGGTGTCGGTTTGAGTTTCATTATGTTGGCTACGGCTGCGATGCCGTCTAGGACAGGCATCTCATAATCCATTGTAACCACATCAGGCGATAAAGATTGCACTTTATCTATCGCCTCTCTTCCATTATTTGCAGTACCGACAACGGTTAATCTGGGATCCGCTTCGAATATCTCAACTAAACGACGTCGAAAGAAACCAGAATCATCAACAACCAGCACCTTAACAGGCATATCACATCCCCTAAATGAAAAAGCTACTACCTAGACGCATAACACTTCAGCATACTAGGGACATCCAGAATCAATGCAATACGACCATCACCGGTAATCGTTGCGCCTGCCATACCAGCAGTACCTTGCAACATTTTTCCTAATGGCTTTATAACAACTTCTTCTTGGCCAACTAATTGATCAACAACAAATCCGACTTCACTCATGCCAACCTGAACAACAACGACGTGAGCTTCGGAAGGTAAATTATCTCGACTACTTCCTTTAATCAACCAACTCTTAAGATGGAAAATAGGGAGCGTTTTACCCCTAATAACAACCACTTGCTGACCATCAACGACATTGGTTTTTTTCAAGTTAAGGTGAAAAATTTCGTTCACACTAACCAATGGAAACGCAAACGCCTGATCAGACAAAGTCACCATCAAGGTAGGCATAATCGCCAATGTCAAAGGCACTTTGATAATGAAACGAGACCCTTGCCCAAGTACGGACTTGATGTCTAACGTTCCATTTAACTGGGAGATTTTGGTTTTCACCACATCCATCCCAACACCACGCCCGGACACATCGGTTATTTCTACTTTTGTCGAAAAACCGGGGGCAAAGATCAAATTAAACGCTTCTTCGTCAGACAACCTGTCTGCAGCATCAGCGTCCATTAAACCTTTTTCAACTGCTTTTCTACGTAATAAGCTCGGATCCATACCCGCGCCATCATCCTCGATGGACAACAAGATATGATCACCCTCTTGTTCAGCAGATAATATAACCGTACCCATCCTAGGTTTGCCACTTGCTTCCCGTACATCAGGCGCTTCAACACCATGATCTACTGAGTTTCGCACCAAGTGAACCAAAGGATCGGCTAAGGCCTCAACTAAGTTTTTATCTAGATCGGTTTCCTCACCACGAAGAACAAGGTTAACCTCTTTCTTCATATTGCGAGCAAGATCTCGAACCACGCGAGGGAATCGACCAAATACTTTTTTGATCGGTTGCATACGGGTTTTCATTACCGCATTTTGCAAATCACCTGTCACTACGTCTAAGTTAGCAACGGCTTTCCCCATGGATTCATCTTCGCTTTGAAGCCCTAATCGAACAAGTCGATTGCGCACCAAAACCAATTCACCCACCATGTTCATTATGTCATCTAGACGCTTCGTATCAACACGAACGGTGGCTTCTTGAGTAACGGGGGAATTAGCCGTTTTCTCTTTTACACCATCCATTTCTGAATCATGTGGATCAGACATTTTAGGTTCAGCTTTAGCTGCTGGCTTAGGCTCAACTTTCGCTTTCGGCTTAGGCGCTGGTTCTGCTTTTGGCTCAGCCTTGGGTGCAGATGAGGCAGATTTTGTCGCCTTATCTTTACTTTGTAGACTGTCTAAAAGGGATTCAAACTCATCTTCCGTAATCAAGTCTGACTCAGCACCAGCCGATTCGTCCTTAACAGATTTATCTGTCGTGGATTTCGGTTTCTCTGCTTTATCAGTACTCGTCGTCTTTTTAGTAGAAGAGCCACCTTCACCATGAAGTTTATCGAGCAACTCCTCGAACTCATCTTCCGTTATCTCATCTGAAGGAGTATCCGACTGTGCTTTTTTATCTTGGCTATCATTTATGCCAGGCGCACCACTTCCATGAAGCTGATTTAATAAAGCATCAAATTCGTCTTCTGTAATTTCATCATCACTTTTGGGTGCTGCCTCACTTTTATCTGCAACATCTTCAGATGAGGTATCACCAAGCGCATCCAACAATGATTCAAACTCATCATCAGAAATATCCACTGATTCATCAGAACTGGACGACGTAATTTCATCATCCTCTTCGACATCATCTTGCTCTTCAGCAATATCTTCGACTTCGTCTGCTTCCTCAGCTTCCTCTTCTCCAGCAAGCTCTTCCGCAGTAGGCGGTTTTGCATACACGCTCAATGCGGCAATCAATTCAGGAGAAGCACGTTCTGGCTCAGCACCAGCACGCACTGCGTCAAACATTTCGTTTACAGCATCAAGCGCCTGCAAAACGATATCCATTAAATCAGAATCTATTTTACGCTGACCGTTTCTTAAAATATCAAAAACGTTTTCAGCGTAATGACAACAATCAACCAATGCCGTTAATTGTAGAAAACCCGCACCGCCTTTTACGGTGTGAAAGCCGCGAAAAATCGCATTTAGCAGCTGTTTGTCATTAGGGTTTTGCTCTAAATCTACTAACTGTTCGGAAAGCTGTTCTAGAATTTCACCAGCTTCTACCAAAAAATCTTGTAGAATCTCTTCATCGACCTCGAAACTCATCCTCAGCTCCTTCTAGAAACCAAGACTTGATAGCAAGTCGTCTACTTCGTCTTGACTATTCAGTACTTCAGGGTTGTTTTGTTTATTAATAGCTGGGCCATGGCCACGAGTGTCATCGTGATCAGACTTTTTCTCTTTGTGTTCAATTCCGGAGATACTATCAACGCGTCCAGCAACAGCAACGAGATGCACAAGTTTGTCTTCTACATCCCGAATTAAATCATTCACTCTAGCGATAACTTGACCCGTTAGGTCTTGATAACCTTGCTCTAGAAGAATTGTGTTGAGGTTTGAATGCAAGGTGGTAGCACTTTCATCAGCGTAGGACAAAAACACATCAATACGCTTGTACAAGTCTCTAAACTCTTGTGGTGTTAAATCACGCTGAATTAGCCGACTCCAGTCTTTTCGCAATACCCTGGCCTGATTCTGTAGTTCACTGGCCACAGGAACACTACTGTCTACCATATCCATGGTTTTATTAGCAGCTGCACTAGTCGTTTCAATAACATAATTTAATCGATCTGATGCGTCGGTGATTTTTGTAGCAGAGTCTTGCCCCTCACCAACAACCAGATCCATTGAATCGATTTGAAAATCACGAATAGCGTCATGCAAACTTCGAGTTAAACAACCCACTTCGTTGTAAAAGCTGTTATGACGAGCCTCGCTCAACTCTTGGATTATTTTAATCGCCCCACTGAAGTCGCCAACCTCAATGTGGTTCAAAAGCTCTACCGCACCGTCTTTTACTAGGTTTTCAAATTCCACTAGTCCAGATCCCAATACATTTGACATCTAAATTCCCTATTTAGCAGCGTCTATGCGTTCGAATATCTTCTCAATTTTTTCTTTGAGAGCCACTGCAGTAAACGGTTTAACAACGTAACCATTTACCCCAGCCTGAGCTGCAGCAATAATCTGATCACGCTTTGCTTCTGCCGTTACCATAAGAACAGGAATGCTTTTCAGTTTCTCATCAGCTCGAACTGCACGAAGCAATTCAATTCCTGTCATACCGGGCATATTCCAATCAGTCACAAGAAAGTCAATTGTCCCACCTTGAAGTATAGGCAAGGCTGTCGTTCCATCATCTGCTTCGACTGTATTGGTAAACCCTAAATCCCGCAGTAAGTTTTTAATGATTCGTCTCATTGTCGAGAAGTCATCAACAATCAGGATCTTCATGTTTTTATCCAATGCAACCTCCACACCCCAAAGGTAATATTTCACAACTCATAATTAATCTCGCCAATCACTTAACCGAGCTCTCAATCTCATTGCCGCTTGGCTATGAATTTGACTCACTCTTGATTCACTGACACCTAAAACAGCACCAATTTCTTTCAAGTTAAGTTCTTCATTATAATAAAGAGACAAAACCAACTTTTCTCTTTCCGGTAAATTATCAATTTCTTGTGCCAATTGATTTTGAAAGCCACCCTCTTCCACTAGTGAATAAGGCGCGTTTTCTACTTCCGGTTCCACACTATCTAAATTACTTGTATCAGAGTCTAGCATTTCTTCATAGCTAAACAACTGCGTCGACATAGAGGATTGAATCATTTCGTGATATTCCTCAATGCTTATATCCATGTGAGCTGATACTTCCATATCAGATACTTCACGGCCAAGCTTTGCCTCTAACTCTTTAATTGCGTGCGCCACTGCGCGACCATTTCGCCGAACAGACCGAGGCGCCCAATCACTTTTTCGCACCTCATCCATAATAGAGCCACGAATTCGTATGCCGGCGTAGGTCTCAAAGCTCGCACCTTTGGTTGACTCAAAACGCTTATACGCTTCAATTAGCCCCATCATGCCAGCTTGAATTAAATCGTCAATATCGACGCTATCAGGTAGACGCGCCAATAAATGATAAGCAATTTTTTTTACCAAATACCCATACTGCTCGACAATCGCATCAATCGAAAGTGTCGCTTTTTTAGAGTATGTGTCATATCCATTTTTGGTCTGCATAAAAATAGTCTAAGCAACCTTTACCATTTAAGTTAGTTGCGCTAACTAACTGTACTACATAGTTTGGCGCAACGCTTTCAGTAATAACAAAATTTTACTAACTACCATACTTTAGTGACCCATAAAGCTGACTGTAATGCTCCGCAGTATAAACGGCTCTACTAATCAAGTTATGTGCTCTAGCTGGCTCAATATCGTCTGGAATTCTTTGGCCGTCCGCTATATACACAACCGGCAGACCTTCCTCAATAACTACACTAATCGCCTCACCAAGTGAAGCAGATTCATCTAACTTGCTTAAAACACAGCCATCTAACTGAATTTGTGAGTAAACATCAACCACTGTCTTCAATACTTGTCTTTGACTTGTGCAAGGCAACACCAAGAGTTTTTTCAAACTGGCTCTCGCGCGCTTCATCATGAGCAACTGCCTTTCGAGATTTGAATCTCTCGGATTCATACCCGCAGTATCAACCAACACTAAAGAGTAATGAGCGTATTTTGCCAATACTTCATTTAAATCTGAATATTCATTCACCACTTCTACTGGAACATTTAAAATACGGCCAAACGTTCTTAACTGCTCGTGAGCCGCAATTCGATAGGAATCAGTGGTAATCAACACCACGCCATCAGAACCATGCTTCAAAACGTGTTGAGCCGCAATTTTACCAATGGATGTCGTTTTCCCGACACCGGTAGGCCCCATAAAAGCAATACACCCTTTAAGCTCTGAAGAACTAGAACGAACAGGGATATAGTCAGCTAAATGCGCAAGCAAACGATTCCAATCATCTTCTCGGCCTTTTAAATCGATATCATCGATTAAACGTGAGACAACAAATTCCGATAAACCCAAACCTTTTAGTTTTTCACGTGCTCGTGATTCGATGATATTTTCTTTTGGTTCCGCTCGACTCTCAGCTTGCTGGCGCTGCTCGAGCATCGCTCGTACATTTTTTAACTCCAACTCCATGTCACGCAGCTGTTTGGCGCTATCGTTATTACGTATAGACAAGTTTTCTTCTAGAACAGGATCCTCTTTGTCATTCGACAAAGGTGGCATTTCAAACTGTGTTACTGGACGCTTAATCGCTTGAGGAGGTGCATTTTCTGCTGGCGGAGTCTGTGATTTTGCTTTTTCTATACGCTCTAAGTAGTCAGCACTCGGGGCAGTGTATTTATCGGAACGAGGCGCGGCAGGGCGCTTCGAGGTCATGCTCGAAGGCAAAGAGCCGTCATAATCCAAAGCGGCGACAATTTCTATTTCGCCAGTAGGCAGACGCTGGTTTGACAAAATGACCGCATCAGGGCCAACAGCATCGCGAACCTTCCGTATCGCTTGCCGCATGTCAGGTGCTCGAAACCGCCTAATTTGCATGAATAACTTAATCCTTCCAGTGTATTTTTCTTACAAATCCATAGCTTACCCGAAAGATCCAAATAAATATAGACACAATGTATAAGGTCAATAGCCAGTTTTTATTGACCAATCACCCCAACTACGGTGATACGTTTATGATCTGGCACTTCTTGGTAGGAAAGAACAGACATATTGACCATACCATAACGCATAAAACGCGCCAACATAGGCCGTATAGGAGCAGACACGATCAAGATAGGCGTATTCCCCATCGCTTCTTGCTGCTCAGCAGACTGACGTAATGAGGTCTGCAGCTGCTCGGCCATTTTTGGTTCTAAAATAAGCGCTTCTTCATTTTTAATACCAGATTGCTGGCTTTGCTGCACCGTCTGCATCAACATCTTTTCCAGCTGAGGCTCTAAGGTCAATACTGGGATCTCTTCTACCCCATCCGCCAAGGTCTGAATAATCAACCTTGATAAAGACGTCCGCACAGCTGCTGTCAGTATCATAGGGTCTTGCGTTTTAGGCTGGACCCCCATAATGGCTTCTGCAATGGTGCGCATATCACGAAGCGGAACCCCTTCGATCAACAAATTCTGCAACACTTTTAACAGCACGCTTAGCGGTACAGTATTCGGCACAAGTTCTTCTGCCAACTTAGGGTTATACTGCTTGAGTAGACTGAGCAATTGCTGAACTTCATCATGACCAATCAACTCGTAAGCGTGTTTGTGCATAATTTGGTTAATGTGGGTCGCGACTACTGTGCTCACATCCACGACAGTGTATCCATAGGTTTGCGCCTGATCTCGCTTCTTAGGATCAATCCAGACAGCATCTAATCCAAAAGAAGGGTCCTTACCAGCAATACCATCAATCTTGCCAAACACCTGACCAGGATCAATCGCCAAATCTTTATCTGGATGCACTTCGGCTTCCGCCAGACTCACTCCCATCAGGGTCACACGGTAAGCGTTTGGCATAAGATCCAAATTATCACGGATGTGCACACTTGGCACCAAAAAGCCTAAATCTTGAGAAAGCTTACGACGCACACCTTTAATACGCGCCAGCAACTCACCTCCTTGAGTTTTGTCCACCAGAGGAATAAGACGATATCCTACTTCCAACCCCAACATATCTACAGGGGCCACGTCATCCCAGCTCAAATCTTTTGCTTCGGCAGGCATAGGATTGTCAGAAGAAGTTTTGCTGGAACTTTTTTGTCCTTGCTTGGATTTTTTCTTTTTGTTGTATTCAAGAAAGTAAGCTAAGCCGCCCAAACAAGCCGCCAAAGATAGAAAAGAAAAATGAGGCATTCCAGGAACAATCCCCATAATCGTCATGACTCCGGCAGCAACGTAAAGCGCCTTAGACGAACCAAACATTTGACGAACAATTTGCGATCCCATATCACCGGACTCGTTAACACGAGTCACCATGATGGCCGCCGCAGTAGACAACATTAGAGATGGCAATTGCGCTACCAAGCCATCACCTATCGTTAACAATGAATAGATTTCAACCGCCTCTCTAAACGAAAGACCATGTTGTGCCATACCGATGGCCAAACCGCCAACGATGTTAATGCCAAGTATCAATAAACCCGCAATAGCATCCCCTTTAACGAATTTAGAGGCACCGTCCATAGAGCCGTAAAATTCAGCCTCAGAGGCAATCTCCATACGTCGTTGCTTTGCTTGTTCAGCATCGATCATACCGGCATTAAGATCTGCATCAATTGCCATCTGTTTACCAGGCATCGCATCTAAGGTAAAGCGCGCACTCACTTCGGAGATACGACCCGCACCTTTTGTTACCACGGCAAAGTTGATAATCATCAAGATGGCAAAAACAACAAAACCCACAACGTAATTGCCGCCAATGACCACTTCACCAAACGCTTGAATGACCTTACCCGCAGCATCGCCACCCTCATGACCATCCAACAGAACAACACGCGTTGAAGCCACATTTAACGCTAACCTCATCAGTGTTGAAACAAGCAGAACCGTTGGAAAAACCGCAAAATCCAAAGGACGCAAGGAGTACACCGCCACCAGCAAAACAACAATCGCCAACGCGATATTAAAGGTGAAAAGCACATCAAGTAGAAAAGCAGGAATGGGTAAAATCATCATCGCCAAAAGCGACAATAACAAAATAGGAATACCTAGATTCCCACTAAAAACCCCTTGGACTTGCCCAGTAAGACGACCACGGTCAAAGTTCACGCGACATTCCTACCAAAAAACGACAAAACATAATTAACGACCATCCCACTGAAACTCATCAGGCACATCTAAATTTGGCATTGCCTCAGGCCTTGGCGCCCCCGTTCGAGCGTTACGTAATTGATACACATACGCCAACAACTGAGCCACCACCTTAAAGAGACCTTGCGGTATTTCATCCCCTATTTCGGTATGATGATAAATTGCCCGCGTTAAAGCAGGTGATTGTATCACAGGGATGTCATAGTGATTGCCCACTTCTCGAATTTTCAGCGCAATAAAATCACCACCCTTGGCCAACAATATCGGAGCGCTTCCACCCGTTTGATCATATTTTAATGCGACAGAAAAGTGTGTCGGGTTAGTAATGATAACATCCGCATTGGGTACATCAGACATCATCCTATTCATTGCAGCTTGACGTTGCATTTGACGGATACGCCCTCGAACTAAAGGATCACCTTCTTGCTGCTTAAACTCGTCCTTTACTTCCTGCTTGGTCATTTTAAGTTTTTCTTTATGAGACCAAACTTGAAAAGGCACATCTATCGCCGCAATCAAGGCCAAAGCGAGACTGACAAAAATAAAAGACCAAATAACAATATCGATACCGTGAGCAATCGACAATTCGATCGATTGAAAAGTAAGCCCCAGCGTTTCTAATAAAAAATAATTGAGCACCAAATATGACACGATACCAACCAATGTCACCTTGGCAATTGCCTTCAAAAGCTCCACTAAAGACTGTACTGAAAACATTCTTTTTAGACCGGCTATTGGGCTCATTTTACTAAGTTTAGGCATCAGGGGCTCCCAAGAAAAATTGAGCCCTCCCAAGGCAATGCTCCCCACAATACCCGCTACAGCTAAAACGGACATCAGCAGCACCATCGAGTCCATCATGGCAACAACAGATTCATAGAGATGAAAAATCATCCGGCTTAAGTCAAACACGTCCTCTCGTTCAACCAAGAAGTTAAAATCAAATATAACCGCCAAGTCTCGAGCCAACAAAGTGCCCGTTCCATATAATGTTGCTGCAGCCACAATCAAAAGCAGCGCCGAACTCAGATCTTTTGAGCGAGCAATATTACCCTTATCACGGGCATCCTGAAGCTTCTTACTACTGGCACCTTCGGTTTTTTCGCTGCCATCTTCATTCTCAGCCATTTATCTGAATCCCCCAAGCAGTCTTCATCCAATCAATCATTTCTGCAAAAAACAACAAATAGATATTCAAAAAGTCGTCCAACATAATCCAGAAGAAGAACAACGAAAAAAGCATGATAATAGGAAAACCCAAGGCAAAAATATTCAACTGCGGAGAAGCCTTGGCAACCACACCAAAAGACAAGTTAATCACCAATACAGCAATAGCCAAAGGCATAACGATAAGCAAGGCTTTTTCAAACATCCACCCCCCTAATAACACCAATTGCCAATAACGCTGACTATCAAAACCGCTTCCAATGGGCCAATAAGTAAAACTTTCCGCGAGATACTCTATCATCACTAAATGCCCATTCGTACCCAAAAAGGCCAACGCCACCATAGACAAATAATATTGCCCCAAGGTCGCGACAGAAATACCATTCGCAGGATCATTAGACATCGCAAAGCCTAACCCCGCCTTCATCGCAGCCAATTGCCCAGCAAGAGAAAATAATTGAAACAAAATAGTAACCACAAAACCCAAAGCAAAACCAATCACCAGTTGCTCAGCAATCAACACAATATAAGCAGGTGAAACGGGGTCGTAGTTAGGAACATCAATAACTGGAGTAATAATGATGGCAACAACAAAAGAAAATGCAATACGAACTCTAGGACTGACTAATCGACTACCAAACAAAGGAAGCGCCATAAAAAAGGCACCGATACGAAAAAATGGCAGAAGGAAACTGATCGTTAAATTGAGCAGCTGGTCAGGATAAATCTCTAACATCAGCCAATTATCATGGGAATATTAATAAACAAACTGGTCGTAAAATCCATCAGCTTCATCAGGATCCATGGTCCTAACTGCATAATGACCAAAATAGTCACAATTAATCGAGGCAAAAAAGATAAGGTTTGCTCGTTAATCTGCGTCGCGGCTTGAAACACACTGACAATTAACCCCACCAGCAAACTAGGCATCATGACAACACCTACAATCAGCACAATCAGGTAAAATCCTTGCCCATACAAATCTAGTACTACTTGAGGATCCATAATTAAATCCCGAAACTCGCTGCCAAAGTGCCCATAATCATAGACCAACCATCGACCATCACAAAAAGCATGATTTTAAAAGGCAAAGAAATAATAATAGGCGACAACATCATCATACCCATCGCCATCAAGACACTCGCTACCACCATATCAACGATCAAAAATGGGATAAAAATCATAAAGCCAATCTGAAAAGCCGTCTTCAATTCACTGGTCACAAACGCGGGCATAAGAATGGTAAATGGCAGCTCCTCCATAGATTGGATTGTCCCTTCCCTACCAGCAAGCTTCACAAAGAGCGCAATATCGTCTTCTCTGGTTTGCGCCAACATAAAATCGCGAACAGGCACAGACGCCGCTTCAACCGCTTGAATAGAAGTCATCTCCTCTTTTAAATAAGGTTGTAACGCCACTTCATTGACCTTGTCTAACGTGGGCGTCATGATAAAAAGCGTTAAAAACAACGCCATGCCTATCATAATTTGGTTAGAAGGCGTTTGCTGCAAACCAATCGCCTGACGTAAGATTGCCAGCACCACCACAATGCGCGTAAAAGACGTCATCATCATCAAGGCAGCAGGTAACAGCGTCAACGCTGTCATGATAAAAAGGATTTGCAATGAAACAGAGTAATCCTGACTGCCGTCTGGGTTAGTGACCACCTTCACCGCAGGTAACCCAACTTCTGCCCAAGAGAATACCGGAAAAACCAACAATAAGAGCAATACATAACGCATCACAAGCGATCCCCATTACTCTTATCATCAGTAGAATGTTCTCTGTCCACTTCCTCCATGATAGAGGCAAACGACTTGCCGCTAGGCGAAAAACTTTTCAAGTGTGTGATTGACTGCGCTGTTACGCCAATCAACAAACGCTCGCCTTCAACCTCCACCAACATCAATTTTTCTTTTGTACCCAATGATTGAACATTCACAATTTTTATTTCTGACTGACCCAACTTCATTTGGGCAAACTGGAAGCGCTTCATCAACCAAAGGCAAGCGGGAATAAAAGCAATCACCACAATCAGAGAAATGACAATTTTCCAGACGGAAGACGCAACAGACACCTCTTGCATGCCTGCCGCATAAAGAGACGAAAAAGCCATAGTGGATATGACACTAAAAACACATCGTATAAGAAAAGAAAAAATCAATTGCTACTACTTAAGTCGTCGAATTCGCTCACTAGGACTCACAACATCCGTTAAACGAATGCCATACTTATCATTCACTACCACTACCTCACCATGCGCAATCAAAGTACCGTTTACAAGTACATCCAAAGGCTCACCAGCGAAGCGGTCCAGCTCAACCACCGAACCCTGTGTCAACTGCATTAAGTTACGAATAGCAATTTCGGTATTCCCTAACTCCATCGAAAGAACAACGGGAATATCCATGATCAAATCAAGATCGGACCCGACGCCACCACTGGGTACGGACGGATTAGACAATGTTTCTAATTTAACCGGCTCAACTTTTTGCTCAGACATAGCAGCGGCCCATTCATCCTCAAGTCCTTCACCATCGTTAGTGTCACCAGATTCCGACATCGCTGCCGCCCACTCATCCGCTAAATCGTCATCCATCCCTGCTGCATCTGGGTTCTGTTCTTCTGCCATGTTATTTCGCTACCTTCGTTTTAAAACTTTCTTTCATTTGCACTGAATAACGCTCATTGCTTATGCCTAATTTGCCTTTAAACGTTGGCACACCATTGGCCCTAACGGTGACAAACTCTGGCATCTCTATCGGAATGATATCACCTGCTTTAAATTTTAATACCTCACCGAGCGAGATTTTACGATTGGCCACATTCACTGACAAGTTAACATCAATCTCTTTCACATCTTGCTCAAGCGACTTTCCCCAGCGATCATCTTTTTCATCGACATCACTCTGAACACCAGCATCAAGCAACTCTCGCACAGGTTCAATCATCGAGTACGGCAACGTAATGTGTAGCTCTCCGCCACCACCGTCTAATTCTATATGAAAAGTAGACACGACGACGACTTCACTTGGGCTGACAATGTTTGCCATTGCCGGATTCACTTCTGAACTAATGTATTCCAACTCTAGCTTTAATACAGGTGCCCAAGCCTCGGTTAGATCTTTAAAAACTTGCTCGAGCATCAACTGTACAATACGAATTTCCGTCGGCGTAAACTCACGACCTTCGATTTTAGCGTGTCGACCGTCGCCGCCAAAAAAGTTATCCACTAATTTAAATACTAGCTTAGCATCGAGTATAAAAAGTGCCGTACTTCTTAAAGGACGAAATTTCACCAAATTCAAACTGGTAGGCACATAAAGCGTGTGAACGTATTCACCAAACTTCATGACTTGAAGACCACCCGATGACACATCCGCCGTGCGCCGCAACATATTAAACAAACTGATACGAGTATAGCGCGCAAAACGTTCGTTTATCATTTCCAAGGTGGGCATTCGCCCACGCACAATACGCTCTTGACTGGTAATATCATAAGACGCCACACCGTTGGCATCTCGATTATCCTCTTCAGCAGGTTTTTCATCAGCACCGTGTAAAAGGGCGTCGATTTCATCCTGGGATAATAAGTCTTGAGCTGACATAATCTTACTGCATCACAAAGTTAGTAAATAATACGGCATCAATACCGCCCTGCCCTGTTTCTTGCTCTAATATACCATTGATGGCATCAAGCGCAGCGACTTTTAGGGCGGCCTTCCCTTCTGCCGTTTGTAACTCATCAAACGACTGACTGGAATACAACAAAACAAGACTGTTACGAATCAGAGGCATATGCAAATTTACCGCATTCACTTGAGCCGCATTTTTTGACTTAACCGCCATGTTCAATTGCACATAACGCTGACGGCCATCTACCATAAAATCTATTGTGAAAGCAGGATCCAAAGCCAAATAAATGGATGGCTCATTCGCTAAGGCAGCGACATCCGCTTCGGCCGCCCCCTCATTACTTGGCCCACTGAAAAGAAAAAAGTAAGCCGCCGCGCCTCCTCCAGCTAACACAAGAAGCAGTGCAACAATAATAATGAGCTTTTTCTTACCGCCAGACTTACCTTCTTCCGCACCAATATCTAAACCATCTTCAGCCATATTAACAAACCTTAGGTATATCAAATTCTTTCTTTAAAACGAACGCTTACTGCATCCTATCCCGAACAGCACCCTATTCTACAAAGAATCAAACGTATCACCATCAATTTCTCGTAAGTTTACGCATAGTAGTCAACGCCTGATGCCGACACATAAGAAACATTGTTCGCCATAAGCTCATTATCAAGGTCATTATCAAGGTCATCATTGATGGCTACTTCTCCTTGATTTGCGCCACTATTTCGATAATTTCCACGCTCTTGCGCACTCGACGCGTCTTGTTGTGACACATCAACATCCGCTCGACTTAAATCCATGCCCTGCTGAGCCAACATTTCTCGCAAACGTGCCATCTGACCTTCTAACAAATCCCTCGCCTGCGGCGTAGCGGCCACAAAGCTAACCTGAGTGTTTGAGTCACTGTCTACCGAAATTTTGACCGTGAGGCTGCCCAGTTCGGGCGGATCTAATCGAATATGCGCAGTATGACCACCATCACGAGCAATCCAAGCCACTTTTTGAGTCATTTCCCCGGCCCATCCTGGGTGCCCAGGCGGCACACTCATGGCTAAATTTTGCTGAGGATTTTGTGCAACAACAGTCGCTGCCACAGCCGCCCCCTGAGCAGCCCGATTGAGATTATGGTTCTGTAAGGAGCTATTTAACCCACCTAGCGCATCATCGGCTGTAGCACCGTCCATTTGCGCGGACATGCGACCTATCATAGCCTCTTGTTCTTTTTTACGTAACTCGATAGGTTCGTTGATTAACACGCCATCTTCCCCAAGCAACGTCTCTGCTGAGTCACTATTGACCTCTGTAGATAAAGCAACATCACCAGTAGCTGAATCCAATAAAGGCGATGGAACGACACCTGATCGACTTTCTTTATTGGCAACATTAACCAAAGCGCCCGCTGCTAATGCTGTGGTAGCCGCTTTACCAGCATCTAGCGCGACACCTTCTGTCACTTTTTCTATTGGCGCAGCCTTAGCAACCGATGCGTCCATTTGAGACAACACCCAAGACAATTCTCCATTTTCTTGATCCAGAGAAGGAGCTGGAATATTTTCATCAACATCCACTGGCGGCAGACCTGCTTTGTCTAATGGAACCGCTGCTGCCTGCTTATTTGTACCGCTGGCTAACACGCCAGCACCAGCACCTAATGCCCCCAACACTGCTGCTGGATTCGCCACCTTATTGTCTTTTGCCAGTGCGTCAACAGCGTCGGTGGAACCATCACCAAGTTGCAACGGAGTCATTGCACTAGTCTCTTCTTGTCGCTGTATTTTTGATTCAGATGACGGATCAACTAGGTTTTCAACAGAGACAGCCGAACCGTTAACAGGTAAATTTTCACCCTCGAGCTGCAAAGCTTTGCCACTTTTAGCCGTCGAATTCGTCACCGCTGTAGTACTCGAAGAGGACTCTACTGTTAAGCCAGTGGCTTTGTTTTCATCACTCACTAAAGAGGAAGTTTGGCCGCCAGATTGTGCGGAAGACTCAACAGTTGCAGACGCAGAATCAGCAGTTGCAGACCCAGCAGACGAAGGCTTAACAAGAGAAGATGAGGAAGATTTACTATTAGATCCAGGCGAATCATTGACGACGGTCTCTTTTTTGACATGATTAGCCTCCTTAGCATTATGAAAATCTTTCGCAAAAGCCACACCGCTCTCAGAAGAAGATTTAGCCAAAGTTGCTTTTTTAGGTGGAACACTTGGCGATAAAGACAATACTGTATTGGAATCTGTGCGCATAATTTTCTCCGGCAATAGAGAATAGTATGCAATTGCAAGGCCAATCTATTTATAGACGCCTTTAACCATTTAGACCAACTTGCCAATCGTAATAAGCGGTGACCGCACTTCCCCCCTTAGAAAACTCTAACTTACTGCAAAGCTGATCCAACAAAGCCAAGCCACGGTTATACAATAATTCAGTGTTAGATATGTCAAAATGCACGCCCTTAAAATCAAACCCTGAACCACTGTCCTCTACATACAAAACAAGCGATCGATTATGCCCTTCTGACGTGACTTTAACGGAAATTTTGACGTAGCCGCTCGTTAAGCTAGCCAAACGACTCTCACGCTCTTCATAATACTGAGAGAAGCCATCAATTGAGTTTTTCTTTTCAGAGTTGAGTTTTAATACGCCATGCTCAAGCGCATTTGAATAAAGCTCCGACAAGATCATAAATATTTGACTAGAGAAACTGCTTAACCCCGGTACGGTGGTCAAAATTTGCAACACATAAGGTAAAGGATCTGTATTGCGCAACGAGTCGGCATTCAAAACATATTCAAACGAGAAATCAGCTGGGGCCTCATGATGCGCTCGCGAATATTCGCTTTCAGAAGAGTCAATACCGATACTGGCGTCCAAGCGAACACTAAGGCATGAGATATCATCATGTGGATTTTTCAATACACCTTCGGTTTCTAATTGCTCAATTAACCAATCTACTGATTGGTCTGCAGCCACATGTCCTTGGTAAAGTGGCATAAGAACAGAATGGCAAAACATCTTCCCAGAAACATCCAGCGCCTCGTAAACGCCGTCCGAAAACGCCATCAACCTATCACCAGGGAGAAAAGAAACCGCTTCGATCTGAGATTCAAACGCATCAGGAGACAAGACACCTAAGGGTAAGTTTTTTGAGGAAAACCTGATTGGCTGATTCGCTTTTTTAGAAAAAAACAATACATCCGGTAAACCTCCATTCCATATTTCAATGCTTTTATTATTGACTTTGATATCAATAAACACCGCGCTACAAAACATATTAGCGGGCAAAATTCGTTTGAGACGCGCGTTTATTTCAGGAATAATCTGCCGCATCAAAAAGCCTTTTTTGGTCCATTCAAAGAAAATATCAGCTAGGGGTAAAGCACCAATGGCAGCAGACAAGCCATGGCCAGTAAAATCCCCTAATAATAGATGCATCCCGCCATTAGGCTTATAAGCCGCAAGAATGACGTCACCATTAAAAGTATGAGTTCCGTAGTGGAAAGTAGATAAGGCTGGATCTTCCAAACAATTCGAGTGGGTTATATTTTCATAAACGACTTTTGCGATATCTTGGTCATTGAGCAGTTGCTCATTATAGGATCGCATCGCATCACGTTGTTCTTCAAGGGTTTTTTGCATAACCAACAAACGCACTATGGCATTTAATTTTGCCGTAATCAGCGCTGGGCTATAGGGCTTAGAAATGAAATCGGTCCCCCCAATTCGCAAACAATTAGATAAGGCAATAGGATCAGACACACCAGACAGAAAAATGATTGGAACAAATACATCACCAGCAATACGCTGAATTTCAAATGCCGCTTCCCAACCATCTTTGTGAGGCATTTTGATATCCAAACAAACCAGTTGGATGGTATGAGGATCAAATTTATCAATCGCATCTTGCCCATCGACAGCAGTAACTACTTTATGACCAAATTGACTTAAAATGGCTTTTAATAGAATACGATCAGACGGATTATCATCTGCAATTAATATGGTTAACATTTGCTCCATACAACACTACTCAGCAATATTAAAAAGGCGATGAAAGTTTGCAATCTTAAGAATATCTAACACTGCCCCATTAGCATGAAGCAAACGAACCTGAGCCCTATCGCCACCCGCGTGATCTCTCAGCAACAATAACATGCCAAGGGCAGAACTATCTAAATACGAAACATCCGCCAAATTCACATCATACGACGCTGCTGTAGTGACACTCGTAAAAGCCTCTTTGAACATTTTATGGCAGCTGTAATCGAATCGACCATTTATGGTAATGGTCAGGCACCCTGTTTTTTTATCAAAAAAGCGTTCAACCACAGCCTACTCCTCAAGTAAGAGTGGAAAATATTACCACTCATTTTACTCATCATTAGATTTTTGTGCCGATACATTTTCTTCTGCATCGACGGAAACATCAGCTGGCATTTTCGCCATCAAGTCATGAATGCGGTCAATCATCTCAGAAACAGATTCTCTGGCTCTTTCTAAACGCGCCACACCAACACTGCGATCTGACTCCAGCAAAGACAATGTTGAGGCCGCCATAGACTTCATGCCTTCAATTTGCTCTTGCACCTGACTTATATCGTGCTCTATATCAACGGCAAAACGGCGACGAACACTTTCACTTTCGCCTTCAGTGGCCGCTAGACTATTCAATACACCAGCGCGAACTTCGTTAAGATAACGTTCAACCTCACCTAGGAGAAAAACATCGGAAGACAAGTCTTTCTCAACCAAGGCTAAACGCTGCAAAACCAATTCATAACCCAGTATAAAAGAGTCTCTCACCTGCCCAGAAAGCCAAGCCATCGTATTCAGCTCAACCTGCATACCTTCGAACGATGAATGAGTCATTGGAACCAACTCATTTACTGATGCCTCATTGTGATCTGTTTTTTCGTCAATTAGGGATGCTATTTGTTGTAGTTTAGTAATTTTTACAATGGGATTTGTTCGCATTAAGGCGGCATTAAGAAAGTCAAACAACGTCATTACTTTTCGACGTATGATTTCTAAAGACGTAGCAAACCCTGCATAAGGAGACTCCTGACGCAATACGCGAATTGGCACACTCCATACGTCTTGTTCAAGTAATTTTAAACTGTGGTGCAGAATCTCCAATTCTGCCGTGTCGGATTTTGAACGAATAGAAATGAAGCGCTGCAAATTTTCTGTTTCAACAGGCTGATCTGAAAGAAAAGAAGAAACACTTAACCAGTACACACCATCCGATAAGTTAAGCTTCAACGCTTCATCCGACAATAAAATGGAGTCTGCTATACGCTCTCCTGTCGGATCATCTAACCCTGCATCAATACCAAACAATGATTCAAACAACGATGTATTTCGAAACCACAATCGCTCAGCACCAGCGCTTAACCAAGCAATATCTCCTCGTTCATTGGTCACCAAAAATGGTTCGTCGACTTCGGCCAATGCTTTTTCAATTAAATTGAGATTTTCGCTTTGCTGGCTGATATCGAAATCTCGTGAGGCCAATTCGTTATCCACCAAATGACCTAGGTCTGTAAACTCATCAATCACATTTCGAGGAGGATGTGCCGAAACATGACCTCGTTTACGATGATCAACCACATAGTGCAAAGCAGACAATCCAGAGCGCAACTGTCGAGCAAACCGAGTACACAAGAACAAAATAATCGCAGCAATCACGACAAACAGAGCAATATGAATCCAAATCAACGTCTGGGAAAAAGCCTGACGCTCATACTCCACATTCACTCTAATCTGTAACAGTCCATCACTAATCGACTCTAGCGTTTCAAAAGAACGATACACAGCGCGTCGCTCTTCATCCGTCAAAGAAGATGTATCAAGCTCTTTTTGCGATAATCCATCCAATAACGCAATAGAGGATGAAAGATCCGCCTCAAGCATCGTATCGAAACGTGTGAGATTGAGCTCAATTAAACCATATTCACTTACCAATCTCTGATGTAAATAGCTCGCTGAGAAATGAGAATCCTCTTCTAAGTCATAGGTTTGACGGTCTTCCACTAATAACCACTGCAACCAATGCTCTTCTGCACTGTGCACCAACCCCAGTAATTCACTCAATTTTCCCTGCTGAATATCCTGACGTTCTAAATTACTATTCACCAGAAAATACATACCAGCAAAAGCTAATAACATCGCAAACAGCACAATAACCAACCCTTTTTGCAAGGCATTAATCAGCTCTTTTCGTGGCACGCCAAAGGGTAAATGTAATGTATTCATAATCTATAATCACTTTTTAACTAATGATAAAGAGGCTGAAAGCCAGCAATAAAAGACAAAAAATTCTGTTTATCAATCACCATGCCATCCCCCTGTGAGGACATCAGATGACGTTTTCCTTCACTGTGGCAAAACAACTCTTGAAACATGGTAAATTCACGAACATAACGGGCATCAGGCAAAGACGCACACCAATCACAAGAGACAAAGGGCAGAACAACGGACTCCCCCATTCCCTCAAGAATCATCGAGAAACCTTTTTTTTGCCTCGGTGCCGCCGATACGTCACTCGCGAAATCTTTAGGGAGCACTCTATCAAAACAACGACCGTCATGAACAATGAAAGATTTCGAACTGAATGTCTCATCGTCACGATAAACCACAGAAAAAGGCGACTGGTATGGCAACAGTGCGAATACCAACGCCGCTTCGATCCAAAACATCCTGCCACAGAGAAAACCAAAATAATAACCATTCTTATAAGTGAACATTCGTTTATTCACTTCATGCTGACCACTAACGACAGGTAAGCTATCAAAATGAAATAACCAAGGCTCTATCAACACCCCATTATCTCTACTCAGCCAAACATTTTTTACCCAGGCACGTGGGGTAGACATAATAGAGCATACACCCTCCACCTCACGAATAGCAGAATAGGGCAATGCAAAATACTGCCCGCCTTGTCTAACGATCAATACTTGATCAACATACTGAGGCAGCAAACAAAAGGCGGCGCCAACAGCAGAAAATAAACTCATTGTTAACACTAGCTTAGCCTGAATATCAGCGGCCACATGAAATAATGACCACTCCCCGTCGATACTCAGATTTTGATCAATAACAGCGTAAGTCCCAAGGCACTCGGCACGATCAAACACAAATCGCCCAAACCCCGTATCAACCTCATATAAAAAATACGCCAAAAAATCATGCCCTAATCGACTCAGATAAGCCACACTCGGCACTTCCTGACCCAAGACAGAGGACCCAACAAAAAAAGCTCCACCATGTCTTAGAGGAAAATACTTCACACCCTCGTTTATTTCTAAGCTAGTCGCGACATTCGCAATCGGGACCAAACGATTCGGCCATTCTATGGCAGAATCGTCTGACGGAAAGAATTGACTAAAAGGCTGATAAAAGGCTTGTTTAAATGCCTTTTCGTACTGCTCCAGCAACCGATAACGAGCATCTCTTTGCATCGATGTGTTTTGAAAAATTGGCAAAAAACTGAATTCACACAAAGCTCTTAAAGACAGCTCCGCATCAGCTGACACCTCTTGCCACTGCAATTCAGGGAATTTAGTCTCAAGCCACGGCAAAGACTGCGCAGTGGTTAACCTAAACTGCCCCTTAACGGTTTTACCATTGATCGCCTCTAAATCAAAGGATACCCGTCCAGCGCAAGCAAGTGCTGCCAGATAAACATCCACACTCACAGATTCAGATTGCCTCATACTGAATCTGGCCAGATAGTTCATCTGGCTGGGGAAAACCGTCTCTTCATTTAAAACCGACAGAACGTCTTGCCAACAAGAACGATCAGCTAACAACAAGTACTGCAGTGACTCTGCACGGCCTTCACTAAACTGACACGCCATCGCTATTTGAGCAAGCGCATCCGCTGAAGACAAAAAAGCCTTATGATAGCGTTCCACATAGGGAGAACCAGATAACAAAAGTTGCTCAGTCGCGGCGATTAAAGAACCCAAGCGTTGATGATAAAGGGGATCAAAGAGGCAAATCTGAGTGTTTTTTTGAAAAGATAAGAGTGCTAAGTGAAGCGTCTGCAAACCACGCAGTGGAGAATGGGCATAATCGTACAACGCCTTTTCTATATCCGAAATCGGCAAAGACAAATCGATGATTCCATTATCCTGTCGAGCCATATTTCACCCTAGCAATAGGCTAAGCGGTTATGATAAAAAAACGTTTTAAAGCGCGTTACATTGAGTCTAAAAAACGTCGCATAGCAAATTCGTCACTCTGACGTTGCTCTTGTTTCGCCTCAACCGCTAATTCAGCTTTGTGGCTTTTCTCTTTCAACCAGTCCATACTTTTGGTTTTGGTACGGGTTTGCAACCAGCGACGCATACTCATATCCGCTTGCTGCTCTGCTCTGCCCACAGCGGCTTCTTGTTGAACAATAGCCTGCTGAACACGGTCAACAAAGTGCTGATAATTTGTTGTAAGGTACGCACTGAGACCCAAAAGGTTACGTTCTGACTCATATTGTCCAGCGTAATCCTTTAATTCATTCAGCTTTTGCAGATCATGTTGTACTTTTGCTTTGTCTCGAGCAAGCTGTTTAGCAGCAAGATCTTCTTTTCGTTGAGCAAGATCCACTAAAATTTGCATTCGACGGGATTTTTTCATTTTTCTCCCCTTACCTAAAAATTGTTAAGCGGATAACAAGCAAGACAAAAAACAAGCAATTATCATGGTCGTACAAAACGTCTTGTTAATGAAATGAATGGTAGACGTTTTTGTCAGCGTTCGTCTACTGCCCTTTTGTCATCGCCGCCACTAACGCCCCTAAGCTTTGATCAATGGTAAAACTTTCCGTCAAAGACTGCTGTAAAAAATGACGAATTTCGGGCATTTGTATGATCGCTTGATCTAAATCTGGGTCGCTACCTCGAGCATAGGCCCCTACCGAAATAAGATCCTGATTTTGCTGAAACTTAGAATAAAGCTGTTTGACACGCATCGCGCCATACAAGTGATCTTGACTAACAATGTGCGGCATTGCTCGTGAAATAGACGCTTCGATGTCAATCGCAGGATAATGACCTTCCTCTGCTAAACGCCTAGATAGCACTATATGTCCATCCAAAATAGCCCTTGAAGCATCAGCAATGGGGTCTTGTTGATCATCGCCTTCGGTCAGAACCGTATAAAAGGCCGTCACCGAACCACTGCCCTCACAACCGTTACCAGCCCGCTCTACCAACTGGGGTAACTTTGAAAACACAGATGGCGGATAACCTTTCGTGGCAGGAGGCTCACCGACAGACAAGGCGATTTCTCGTTGTGCTTGCGCATATCGCGTTAAAGAATCCATTAGCAATAACACGTTCTTGCCTTGATCTCGATAATACTCGGCAATACGCGTCGCCAGCATCGCGGCTCGTAATCGCATAAGAGCAGAGTCATCCGCTGGTGAAGCAACCACAACAGAACGAGCTAAGCCTTCTTCACCAAGAATTTGGTCAATAAATTCTTTTACCTCTCGCCCACGCTCCCCAATAAGACCCACAACAGTGATGTCCGCTTCGGTGAATTTTGTCATCATGCCAAGCAACATACTCTTGCCCACACCACTGCCGGCGAAAAGCCCTAATCGTTGCCCTTTGCCAACAGTCAACAAGCTATTAATGGCCTTGATGCCAACATCTAAAGGTTCACTGATAGGCTTACGCTGCAAAGGATTAATAACATTGCCATGCAGGGTCACTGAATCTTTGGTTTTAATGGGACCTTTACCATCCAGTGGCTTGCCTAAACCATTCACAACGCGCCCCAATAACTCATCACCCACAGGCATCCTGCTGTCACCAAGCAAAGGACGCACTCGCGCACCGGGAGAAATACCTTCAATGGCTTCGGTCGGCATCAGATACGTCAGATCCCCTGTAAACCCAACTACTTCTGATTCAACCCAGCGATCTTTTCGAACCTGAACAGAACAACGATCACCTAACGCGACCACACAGCCTACCGCCTCCATAGTCAAACCAACCATGCGGGTCACTTTACCTTCAAGCTGAGGAGGTAACGCGGAAACGGACACACTACTGAGTTTATTAAAACGTTCGGTAAGGGTTGGCATGGCAACTAGCTATCAAGCAATGAAAGGTGGCGAAGCTCTTCAAAAACCGCTTCTAATCTTTGCTCAAGGCGGCCATCAATATGAAAAGATTTAGAATCTATGACAAAGCTACCGCTGACCAAAGCGTCATCGACTTCGACTTGCAAAGCGAGTCTATTTTGGATGCCAAGCTCTTCTAAAATAAGAATATCATTTGAGTGCAATCTTAATCGAATGCGCCCTTCGTATTCACCAATCTCATCAAATACTCGTGTTAATTGTTCTTTTAAAACCTTATGGCCTTCTTGCTGCATTTTCAGCAAGCAAACATTCTCGATTATTCTTGTCATGGAGTGATACAAAATGTCTTCAACCGCAGTGCGACTTTCTTCCAGAGGCGAAGTTATTTCTTGTGCAACACTCGTCAATAAGGCCTCAATAGACGCCAATTGAGTCTGAGCGAGCTCTCGAGCTTGTGCCTTACCTTCTTCCAACCCTATTAGCCGACCTTCTTCATGGCCTTTTTCAAAACCGTCGACCTCTCCTTTCGCAAAGCCATCAGAATGGCCTTTTTTGTGCCCTTCTTCTTCCCCCTGAATGAAGCCTTCATCGTAGGCTGCACTGCGTATTTCTTCTAATTGAGACGCGGTAAGAGGCTCGTACACCAAAGAATCTTGATCCACCTCTTCTGTGGTGACTATGGTGTCTCTTTGAATGAGCATGGCAGGGCCGGAGTCACTCGGCTTGTTGCTTTCTAAATGAGGAAGCTCCCAGCGCTCGTAAGCGGTCAACTTGCGCTCATTTTTTTCTTGTTTATCAGACATAACCTAACTAAACCATCTGCTCACCGCCGCCACCGAGGACAATCTCCCCGTTCTCAGCAAGGCGTCTGGCCACGGCCAATATTTCTTTCTGAGCCACTTCCACTTCGCTGACTCGGACGGGGCCTTTTGCCTCTAAATCGTCCCGCAACATGTCAGCAGCACGAGTGGACATGTTTTTGAAAATCTTATCTTGCATGTCTGGATCAGCGCCTTTAAGCGCAAGAATCAAGGTTTCGGATTCCACTTCCCGCAAGATAATTTGGATGCCACGATCATCTACTTCTAGCAAGTTATCAAAGACAAACATCAGATCCTGAATGGTATTGGCCAAATCCTCATCCACATCACGAATAGACTCCATCAACTCAGACTCTACTGAACTGTCAATAAAGTTCATGATGTTAGCTGCCGTACGAACACCACCAATCGTCGTTGATTGAGTTGAATTGTTTCCAGAGAACTGACGTTCCAATATATTATTTAACTCTTGTAACGCGGCTGGCTGAACCGTCTCTAATGCGGCAACACGTAAAACAATATCTAAACGGACACGCTCATCAAAGTTTGCCAATATATCGGCAGCTTGATCTGGGTCTAAATAAGAAATAACAATCGCTTGAATTTGCGGATGCTCATAACGAATAACATCGGCAACCGCGCGAGATTCCATCCATTTTAAGGTATCCAAACCCGTCGTATTGCCACCAAGCAAAATCCGATCAATCAAACTGCCCGCTTTTTCTTCACCTAACGCCTCGCGAAGCATATTCCGAATGTAGCCATCCGCTCCCAAACCTAAGCCTGTCTGATCGCCCACCAACACCAAAAAGTCATCCAAGACTTTTTCAACTTGGTGACGCTGAATGTTAGAAAGCTGGGCCATGGTTTGACCAATTTTCTGGACTTCTTTAGGCCCCATGTGCTTTAGAATTTGCGCAGCGTCCGACTCACCCAGCGACATCAAAAGAACGGCTGCTTTTTGAACGGAACTTAATTCTGCGCCTTGGTTTTCACTCATTTACTTTCCATTACCCATTGTTTAACCACTTGAGCAACACGCTCTGGCTCTTCTGCTATCAGACCACGAATCGCATTTAACTGGCGATCAATTTTCTCAGGAGAACCGGGCACCAATATATCTTCAGCACTGACAAGAGAGACCTGATCATCTGAAATTTCATCCGTCTCATCCGAGAATATCGCCGCTTCGGTATCTTCGGTAACGGCAATTTTATTTTGGTCGCTAAGCGCTTTCAAAATTGGGCGAACCACGACCAATAGCAAAACAAGCACAAATATACCAACTAAGGTTGGCTGTATTAAACTAAAAAACCACGCCTGCTGATAAAATGGCAACTCAACCTCTGGCTCCTCAGGATCAGGCAATGCGAATGGAGAGTTAATCACACTCACACTGTCACCACGAGAAGGATCGTAACCTACGGCATCACGAACCAGCAGCGTTAAACGCCCAAGTTCATCGTCGCTCCACGGCGTTCTCACGATAGCAGAGGTATCGGGATTCAAGCTGACTAAATCATCAACCACTACGGCCACGGACAAACGTCTCACCATACCTTGTTGACGCTTGGTATAACTAATACTTCGATCAAGCTCAAAATTACGTGTTGTCTCTTCGCGGGACTGCCGATTTGTACCTGTCGAATTTCCGCCTATCGGTGCGCCATTTTCATCAACCGCTTCAGGAACGGAGACCGCTCCCGGAGGCTGATTGGTCAAGGCACCAGGAATACCCCCTGTATTAGCGCCAGCGCCACGGTTTTCTCTTAAGGTTTGTTCACTACGTAATGCCAACAAATCAGGGTTATACTGCTCATCTGTTTTTTCAACGGCTGTAAAGTCAACATCTGCTGACACTTCCGCTTTAAAGCGCCCTTGACCAATCACTGGACCAAGGATGTTATTCACCCGCTGCAATAAAACATCTTCTACTTTTCGAGCGTAATCAAACTGTTTGCCAGCCACTGACAATTCAGAATCTGTGTCTTTCTCTGTCAATAATGTGCCACGTTGATCAACAACCGTGACATCTTTGTCACTTAGCTGAGAAATACTCGATGCGACCAAGTTAACAATGGCTTCCACTTGGCTTCTGTCTAAGCGTCGCCCTGGATACAATTCTAAAAATACCGAGGCGGAAGGCTTGCGTGTATCGCGAACAAACACCGACTCTTTTGGAATCGCCAAATGCACGCGAGCACTTTTGATACTTTGCAAACTAGAAATAGTCCGGCTCAATTCACCTTCTAACCCTCGTCTATAACGAGTCGTTTCAACAAACTGCGAGGTGCCCAGTCCTTGCTCTTGATCCATTATTTCCATGCCAACAATGTTGTCGGAAACAATACCAGAGCCCGCGAGCTTTAAACGTGCCTGATGGTAGTAATCGGCCTCAACAAGCAAAGCGCCTGTATTCTGGTCTAATTTGAAAGGGATGTTGTTAACACTGAGGATTTCAACGATCTGATCGGCATTATAGTCTGTAATACTGCTTAAAACGGGCTTGTAGTCTGGCCCGTTACTCCATAAAACCGCCGCCAAGCCGATTGCAATAGATGCAGCCAAGCCGACCATTAATGCCAGCTGACGAATAACAGTCAGCTTATTAAAGCCGGTAACTAACTCTAAGTAGAGCTTTTGCTCCGATTGTTCTGCAGGGACATTATCCATTAAAAAGCGCCAAGCGGTTTATTACGCCTAAATAGGCATATTCATGATTTTTTCATACGCGTCTACAAGTTTATTACGCACCTGAGTCATTGCTTCAAATGACACACTCGATTTCTGTAGACCAATCATAACTTGAGGTAAATCAACCCCTTCGTCACCGCGTTCATAAGATTGGGCTAATTGTGTAGATTCTTTTTGCAAAGCGTTTACGTTATTAACGGCATTTTTCAACATTTCTGCAAAATCAGCACGCTCAACTGTCTGGCCGCTTCCCTCTTCACCACCCACCTTGGCAATGTTAGACACAGGAGAACTCGGCGCTTGAACTTGCGACCGCATATCCCTCATTTGGGACAACACCTGATTAATGTCTGGTCGACCAGAAATCATGTTATTCACCTAAAAAATCACATTTATATTACTTAACATAACGCTCATACACAGCTTAGCATAAAGCGAATGAAAACAAGACACAAAAATCAATCGACATCGATACCGCTTTCACGCATTTTGGCAATTTTATAGCGTAAAGTTCTAGGACTAATGCCTAGCTTATCTGCAACGACTTTACGTTTTCCATGCGCATCAAGCAAGGCTTGCGCAATAATACGAAATTCATGCTGCTGAACACCTTTCCCCAGAATCGAAGCGGCACTGTCTTCTTCTACTTCCGATACGCTCGATGCCGGCGCCAAACTCATCATATCAAACGCAATATGATCTTCATTAATCTGCGCATTAGGACTAAGAATGAGTGCCCGCTGAATCACGTTATCCAATTCCCGAACATTACCAGGCCAAGGGTGGGATTCTAATTTACTTTGCGCAGAAGGCTTTAATACCGCCCCATTGATGCGCATTTTTGCAGCATGTTTAGCCAACAAATGTTGCGCAATTGGTAAAATATCACCTTTACGCTCGCGAATTGGCAACCAACGCAATGGAAAGACATTCAATCGATAGTATAAATCCTCTCTAAAGCCACCTTCACGGACATATTCAGCCAAATCACGGTTTGTCGTGGCAATAATACGCACATCTAACGGAATGGATTTCTTGCCACCAAGACGCTCAACTTCTTGCTCTTGCAACACACGTAATAACTTAGCCTGTAACCCAACATCCATTTCCGTGATTTCGTCTAACAGCAGTGTGCCGCCGTTAGCCTGTTCGAACTTACCCGCCTGTGAAGACACAGCGCCAGTATAAGCACCTTTTTCATAGCCAAAAAGAATGGCTTCCAACATATTTTCAGGAATAGCAGCGCAGTTTATCGCCACAAATGGCGCATTTGGACGATTAGAGTGCTGATGAATATGGTGCGCCAATACTTCCTTACCTGTGCCACTTTCACCGCAAATCAACACGGTTGAATCGGTCACCGCAACACGTTTTGCTAATTCTAATAACGCTATGCTTGAGGGATCTTTAGCAATAGGGCGAGGCGTTGACGAGGTAGCAGCCTTTACTGTGTACTTAGCAATGGCGTTCAGCAACTCTTCTTCTTGAAAAGGTTTAAGAAGATAGTCAACAGCACCATCACGCATGGCCTCTACTGCATGCGCGATATCACCATAAGCCGTCATTAACATGATGGGCAATTCTGGGTAGGTATCAATAACATGACGCAGTAACCCATAGCCGTCCATGCCCGGTAAATTAATATCCGAGACCACCATATCAAATGTATTATGCTTTAAAGCAATAATGGCTTCCTCAGCACTGTACACCATTTTGCACTGATAGTTGGCGAGCATTAGCGTGTCTTCCAATGCTTCAGCAAGCCCTTTATCATCTTCTACAATTAATAACTTAACATCAGACATTTCATACCCTTACAAGAGGAAGCATCAAACTGGCGGTCGTGCCAGCACCCTCTATGCTGTCTATTTCAAATTTCCCATGATGGGCTCTCGCAATGGCCTTAACAACCATTAACCCTAACCCCGTTCCATGTTGTTTCGTGGTGACAAAGCCTTCTTGCACATGCTCTAAATGCGCCTTAGACATACCAATACCGCGGTCTTTAAAAATCAGTGTCACATAACCTTCGTCATGACGCCAATGCAATCGCACCAAATCCCCTTCGGATTGAGCGTCAATAGCATTGTTTAACAAATTAAGCAGTGCTCCCAGTAATGTTTCTTTATTACATTGAATACAATCTGTGGCCAGGAAATCACACCCTTCGGCCTCAAGGCGCATATTTTTTTGCTCACAAATTTCTTCGCAATGCAAAATTAACTCTTTAACAAAGTCGTCAATAGCAACCGTTTCGTCTAGCTTTATTTCGCTGCGTGAAAAGATCAACATGTCCCGAATTTGTTTTTCAATATTCGCCAACCTATCCGCTAATTTATTGGCGAAAGTTTGGCGCATAACAGCAGGGAGATCCGGTTTCTGCAGATGCCCAGCGTATAAAGTTGCTGAAGACAGTGGCGTTCTAATTTGATGGGCTAACGCCGCCACCATTTTCCCCATATTGGACAGTCGCTCATGGTGACTCAACTTTTTCTGCAGCAAATAAGCTTCCGTCAAATCCACTAAAATAACCAATTGCCCTGGCACGTTACCCAAGGAAGCGGTTTCAACTCGAACACGACGCCCTGTTACCATACTCACATCGTGACCATCGTCCTTTTGTGGACGAAAACTTAATGGAACAATGGCACTCCATGACTGACCAATGAGAGAAAGATTAAACAATCTGCCTGCTACGGGGTTTGCCATGACCACCACCCCTTCCTCGTTCAACAATAAGACACCAACAGGCATGGATTCAAAAAGCTGCTGAAACTGCAGCACAAGCACACGATTCTTATCTTGCTCTTGACGCTTGTCTTTTTCTGACTTTTCCAATTGTTCATACAATCGAACCACTTCTTGTTGAAGGTCAAGGTAAGACTTAGCTAATACATCAGAAGACTCAGAAAACGCTTTAAACGCGGCTTTTAACTCCGCTATTTCTTCATCTTTTGTCACTAAAACTCCGATTTATCAATATTATAGCGACGCATTTTTTCAATGAGAGTCGTGCGTTGTATTTGTAAATTTTGAGCGGCTTTAGACACCACACCTTGAGTAGAGACCAAAGCTTGGCGAATCAATAACGCCTCTAAATGACGAACATGCAAATTCAAATTCACCCCAGATGCCTGAGGAAAAGTATGCAGCTGCTTAATTTCTTTTAGAACGGACGATAAGGTCTGTGATCGCCACGGCAAGGGGCAAAACCAAACGTTATAATCGCCCTCCACTTCCCTAGATTCATTCAAAGAAATCACTGGCACCATCTCATCCAGTTCAAAAGACGATATGACCTTTCCTAAGACAACAAAGTCAGGCAAATGAAACGCTGTCAACGACGTACTATGTTCAATACCAATAAATGTTAAGATACTGGAAACACTCGACATTTCTTCGTCATCTAAACCGCACAACCAAGCTTTCACACCCTCACCTCAACCATAAAAATACGCCAGTCATAATGTGTTTTCATTGTCTATTTACAAGCTGTAGCGCAAACTTTTATCGAAAAATTCTATAGTTTTGACAGCATATCATCAAACGCTTGTTGCGAATCAAGTGGATTTTCATGCCACGGCAGCACACCTAGCAAAGGCGCTGATAATCGGCTAGTGAGACTCGCAAGATTCTCTTCAAAGCTCGGCATTTTTTCTTTGCCAGTATTGGCAACCCAGCCAGCCAAAGACAAACCGTCACGAACAATCGCTTCTGCGGTCAAAATAGCATGATTCAGACAGCCAAGCTTCATATTAACGACAAGAATGACAGGAAAACGCAACGACTTAGCCAGATCGGACAAAAACTCTCTATCATTTAAAGGCACTCGCCAGCCACCGGCCCCCTCTATCAAAGCAAAATCATGAGGTGTAAGCAGGGTACCTTTTATAAACCCTTCTAGTCGGGAAGCCGTCACCAAACGCCCCTCCTTCATAGCCGCAATATGAGGCGCTATCGCTTCCTCTAATACAACAGGGTTTACTTGCTCATAAGCAATCTTCACACTACTTGCCTGCTGCATCAGCAATGCATCACTATTACGTAAGCAATCTTCGATAAGCTCAGCACCAGCAGCAATCGGCTTTAGTCCAATTGACTTAAGGCCAGCACGTTTTGCTGCCTCCAATAGACCCACCGTGACGTAGGTCTTACCCGCATCGGTATCAATACCCGTTACAAAAAAACGTTTTTTCACCCATTACTCCTAAACAATGGCCGGCCGTTGAGCCACAATAAAAGACACTTGATAGCTCAATGGAACCCCACGCTCATCACGCTGCTTTTCATATTCGCGCAGAAATGCCTTCCACCTAGTCGGAGAGACAGAGGAATGCGCATCACCAGCAATCAGACTGGCACCCACTTTTTTCAATGAATAAATAGCCGCCTCAGGTGAATCAAACCACATCAAAATATCAGATAACTGAGAAGACAAAAGGTTCAACCCAGAGGCCTTAATGCAGTCCAAAAGCGCATCTTGCGCCATATAGTCGTGAACATGCCTTTGACTATCCAGACCAACCCAAGCCTGACTGATCTCTGGCATGGAGCCTTGCGATAAAGTGGAGAAAACCACATAACCACCAGGTTTCGTCACTCGAAAAAGCTCGTTAAATAAATCCAATGGGCTAAGACACCATTGGACAGCCAGACTCGAAAAAACCAAATCACACGATTTCTCCTGAAATGGCAGCCGCTCAGCATCCGCACAAACACAGTGAAGATTTGGCAAAGCAGAGAAACGCTCACGTGCTACAGTCAACATCTGTGGCGACAAGTCGAGTGCAATATTGCATTTTGGTTTTAATTGCTGCGATAAGATGCCCAGCGCTTGTCCCGTTCCTGTCCCTAAATCCAACACGACATCAGCCTGGCTTAAAGGCAACATAGCCAACAGACGGTCTAGTACAATTTTTTGGAAATCTGCATAAGAATCATAAGATCGAGAAGCACGATCAAAACGCTTAGCTAACTGTCGTTTGTAACTAAGCGTCGATATATCAGGGGTTATTAGCATCGATAAAGTTTTCTATATGACGCACACATTCTTCTTCCTCTTCAAGGAAAGACTGATGTGCACAATTGGACAGTACTACACAGTGTTGCAAAGGATTGGTATCAACCAGCTGTGCAAGTGATTGACTGGACACCAAGGTGTCTTTGCCACCTAATATGTGTAAATTTGGAAGATCTAAAAGCGACCACTCACGACGCACATCCAGCGCCTTTAACAACCTAAGCCCACCGATCAAAGCAGGACGACTCAAGGTTTTAACAGGCAAAAAAGCCTGCAGTTGTTTTACCAAAGCGCGTTCATTAAGAGCGCCTTTCGCCTGCAACATCACAAAGCGCTTAAGACCCTCTTCTGGCGACTGTTCAACCATGGCCGAAAAGGCATCAAAGTCCTCTACCGACATCCCATTATCCCAACCCTCTCGCTTAATAAAACTGGGCGAAGAAGACAGGGTAATCAAACCCAGCACACAACTAGAACGACGTGCAGCAACATACGCCGACACCATCCCCCCCAAAGACCAACCAATCCACCATGCCTCATTAGGAGCGGCATCAATGAGTTGCTCAGATAACGCATCAATGTCGTAGTTGGGCCCAATACGGGAGCGTGATATCCATTGCTCATCAAGCGAAATACCGGGTAAATTTGCCATAACAACATAAAATCGCTGACTCAGGCGCAGAGCAAAGGAACGCATTACCTCTTTCGGCATCGCCCAACCTGAAACCATAAAAATGGCTTGATTAGACGAATCCCCAAAAGCTTCTGTTTCAATACGTGCTCGCATACTGTCCCTCTATTACTGTGCGTTGAAAAGTTTCGCGGTTAAAACCTGTTCGAGTGAGTCGCATAATAACACTAAATCGTCATCAGAGTGGGCAGCACTTAAGGTAATTCTTAAACGAGCACGTCCCACTGGCACGGTTGGAGGACGAATGGCCGTACACCAAACACCACGCATTTTTAATTGTTCACTTATTTCCAGTGCCGCTTTGCTATCGCCGATAATAATCGGCTGAATCGCGGTATCAGAAGGCATTAACGTAATAGGCAATGACTGAACTCTTCGACGAAAATACGCGACATGCCGAGCCAACCTATCCCGCCTGTCTTGACCTTCTGCTGATTGAATAATCTGTAATGAAGCCAACGTAGCGCCCGCCATGGCAGGCGACATCGCCGTGGTATAAACGTAAGGGCGAGCAAATTGCGTCAGATACGCCGCATAGTCATGAGAAGTCGCTACGAACGCCCCCGCTGTCCCAAACGCTTTCCCAAAGGTACCAACCAAGAGAGGAACACTGGTTGCATCCAACCCTTCTAAAGCCAAACACCCTCTTCCATTTTCACCAAGACAACCCAATCCATGGGCGTCATCCATCATAAGCATCCAACCATACTGGCTAGCCAACTGAGACAACTCTGCCATAGGGGCAATGTCACCATCCATACTAAACACCCCATCCGTGACCAACAACCCAGATGAAGTCGACTTTTCGAGCAGTCGCTGCGCACTCGCAACATCACCATGCAAATAGCGACGCAAAGGCGCTTGTGCCAACACAGCACCGTCAATTAAAGACGCATGATTAAGCTTATCTTGCACGACAGGACGATGTTTATCTGCCAACGCCGATATCACACCTAGATTCGCCATATAACCAGTACTAAACAACATCACGCGCTCATAACCGAGCCACTCGGCTAGCGCCTCCTCAAGCGCCTGATGTGGCGCTAAATGCCCACACACCAAATGCGATGAACCACCGCCAACCCCATAGATTTGCGCCGTATCATTCAGCGCTTTAATCAGTTTAGGGTGATTGGCCAAACCAAGATAATCGTTTGAACAAAACGCTGTGTAATCTTGTGAGTGTATTCGAGTATGCGGAATTTGAGGGCTATTTAGCGTCACGGTTCGACGCATCAAATCTTGTTGGCGACGCTCTTCAAGTGCCGCCAACAGCCAAGCGGGTGTATTAGACACTGGCTTCATAAAACCACTTAGACTCTTCTTGTTTCACTGCTTGTGCCGCAATGGCTTCAGCGACGGCTGCGTCCGAGTGCTCTTCGCGCTTCTCTGGCTGAATACCCAAATTCGCAAACAAGGCCATGTCTTTGTCTGCTTCTGGGTTGCCGGTTGTGAGCAACTTCTCGCCATAGAAAATCGAATTGGCGCCCGCCATGAAACACAAGGCTTGCGTTTGTTCATTCATCCCTTGACGACCAGCAGACAACCGAACATGAGACTGAGGCATCAAAATACGCGCCACAGCGATGGTACGGATAAATTCAAATGTATCCAGATCTTCCACATTTTCAAGTGGCGTCCCTTCTACTTTAACCAGCATATTGATGGGCACACTTTCTGGGTGCGGTGTCATTTGAGAAAGCTGACGCAATAAGCCTACGCGATCTTTTTGCTCCTCTCCCATCCCCATAATACCGCCACAGCAAAGCTTAATACCGGAATCACGAACACGAGAAAGGGTGTCCAAACGGTCTTGATAAGTTCGTGTCGTGATGATGCTGTCGTAAAACTCCGCAGAGGTATCGAGATTGTGATTGTAATAATCCAAACCAACTTCCGATAAACGCTTCGCCTGCTCGTCATTCAACGTCCCTAATGTCACACAAGACTCTAAACCTAACGATTTAACACCTTTGATCATTTCAAGTACATAAGGAAAATCTTTCTCTGAAGGGTGCTTCCAGGCTGCGCCCATGCAAAAACGACTGGCGCCTTTTTCTTTTGCCAGCGCCGCTTCTTCTAATACCTTTTGCACCTCCATTAACTTTTCTTTTTCAAGCTCTGTATTGTAATGACCACTTTGCGGGCAATACTTACAATCTTCTGGACAAGCACCAGTTTTGATTGACAAAAGCGTGCTCACTTGCACTTGGTTAGGGGCAAAATTTTCCCTATGAACCGTCTGTGCACGAAACATCAAATCCATGAAAGGTAAATCAAACAAAGCTTTTATTTCAGCATGAGTCCAGTCAAAGCGCGGCGCACTCGGACGACTTGAAGACAGAGCGTTTGCAGACATGTTCGCTGCAGACACATTTGTAGACGCACTTAAAGACATAGTATCCTCGATCCAGAAAAAATGAATGGAGCAATACTAATGGACTGGAAGAAACTGTCAACCACAAAAATAACGCAGGTTTACAAGAGTATATTTTTAAACCAATGCTATCTTTGCCAAACTCATTGCCAAAGCACAATATGCAAAACCTGCCATGAAGGCTTTCCTCTCAACCTAACCCACTGCCTGCATTGCAAACGCCCCACTCACCTGCCAAATATTTTATGCGGACACTGCCAAACCAGTCTTCCAACCTATCAACTATGCTTCGCCCCTTATCGGTTCGAAGGAATCATAAAGACATTGATCCATAGTATTAAATTCAACCAAGGGACACACTACATAAGACCGCTCACCGAGTTGCTCAGCGCACACCTTATTGATTCATACTCAAAGCAAAGTTGGCCCGAGCAAATCCTTTATGTCCCCAGCCATCCAAACCGCATTAAAGAGCGTGGATTCTGTCAAACCCAAGCCATCGCAACGCAACTGGCTAAAACCCTCAAACAACACCTAGGAGAACAGTGCCCCTCATTACCTAAAACCAATCCTCTTAAGAAAGTTAAAAACACACACGCTCAGCACTCACTGGCTCGAAAGGAGCGACTGAAAAACCCTCAAAACAGCTATTTGATCAATGGCGCCATAGCCGAACATGTCGCTTTGTTTGATGACATCATGACCACGGGAAGCACCATAGAGCATTGCGTCAAACTCTTACTAAAAGCCGGCGCGAAACGGGTTGATATATGGCTCATCGCTCGAACTCCAGACAAATAGCGAAAAAAACATGATGGTATGACCACCTAGCCATCGCACCTTACTTTGCTTTAGTATGCGCCCAACAAAGTGAGAGTAAAGACAATGAAAACAGATCAAGAATACCTAGAATTAGACAAGCAACGGCTATGGCATCCCTACACATCGATGAGTCATCCAAGCCCCCACTTCCTTGTCGAAAAAGCGTCTGGCTGTGAAATCACGCTTAATAATGAACGCACCTTAATCGATGGCATGTCTTCCTGGTGGAGCGTCATTCATGGCTACAATCATCCTGCCATAAATGCGGCCATCGAAGCACAATTAGCACAATTTTCTCATGTCATGTTTGGCGGATTAACTCATAAACCTGCGATCGAGCTGGCCGAAAAGCTGGTCGCCATCACACCAGATGAACTACAACGTGTATTTTTCTCTGACTCAGGCTCAGTGTCCGTGGAAGTGGCCTTAAAAATGGCCATTCAATATTGGAACACCCAAGGCAAACCTGACAAGCAGTTTTTTGTCACCCCCAAAAGCGGCTATCACGGTGACACTTTCGCGGCCATGTCAGTGTGTGACCCAGAGAACGGCATGCATAATTTATTCACTGGCACACTAACACAACAATTTTTTGTTTCACCACCACCAACCGGCATTAACGAACCCATAAAAGCCGGATATCTAGATGAGATTCGCAGCACATTTAAGAAGAACCATACGCGCATTGCAGGCTTTATCATCGAGCCTGTTGTACAAAATGCGGGAGGCATGCGTTTCTACAATCCTGAGTATTTAAATCACATCAGAACGCTGTGCGATGAGTTCGACATATTGCTCATTTTCGACGAAATTGCTACTGGATTTGGCCGTACCGGTAAACTTTTCGCCACCGATCACAGTAATATTTGTCCCGATATTATGTGTGTTGGCAAAGCCTTGACAGGTGGTTATATGACACTGGCGGCAACTTTAACAAACGACAGAGTCGCGCTTGGCATCAGCGATAAAGGTGGCGTTTTCATGCATGGACCAACGTTTATGGGCAACCCACTTGCTTGCTCCGCCGCCAACGCAAGCCTCTCACTTCTGAGCGAATATAATATTCCAGAAAAAATCACCCAACTAGAAGCTTGGATGAAGGACGCGCTCTCACCCTGCGAAAAACTTCAGCAGGTAAAAGAAGTCCGCTGCCTTGGTGGCATTGGGGTTGTTGAATTAAAAAAAGCGGTTAATTTACATGAAATTCAGCCTAAATTCGTCGAATTAGGCGTATGGATACGTCCTTTTGGTAAGCTAATTTACCTAATGCCGCCTTATGTTATTAGCCAACAACAGGTGCAAGCATTGGCTAAGGCCATCTACCAAGTAGTAAGTGAAGAGCCTTGTTAACCCACCAGATCAGAAGGTTGAATAATGAATTGTAGGTCGGTCTTTAGACGGTCAAAAGCCTAACCCTTGACGCGCTAAAGCACGACCTACGACAAACCTGACATATTACTGCTTCATACGCTCTGCAAGATTGCCTTGCTCATAAGCCTCTTCTTCAATGTGGCTGATGTTTGTCACAATATTTCCAGCACGTTCAATACTATTGATACTCAACGCGTCCACTTCTTGCATTTTATCATTTAGATCACGTGCAACACTGGCTTGCTCTTCAGAAGAAACATTAATCTGAGCAGTCATTTCTACGACACGTCGAATAGCCGCTTCTATGTCGTTCATTTTTTGAGCCACGTCGTTGACACTATCAACCCCTTGCTGAGCAACCGCAGTGCCTTTGTCTATCGTATTGGTAACATCTAAGGTATTCTTCTTTAATTCTTCTGTCATACTATTAATGCTCTGCGTGGCATTCTGAGTACGAATAGCCAATGCACGAACTTCGTCAGCCACCACAGCAAAACCACGCCCTGCCTCACCCGCTCGCGCGGACTCAATTGCGGCGTTTAAAGCAAGCAAGTTGGTTTGTTCTGCAATACCACTAATGGAATTCACCACCTCATTGATGCTGTCACTGCGCTCTGCCAAAATAGCGACAACTTTTTTTGCTTCAGAAATATCTTGATACACCTGTCGCATGGTTTCACCTGTTTGCTGAGCAAGCAAACGACTCTGACGGGACAACTCACCCACAGACTCTGTCGCCTCAACAGCAACATGCACATGTTCCGCTACGTGCGTCACGCTCGATAGAAGCTGCGAACTGGCCGCCACGACCCCCTGAAAAGTATCGCGCTGCTTATTAAAATTACTCAGGTTAGCGGTCACACTACTCTTGGCTTCAGACGCTCTCAAGCGAAGCTGCTGAGCACCTTCTTTTAAACGGTATCTGAAAGTATTGCCAGCGGCTTCTTGATGAATTTTTGCAAACTTAACCGCTGCTTTAGCACCCACCGTCTTGCAGTATAAATATTGACCAATGGGATTCCGAGCTTCAGCCGACAAACCAGACACCACTGCGTTTAGTGACTGACTTTGATAATACGTTAAAATGAGCCCTAACAAAGCAAGAACCGGCGCTGACACTTGTAAAGCTAAGTGGTTTGACAACAACCCAACCAACGCCAACAAAAGAAAGCAAAGCATCACCGGCCAGGACACATTACTCAAGTATGAGGCAACTTTAACTCCAACTGGAACCAACCCCTTTCCAGCATTAATACGATCATACACGGACTGTGCGTGCTGAATTTCATCACGCGTTGCTTTGCGACGCACAGACTCATACCCCACCACTTTACTACCATCCAGCAACGGACTTACGTGAGCACTCACCCAATAATGATCACCATTTTCACAACGGTTTTTCACCAACCCCATCCAGCTTTTGCCTTGCTTAAGATTGGCCCACATATCAGCAAAAACCGCCGCCGGGACATCAGGATGACGAATGATGTTATGAGCCTTACCAATCAGAGCGTCACGCTCATAACCTGCAATTTCACAGAAAACATCATTAACAAACGTAATGCGTCCTTTCACATCGGTACTAGAAACTAAGACATAGCTTTCAGGAAAATCATTTTCTTTATTTGTTACTGGCATTTTTCGCATAAACACATCTCGATCTTATAGTAATTATTTTTGCCACCCGTATGGTGGTTTGTTTTAAAGCATGATGTAAAAATACACTAATAAAGGCTTACTCGTCATCAAAATCTCGATAAGCATCCGGCGCCAAATCCTCAAAGCGAGTATATTTACCGACAAACGCTAGACGACAAGTACCAATCGGACCATTACGCTGCTTACCAATGATAATCTCAGCAATACCTTTGTGGGGCGTGTCTTCATGATAAACCTCATCACGATAAACAAAAGAAATAACGTCCGCATCCTGCTCAATCGCACCCGATTCACGTAGATCTGAGTTCACTGGACGCTTGTTTGGCCTATTCTCCAAACTACGGTTAAGCTGAGAGAGCGCCACCATAGGGCATTCCATCTCTTTAGCAATCGCCTTGAGGGATCGAGAAATTTCCGATATTTCATTGGTACGACCTTCTGTAAAACCAGGAATTTGCATTAATTGAAGGTAATCGACCATGATCATAGCAACACCACCGTGCTCACGAGCAATACGACGCACACGAGAGCGCATCTCGGTAGGACTGATACCACCCGTGTCATCAATAAATAGCTTACGGTCTTTGAGCATTTTCACCGCAGACATTAATTTATCCCAATCTTCTTGAACCAGTTGCCCAGAACGCATGCGTGTTTGATCAATTCGACCAAGAGAAGACAACATACGCATCATCAATGCTTCTGCAGGCATCTCCAGACTGAATACGATAACGGGTTTTTCACTGATCATGGTGGCATTTTCCACCAAGTTCATCGCAAAGGTTGTCTTACCCATAGACGGACGACCGGCCACGATAATCAAGTCTGATGGCTGCATACCCGCAGTCATGGCATCTAGGTCCGTAAACCCAGTACTCAACCCCGTAATCGCACCTTCCTGATGATACAACTCATCAATTTTATCGACGGTGGCGCTCAGAATGTCCGCGGCAATTCGTGGCCCACCTTTTTTCTCACCGCCCTCTGCGATTTGAAATATTTTTCGCTCAGCTTCGTCCAGCACTTCTGCTGCTGTCATACCTTCTGGATGAAAAGCTCGCGCAGAAATTTCATTCGTCGTGGAAATAAGGCGACGTAAAATAGAGCGCTCTCGCACGATATCCGCATAAGCGGCAATATTTGATGCGCTGGGTGTCGCTTCCGCGACCTCGATAAGATAAGCCATCCCACCGATCGACTCGAGATCCCCGCGCTTATCCAGCCGCTCACCAATAGTCACCACGTCAATTGGCTCAGACTCATCGGCCAAACGTGCAATCACCGTAAAAATCAATTTGTGCTCTGGACGATAAAAATCATCCGCAATTACCAGCTCAGACACTCTTTCCCAAGCCTGAGGATCGAGCATCAGACCACCGACAACTGAACGCTCAGCTTCAATAGAATATGGCGGTAATTTAATAGAAGCGACTTCAGAATCATTTAGTTGCACGCAAAACACCCATACAGAGACAAAAAAACAGAAAGATTAGCTTATCACGCTAATAAAAAAAGGGCATCTTGCAATAGCAAGACACCCTTCTCTTATTTAAGAAAGATTCGCATCTCTCTTAAGCAATTTGTCGAAACAAATTACTCAGCGATTACAGACAAAGTAACCGTTACAATCACTTCAGCGTGAAGTTGAACGTCTACTTCGAAAGAACCTGTGTGACGAATCGCGCCTTCTGGAAGACGGATTTCAGCTTTCTCTACCGCTACTTGCGTAGAAATAGCATCAGCGATGTCACGAGTACCGATTGAACCAAAAAGCTTGCCTTCATCACCAGCATTTGCAGCGATAGTGAAAGTTTTACCTTCTAGCAATTGAGCACGCGCTTCAGCAGCCGCTTTACGCTCTGCAGCTTGTGCTTCAAGTTCAACACGACGCTCTTCAAAGCTAGCCAAGTTAGCTTTAGTCGCCATTACAGCTTTTTTGTTCGGAATCAAAAAGTTACGAGCATAGCCTGGTTTAACAACTGCAACGTCACCAATACCGCCTAGCTTGTTTACTTTGTCGAGTAGAATAACTTCCATCTCGATCACCTCTAATTAATCATTAGCTATCACTTGAGTTGGACGCCTTACCCTGGATTCGAGAACGTATCTTCACAAAACTGTCAATCACACAAAGTGCCACTAACACATTAGCGAAATACACATTCAAAACGAAAAATCCCACAAGATAAAATGCGATCAGTCCAACAACCCCAATTTCTTTTTTTGCTAAAATACCATGCACTAGAGCAAGCCCCGGCAAAACTAAGGCAGGAATAGCGGCTTGAGATAGAATAGTAAAGGATCCACCTAAGGATTCCCCCACAAGAATCATTCCACCTAACACCAAACTAAACGCAACCGGCAACCTTAATTGATGAAACTCCGTGCGTAAACCGCCCGGATTATAGAGCCCTGCTTGCCACTTTCTTGCCAAAAACAGCGCAATAACAGCAATCACCACTTGAAAAATGGACACAGCCATCACCGCTTGGTGAAAGATCAAGTCTTTATCAGGAACTTCAACACCTTCTGATACCAATACTTTTTGAACCAACGCTACCGCTAAGTTCAAAACATCAGCCATCAAAAGAGGTTGCAGTAAAGTGCTAACGACCGCCAAAAAGCTGCCAGCTAATAACACCCAACTCCATGACATTGTTGACCTAAGCAAATAGCTCAACAACATCACATCAACCAACACCAGAAGTGCCGTTGCATCACCTTGGTATATCCACAGCACAAAGGCTGGCAAACATCCCCAAGCTAATACAGGTATTCCTTCTTTTACACCTTTACGAAGCACCACCAATCCTAAGATTGCAGCGGCCAGCCAAAACATCATAGGGATCAGACCAAACGCCATCACACCAATAATGGCATTAAGACGTTTTTTCATTACCCATTTCGCTAAACCACTCATAAAAGCACTTCTTTCAGCCTATTAATTGAAATGGCTGTCAGTGTAAGGAAGCAAAGCAATGTAGCGAGCGCGTTTGATGGCAGTCGCTAGCTGACGCTGGTAACGAGCCTTAGTGCCAGTAATACGGCTAGGAACGATTTTACCAGTTTCAGTGATGTAACCTTTCAGTGTGTCTAGATCTTTGTAATCGATCTCTTTAACGCCTTCTGCTGTAAAACGGCAGAACTTACGACGACGGAAAAAACGAGCCATGAGTGTCTCCTAATAAAAATAGATTAATCTTCAGATTCTTCAGATACTTCGTCAGAATTGTCGTGGTGACGCTCTTCACGTTGAGGAGCAGAACGACGATCTTCACGACCTTCAGAAGCTTTAATAGGAGATACGTCAGTTACCGCATCTTTACGACGAATCACCAAATTACGGATGATGGCATCGTTGTAACGGAACGTGTCGTTTAATTCAGACAAAACACTGTCAGAACACTCAATGTTCATAAGAACATAGTGTGCTTTGTGAATTTTGTTAATTGGGTAAGCAAGTTGACGACGACCCCAATCTTCAAAACGGTGAACTTGGCCACCATCTTCTTTGATTAGGTTAGTGTAACGCTCTACCATTGCTGGTACTTGCTCGCTTTGATCTGGGTGAACCAGAAAGACGATTTCATAATGACGCATTTAAGCTCCTTATGGGTTCTTAGTCTCCACGCTTGCTTCCCCTGTGATAAAGCTGTGAGACAAGGAGTATTGATTTACAGGGACGCGCATTATATAGCACGAATGGACGATAAGTAAACGAAATCAACACCCCAACCCATAAAACCCATAATAAAAGGCAGCGTTACTCTCCTCACTCAGGCCTCACTCAGGCAAAAAAAGCAAAAAAAATGCACACCAAGAAAAGGTTTTACAGCCCTAATCAAAGACCCTAGAATCAATTTGATTTTTGTTTGTACTTAATTTCTCGACTTACCTCTGTTGACGGACATGGATATCATGAAGAAAGCCTATTTAGCTCTACTATTGACAACCTCAGCCATTGCCCAAGCCGAAACCAATTTGGGCATCATTGTGGTCAAGTCAGAGTCTCTCTATAAAGACACGGACTCCGAGTCTACTTTTTTGCCAAACCTAAGCTATGAGTCAGATCACTTTTTTTTGCGTTTACCAGAAGTAGGTTATCGTTTTTTTCCTAAGCAATCCCCTCAAAATATAGCGATTGGTCTTTCTTACGAAAGCACAGGATTCGATCCCGATGACTCAGACAATGCCAATATTAGACAACTTGATGATCGCGACGCCAGCATCATGGCATTTGCGTCCTATCAGCTAGGACCAGTTACCACAAAGGTGGCACAGGACGTGAGTGGTGAGCACGACGGATACTATGCTCAAATATCCGCTGGTTACCCTATTCCTCTTGGTTCCTGGAGAGTAATACCCTCCATTGCTTATCGCTATATGGACAGCAAAATGAGCAATCATTTATTTGGCGTATCTCAGGCAGAGTCTAATAGAACTGGTGGTGCAATAAATGCCTATGATACAGAGGCCGTTTCTTCCATTCGATATGGCGTCAGAGGCGTCTATTCACTGTCCGACAATGTCAATCTGTTGCTTGGTATCAGCCATACACAATTTGATGACAAAATCTTAAAAAGCCCTATTATCGAAGACAACAGCATTACCTCTTTGTTGGCCGGTGTGAGTGTATCGTTTTAAAGCCAAAAACATGGACAATCACTATCTAAATTTACCTTAACAACACGCACGAAGGCTTTTGGAACAAACCTAATGAGCAAACTATCCAACAACTCTCAAGCCATGTTATTTGGGCTTGGGGCCGTGTTACTTTGGTCAACGGTTGCCACCGCTTTCTCATTATCCCTTAGGCATTTCTCACCAACACAACTGCTACTTGTCGCCAATATTGTGTCGCTGATCTTTTTAATCGGTCTCGTTATCTATAAAGGTGAAATAAAATCCCTCTTACAATTGGCAAGAGAATCATGGAAGTCCTCTTTACTTTTTGGTGCTATTAACCCTTTTCTTTATTACCTCATATTATTGCAAGCCTATGACACACTGCCGGCCCAAGAAGCACAAGCCATCAACTACACCTGGGCCATCATGCTGAGCTTTATGGCTGTCCCTATTCTCAAGCAACGCTTAAAAGTCGCGGATTATATTGCCGCTGGAGCCTGCTATTTTGGCGTCTTATACATTTCAACTCGCGGGCAGATTACCTCATTAGAGTTTTCTAATGTTTCTGGTGTCGCCTTTGCACTTATTAGTACCATCATTTGGGCCCTTTATTGGCTACTAAACACCAAAGATAAGCGCCCTAGCCTCATTGGCCTAACACTGAACTTCACATTTGCCTTACCCATTATTATTCTCTATGCAGGCCTGACAGGAGAATTAACGCATTGGGACCAAGATGGTTTATGGGGCGCCATTTATATTGGCTTATTTGAAATGGGGTTAAGTTTTGTTCTGTGGAATAAAGCCATGAAATTGACAAACAACGCCAGCCAAGTGGCAAATCTGATTTTTCTATCCCCCCTGCTGTCTATTATTTGGCTATCGCAATTTGCCGGAGAACCTATTTTACGCTCTACTCTAATAGGTTTAGCTTGCATCCTCATCGGACTGTTCGTACAAAACATCTCAAAAAAAACCAAACACTCAACATAGGACTTTGCATGCCAGCGTTCGTTTATTTACTTTTGCCGATTTTCTTCTGGTCAGGTAACTACATTTTAGGGCGAATAACGGTCTCAAGTGGCATAGACCCTTTCTCGATCTCGTTTTTACGTTGGGCCCTTGCTTGCCTGATCATTCTGCCGTTCGCTTACCACAAGCTCTGGTCAGAGCGTCACATCATCGCTAAAAATTGGCCTTTATTAGTATTATTCGGCTGGCTTGGTATCTGTAATTATAATTTATTTTTGTACATAGGGCTCACTTCAACCACGGTCACTAATGCCGTGCTGCTCAACTCCATTATGCCCGTGATGATTTTAATCACCGCTCGCATACTATTAGGCAGCAAAACCTCTTGGCTGCAAAACACTGGCATCTTAATTTCCACGCTTGGCGCCATCACCATTGTCAGCCGCGGCAGTCTTGATACTTTTTTACACCTCAGCTTCTCACAAGGCGATTTATGGATTATTACTGCAGCCATTAGCTGGGCTATTTATTCAGTACTAATCATTAAACGACCACAAGGCATGTCTCTAATCGGTTTCTTTGCTTGCACGGCACTCATTGGTACTGCCTTTCAAGCACCGCTGTTTTTTCTTTTCTCAGACAGTACTCTTGCTGATTTTAGTCTCAGTAATTGGGCCGCCATTCTTTATATGGGATTGTTTGCATCCATCGGCGCATTCCTGTGCTGGAATACCGGAGTACAAAAATTAGGCGCCGCTACCGCAGGACACTTTATTCATTTACTGCCCGTTTTTAGTATTGGCCTGTCCGTGCTTTTTTTAGATGAGATCCTGCTAAGCTTTCACTATGTCGGGATCTTGTTAATCTTCTCAGGAATCTTTGTAGCCACCGTACTAAATAAGAAACAGCAAAAAACAACCTAACCTCTATTTCGCGCCATTCTGGTACTGATCAATATGCTGGAAAAAATAAACAGCATCCCCAGAATGGCATAAACGTCCGGCACATGCCCCCAAATAGCCCACCCCCAAAAACCACTAAACACGACCCCCACATAACTTACAGGTGAGACAATACTGGCCGGTGCATAGGTATAAGCCAAATTATAAAGATACATACCAACATACAAGGTGATCGTTACAATCGCCACCAAGGGCCATACCTCTAGGGGCAAAATCAATGACTCCCCTTGAATCCACAGCAAAGGCAACGACAACAGCGTCGACACAAAAAAATACACAAATAACGTTTCCTGACCAGACACCTGCTGAGACAACATACGCGTTGTCACCATAGACAATGCCAAGCCAATCGCAGAAACAAAACCAACCAGGTGCCAAGGATTTAAATGCTCCGGCGTAGGCTGAATAACAAATGCCACACCAATAAAACCGATGATAAGCGGCAGCCAACGAGCCTTTGGAATCCTGATCCTATGAAGCACTAGCACCACAAAAGGCACACACAATGGCGCGCAAGCTCGAAGTAAAGACGCCTCCACCAGAGGAATATGATTCAGCGCCCAATAATAAAAAAGAAAACCAACAAAACCACCAAAACTGCGCAAAAAATGAATTTTCCACACAGAAAAGGGCCGTTTTTGCCAGCGTCCACGCATTTGAGGCAGAAGTATTAAGGCACAGAATAAACTTTGCCAGAAAACCAAGGCTGATACCGCAATCATGGTTTGCGCCTGCTTGGCTGCCAACGCAGTAATCGACATAATAAATGCGTAAGCCATTGTCATCACAATGCCTTTTTTCAATAACTCATGATCGTCCAATGGTACGTCGCTCTATATAAAAAAAATCTAACACCAATAAATTCATTTTCAATTTTATGAATATCACATTAGCTATTTTAAATACTTAACGGAATCTAATATTATAGTAATCTATTAATTTTTCAAATTGAGAATCATTACCACCTTTCTTTACATTAAAACTTGCAAGACCTATATCTCTATTTCTCTTTAGAGCCAAACCACCATCAGAATACGAGGTTTTTTTACATAGTGTATCATTTTTTATTGCCATTATTTTAAGCCATAAATCATCTGCAGTCGGACTCAAATACTGAAATAAATCAACATTTACCGCATCAGAGTGCAACGAATTTGGTGGATAAATTATCCCTCCACAACCTGTTAACATTACATCATGCGAGCTAACTTCATCTAAAATATCATAATCCCACTCCTTATATAGTTTAGGAGTATGGTCTTCATTAAATTTTATTCGATGCCCTCTATGTCCAATTATTTCACCCGGAAATGCTTTCTGCTCTCTTATTAGAATATCTATTGTATTATTGGAATATAAAACATCATCATCCATAGTTATAATATATGCATCCGGATAAAGTTTTAATGCAGGAATTATTTTCTTATAAGACTTGTAATTAGGACAAAACTTTATTTCAAGCCCCCTGTCAACTTGATTTAAAAGTAATCTTGGAATATTTTCACTTGAAAACTCGTTTTCATCTAGCCAAAGAATTACTCTATCAGGTCTAACTGATTGCTGAGCAATTGACTCTATAACCAGGTGCACTTCATGGATTTTCTTTGAAAACGTTGTCAAACTAACAATTGTTTGATTATCAAGCTTACATTCGTCAGCAATTAATTTTCTATCTGAGTTGAGAGCCATATTCTGAAGATATTCAATCCTCACCTCAGTTTTAATATGAGACTGAATATCCCTCATATTACGAAAAATAATTTTCCTTTGTTTGATTTTCTTAATAATCCTAGATATCATATCTCCTCCAAAATCATGCATATTTTAAAATAAAAATCGAGTCAATATAAAAATCTTTTCAATTTTAAAAGTAAAGGTAAAAGACATCATAAAAACACAGTAATCAATCCACTAATTATATACAGTTTTTTTAAAAAAAAGAAACACCTACATTATACCTGACTGAAAAACTATTTTTTAGAAAATGTAACCTATCAGAATTTAGCCAAATAAGTTCACTAAATTCTTTGTTGAGTATACCAACAGGGCGAGAGCGTGAACGTTTTCCGAGCGGTGAGGCCCAACATTATTGCTCATAAAATAGACAGAAAGATGAGAACTTAACTAATACGCAATAGATGTATTCAAAATTGAGCTGTAATTTTCGCCATAAAACATCGATATAGATTGAAAAATGAGCAAATTGATTGGTTATTAAAGCACTTACGCTCCCACCCTGGACAAACCAAGGTAGTTTAAAAATAACGGATGAGGGTCTAGCTGAGAAAGCACAGACACTGGCTCATGGGCCGCTATTCGCCCCTGCTCAATCAAGATTACTCGCCCACCCACCAGACTAGCCTCATAGGGCAAATGGGATACTAATAGAGTCGTTAAGCCAAACTCCATTGTTACCTCATTAACCAGATGCAGCATTTCTTCTCGCAAAGAGGGGTCCAAAGCACTAAAAGGCTCATCCAATAACAAGATAGGTTTTTTCCGCACAAGCGCCCGCGCAATAGCGACTCGTTGTGCTTGTCCACCAGACAACGCCTGTGGAAAACGCTTTGCTTTATCAACTAATTGAGTTTTTTCAAGCGCCCATTGAACTCTGATTTTTTGCTCACTACTTAAAGAAAGAGAAGGTGATAAACCTATTGCCACATTTTGCCAAACGGTTAATTGTGGGAATAAATTATCACTTTGAAACAAGGTCGATATCGGTCTTTCGTAGGCGGGCAATGAAAGCAACGACTTCTCATTGAAAAAAAGCCCCCCACGCCCTTCTAAGAAACCACCTAACAGATGCAAAAGCGTACTTTTTCCTTCGCCACTGGCACCCAACAAAGTGGTCATACCGGGCTCAATATTCACGCAATAATGTGCATGAAAACGTTCCCAATCATACAAAAGATTAATGCTCAGCAAGCGACCTACCTCCGATAAAACGCGTTGCACAGTAGAATAACAACAAGCAAAGCGTTATCAACACAACCGCCACACAAGAGCCTTCTTCTAGGCGATAGGCACCTATTAATTGGAACAAATACAATGGCAGAGACACCAAACCTTGACTACCAAACAAAGCAATAACGCCCATATCACCTAAAGAAAGCAACAATGCATAACCAAATGCTTGCGCCACCCCCTTGCGAATTAAAGGCCACTCCAGTTGCCAACGAGACCACGCCTGAACCCCCAAACTAAGGTACACATTTCGAAAACGTCTTTCTTGCTGGTACATAACTGGCATTAAGGCACGCAGCACAAATGGCAACGCCATTACCGCATTCACCCACACCACGACCCAATAGCTCGACTCAAGCCCCCATCCTACCTCTCGTAAGGTCAAAAACAACCCTGTGGCTATCACCAAGCCAGGCACCATTAAAATCATATTCCCCAGATGCTCAATTTTATTTGGCAAACTTGCCACATAGCGACGCGCCACACAAAAACGCGCTAACACACTAAAACACACGCCAAGCAATAAACTGATCAAGGCAGCAGGAATAGCAATTTGCAAAGAAACCAATACTGCTCGCCAAAGAGCTGGTGACAGTAAGGTGTCCAAAAAAAGAGGGGAAAAAATCGGCTCAAAAATCGCTAGAAAAGGCGGAATCACCAATACAAAAGCACATCCTAACGCCACAAAATCCACGAATCTCGCCCAGAGAGAATCTTTGAGTAAATAGCTTGTTGCCCGCAAAACGCTCACATCTTGGCGATTCACAGGGGCTATTCGATACACAATGGCAGCAAAAAACGTGCATATAAACACTTGCAACAGAGCCAGAAAGCTGGCTTTATTAAGATCAAAATCAAACCTAAGTGCCTGATAAATAGCTACTTCCAACGTACTAAACTTTGGCCCTCCCCCCAAGCTCAATACCACAGCAAAGCTGGAAAAACACAACATAAAAATCAACACAAAAGCGCCAGGCAGAACTTTTTTCATATAATGCCATTCGATCCAGCGAAAGGCCGCCAAGCGAGAAAAGCCCAACTGTGAAGCTTGCCGCCATTGACCTGAGGGAATCAAATCGTATCCTTGCAATAAGAGACGCACAGCCAAGGGCATATTAAAAAAAACATGGGCCAATAAAATACCCGTTAAACCGTATAAAGGAACTTGCACCCCAAACAATTGGTTAAACCACCCTGCACGACCATATACCACAACCAATCCTAAAATGGCCACAATCGTTGGCACAACCATAGACACAGAAAACAATTGCAGTAACGCTGCACGTCCATAAAACTGACGATGAATGAGACAGGAAGCAACCGGAATCGCTAACAACAAACTTAATCCACTGCTTAACAAAGCCTGCCATAAAGAAAAGCGCACCACACGCCAAAGATAAGGCTGCTGAAGAAAGCCAAACCATGAATGTGGTTCACTATACCGAAACAGAGCCGACAAACTGGCCGCCCCCATCAAAAGGAAAAAGCCAACACCCAAAAGTGCTGGCAATAACGTTTTAATCGCTCGAAAAGACAACAAGCTAACGCCTATTATCGAGTTGTGGCATTCAGCCACTCATCCACCCAAGCGCGACGATCATCAGCAACCTCTTCTGCTGGCAACACTAGATTTTTACTGGGTTGCAAAGCACTGTCAAAGGCCGCTGGCAAGGCTTCATCTAAAGCAATCACTGGTAACATCCAATTTCCTGTCGCAACAGTCGACTGAAAGCCAGGCTGTAAAATAAACGCCATAAACTGCTTTGCTAATTCTGGATGAGGCGCATTCTTCATCATCGCAGCCACTTCAATTTGCGGATAATGCCCTTCACTTGCCATCGCTGCCTGATACTTAGTTTCACCTTCAGCAACTATGTGGTAAGCAGGTGAGGTAGTATAACTTAACACCACATCCGCCTCACCTTTCAAAAACATACTGTAGGCATCCGACCAGCTTTTCGTGACGGTCACAGTATGACGTGCCAAACGCTGCCATGCATCTGCCGCCTCGTCACCATAAACCGATTTCATCCATAACAACAATCCGAGTCCTGGTGTACTGGTTCTTGGATCCTGATAGATCACGCGCAAGCTCTGATTATCAACCACATCTTTTAAGCTAGTGGGTGGAGTTTGAAGCGTTTCAGCGTTATAAATAAACGCAAAATGCCCGTGATCAAAGGGGACAAAAAAACGATCCGACCAACCACCAGAAACCGTGACATGAGAGGTATCAACAGAATGCTCCGCCAATAGCCCGGTTTTCTCAGCCGCCACCATTAAATTAAGATCCAACCCTAGCAACACATCCGCCTGAGACGATTTACCTTCTAGCTGAGCACGAGACAAAATACCAACAGAAGAGTCCAACGCGACAAAATTAACTTCGCATGCACACTCTTTCTCAAAATTGGCTTTTATTTTAGGACCCGGCCCCCAGTCCGACGCGAACGAATCATAGGTATATATATTGAGAGTGTCTTTAGCAAACATCAAAGGCGAAAAAGTCACGCCAAAACTGACAACGGCTGCAGTGAAAAGAGTATTTAACGAAGATGTCTTCAAGGTGTCGCTCCTAAAATAAGTGAGCGGCGTACAGGGGAAATGGCAAGTGATACGGTTGTGCTACCCATAAATATCGGCAGTGTAACTTGCTATCTCGATTCCTACGCCAGCATAATCTGGATCAGGTTCGGTGGGTTAGCGATAAAACCGCTTCTCAGCTCTAGCACGTATTAAATGCTAAAGCACCCCATGAGATATTGAACGCTTATTGTAAAGAGTCATTCAACGGAAGTCTATTTCCGTCAACACACGAGTGACCGCTCCTTGGTTTTTTTCAGCAAAACGCAAGGCCGTTTGTCCCAATCGGTAACGTTGGGAAGCTTGGCCAGCAAGATCCAGCACAACACTTTCAAGCTGCTCCGCATCTTGGCAACGAACCGCACCATTCACTTGCAATAGCTGATCGGTAATATCAGCAAAGTTAAAGGTGTAAGGACCAACCAAAATGGTTTTACCCAGCAAAGCTGGCTCAATAGGATTATGCCCTCCTCGTTTAATCAAACTGCCGCCGACAAAAGCCATGTCCGATGCCTGATAGTAATACATTAGCTCCCCCATGGAGTCACCAATGACCACATCAAAATCAGACCATTGCGCAAGCGGAATTTGACTGCGAAGTGCCACCCGATCAAATGACTGCTTAGCCAGAGCATACACAGCCTCAAAGCGTTCAGGATGACGAGGAACAAGCAACAACAAAGCATTAGACTGTTTCTGTAAAAGCGCCTTGTGAGCGCGTAATAACATTTCATCCTCACCCTGATGAGTACTTCCACCGACCCAAACAAAGCGAGAACCAAGCTGGCGACGCCAATTTGCTTGGAATACCTCAGCTGACACAGCAAGATCAAATTTAATACTGCCTGTCACCAACACTTTTTTTGCACCCAGAGCGTCAAAGCGCTCCGCATCCGCTTGAGCATGAGCCAAAAAGCAATCTGGCAAAGCAAACAAAGGACGAGACACCAGCGAAAACTTTTGATATCGCAAGAAAGATCGCTCACTCAAGCGTGCGTTAACCACTTCAACACGCAACCCCTGTCGTTTTGCCTGTTGTAATAAATTAGGCCAAAGCTCCGTTTCAACAACCAGTAAATGCTTACAAGTTAATTGCTTCAAGGCTCTTTTCACACTGCAACGCCAATCCATCGGCAAATAACGGTGCTCAGCGAATGGGAACGCCTTAGCCACTTGCTCCGCCCCTGTTGGCGTCATTGTCGTCATCAAAAGACGACGAGTAGGAAATTTTTCACGCCATTGCAGCACCAATGGCCGAACAGCCAGCACTTCTCCAACCGACGCGCAATGAATCCATAAATCGGCTTCTACTGAAGGCCAAAAACCAAACGCCTCTTTGGCACGGTAAGCTGTATAATTTTTTTTGAACTGTCGAATTTTTAACAAGACAATAGGCGTCAATAATAAGAGTACCGCTCGATATAACCACATAACTACAGAGGTATCTCACTAAATTGCTGATTATGAAGTTGTGCATACGCACCATTCTTCGCTAACAATTCGCTGTGTGAACCTTGCTCTATGATTTCACCATGATCCACAACGGCAATAATATCCGCGTTCTCAATGGTGGATAACCGATGAGCAATAGCAATGGTAGTGCGATTCGCCATCAACCCATCCAACGCCGCCTGAATAGCCCGCTCGGACTCCGTATCCAGTGCCGAAGTGGCTTCATCTAAAATCAAAATTGGCGCATTTTTTAATATGGCTCTCGCAATCGCAATACGCTGACGCTGACCACCCGATAACAACACGCCATTCTCGCCAACCATAGTATCCAAGCCATGATCTAATTCTTGAATAAAGTCCCATGCGTTGGCCGCTTTCGCTGCTTCGACCACATTCTCTATCGCGGTATCACGCAAGGAACCATAAGCGATATTCTCTCGAATGGTGCCATTAAAAAGCACAACCTGCTGATTGACCAAAGCAATATTAGAACGCAATTCGGTTAGCTTATAATCATTGATCGCCACACCATCTATGCTTAACAATCCATCATCAACATCATAAAAACGAGCAATCAGATTTGCTATGGTCGACTTACCACTACCCGAACGTCCTACTAATGCCAAGGTCTTGCCTGCTGGCAAAGACAAATTGATATTGGTCAGCGTTTGCTTCTCCGCACCGGGGTATTTAAATGACATATCACGCCATTCAATATGACCTTTAAAAGCAGTCGTTGTAGCTTGTCCTTTATCGACTTCTTCTGGCAGATCAAGAAAATCAAAAATACTGTAAGAGGCAGCAATACCCTTTTGCAAAATGCTGTTTACATCCGTTAATTGACGAATCGGCTTACCGAGCATACCAGCCGCCGTCAAAAAGGCGATGAAATCCCCTGGAGACATATGAGAACTAATGGATGGGCTCAACGCAAACCAGATCAAAATGGCCATCATGACAGCCAAAATAAACTGTACAATCGGAATATTAAGAGACTTAGTCATTTCCATTTTTAACTGAGAGCGGCGGTTTTCATGAGCCGCTTTATGAAAGCGCTCAATCTCGTATTCACTGCCACCAAAAATTTTCACCACTTCATGCCCTTTGATGGCTTCGGAAGCGACGTCTGTCACCCCACCCATGGCATTTTGAATACGCGTACTCAGCTTACGAAACCGTTTAGATGCATAAGAAACCACCAAGCCGATTAAGGGCACGACCAACAAGAATAACAGGGAGAGACGCCAGTTCATGTAGATCATATAACCTAATAAACCCACCACGGTTAGACCTTCACGCAATAAGACCCGTATTGCCTGAGTGATCGAGCCAATAACCTGTTCGGTATCGTAAGTTAACTTGGCGAGCAGCCGACCTGTAGGGATGGAGTGATAATAACTAGAAGGCAAAAGCACAAGTTTATTAAACATATGGGTCCGCAAATCAAACACCACATTATTGGCGACCTTGGCCATAAAATAGTTGCCTAAAAAGGTACCAACACCACGAGCAATAAACACCCCTAAAATTGCCATTGGAATTAACAGTCGACTCTCGGAAATATTACCCGCAGAAACGATGTCAACAATATGCTTTAAAAGAGCCGCTAAGGCAGGTTCCATTGCAGCGTAAATAACATAACCTATGACGCTAAGCAGCAAATACACCCAAGACGAACGCACATAGCCTAATAGACGAAAATAGATTTGCACGCTAGACGCGGGAACTTTTTGAAGCGGTATTTCAGTCTCAATGTTTTCTTTATCTTGCATTTATAGGTTCGCTTTTTCGATAATCGCCGTGGTGGAATACCCATCAACAAAAGTTAACACTTTCACCTCACCACCATGAGCCAACACATGCTCAGCACCAACAATGGTTTCTATGGTGTAATCACCGCCTTTCACCAAAACATCAGGCGTTAAAAATTCAATAATTTCTTTCGGTGTATCTTCGTCAAACCAGGTCACCCAATCAATCGCACCGACCCCCTCAAGTACTGACATACGGTGAATCAAGTTATTAATGGGGCGCTTCTCCCCTTTAAGACGCTTCACCGAGGCATCGGTATTAACCGCCACAATAAGTCGATCACCAAGTGCTTTGGCCTGCTTCATGTAGGCAACATGGCCTGGATGAAGAATATCAAAGCAACCGTTGGTAAACACAATTCTTTCTCCGTTCATTTGCGCCAACTTTATTTGCGCCAATAAATCTTCTGGAGACAACACACCAAAATTTGTACTGTGCGAGCGCTGAAACATAATTGCGTCCAGTCGTTCTGCACTAATGGAAGCGGTTCCTAGCTTACCAACGACATAACCAGCCGCTTGATTGGCGTACTCCACCGCATCAATAAAACGCTTACTTGTTACATACACCGCCGTCAGCACAGCGACCACAGTATCGCCAGCGCCAGTCACATCAAAGACCTCTTTGGCAGCGGTCGCCAATGAAAAAGGAGGCTTACCTTCACTGAACAAAATCAGCCCCTCTTCACCACGCGTTACCAACAAGGCTTTCCAACCAAATTGTTCACGAAGCGCCTTGGCTTTTGCCTCTAACTCTTTACTCGAATGACATTTACCAACAATCATTTCGAATTCAAGCAAATTTGGTTTTACCAAGGTCGCGCCTTGATAAATTGAAAAGTCATTGCCCTTTGGATCAACAAAACTCGGAACGTTCACGGCATTAGACAGCTTAATCAGCGTTTGCACATCCGCTAAAGCGCCTTTTGCGTAATCGGAAAAAATCACCGCATCAGAGTCAGGTAAACATTCTTTCACGACTTTCGCTAATGCTTCATTCTGTGAAAGACTGTCTTCACGCTCTTCAAAATCCAAACGAATAAGCTGTTGGTGACGACTCATTACTCGCAATTTCGTAATGGTTGGCAAGTTTTCTGAGCGAATAAAGCGACAGTTTACTCCCTCTTTTTCTAAACACTGAGTAAGAATATCAGCATTCTCATCCTGGCCGACCACACCCACTAAGGTGACAGACACCCCCAATTTGGCCAAACCAAGCGCAACGTTCGCTGCACCACCAGGGCGATCTTCAATATTGGAGACCTTCACTACTTGCACAGGCGCTTCAGGAGAAATGCGTGAGGTACCGCCATGCCAGTAGCGATCTAACATGACATCCCCAACAACTAGGATGTGTTTATCTTTAAAATTTAGATACGAAGAGTTCATAGCCACATAATAATCGATTTTTAGAGGCACTCATCTTATCATACTCCCTCACCAAGTTGGACATAACTAAAACATACGAAATAAGGCTTTTACACAATGCTGAATTCCGCTCTTTTATCCAGCCAATCTTTTGTATTCGATGGTCTACTGAAAAATTGGTCTCTTCACGGCATCAATACAGAACAAGGGTTCAGCTATGAGAGCATGACGCATAACTGGACAAACAACGCTGTTGGGCGCGTTCGTTTATTAACTCAATGCCGTCAACTCTATACTTTTAGTCACGCCTGCCAGCTCAGAAATAGACCTGAATGGGAAGCAATGCTGCCCGCTCTTTTTCATTTTATCGTCACGCACTACTATGTTAACAAACGCTGGATTTTTTCATTAAACGACGATCTCTCTATCAAAGATAGGCAGTCAGACGCTTACGCGCTTGCCTTTGTGCTACTCTCTTTTAGCCACTACTATAGGGTAACAAAAGATGATCGTGCCCTTACCTTAATGAAAAAAACGCACCGTTTCTTATTGGATAATATGCAAGCACAGTCGGGGGGCTTTTATGAGTCTTATCCCGTTGATGAGACACAAATTCGTCGCCAAAACCCACATATGCACTTATTAGAAGGCTATGTTGCCGCATTCCAAACAACGCAAGATGAAGATTACAAAAAAGCCATTCACTCTCTGCTCTCACTGGCAATGAAGCATTTTTATCACAAAGAAACAAAAACTTTACGTGAGTTCTTCAGCGCTGACTGGCAGCTGGACGAAAAAACGGGTCATCAAGTCGAACCTGGCCATCACTTTGAATGGGTGTGGTTGCTTTACCAAGCTAATAAAATATTGCCGAATTCTGACTACACAGATTTAGCACAAGAGTTATGGCGGACAGCAACAAAGCATGGATTGGCTGAAAACGGCGGGATATATAATCAAATAGACGGTAATACCTATTTACCTATCGATAAAGAAAAACGTATTTGGCCTATCACCGAATACCTTAAGGCCATCACCGTTATGCCAATCGGTAGAGAAGAAAAAGTCCACCGCGTAGAAACTGCGTTAAGCTTTATACAAGAGTTCTATTTACTGCCAAATGGGCGTTGGAATGAATATCTTAATGACGATAATTCTGCAAAAGACTTTCCACTTCCCGGAACGAGCAGCTATCATATTTTTCTCGGCCTTACAGAAGTGATAGCATGGGCAAAAATGGGTAATGATTTAAAAGATTCTTTTTAGGTATAGGGTCTCGCTGTAAAGGCCTACTTAACAAAGACAACGATAGGACACATAAGTTATGTATATAGTCACTGGTGGCGCCGGATTCATTGGCAGCAATATCATCAAAGCCTTAAATAACAAAGGCATTAAGAACATCCTTCTCGTCGATGACCTGACAGACGGAAAAAAATGTCTAAACTTATCCGATCTTGATATTGCCGATTACATGGATATGTACGATTTTTTAGACGCTATCCAGCATGATACATTGGGCATTAACCCCATAGCGGTGTTCCATGAAGGCGCGTGCTCAGCGACCACCGAATGGAACGGCAAATATGTCATGGACGTAAATTACCAATATTCAAAAGCGGTCTTGGATTTTTGCTTAAAGCATGACGCCCCCTTTTCTTATGCATCATCGGCTTCGGTTTACGGCTCTGGTCCGATTTTCCAAGAATCCCGTGAAAACGAAAAACCGCTTAACATGTATGCTTATTCCAAATTTCAATTTGATCAATACATTCGTGCTGTGTTGCCAAAAGCAAAAAGCCAGATCGTTGGTTTCCGCTATTTCAACGTGTATGGGCCTCGAGAGCAGCATAAAGGCAGCATGGCCAGCGTTGCTTTCCATCTTCGAAACCAAGTACTAGCAGGCGAGAACCCAAAATTATTTGGTGCCTACGATGGCTATGAAGCAGGCGGTCAAAGCCGAGACTTCATTTATGTTGAAGACCTCGTCAACACCAAACTTTGGTTCCTTGAAAATCCAGAAAAATCTGGAATTTTCAATCTAGGCACAGGCAAAGCAGAGCCTTTCCGCACGATCGCTGAAACCGTCATTGCCCATTATAACAAAGGTGAAATTGAATACATCCCGTTCCCTGAACACTTGAAAGGTGCTTATCAAAGCTTTACTGAAGCAGACATCAGTAAACTGCGTGACGCAGGTTATAAGGGTAACTTTCGCGGATTAGCACAAGGTGTTCAGGACTACTTAGGTTGGCTCGATACACATGGCTAAATATTTAATTGTCGGCCCATCCTGGGTAGGTGACATGGTAATGGCACAAAGCCTCTTTATTACCCTAAAACAGCGTGATAAGGAGGCCATTATTGACGTCATAGGCCCTAACTGGTCGTCACCTATTTTAGCTCGCATGCCAGAAGTAAGACACGCCATTACTCTACCAACAGGTCATGGTGAATGGGGCATCAGCACACGCCGGACACTAGGCCACTCCTTACGTTCTGAACAGTATGATCAGGCTATTGTTATGCCTCGCTCATGGAAATCAGCACTGGTTCCTTTTTTTGCTAAGATACCACATCGTGTTGGCTTTACGGGTGAGCAGCGTTTTGTGTTGCTTAATGAGCGTCGCAAGCTCGATAAAAATATTTTAAATCAAACCGTTAAACGCTTTACGTCGTTAGGATTACCCAAAGAGATCGCTTATCCACCCTTGGATATTCCGCCTCCTGCTTTGAATGTTGACCTAGAGAATCAAAAAAACCTTTATCAACAGCATAATCTGTCAAATAGACCAGCCATCGCCCTCATGGCAGGCGCAGAATTTGGTCCCTCCAAACAATGGCCTATTGACTATTTTCACGCACTGGCCAAAAGTGCCATCGACGCAGGTTATCAAATATGGGTTTTGGGCGGACCAAAAGACGCTGAAGATGGTGATGCGATAGCCAAGGGGCTGGGTGAGTTTGCCCATAATCTATGCGGTAAAACGAAACTCGTTGACGCTATTGATCTCCTCGCGGCGGCCGAAAAAGCCATCAGTAACGACTCAGGATTGATGCACATCGCAGCCGCTGTAGGAACAGAAGTTCACGGCATCTATGGCTCAACCAGCGAAAAATTCACCCCACCACTAACGAATAACAAAACCATTCATAATCTCCACCTTGAGTGTTCTCCATGTTTTAAAAGAACGTGCCCATTGGGTCATACCAATTGCCAAACTCAGCTCACCCCAGACATGATCATAAGGACAGTGATTTCTCCATGAATCTTGTATTGCTTAAAAATGGGCATATTTTGTAGTCTATGCCTAGATATATTATAAAAATTTTTGCTATGTATAGCAGGTTATAATTCAGAAATATCGTCAATATATTAAAGAGCCAAGCATGAAAATTTCAGGCAATATCATCACCCTTAACGAAGAAAAAAACATCGCAGCCTGTATAACATCCATGCAAACAGTATGCGATGAAATTGTTGTCGTCGACTCGGGCAGCACAGACAACACCATCGAAATTGCTCGTAGTCTAGGGGCTATTGTGGTAAATCAGCCTTACTTGGGCGATGGCATACAAAAAAATGTCGCACTAAAACATACCAGTAACCAATGGGTATTGAGCTTAGATGCTGATGAGCGCTTAACACCAGAAATGACCGCAGCCATACTAAAACTAGACTTAGAGTCCTCTCACATCGAAGGTTATTCTTTTCGCAGACAAAACATGATTGGTAATCGTTGGATAAAACACTGCGGTTGGTATCCTGATCGTTGCATCCGTTTATACGATACAAACAAAACCCGCTTTGCAGATGTTAAACAACACGCCAGTGTTCAAACGAAAAATGTAAAAAATATTGATGCGGACATCATTCATTATTCTTTTAAAAATATTGGTGAATTGTTTGCTAAACCAGGCCGTAACTTTAGTGGAAGAGCGGCCAAAATAATGTATGCAAAAGGCAAACGAGCTAATGCATTCTCTCCTTTCACTCATGGTCTAAATGCTTTTATCCGCAAGTATATTTTTCAGCGAGGCTTTATGGGCGGCGTCGATGGAATGACCGTTGCTTTAAGCGCAGCCGTAAATAGCTATTTAAAATACGCAAAGCTACTTGAATATCAACGAGATCCCAGCGTCACCCAACAAGACGACTTCAAAAACATTTGGTAATAAAACAGGCGATATACCTTGAGCAAAACGTTAACCGTACTTCACGTCAATCTCGCCAAAGGCTTCCGTGGCGGAGAAAGACAGACAGAGCTGCTTATTCGAGCACTTGCAAAGCACTTTAATAGCAAGCAACTGCTTGCATGCCGGGAAGATTCGCCTCTACGAGACAGGCTAGCTGATGTTGATAATTTGTCATTCGTGATCGCAAATCATCAACTCTCAGGACATTACGCAACCCCTAAAGTCGATATTGTTCATGCTCATGAAGCAAAAGCCGTACATTGGGCCTATGTCCATAAACTCTTAAAAAATACACCTTACATCATCACTCGTAGAGTGGACACCGCCGTAAAAGACAAGTGGTTAAATCAAAAGACATACCGAAATGCGTCCGCATTAGTCGGTATATCAACGCTTATCGCTAAGCAAATTCGAGACAAACAATGGGGGGAGGTTTATCAAATTCCGAGTACCCTTGCCCACTTAGAGAGCAATCCCGAAGAAGGCGAACGATTCCGACGTGCATTCCCAGGCAAAACCATTGTTGGTCACGTGGGTGCATTGGTTGACAAACACAAAGGACAAAAAGTACTTATTGAGGCCGCGGCTTTATTGGAAAAAAGTCATCCGAACCTACAATTTGTCTTTTTTGGTGACGGGGCAGACAAAGATGAACTCGAATCCTTATCAAAAGAAATGAAAAATGTTAGTTGGATGGGGTTTAAATCAAAGATTGGTGACTATTTGCCCTACTTTGACCTATTCGCCTTTCCCTCTCGAAACGAAGGCTTAGGATCAACCCTATTAGATGTAATGGATGCGGGCGTACCTATTATTGCCTCTAATGTCGGCGGCATTCCAGACATTGTTATTGATAATGAAACAGGAATACTTGTTCCCGTAAATGATAGCTCAGCATTAGAAGCTGCCATTATCAGGCTTTCAAATGATAAGCCCCTTCAAGCTAAATTAGTAGAAGGTGCAAAAAAACAACTCGAAAACTACACACCAAAGAAAATGGCTGAAAGCTACACATCTCTTTATCAAAAAATAACGGCTGAAGGTTAATTCCTTCAGCCGTTATTAGCATCCAATTTATTACTATTTTTTAAAACGGCTGATACTTTCTAGCGCTTCTTTCAAATAAATATAGTTAGGCTCAGCCTCTTTTTTCACTCGGTTAGTAAGATCATATATTTTATATTGACCTCCTGCACCGACTTCTAAAATACTATCATCACTGATCATGGCATAGCCTGAATAGCTAGAGGAAAGTACCCAGTCTCTTCTACTATTATCGTGTAATAGATCAATTCCTTCAGAGTAAGTGTCTACAGGACTACTAACTCCAAGATAATTTTTCATTAATGTTGGAACAACATCTTCATGACTGGTTAAAGTATGACTAATACTAGGGTTCTTAGAAGAGAAACCAGGACCAACAATAACAAAAGGAACATGAATCTGTGCCGCTGTAAAGTTGCTATTATGCCCCCAATAATTCAATTTATTATCATTTAATTCTTGGGCATGATCACCTGTAATAACCAAAATAGTATTTTCTGCTTCACCACTTCTTTTTAGCTCATCCAATACCTTTTTAGCTAAATCATCGACATAACGCACACTGGTCTTATATCGATTCATAAAAAGAGTTGGATCAGTATCATTATTAAGAGCCAAGTAGTTAACGGCACTCAACATGGGCTCATATTTTTTATCAAAATCACTTGGGAAATCATAGCCATGTGGAGCATCGTAAAAAAGAAACGAAAAAGTCGGTTTCGATTTGTCTCTGAGTTGATACCAGCGTAGCCAATCTTCCGTCAAACTCTCATCCCTTTTGGCTGGAGAGTCTCCTTCCGAGCGCAAGCGTAAGTTATTAACTTTAGAAAATACAGTTCGATTAAACTCTGGATCTGTCAAAGAGGCAGAGGCAAAAATTCCTAACTGATATTGCAATTCCTGCAATCTATCCATAAAGACAGGGGACTTTTGATTTGACAATACTGACTGCCAATAAGTACCAGGCAGACCGTAGAAAAGGCCAAAAATACCTGTGCGAGTGGCATTTCCAGTAGACATATGATTTGAAAAAGCAACGCCATCTTGGGCATAAGACCACAAGTTAGGTGTGTTATCCGCATTAAAAGTATCAAAACGCCACGAGTCTATTACCAAAAATAGAATGTTTACAGGCTTGTCTACAGAAACAGTACTGAGTGTTTCTATTGGATAATTAAGATTACTGCTGACTTTTAAAGAAAGTGCTTTTTGCTGAGCCAATGCTTCTTCATCAATCCAACCATGCTTACGCATAAAGCTATTTGCCGTAGCAGGCTGAAAGAGCGGCAAATAGCTTTTGCTTATAGTAACAGGCTGATAAGCATTGGCTGCTGCCCAAATGTGAATAATATTACTCGCCAAGATACATAGAAAAAATAAGGAAACAAAATATCTTTTTTTGATCATTTTTCCTGTACGTGCAGTAAGAAAATTCAATAAAAAATATTCAACAGACAATATAACAAAAAATCCAATTATTGCGATCAGCCAAGTGAGAATAGAAAAATCGACCACATCACCTGAAAAAACCAGCTTCAGAACCACTTCATTAATATGAAACCGATATTGAGCAAAAACAAAGGTGTCTATCAGCAGTAAAAATAAGGCAGCAGATGCAAATAAGCTCACAAAGAGATAAAATACTTTTCTAGGCAAGAAAACGAAGAAAAAAACAATAAAACCTAATATTCCCCCCAATAGCGCCATTTGCCCTATTAAGCCCGTCACAATGAAAGAAACGCCTAATATATCTGTCGGAAACTCTGGTAAGAACGAAAAATACCGTAGAGATAAAAAAATAGATATAAAGATGTTAATTATTAAAAAATAGCCAAAAACAGAACGTTTACTACTAACAGCCATAACAAAACCCAAAATATAAGATTAATAGTATAAGTAAAAATATTTACTTAAAAATCTACGCTACATAAATCACATGCATAAACCTTGCTTTTCACATCAAGGATATCTTCCGTCATTCGATTCATACCAATTACATAAGAGAATTTTTTATATTTCTCTAATTTTCATTACTTTTTAATTAAAAAACCTCTCTCTGAAAGAGAAGGGTTATAAACAACCGACTATTCTTTCACTTTAATACGTTTCATAGTTTCCTGAATTGCCGAAGCCCTAAATTTTTCTAATCCAGCCTCCATCACTAAACGGAAAAAACCTACCAATTTAGAATTATCCTTAAAAATAGACTCGACCATAGAGACTTTTCGTGTCGTATTCTCGTACACAATCGCTTGCCTTAAATTATTAGGCTATGCAACGAAAGTTACGGCTTAGCAACCTTCACCAAACCGCCCTAGGGACGATGATTGTAGTATTTGAGATGCGAACCTAGCTTGTTTCAGGCACGGCTATTATCATTGCACCTACCCTTTAATTATAAAGATAGAATTTGTACTTAAAAGACGCTATTTTACAGTTTGTACCATAATTAAAAATGCCAAATCATGTTTTTTTTGAATGACATCCAAAAAGTCGGTAAGTAAATAGAGAACACCAAAGCAAATATCCATAAAAACAACAAGGAGTTCCATATGAAATTTGAACTGGTCGATCGTCAAGGCTATATCCCTGATCTACACTATGGCGCGGCAGGACAAGAGCTTGCGTGCTTTGTTCCCAGCGACTATCCTTTTCAACAAATCAGCTACGATAATGGCGAAGGTGAAGTCATTATCGACAAACACTCTTGGTACTTTTTCTTCACCCAAGAAGGCATTGGCATCAAATTAATGGACGGTATTGTCACCTTGAAAGAAGCAGAACGCTTCTTACACGCCATTAAGTCACATATCTGGGGAGAAACTCACCAACAAGTGCAAATTTTCATGGCGGGTGCCACGCCGAAATAGTCGCCATCCTTGCAACAACGCCACTTAGCCTCTAATTGAGGCTAAGTGTATCAAACGTAAATAAGATTACGATGTTAATGCTCTTAGCATTCTCTTCGACCACTGACTCCATGATCCTACATACACTTGTTTTGCCTCTATTCCTGCATAATTTAGGGCTAAAACATTATGACAAGCGGTCACACCAGATCCACAGTAATACACGTATCCATCACCATTATTGGACAGCCAATCTTGCCACTCAACATGTAATTGCTCAGCGGGTTTAAAATACCCTTCAGGGTCTAAATTATCCAAAAAAGGGCGATTAATGGCACCGGGAATATGCCCAGCAACAGGATCGATGGTTTCATTTTCGCCATTAAAGCGATCTGCAGCCCGTGCATCGACCAACTGAAATTGATGTGTTTCGAGGTTTTCAACAATGGCTTGCTCACTGATTGCCCAAGGAAAGGATACCTTAAGTTGATTCGATATCGGCTTTGCCACTCCAGGCACGACAGAAATGTCTTTACCTTGCTTACGCCAAGCCGGAAAACCACCATTTAATACTCGAACAGGGATATTTTGCTGGCTAAGCATCCACCAAGCACGCGCGGCAATTGCTCCTCCCATATCATCGTATACCACGACCTGAGAATTGACATCAATGCCCCAATCTTGCAGCTGCCTCGAGAAAACCTCTTCATCTGGCAAAGGGTGTCGACCAGTCTGTGCGGTTTCTGCTGAGGCCAACTCATGATGTACATCCACAAAAAGAGCCCCAGGAATATGGCCCTTATCATATTCAGACTTACCTTTAGCGTGGTCGGTCAAATAAAATCGACAATCTAAAACCACTACATCCGGCTGCCCAAGCAATATGGCCAGTTCATTTGTATTTATTAGCGTTTTTAATAACACAGGCTTTTCCTCAGACAGTCATCCACGGTCTTAAAACAGACCTTTCTGTTGGTTTAAATCTACTTTGATTATGTATTTTTTGCTAATATTCACCACCGTTATCTTACTATCGAGTCTTTTTTTATGTTACGCATCGACCTAATTCTTACCGAGCAAGGCCTTGCCAAATCGCGCTCACAGGCTCAAGCCTTTATCAGTGAAGGGCGAATATCGTACAAACAGAACTCACAGTGGATAAAAGTAACCAAACCTAGCTTAAAACTCGCCTCGGATGTCGAGCTTAACCTTACCGAGGATGAGGCCGATAAATATGTGTCTCGCGGTGCATTAAAGCTAGAAGGCGCGCTACGGCATACTCAATTAAACATCAATGGCTTCCACGTCCTAGATATCGGCCAATCTACCGGAGGCTTTAGTGACTGCGCGGTTCAACACGGCGCAAAAAAAGTTGTTGGTATCGAAGTCGGCCATGACCAGTTAGACCCTCGTCTGCGTAACCATCAAAAGATTGTCTGTTTAGAAGGGATTAATGCGCGTCACTTATCAATTGAAGACTTACAGGGACATTTTCCTGAAAACGGCTTTGACCTCGCTGTCATGGATGTCTCCTTTATCTCTCAAACTAAAATTTTGCCGCAACTGTCAAGTTTGCTCACGACACATGGGCATCTTATTACTCTGGTTAAACCACAGTTTGAGGTAGGAAAGGAATTTATTGGCAAAGGAGGCATTGTGAAAAACAAGCCGCGCGTAGACAAACTCGAACAAGACATGAAAGCGTTCGTCAGTGCGCTTGGCTTTGACGTAAGGTGTTATATTGAAAGCCCTATTAAAGGCGGGGATGGCAATCAAGAATTTTTACTTTGGGCCACCCGACTCTAGTAAACGCAGTAGAAGGTTAACATATCACCATTACGAATCACGGCATTTTCAAAGAATTTCATCATAACTATGATGGTTGCTAGGCAATATTTCTTGAGCTTCTTTTTCTTCCAGCTCAGCAATATAATTTCTCGCCATGCAAAAACCCAAACAGCCAAAAATCACAGAGCCAATAGCTTGCCCAAAAAGTATCCCTTCTGCGCCCATAAAAAGGGAGAAAACAGTGATCAATGGCCATGTACCCAATGTGGCACGACCAAAGTTCAATAAGGTGCTGGTTAAAGGTTTACCTAGGTTATTAAAAACAGCAATCGCAATAAATAACAAACTTTGGAAGAAAAAACTAAAGGAGACAAACGTCGCAAAGAACCGAATGATGTCAGCACTGCCTTGTGTTGCATTAAAAGTCACCACCAACCAATCTTGTATTTGATACAAGGCGAAACACAATACCAAACAATACCCAAACGCATACACCACAGCACTACTGATGGTGCTGTGCATCCTGTCAAAACGCCCAGCGCCATAATTCTGCCCCAAGATGGGCCCAACCGCTCCAGACAAAGCAAACACCCCGCCAAAAACAACCGGAATAATCCGCCCAATAATGGCAACAGCCGCCACCGCATCGTCTCCAAAGGACGCGGTATGCTCCATCACAATCGCGTTTGCTAATGGCGATGACATATTCGTCAGCATAGCAGGGACTGCGATCATTGAGATGACTGGCACATCTTTGAAAAAGTCCATCAGATCAAATTCACCAAGCATCTTATGGACGTGCACGACACCGTAATAAGACACCGCCACCATAGAAAAGCGTGCAATCAACGAAGCAATCGCTGCGCCTTGAACCCCTAATCCAAAAGCAAAAATAAAAATAGGGTCCAACACCGCATTCACCAGTCCTCCCACCAGAGTGGCATACATAGCACGACGCGCATCGCCTAAGGCCCGCATTATTCCAGAACCTATCATACCGATCATAACCGCTGGCATGCCAATCACCAGAATTTGCAAATAATCAGTGGCTAAATCTAAAGTTCGGCCCGTTGCGCCAATATACAATAAAATATGAGGGATATTTGACCATAAAAACCAAACAACAGCAGACGAAAATACCATCCCAAATGCCAATACATTGACAGCACGACGCTTGGCAAGCTCGACATTCCCTTCACCAATGGCTTTTGACACCAAGGCGGTTGCAGAAATAGACACCGCAATGCTCAAAGAAATGGTAAAAAACATAATGGTGCTGGCAAAACCCACCGCAGCCACAGCTTCCTTCTCACCCAGCATAGAAAGAAACAGCATGTCGACCAGATCAACCAAGAACATACACATTAGGCCTAACGCGCCAGTGGCTGACATGCTTACCACATGCTTAAACGTTGAACCTTGTGTGAGTTTTGCCTGACTGGGCATTGTTTTCCCCTAAAAATGACGCCTGTCCAGAAGGCAGATGACGCGCCAAACAATAAAAAACCGGACAAGCAAAACTTATCCGGTTCGGTATTTTCTCATGTATAACGAAGAGAGAAAATATTTACTTTGCTGTTATGCTCTCTCTACCCTAATGGATAGATGTATTTCCTCGATTGAAGACAATTTTTTCCACGTCCGCGAATCGTTCAGCAAAATGCACCGTCATCCCCTCTTTTACCGATTCTGGCAATTCTTCAAAATCACGACGGTTTGGCTCTGGCAAAATCACTTCACTGATCTTACTACGCTTAGCAGCGATGATTTTCTCGCGAATCCCGCCCACAGCAAGCACTTGCCCGGTCAGGGTTAATTCTCCTGTCATGGCCAGCCCACGACGTACTGGCTCACCTTTCGCTAAGGATAACAACGCAGTCGCCATGGAAATACCGGCACTTGGACCATCTTTTGGTGTTGCTCCCTCAGGCACATGCAAATGCACAAGGCTCTTATCAAAAAACTCAGGGGCTTTCTGATAACTCTTCGTATGAGAAAATACATACGAATAAGCAATTTCCGCAGACTCTTTCATAACATCGCCCAGCTTACCTGTGAGTTTCAAGCCGCGCGTTAATTCATGCACTTTATTGGCTTCAATCGGCAAAGTGGCTCCTCCCATGGAAGTCCAAGCCAAACCGGTTACCACACCAACTCCTTGCAATGTTTTTTCAGGTCGGAAATAAGGCATACCCAATAAGGTTTCAACGTCCTTAACACCAATACTGATGCGTTCTTTTTCGCCCGTCATCAGTTCAACCACACATTTGCGCAATACTTTTTGCAGCAACTTATCCAGTCCTCGAACACCTGCTTCGCGGGCATAATGTTCGATGATGTGGCGTAAGGCCGCGTCGGTAATATTGAGCTGTTTTTTAAGAAGTTTGTTTTTCTTCAACAATTTCGGCCACAAATGCTGTTTGGCAATCGCCAGCTTTTCGTCGCCGATATAACCAGACAAACGAATAACGTCCATTCGATCCAGCAAAGGAGGCGGAATCGTATCCAACTGGTTGGCAGTGCATATAAACAATGCCTTCGATAAATCAATACGCATGTCTAAATAATGATCTAAAAACTCACTGTTCTGCTCAGGATCCAGCGCCTCTAACAAAGAAGACGCTGGATCTCCTTGGAAGGAAGAGCCAATTTTATCGATCTCATCCAGCATGATGACAGGGTTTTCCACCTCAACATCTTTCAACGCCTGAACAAATTTACCCGGCAAGGCACCAATATAGGTACGTCGATGGCCTTTAATTTCAGCCTCATCGCGCATACCGCCTAAACTAAAACGATAGAACTTACGGTTCAAAGATTCTGCAATCGATTTGCCAATGGACGTTTTCCCCACACCAGGCGGACCAACCAGCAATAAAATGCTGCCTCCCATTTCGCCACGGTGCGCGCCTAGGGCTAAAAACTCCACAATGCGATCTTTTATATCGCCAAGCCCCGCATGATGAGACTCAAGAACGTCGCGTGCCAGTTTAATATCTAAATTATCTTTTGAATGAACACCCCAAGGTAACGCTGTTGCCCAATCTAAATAATTACGGGTCACACCATATTCTGGCGAACCTGTCTCAAGGATACTCAGCTTATGTAGCTCTTCTTGGATTTTATCGTTCACCGCTTTTGATAAAGTTTTTCCTTCCAGCCGGGCTTGAAAGGTTTCCACATCGGAGGTCCGATCGTCTTTCGAAATGCCTAACTCTTTCTGAATGACTTTCAGCTGCTCTTTTAGAAAAAAGTCTCTTTGATGCTTGCTGATCTTATCGTTCACTTCTGCGCTTATTTCATTCTGAAGACGCGCAATTTCCAACTCTTTTCTCAACAATGTAAGCGACAAATGCATACGTGCGGGGATAGAAATGGTCGCTAAAACATCATACAAATCTTCGGCTTCGGCAGAGGTAATCGACGCAGCAAAATCCGCTAATAAGCCTGACTCATTAAAGGAAAACCGCCCCAAATATTGTCTCAAATCTTCACTAAATAGCGGGTTTAAGCGAATCAACTGCTTAATCGCATCCAGTATCGCTATGGAATAAGCTTTCGATTCATCATCATTGGACTTCACATCGGTAATGTAACGTACACGAGCTAAATAAGGCGCCTCTTCACTCAACCATTCAATGACTTCGAAACGTTTCACACCTTGCGCTAAAAACGTTAATTTATCGTTTTGTTTCTCAGCTCTATGCACCCTCGCAACGCAACCAATCGCACGAAACTCATCAACAGAAGGGGCTTTTTTCGCTTTTTTATCGGCATAGACTAAACCTACCGCCGCTTGTGGGTGTTCCGCAATTCTTTCTAATGTGTCTTCCCATTGTTCAGCATCCACCATGACAGGCTGCACCTGAGCAGGAAAAAAAGGACGGCTTGAGATGGGTAAAATAAATAAAGTCTCAGGCAAAACATCATCGGGAAGCGCCAAGCCTCTAGGATCGCTGATTACCACACTCTCCTCTTCTGACATGACCTCATTTCCTTCTTGCGCATCTGAATATTGTTCGTCATCGTTCATAATACATTTCTCAATGAATCTACAGGTTCAAACTTCAAAAATAGACCTTTGCTACTTTCTACTCGGTTATATCCTATGTAATGACAATATTTTCGAAAACAACACCACCCTATACTTTTCCCAATCCTTACTCACTTCACTAACAACTAACCGTGCAGACAGGATTAGTTATTTGGTCAATACCAACTTAGTGTTATTATAAGCGCTATGATTTATACATAACTCGATCAATCTCACACTTCCAAAGTGATCAAAAAAGGAAAGGCTAATGACCCGCGATGAACTCCTTAAGGCTTACAATGATATATTTGTGATCAAACACCCTTTTGTGAAGCACAAACTCACTAGTCTTCGCGACAAAAATACCAGCACTCGTGAATTTCGTATGCTTGTAGAAGAACTCGGTACGCTAATTGGCTACGAAGCGACACGAGATTTAGAAACGACTGACGTTGAAATAGAAACCCCTCTTGAAAAAGCCATGTGTCCGGTTTTAAAAGGCAAAAAGCTTTGTATCGTTACCATCATGAGAGCAGGAAACGGCTTGGCTGAGGGCGTATTAAAATTATCACCGTCTGCTCGCGTGGGACACGTCGGTTTGTATCGTGACCCTGAAACCAAACAGCCAGTCGAATATTATTTGAAAATGCCACATTCGGTTAACGAACGTACCATTATTGTGGTTGATCCTATGCTTGCAACGGGCAATTCTGCGATCATGGCGATCGAAAAAATGAAAGACATGGGTGCGACCGATATTCGTTTCATCTGTTTGTTTGCCGCACCTGAAGGGATTCAAGCATTTAAAGCCGCCCACCCAGACGTTGCCATGTACATAGGCTCAATCGATCGAGGACTTGACGAGCACGCCTATATTCGCCCAGGTGTCGGCGATGCAGGAGATCGTATCTACGGCACGCGCTAAGCCGCGACGTCTGTGTCGTCCTAAAATAGGTTGACAGTTTTT
>NZ_QGOK01000016.1 GCF_003259175.1 Marinomonas shanghaiensis | reverse complement strand
TATAATACATTCCAAAATTTTCTGTGCAACCTCTTTTTTAAAATTCTTTTAATTAATTTAATTTTTCACGCTTTTCGTTCAATAAACGTCCAAAAAACACCTGGATCGTTTATTTTTCATTCAAAACCAGTTCATCAGATATTAAAAAGGCCCCTAACTTTTGATTAGGAGCCTTTTTGAGATGAGTAATTTAAGCTAATAATTAGCCCAACCACTTTCTCGCATTTTGGAACAAGCGCAACCATGGTGCCTGCTCTTGCCATTCACTTGGGTGCCAGCTGTGCTGAACAGTACGATACACACGCTCTGGGTGAGGCATCATGATAGTCACTCGACCGTCTTCGGACGTTAACCCCGTCACACCTTGCGCAGAACCATTCGGGTTGAATGGGTAACGTTCCGTTGCTTGACCGTAGTTATCAACATAACGTAACGAAATCTGGTTCGCCGCAGCCAAAGTTGCCATATCTTGATCGTCACGATATTCCGTTAGACCCTCGCCATGAGCAACGACTATCGGTAGACGAGAACCTTCCATGCCAGCCAGTAAGATAGAGTTCGACTTTTGAACTTCTACTTGCACTAGACGAGCCTCAAACTGAGAAGATTGGTTACGAACAAACTTCGGCCAATGAGCAGCACCTGGAATCAACTCGTATAAATTCGACAACATCTGACAACCATTACACACCCCAAGGGTGAATGTATCAGGACGGTTGAAGAAAGCTTCGAATTGCTCACGAGCAACTGGGTTGAAAAGGATAGACTTCGCCCAACCTTCACCTGCACCCAATACGTCACCGTACGAGAAACCACCACAAGCGACTAAACCACTAAATTGATCCAGCGTCGTACGACCAGACAAGATGTCACTCATGTGAACATCAACCGGTGTGAAACCTGCTTTATGGAAAGCAGCTGCCATTTCAACTTGGCCATTTACACCCTGCTCACGTAAGACAGCAATCTTTGGTTTAACACCAGAAGCAATGAAGGCTGCAACAATATCTTCATTTTGATCGAATCGAATATCTGCAGATAAGCCAGGATCTTTCGCATCAAGCAAGTTATCAAATTCTTGCTGTGCAGACTCGGGATTATCACGCAATGCTTGAATTCGGTAGCTGGTTTCTGACCACACACGCTGCCAATTAATACGCGATTCTTCAAGAAGCGTTTCGCCAGCAAAACGAATACGAATGCTATCGTCACCAGACAAGGTAGCAATAGAAGCAACAGCGACGCCTACTTTTGCATAAGCCGCAACAATAGCCACCACATCGGATTCATTGACTTGAACCACTGCACCCAATTCTTCGTTGAATAATGCCGGAGCGACTTGTTGGCGATCAGCAACCACTTCATCAAGATCAATGTTTAAACCTAGATGACTCGCAAATGACATTTCAACCAAGGTTGCAAACACACCACCGTCAGAACGGTCATGGTAAGCCAACAATTTGCCCTCTGCATTAAGTGCTTGCGTCGTATCGAAGAAGCCAGCCAACGTAGCGGCATCATCCACATCTGGTGCTTGCTGACCCAGTTTATTGTAAACCTGAGCAATAACAGAACCGCCTAGGCGATTTTTACCAGCACCTAAATCGATCAACAATAAGCGCGTATCCGCTTTGTTTTGCAGCTCTGGTGTTAGTGTCTTACGAACATCCGTTACTGGTGCAAAAGCAGAGATAACCAAAGAAAGCGGAGACGTTACTGCCTTTTCTTTGCCATCTTCTTTCCATACGGTCTTCATCGACATAGAGTCTTTACCCACTGGAATGGCAATATCCAATGCTGGACACAATTCCATACCCACTGCTTTTACAGTTTGGTAAAGCTTTTCATCTTCGCCTTCGTGACCCGCCGCCGCCATCCAATTTGCAGACAACTTAATGTTGCTACGCTTAGTAATGTGCGCTGCAGCCAAGTTCGTTAAGGCTTCACCCACCGCCATGCGACCCGATGCGGGTGCATCCAACAAAGCAACAGGAGTACGCTCACCCATGGTCATGGCTTCACCGGTGTAGCTTTCTAGAGAGGAGGTTGTTACCGCCACGTCTGCTACAGGCACTTGCCATGGACCAACCATTTGATCGCGAGCTACCATGCCTGTAATGGAACGGTCACCGATAGTGATCAAAAAGTTTTTACTTGCTACGGTTGGCAAACTCAACACGCGATTTGCCGCCTCAACCAAATCCACATCAACTGCAGTAAAGTCATCACCAGCAATCATGGCTTTTTTGGCTTCACGGTGCATTTTAGGTGGCTTGCCAAACAATACAGACATTGGCAAATCAACGGGATTGTTATCGAAATGCTCATCCGCTACTTGCAAATGCATTTCTTCTTTTGCTTCACCAACGATAGCGAAAGGACAACGCTCACGCTCACAAATCGCCGTAAACTCTTCAATACGATCAGGAGAAACGGCCATAACATAACGCTCTTGCGATTCGTTACACCAGATTTCTAGTGGCGACATGCCTGGCTCATCGTTAAGCACCTTGCGCAAATCAAAGTTACCACCGCGCTCGCCATCTTTAACCAACTCAGGCAAAGCGTTAGACAAACCACCCGCACCCACATCATGGATGAAGCTGATTGGGTTTTTATCGCCAAGCTGCCAACAACGGTCAATAACTTCCTGACAACGGCGCTCCATTTCTGGGTTGCCACGTTGTACAGAAGCAAAATCTAAATCTTCATTACCATCGGCAGACGCCATAGAAGATGCCGCACCACCGCCAAGACCGATCAACATGGCAGGACCGCCTAGAACGATTAACTTAGCGCCTACTTTGATCTCTTTTTTCTCAACATGCTCACGACGAATGTTACCGATGCCGCCAGCCAGCATGATGGGTTTGTGATAACCACGTACTTCTTCTTTGGACGCACCTTGAATAGCTTGCTCGTAAGTACGGAAATAACCCAATAGATTTGGACGACCAAACTCATTGTTAAATGCCGCACCACCGATTGGCCCTTCAATCATGATATCCAAAGGCGTTACGATACGAGACGGCTTACCGTACTGACTTTCCCATGGCTGTTCAAAGCCTGGAATTTTAAGATCCGATACAGTGTAACCACTTAAACCTGCTTTTGGTTTTGCACCAACACCGGTTGCACCTTCGTCACGAATCTCACCACCAGAGCCAGTCGCGGCCCCTGAAAAAGGCGCTATCGCTGTTGGATGGTTATGAGTTTCCACCTTCATCAGTATGTCGATGTGCTCGTGGCTAAAGTCATACTCACGAGTCTCTGCTGACGGGAAGAAACGCCCTCCAAAGTGACCTTCCATCACCGCAGCATTGTCTTTATATGCTGACAAGGTGCCGTGGGGATTATGTTCGTGTGTGTTCTTGATCATTTTGAACAAAGAGCGCTCTTGCTCTTCACCATCAATGGTCCAAGACGCATTAAAAATTTTGTGACGACAATGCTCTGAGTTTGCTTGCGCAAACATCATTAGCTCTACATCGATTGGATTACGGCCCAACTCAATGAAAGATTCAACAAGGTAATCAATTTCGTCTTCAGCAAGGGCCAGACCAAGCGTTTGGTTTGCCTCAACCAAAGCAGCACGGCCACCACCTAGCACATCAACACTTGTCATGGGTGCAGGCTCTGCATGAGAGAACATGTCAGACGCGTCGCTCAATGCCGGAAGCACGCTTTCTGTCATGCGGTCATGCAACATAGCTGACAACAAATCTAGCTCTTCAAGCGACAATGGCGCTGAGCTATGAATAAAGTATTCCACGCCACGTTCAACGCGGGATACGGCCGCAAGGCCACAGTTATGAAGGATATCGGTTGCTTTCGATGACCAAGGTGAAATCGTTCCTAAACGAGGAACCACTAAAACACTTTGATCAGATGAACTGACTTGGGAGGATTTAGGACCGTAGGCCAAAGCGCGTTGTAGAACAGTTTCCTGCTCAGCGGTTAGCGTTTGATTATCAGCCAGCTCCACAAAATGGAGAAATTGCGCATCAACATCGGTTACCGATGAAATAGATGCTTGCATATTGGCTAATAACTTTGCCTTGCGAAACGCTGATAGCGCTGCGGAACCATGCAGAGTTAGCATGTTGAGTATTGCCTCACTTGGTAGTTTTGGGGAAATGGTGCGGGTATTTTAAATCAATGAGGCAAATAGAGGCTAGCAGAGTATGAAATTTCTACACTAAATGACGGAATTAATCGCCTAAATCGCCTCTTTTTGCCTGTTCTCTAAGCTTCTTTTTTTGTTCACGACGATATTGAAAGAACTGAGTGAGCTGTAAAGCAGCCGTTTCGGCCAATATACCAGATTCAACTGTCACTTTATGGTTAAGGAATGGCGCTTGAAAAAACCGTCCCTGACTCTCCACAATGCCGCTTTTAGGTTCCGTCGCTGCATACACTACTCTATCAATGCGCGCATGAACGATTGCCCCCGCACACATAGAGCAAGGTTCTAATGTGACATACAAGGTGGCACCGGGTAGGCGATAATTATTCATGCGTTTACATGCATCACGAATTGCCTGAATTTCAGCATGGGCAGTAGGGTCACATTGGGAAATAGGCGAGTTGTAACCTTCACCAATGATTTCGTTATTAAGCACGACAATCGCGCCTACTGGGATTTCGCTTTCTGATGCGGCTTTATCAGCCAGTAGAATTGCTCGCTCCATCCATTCTTGGTCTGTCATGTTTGATCTTCCTCAAGACAGCGACATTCGCTTAAATACACAATTGCCTTTAGTAGGCAAACCACTCTACACTCAGCACTACTGTCAAACCAAACTCGCTGAAATAGAACAAGGAGATTCAGTCATGCGCACAGTGGCCGACTTGATGATTACTAATTTGATTACCTTAAGAGAAAACGACTCTTTAGCGAAAGCCAAAGCATTAATGCAAGAAAAAAACATTAGAAACATCCCCATCGTAAATGACGAAGGCGAATGTGTTGGTATGCTCACACAACGTGAGTATTTACGTCATGCCTTCCATTTAGTTAGCCAGTTTGGCACTCAGCAGATCTCCAAAAAAGAGCAACAAACACCGATTGCCAACGCCATGAACAAGGACATACTGACCGTTAGCCCAGAAACAGAACTAAGCATGGCCGCAGAATTCTTTATCGAAAACAAATACGGCTGCCTGCCAGTGACCCAAAATAACAAACTCGTTGGCATTCTTACGCCGGTTGACTTCGTCAAACTTGCTCACAGAATGCTGACGGAATCTATCTAAGCATTGACGGCACGCTGATTAGAGTCAGAGGATTCGCATTGCGCCTCTTTCTCTACTCTTACATCAAGCGCTTGCACACCAAAGTCTGTGCTAGACAGCTCAAAGTTGACTGGCTGCCCTTTCCTAAGAGTTTTATGACCATCACAAGCAATCGACTTATAATGCACGAACACATCACTGCCTTCTTCTCGCTTGATAAATCCAACGCCTTTGGCGTCATTAAACCACTTTACTTTTCCCGTTAGTCTTTCCATTCTCTATCGCCTCTTTTTTTATTTTTATTAAAGTAAGCGTAGGGTCGAAAGCACAACACTTTCGACCCTTCAGTGTTTACAAAACGCGGTTACAAAGATTCAATACTGGTCTTTTGCTCTTCCAACTTAGTCACGGCAAGCTGCAAATCATCACACTTAGCGCGCTCCTTCTCTACCACTTCTATTGGCGCTTTGGCCACAAAGCTGTCATTTGAAAGTTTACCTTGTATACGCTCAAGCTCTTTTGTTGCCTTGTCTATTTCTTTTTGCAGACGAGCAATTTCAGCCTCTTTGTCGATTAGACCCGCCATAGGAACCAGTACTTCCATATCTCCCACTAACGCTGTCGCTGACATAGGTGCGGTATCACCAGCATACAACCAAGTCACAGACTCTAATTTTGCTAGGGTTTGTAGGAAAGTTACGTTCGCCTCTAAACGTGTCTTATCTTGCTCAGAGCCATTGCGTAATAAAATAGTCAGTGGCTTAGAAGGCGAAATATTCATTTCACCACGAATATTTCGAATACCTTCAATAACCCCTTTTAACCACTCTACGTCTGCTTCAGCTTGTACGTCTATTTTTGCCTCATCAGCGGCTGGGTATTTACCCAACATAATGGTCTCACCGGCAATACCTGCTAGCGGTGCAATCCGCTGCCAAATTTCTTCAGTCAAGAATGGCATCATTGGGTGTGCAAGACGGAGGAAAGCCTCCAATACACGAACCAAAGTGCGACGAGTGCCAGTCAATTGCGCCGAAGTAGCGTTTTCGTCCCACAGTACAGGCTTAGACAATTCCAAATACCAGTCACAGTATTCGTGCCACATAAACTCATACAATGCTTGCGACGCCAAATCAAAACGATGGGTATCAAAAGCACGATTAACAGCCTCTTCTGTACGCTGCAAACGAGAAATGATCCACTTATCCGCGAGGGACAACTCAACCTCTGCGCCATTTTGACCACAATCTTGATCTTCTGTATTCATCAACACATAACGTGTTGCGTTCCAAATCTTGTTACAGAAATTACGATAGCCTTCCAGACGGTTTAGATCGAACTTAATGTCACGACCACCAGACGCCAATGAGCAAAGTGTGAAACGCAATGCATCGGTACCGTACGCCTGAATACCTTCTGGGTAGGTTTCACGAGTATTCTTTTCAACTTTTTCAGCTAAACGAGGCTGCATCATGCCAGAGGTGCGTTTCGCGACCAAAGACTCAATATCAATACCATTGATCAAATCCAATGGATCAATAACGTTGCCTTTGGATTTTGACATTTTATCGCCACGTTCATCACGAATCAGACCTGTGATATAAACGGTTTTAAACGGTACTTTATTGGTAAACTTCAACGTCATCATGATCATTCTGGCCACCCAGAAGAAAATAATGTCGAAGCCTGTCACCAACACATCCGATTCACTGAATTCTGCAAAATCTGGTGTTTCTTCTGGCCAACCTTGCGTCGCAAAGGTCCAAAGAGCCGAAGAGAACCAAGTATCTAATACGTCTTCATCTTGGATCAGTTCAACATCAGCCGCTAGGCTGTATTTTGTACGAACCTCTTCTTCGCTCTTACCAACGTAATGTTTACCATCCGCATCGTACCATGCTGGAATTTGATGCCCCCACCACAACTGACGAGAAATACACCAATCCTGAAGGTCACGCATCCAAGCAAAATAGGTGTTTTCCCATTGCTTAGGTACAAACTGAATATCGCCATTTTCAACCGCTTCTATTGCTGGCTTAGCCAATGACTCAACCGCCACATACCATTGCTGCGTTAAATAAGGTTCAATAACCGTATTACCACGCTCACCACGTGGTACTTTCAATTTATGATCAACCACTTTCTCAAGCAAGCCAAGCGCATCAAAATCAGCAACCACGGCTTTACGAGCATCAAAACGATCCATGCCACGGTACTTTTCTGGCGCTACATCATTAATAGAAGCATCGTTGGTAAAAATGTTGATCAATGGCATGTCATGACGTTTGCCGACTTCATAGTCATTAAAATCATGGGCAGGTGTGATTTTCACACACCCCGTACCAAATTCTTTATCGACGTATTCATCGGCAACGATTGGTATACGACGACCCACTAATGGTAATTCAACAAACTTGCCAACAAGGTCAGTAAAACGCTCGTCATCTAAGGCAACCGCTACCGCAGCATCACCAAACATGGTTTCTGGACGTGTTGTCGCAACAACAATATGATCTTTACCATCAGCTGTTTTCACGCCATCAGCCAGTGGGTAACGGAAATACCACATGAAGCCATTTTCTTCTTCAGAAACCACTTCAAGATCAGATACGGCTGTATGTAAAACAGGATCCCAATTTACTAAACGTTGACCACGATAAATAATGCCTTCATCAAACAGACGAACAAACACTTCTTGAACCGCGGCAGACATGCCAGGGTCCATCGTAAAACGTTCTTTTTCCCAAGCAACAGAGTCACCTAAAACACGCATTTGATCGGAAATAGTACCACCAGATTGCGCTTTCCATTCCCACACTTTTTCAAGGAATTTTTCACGACCCAAGTCATGACGCGTGATGTTCTGGGCTGCTAATTGACGCTCCACTACCATCTGAGTCGCAATACCCGCATGGTCGGAACCTGGTTGCCACAATGTACGGCTGCCTTTCATACGCTCACGACGAATCATGGCGTCCATTAAGGTATGCTGAAAGGCATGCCCCATGTGCAAACTACCCGTAACGTTTGGCGGCGGAATCATGATAGAGAATGGAGAACCGTTGCCTTGAGGAGAAAAATATCCACCCTCTTCCCAACGTTTATAAATAGGCTGTTCAATACTTTGAGGTTGGTAGGTCTTTTCCATTATGATGTCTTAAGGCTCTTATATAGCAATCAATTGTAAGTGGAAGAATTATAACGTGTCATAACAAGATAAAGAATAACACGTAAAGAATTAAGCCGTCTGCCAAGGCACAAAACGACGGTTATTTTGTTTGCATTACTCTTTTTGATTCACCCCAGCACCTTCCGCCTGCAACGCTTGCATAACTTCCGCTACTAAGTCAGGCAAACGCCTCTCAAGCACGCTGGCGATGGCTTTAGCAATCAACTCTTGCGACAAAGCCGACTCCGTTACGACATCGTTCAGCGTCACCACCCCATCAAGCGAATCATCATGTGGCTCGTCTAGAGCATCCTCCACAGAATCATCATATGGCTCGTCTAAAGCATCTTTCACAGAATCATCTGGTACATTGTCTTCTAATTGCGCTTTATGCAGCAATGCACTCGGCTCTTCAGCGTTGCCAAGAGGTTGTGTTATATGCACGTCCTGCATCACAGGTATAGGTTTTATCTCTGCGACGATGTCCATCAGAATGGGAATATCATCTTGGTTGCGCAAAGCAGACATCAAGATTTCTTCATCTGGTTCAAAAACACCATCATCATATTGAGTGGCTAAATCTGACATAGGAAAAACCAACATTAAGAAAGCAAAATACAAGCGTTAAACAAAGCGACTTGCTTAACTCATCATTCAAAGCCCTCAACTTTCGCACTGAAAAACACAAAAGTCTACCCCATTGGGTAAAAGCCATTCATCAATATCACTGGAATAAAAATAACGCTTTAATCAGATGCACCTTCCTCTGCACAGAACGTACTGAGCCATTGCCATACAGAAACACCGCCATAAAAAAAGCAGGGACAAATAATTGCACCTGCTTTTGATGTTACTTTTTTAAAATGAATGTGGAAACTTAGGCTTTTGCCAGCAAATAACGAGTTAACAAAGCAACAGGGCGACCACTGGCACCTTTAGCAGCGCCACCAGCCCAAGCCGTACCAGCAATATCCAAATGCGCCCAAGGGTAAGACCCAGTAAAGCGAGACAAGAAACAAGCGGCAGTGACTGAACCGGCTTCCGGACCACCAATGTTGGCAATATCAGCGAAGTTACTATCCAGCTGTTGCTGATACTCTTCATCTAACGGCATTTGCCAAATTTTATCCGCTGCGACTTGGCTAGCGGTTTTTAGTTCCGCCGCTAAATCATCATTGTTTGCGTACATGCCAGAATTCACGCTACCCAAAGCCACCACACAAGCCCCCGTTAGCGTGGCAATATCCACAACCGATTTAGGCTTAAAACGCTCGATGTAAGTCAACGCATCACAAAGCACCAAACGGCCTTCGGCATCAGTATTCAAAATCTCTACCGTTTGACCTGACATGGTTTTCACGATATCGCCAGGCTTAGTCGCACGACCACTTGGCATATTTTCAGCCGCAGCGATCACCGCAGTGAAGTTAAGTTTTGGCTTTAACTCACAAATCGCCTTCATCGTACCAAATACGCTAGCCGCACCACACATGTCGTATTTCATTTCGTCCATTTTAGGACCTGGCTTCAAGGAAATACCACCCGTATCAAAGGTAATACCCTTACCGAGCAGAACATGAGGCGCTTCACCCTCTTCTCCACCACGGTAGTTCATCACGATTAAATAGCTTGGCTGATCGCTACCATGACCAACGGACAACAAGCAATGCATGCCTAACTCATCCATTTTGCTTTCGTCTAGTAACTCAACACCAATACTGTACTCTTCCCCTAGCTGCTGCGCTTTAGATGCCAAGTAACTTGGCGTACAAACGTTACCAGGAAGGTTGCCTAGTTGACGAGCAAACGCAGAACCTTTCGCCGTCGCTGTGCCAATGGCCAACGCGGCTTCATCCGTGCCTTCTAACAACAAAGATGTCACTTTTGTCGCTTTTTCAGCATCGTCTTTTTTAAAGCCAAGGAAGTTATAGAAACCTTCATTTAACCATTGAGCCACCAGAGCAAGTACATCGGACTGAGAACGATTTTTCAATACTAAGCCAGCACTCGCAACGGCAACCGATGCGAAAGGCAAGCCTTTAATTTGGGCAGCCACGGCCGCAACCACTTTACGAGCTTGCATGTCGCTCAACTGAGCATCTTTACCAATCCCCACCAACAACACGGCCTGTGCGAAGTCTTGCGATACACCAGGCAACAATAGCGTTTGCGCTACGCCACCTTTAAACACACCCGTTTCGCGTAATTGAGAGACTTGCCCATTGGCATTCTCATCCACCCAAGCCGTTGACTCAGGCAAGTCACCTTCACTTGGAACAAATGCAACAAGCAAATCCGCTTGCACGCTAGATAAGCGATCAAATAACGCCATATTCATGAAAAAAACCTCAATAAAATAACTTTAAGACAGTGGTACAAGACGAAAAATTGAACCAATATGCGATAAAAACGCGCCTTAACCTGCGTTAAAACCTTATTTTTCAGACTATCATCATTCTTCTGTTTAATAACAGCTTCGCCATGCAAAGGTCTCATTTTAAAAAAAACTGGATAATAACCTTCTTACCACGAGATAATGGGGGCTTTAGATATGTAATCAACTCTATGCTTAATAAAGCAGAATCCATCCAGAGGTGACCTTGAGACTATTCAGATACTTAGCGAAAGAAGTGCTTGTGTCAACCGTTGGCGTGACGCTTATTTTATTGCTCGTCATCCTAAGTGGAAGAATATCAAGCTACTTGGGGCGTATCGCCGAAGGAAAAATGACCTTCGAATTTCTATTCGTTATTCTTGGCTATCACATTCCCAGCTTTGTTCAGATGATCATACCGTTAGCGTTTTTTCTGTCATTACTATTGGCATTCGGGCGCCTTTATATAGAAAACGAAATGTCAGTATTGTTTTCAAGCGGCATCAGTAAAATCAAACTGGCTGGCTACACGCTTGGCATTGCCTGCATAGTCGGAACCGTTAGCGCCACCATAAATTTTTGGCTAGCACCCTTAAGCGAATACCGCGCAGCAGAAGCATCCGAAGCACAAAATCAACTGTCTGCCTTCGATTTTTTAATACCTGGCCGCTTTGAAGGCAGTGGACAACGCACTACTTATTTAGACAGCTTTACTCCCGATGAAGGTTGGATGAAACAAATCTTCATTTCAGACGTGGTTCGCAAAAAAAACCAAAATATCCCCACACAAACGCTAGCCGCTTATGCAGAGCAAATACGCATTAGCTCGGAAGGTAACCGAAACTATCTTGTGTTCAAAGATGGCACCCGATACGAAGGCAAACCTGGTACGGCCAATTATCGCATCACCCATTTCGACACTTACGCCATTCGTATGGAAAATCAAGACAGCAGTGTCATAGACGATCCCTATACACAAAGCACCCTAACACTGATACAGAGTGAAAAACTGATCGATAAAGTCGAGCTGCAATGGCGAATTTCATTGGTCATTATGATCCCTATTCTTGCCATCATTGGGCTCTCATTGAGTCAAGTAAACCCAAGACAAGGACGCTTTTTCAAAATGCTACCGGCCATTTTGTTGATGATACTGTATATCGCTCTTCTCATTTGGGGACGAACAGCATTGGAAAAAGACAAAATACCCATTCAACTCGGTTTATGGTGGATACACAGCATCTTCATACTCGTCGCCGCTGTGCTGTTTGCACAATACAATCAAGTCTTTGAGCGTCGCAAAGCCAGACTCCCCAACATAGCGGATACAAACGAGTAATCGATATGAACAGAATAGACAGATACATTGGAAACAGCGTTTTATGGGGCTTCTTAATTGTCGCCGTTGTTCTGCTTGGATTGGATTTTGCCCTAACCTTCATCGAGCAAATTAAAAAAGTAAACGACAACTACACACTGCAATCCTTACTGCAAGTCATCCTGTATCGTTTACCCGGCAAGCTAGCAGAATACATTCCCATTGCCTCATTGATTGGTACATTAATGGGATTAGGGACCCTTGCCGCTACCTCTGAATTGACCGTTATGCGTGCAGCCGGTATGCCGATCTGGCGTATTGGCTTTGCGGCATGCCAGCCCATACTGTTCGTTTCTTTAATGGGCATGGGAATATCAGAATTTGTTGCACCAGCGGCCGAACAAAAAGCCAATTTGATTGAGAAATTCAAAAACCAAGCCAGCGGAACATTCTCACTCAGCGGCGGCGTCTGGCTAAAAGCCGATAACAACTTTGTTTATATCGATGCCGCCGACGACACAGGAACACTATACGGTATAGAAATATTTGCGCCCAAAGAACAAGAATTAAAATACACAAGAAGAGCCGCTACTGCGCAACACCTGCAAGGTTCACAATGGCAGCTTAACGATGTCACGGAAACACGCTTCTTTCCAGATCGCATAGAAACAAAAAGCTTACCCAACGCAGAATGGACTGTCAGCATTACGCCGGAAAACTTATTTTTGGCTTCACAAGACCCCGAAACGCTGTCTCTTAGCCAATTATTGAACTACCAAACCTATCTTCGCCAAGAAAAGCTCGATGCATCCCAATATGAATTAGAGTTTTGGATTACCGCTTTACGCCCTGTGGCCTCCCTAGCTCTAGTCCTCGTCGCGCTTTCCAGTGTTTTTGGACCATTACGCTCTTCCACAATGGGCGGGCGTATCTTCTCAGGAGTCATCATTGGTTTAGCCTTCCAAAATGCCCTGAATATATTTGGAAGAATGAGTATTGCAGTAAGCTTCCCCCCTATTATAGGGGTCAGCATTCCCATCATCATCTGCTTATTAGCGGGTATCATATTGGTGAGACGCAGAGGTTAGCGCCTCACCAAAACATCAAGAGGCGATAAAACGAGCAATTCTCGTCAAAGCCTCTTGCAATCTAGACTCGTCGCATGTGTAAGCAAACCGCACATATTTATGAGCGTCTTTGATACCAAAGTCAGCCCCTGGAGTGAGTGCCACCTTTTCCTCTTCCAGCAACGCTAAACACCAGGCCATCGCATCTTGTGTGACACCAGACACATCAACGTAAACATAGAACGCCCCATGAGCTGGCGCCACAACGGGTAAGCCTATCGCCTCTAACCCAGCCAAAAGCATCAGGCGCCTCGCATTTAAGGTCTGACGACGCGCTTCGCACTCAGCCAACACATCGGGCTCAAATGCACTAATAGCGGCATACTGAGACACACTTGGCGCGGCAATAAACAGGTTTTGCGCCAACTTTGTCGCCCCCTCAATCGCCCAATCCGGCACCACTAACCACCCCAATCGCCACCCCGTCATGGCAAAGTATTTTGAGAAACTATTAATGACAAAAATATCATCAGAAATGGACAAAGCCGAAAAGTCATCGCCCTCATAAACCAAACCCTGGTAGATTTCATCGACCAACAAATGCCCACCAAGCCCCTTCACTTTTTCCCATGCTTTCGCAATATAAGATTGGCTCAGTACCGCACCCGTCGGATTAGATGGCGAAGCAAGCCAAAGTCCACAAGTGCTCTCACCCCAATGATGCTCTAACGTATTTAAATCCATTTCAAAACCATTCTCGGGCAAGGTTTCGACCAACTTGGCTTTTGCGCCAGACTGAATCAAAAAGTGGCGATTACATGGATAACATGGGTCTGGCATCAGCACGTCTTCGTCAGGGTTCACCATCAGCGATGCCATTAGCAATAAAGCACCGGAGGCTCCTGGCGTAACAATGATTCGCTCTGGAGAGACGTTCACCTGATAGCGGCTACTATAATAGTCACTAATCGCGCGTTTGAGATCTGGCAATCCCGTTGCCGAAGTGTAACCCGTCTTACCTTGTTGAATAGCTGCTATACCGGCAGTAGCGACGGCCTTCACAGCAACAAAATCGGGCTCACCAATCTCAAGATGAATCACATCTTCACCCTGCGATTGCAGTTGCTTCGCCCGAGCCAAAACGGCCATCACCTGAAAGGGCGCAATTTGTTCCACCCTTGCTGCTAACTTATGCCTTTCCATCCAGCTTTCTCTACCTTTCTCTACCTGTTTCAAAAATATCGCGACATTTTACGCAAAAAATGTGGTTAACGAGCACATTATCTGGTAAGTTTCCGCCCGAAAATAAATCACCTAATTTTATTGGTTACAGGCTACCACAATGGAAACCTGCGAAGTGAGGCAATGCGTATGCCAAATATGAACCCTGAGTCATTAATGAAAGACTTCACTCCTTATGTTGCTAAGGATGGCGAAGAATACATGAACGAGAACCAGTTGGCGCACTTTAAAAGCATCCTACTCAACTGGAAACAAAATCTTATGGAAGAGGTTGATCGTACTGTTCACCATCTGAAAGAAGAAGCTGTGAATTATGCCGATCCAAATGATCGAGCTAGCCAAGAGGAAGAGTTTAGCCTAGAACTTCGCGCACGTGATCGTGAACGTAAACTGGTTAAAAAGATCTCTCAGACCATCGAGTTAATTGACAACGACGATTATGGCTACTGTGAAGAGTGCGGTATAGAAATCGGCATTCGTCGCTTAGAAGCTCGTCCTACTGCCACTATGTGTATTGACTGCAAAACACTAGCGGAAATTAAAGAGAGACAAATCGGCGGCTAACGCTAAGTACTTTAAAACAGTGCCTAATTACGCCAATCCTGTTATGCCTCTCTATCGTGGCCGTTTTGCGCCTTCGCCAACCGGCCCACTCCATTTTGGCTCGCTAGTCAGCGCATTAGCGAGCTATTTGGATGCCAAAAAAAACCATGGTTCTTGGGTTATTCGCCTTGAAGACGTAGATGGCACACGCTGCAAGACAGAATTTGCCGAACAGATCGTAACCACCCTTCACAGCTATCAGCTTTTTTCTGATGAAAACATTCGAATACAAAGCCAGCATAGCGACATATACGAATACTATTTGTCATTATTAAAACAGCATGGGCAAGTCTTTCCATGCAATTGCACGAGACAATCTCTCGCTCCAAATGATGGCAACCACCCCTTGGAATGCAACAGTAGCATCAAAAAACCACACTCTTGGCGACTAAAAGCCAGCTCAACCGTTTATCAATGCCAAGATCGCATTCAAGATACTCTGATTTTTACTGACGACCTAAAAAACAGCCCAGTACTGAAACGAAAAGATGATTTCTTCTCCTATCAGCTGGCTGTCGTGGTTGACGATCACCTACAAAACATTACCCACCTCGTCAGAGGTGCAGATTTAATTGAAACCACGGCCCAGCAACTTCATCTTTATCACCTCTTTGGCTGGACACCACCCAGTATTTGTCATATCCCTCTCATCACCAATCATATTGGCGATAAAATCAGCAAACAAAATCATGCAAAACCCATTAAAAATAGCCACTTACCGACCCTGCTACGCGCCCTTCATTACCTTAAAATTGACCTAAACGCCCCTACCACCATCGCTGAAGCCCTTTCACAGTCAGTAGAAGCGTGGGATCCAGATAAACTCAAAGCGCTTAAGGATCTGCCACTGGAAGAGCAAGACCTGCATTTCATCTAAGTCGCCACCCACGCCACACATCCAATTAAAAAAATCATCCCCTCGACCCACAAAACCGTATGTGTATAATCGTTACATCAGTTACAAGAGGTGACACTTAATGCACAGCATCATGATTATTTGCCCTGACCATTCACCACTCAAAGAGTCTGAAAAGTGGTTATCTCGCTATGGCTTCCAAGTAAATATCAGTCAATCCTTAGAGCAGGCCAACAAATATTATGAACTGACAGAATTTAACCTTCTGCTAATAGATCAAGAAGCCATTCAACACCTTAACAACAACCATACAGAACTGCCTAACCAACCTCGCCGCATCGTTCTAGACGCTAAAGCCAGCCTCAGCACGGGGGTTAACAGCATGGCACAAGGAGCGGTTTTTTATCTGCCACTGCCAACCGACTCTGAAACCCTGCTCAAACATGTCGTCAATGTGCTGGAGCAGGATGAGGCACAAGAGGCAACGCCATCACCAACAACGCCCAGCAAGCAGACAACAAAAGAGGAGGCGTTGACGCTAGGCACGCCTGGCAGCGGCATTATTGGTCAATCCCCCTTAATGCAGGACCTGTTTAGTGACATGCGTAAAATCGCGGGTACAGACGTTACCGTACTGATTCGCGGCGAATCAGGCACAGGGAAGGAACTGGTTGCCAAAGCACTGCACAACCTAAGCCGTCGCCACAACCACCCCATCATTAGCGTAAACTGTGCCGCCATTCCGGAAAACCTAATAGAATCAGAGCTTTTTGGTCATGAGAAAGGCGCCTTCACAGGCGCCAACTCATCCCACGACGGTTTAATTTATGCCGCAGATAAGGGCACACTCTTTCTCGATGAGATCGGCGAATTACCTCTAGAAGCGCAAGCAAGACTACTACGCGTTCTTCAAGAGGGTGAAATTCGTAAAGTGGGTGCCACACAATCAACCAAGGTCAATATTCGATTAATTACCGCGACACATAGAGATTTAATTGCCATGGTCAAACAAGGACGGTTCCGCGAGGATTTATACTATCGACTCTACGTCATGGAGCTCTTGCTGCCGCCACTGAGAGATCGAGGCGATGACATTTCCATGCTGGCACAAATTTTACTCGAGAAAGCATGCCAGAAGCACAACAAGCCAATGTACAGCTACAACCGAACATTTGATAAAGCCATCCGAGCGCACAACTGGCCAGGTAACGTGCGAGAGCTAGAGAATGCGATTGAAAGAGCCGTTATTCTTAGCCCGCCAGAACGGGTCGAAGCCGCCAATTTAAAACTCGCCAGCCAGCAAAACACTAGCCATACCACACATTCAGCAGCAGACAATACCATCTCACCCCAAGGAACAACACTCGACGATTACTTTAAGCATTTTGTATTAACGCACCAACACAAGATGACAGAAACCCAACTTGCACATTCTTTGGGCATATCAAGAAAAAGCCTGTGGGAAAGACGACAGAAGTTGGCAATACCCAAAAAGGTAACAACCTAAAAGTAACACTTGATACCAAAATACCCAAAAAATAATCACAAAATTGTAAAGAAAGTGTACAAAAACACACTAAAACCTAATGAAATCAGCACTTTATTATTTTTGGCACAACAAATGCCTTATATAGGACACAACGATAAGAAGATTGACCAAGAATAAAAATAAGTTAATCGTCGTATGTAGGTTCTTAAAAATAAAAATAACATGTAAGAACACCGTGACCTCTTCAAATAAAAATAAAAACTTGAGGTCATGGATGGAAAATCGCTTTGGATAATTGATTTTTTTAGATATACAAGCCTTCGGGCAATGAAAACAATGCAATAATAAAAATAAAACTTGAGTAGAACTGCAGAAGCAGCACCCACTTTGTTTTCGGAACTAGTATCTTCATGTATCCAAAGCGATTATTTTATTTACTGCTCAGTAAATAAGCAATAGTCGCTATAAATACCTACCCTTTTCAACGTATCAAAATCACCTAAATACAACCTTTATTCGTGTAACTTTACTCTATCACGTGTAGAATGCCCTTTTCGTTAACTTTAAAATTTGTTGTCTAATGCTTACAGGATTAAAATCTCTGGTACGTAAAGCTACCTCACTGTTTGCCTCTCCAAAGGCACAGACTTACCCTATTATTATCCCTCGCAGCGATCACAGCTTATCTCGACAAGACTTGAGCCCCAATGCTGTCAAAGTATTGTATCGCTTAAATAAAGCTGGCTACGATGCTTACCTTGTTGGCGGCTGTGTTCGAGACCATTTAATTGGCATAGAGCCAAAAGATTTCGATGTGGTCACCAACGCTACGCCAGAACAAGTACACAATATTTTCTCGAACTCCAGACTTATTGGTCGTCGGTTTAAACTCGTCCATGTCACATTTGGCCGCGAAATTATTGAAGTGTCTACTTTCAGAGCGAATTCTGCACAAGACGATGATGATGACGACACACAAACCACATCATTAAAAGGCAAAGACTCAGCCCGTTCCGCTCATGGCATTGTTTTGCGTGATAATGTCTACGGCAATATTGAAGAAGACGCAGAACGCCGAGACTTCACTTTCAACGCCTTATACTACAATGTCCAAGACTTCAGCATTCATGATTTCTGCGGCGGCTTGAAAGACATTGAAAACAAACAAATTCGAATCATTGGCGACGCACGCCAACGTTATCAAGAAGACCCTGTTCGTATGCTGCGTGCTATTCGCTTTGCTGGCAAACTAGGATTTGAGATAGAAGCCGAAACCGCTGCGCCAATCAAAGAAATGGCACACCTGCTGGACCACATTCCACCCGCGCGTTTATTTGAAGAAGTCTTAAAACTTCTTGGCAGCGGTAATGGCATTGACACTTTCCATTTATTACGCCAATACGGTTTGTTCCGTTACTTATTTCCAGATACAGACGCTTTGCTGCAAAGTGGCTGGAAACGCCATGATATCGACCCGCAAGCCTTCATACTTCAAGGTCTAAAAAATACCGACGATCGAATCCAAAGTGGCAAAACGACCGCGCCGTATTTTTTATATGCTGTCCTACTTTGGCCTAGTGTGGCTCTGCGCCATGAAGAATTTCAAGCTCAAGGAATGCCGGCCACACCAGCGTTGCATCAAGCAGCTAATATGGTGCTGGACAATCAAGTCGCTTCCACTGCCATTCCGCGTCGATTCTCCACACCAATGCGTGAAATCTGGGATATGCAATATCGTCTCCCTAAACGCTACGGAAAGCGCGCCTTCTTGCTGCTCGAACACCCACGCTTTCGTGCAGGGTTTGACTTCTTGCTCATACGTGAATTAAGCGGAACAGAATTAGACGGACTGGGCGATTGGTGGGAAAAATTCCAGCACGGCACAGAAAGCCAACAAAGAGAGCTGATAAAAAGCATTGATAACTTTACGAACGACAAAGAAGGCCCTAAAAAACGCCGCCCTCGTCGTCGAAAGAAAAGTAACGCACCGCAAAGAGAAACATTTGACGAGTAAGAGGACACCTCTTGATACACGCTTATATTGGCCTCGGCAGTAACCTTGAAGACCCAATGGCGCAGCTTGACCGCGCCATTGATACCCTAAAGAAACACGACGATGTAAAACATCTTCGTGTTTCTTCTATTTATGGCAGCAAACCGGTTGGCCCACAAGACCAACCTGACTATGTTAACGCCGTCGCCACCTTCGAAACCAACTTATCCCCCATTGATTTACTCGACTTATTGCAAAGCATCGAACAATCACAACGCCGTGTTAGAGAACGACATTGGGGACCGCGCACCTTAGATCTAGATCTGCTATTGTATGGACAGGAAATAATACAGCTACCACGACTTATTGTGCCGCATACCTTCATGCTAGAACGAGGGTTTGTAATAAAACCGCTTAGCGACTTGGCGCCTGATATGCGCTTAGCAAATGGCAAAACCGTTACCGAGCAATTACAGCAACTTGATACCAGCGATTTGGTCTTGATCAAAGAAGAATAAATTATGTATTCAGATAACTCACAAAGAAAGCTCACCAAACCCGTTACACTATCCACACTCAAAAAAATGAAAGCGGATAAAGAGAAAATCACCTGCCTCACCAGCTATGATGCCTCATTTACCAATGTCATGAACGTGGCAGGCGTGGAAACCATTTTGGTTGGGGATTCTTTAGGCATGGTCATACAAGGCCAAGACAGCACTTTACCCGTTACCATCGAAGATATGTGCTACCACACCGCGGCTGTTAAACGAGGCAATACCAACGCCTTCATCCTCGCGGATATGTCTTTTATGAGTTACAGCAAACCGGAACAAGCACTTGATAACGCGGCAAAACTGATGCAAGCCGGCGCCAACATGGTCAAGCTAGAAGGCGGTAGCTGGCTAGCAGACACCGTCAAACTGCTCAGCCAAAGAGGCATTCCTGTTTGCGCACATTTAGGTCTTACACCGCAGTCCGTTCATAAGTTTGGCGGCTACAAGGTGCAAGGTAAAAGCCAAGACGCAGCCGACTTACTTTTACAAGAGTCATTAGACCTTGTGGCGGCAGGCGCTGACATTCTTCTGTACGAATGCATCCCAACAGAGCTGGGCAAAACATTAACGGAAGCCGTTCCCGTGCCGACGATTGGCATTGGCGCTGGCCACCATACCGATGGCCAAGTATTGGTAATGCACGACATGCTTGGCATCAACCTTGGCCACACTCCCAAATTTGTAAAAAACTTCTTAACCGACGGTCGCAATGTAACGCAAGCCTTTGAAGCCTACGTAAAAGAAGTAAAAGACATGACCTTCCCTGGACCTGAGCACGGATTCAAATAATGCAAACATTCCATACTATCGCTGAACTTCGTGCCGCGCTAAAAATTGAGCGCCTACAAGACAAAAGCATTACCTTTGTACCAACCATGGGCAACTTACACGACGGCCACATGTCACTGATCCGTCGAGCCACGGAAGAAGGCGACGTGGTTGTTTCTTCTGTTTTCGTTAATCCAATGCAATTTTCCGCCAACGAAGACTTAGAGCGCTACCCAAAAACACTCGAAGAAGACAAGCGAGTCCTTGAAGCCAACGGTTGTCATTATCTGTTCGCACCTGACGCCTTAGAAATGTACCCAGATGGCAAACGCAGTCAGACACAGATCGAAGTCATGGGCTTATCTGACATCCTATGTGGCGCATCGCGTCCAGGTCACTTTGTTGGCGTTGCCACCGTGGTAACAAAATTGTTTAATATTGTTCAGCCAGACTGTGCCATATTCGGTAACAAAGACTTCCAACAATTAAAAGTCATTGAAGACATGGTACGAGACCTAAGTTCAAACGTGCGTATCATAGGCGTTGACACCGCTCGTAACGACGATGGACTTGCCATGAGCTCACGAAACGGCTACCTAACAGAAGAAGAAAGACGCATTGCACCAGCAATGTATCAAACACTGCTATGGGCGAAAGAGGCGCTCCTAGCAAACCGTGCGAGTCACGAGGACATTCGCGAACAAGCTCAGCAGAAGCTTGAAGCGGCTGGTTTCCGTCGTGATTATTTCGAAATCCGCGCACAAGATAATTTACAAACACCGTCAGAAGAAGAGAAACGCCTGGTCATTTTGGCTGCGGCACACTTAGGCAGTGCACGCTTGATTGATAATTTGCGTGTAGAGCTATAACTTTGATTTCTAGGGAGATTGTAATGGGCTCACCCACAGAATTGACTGCTTGGCAGAAATTAACAGAGCACAAACAAGAAATGGCGTCTGTTAACATGACATCTTTGTTCGCCGCAGACCCCAAACGTGCCGAAAAATACACGACTCAAGCGGCAGGTTGGACATTGGATTACGCAAAAAACCGCGCCAATGAAAAAACCCTGTCGTTACTGACGGATCTAGCAAAAGAGGCAGGGTTAGAGAGCGCTATTAAAGGCATGTTCAGCGGCGCGCATATTAACAATACCGAAGATCGCTCTGTCTTACACATCGCTCTACGTGCTAGCCAAGCGCAAGAAACACTGCTAGTAGATGGCGTCAACGTCCTCGCCGAAGTACGCGCAACACTGAAACAAATGGAACAATTTGTTGCCCAACTACACAGCGGCGAATGGAAAGGCTACACAGGCAAACGCATTACTGATGTTGTCTCTATCGGCATCGGTGGCTCTTACCTTGGCCCCAAAGTGGTTGCAGAAGCCCTAACACCGTACAAAAAAGACGACATCAAGGTTCACTTTGTTGCCAATATTGATGGTTCAGACATCACAGGCAAACTAAAACAAGTCAACCCTGAAACCACCGTTTTTGTGATTTCATCTAAAACGTTCGGCACTTTAGAAACCTTATCCAATGCCAACGCGGCGCGTGACTGGTTCCTAAGCAACGGCGGCTCACAAGAAAACGTCAGCAAACATTTCGCTGCCGTGAGCTCCAACGTGAAAAAAGCCGTTGATTTCGGCATGGCGAAAGAAAACATCTTCCCAATGTGGGACTGGGTTGGCGGACGCTACTCTCTTTGGTCAGCGATTGGCTTACCTGTTGCTATTGCCGTTGGCATGGACAACTTCTACGCCTTGCTAGACGGCGCTCACCAAATGGACGAGCACTTCCGCACCGCCCCGTTTGAAGAAAACCTCCCCGTTATCATGGGTACGCTGGGCGTGTGGTACATCAACTTCCACAACGCCCAAACCCACGCCTTGATTCCTTACGACCATTACCTTCGCGCCATGCCCGCTCACATTCAACAGCTCGACATGGAAAGTAACGGTAAAGCGAATCTATTAAACGGCGATGGCGTAGAAACCGACACAGGCCCAATCATCTGGGGTGGCGCTGGCACCAACGGTCAACACGCTTACCACCAGTTATTGCATCAAGGTACTCGCCTTGTGCCAGTAGACTTTATCGCCCCATTGGCGTCTCACAACCCCATTGGCGAACACCACACACAATTGTTTGCTAACTGCTTAAGTCAGTCGCAAGCCTTGATGGTGGGTAAAACCCTTGAACAAGCAGAGCAAGAGCTTCGCGATGCTGGCGCAACAGACGAACAGGTTGCCAAGATTGCACCGCACAAAGTGATCAACGGCAACCGCCCAAGCAACACGCTACTGACCGACAAAATGACACCCGCCACCGTGGGGGCGTTAATCGCGCTTTACGAGCACCGCACTTTTGTCCAAGGTACCATTTGGGGCATCAACTCATTCGATCAATGGGGCGTTGAACTGGGCAAAGTATTAGGAACCGACATCTACAACCGCCTAGTTAGCGACAGCGACAACAGCGCACTGGATGCCTCCACCCAAGCACTGATCAACGCGTTCAAAAAAGCTCAATCTTAACCGTTTAGCTTTTTATACAGCGCTACTAAAAACACCAGCCGAGGCTGGTGTTTTTATTTATCTTAGAAACAGAACAAATCGTAGGACATCATAAGCGACAGCGTAATGTGCCATTGAAAGCGAAACTTTCATGTAGATTGCAGCTTCAACCCGACAACTCTTCCCTACATCACACGACACCAAATCGTAGGGCATCATAAGCGACAGCGTAATGTGCCGTTGAAAGCAAAGCTTTCATGTAGGTCGCGGCCTCAGCCCGACAACCTCTCTACATCACATGACACCAAATCGTAGGGCATCATGAGCGACAGCGTAATGTGCCGTTGAAAGCGAAACTTTCATGTAAGTCGCGGCCTCAGCCCGACAACCTCTCTACATCACATGACACCAAATCGTAGGGCATCATGAGCGACAGCGTAATGTGCCGTTGAAAGCGAAGCTTTCATGTAGGTCGCGGCTTCAACCCGACAACCTCTCTACACGTCAAAACCACTGGCCTAAAGCAAATCATAAATGAAGAAGTATAGCTGCTAGAACCAGTGCTCAAGAGTACTTTCAAAATTACACTCACACATCCTTAACTAATCCTGAATATCTCTCCACCTCAGAGACGCTTTCAGAGACCAAATTATCAACATGGGCGAATAATTTAACGAATAATCTTAGGTCAATATTAAGGCATTTTATTGTAACTTAAAAACAGGTATAAAAGTTTCTTAAAAGGTGTAATAGGCGATACAATCAATGCGATCTAGAAACTGTTTGCAAATCTAGCTTTTTATTGATCGTTTCTTTGAGTTTTTCCACGCCCCGATAGCCTGAACCCGATGAGACAAATGACTCTTCTCCAAATATGAGTTATGGCAGCGGTTTAAGATCGTGTACATCCGCGGATATTGTCGTAATGCTGTGTACCGATCCTCGTTTCACATCGATACCAATATTTGCTTTCAGGCCAAATAAACATTGCTTTCCCTACTGCGTTTAATGTTTTCAGAATCTTGTGTTTTGAGCCGAGCTAGCCACTTCAATGGTGGTTGCATCAATGATCGTGCCTTCTTTGAAGTAAATACCAGTATCAGACAACCATTTATGTACTCATTCATATGGCCAAGAAAGAGTTCTTTTCGGGTTTCTCGACGTTTGCTGGTAAATTCAGTATCGGCGAAGGAGAGCTTGTTCATGCTGGAGATGAATCATCGTTGGCTTAAGTTGGCAAGATTATCTCATGTTCCCGACTTAATCGCATATTCCCTAATTTACAGTTCACTTATCAACGCCAGTTCTTATTATCTTTTCTGGGATCACTTTATAGAGACATAAGAAAGTAGAAATGCTCTATGCTACGTATGTGCCATTATCCACCTACATATCTCTAGTTTCTAATTACAATCACCTTAGTCAGCATTAATTAATACTCATTTTCAAACCTACATCGTTAAATATATCAACCATTACCAGCTCTATTTATTTGAAGTTACGCCATTACCCCAACTATTCCACTTTCCTTCTAGGAAAGGCTTTTTTGTAATCTATATTTAAAATTGAAAATATAGATTGGCGATAATTTTCCTGTATTTTATGAGTTTTTTCATAGTGCTGAGTACGGATAGATACAATTCTATTCATGAATAAATGTTTATCTTTCGAGTAATTTTTTACCATAAATTCCAGCTCAGATTTCATGTGAAAATCAAATTTTTCTGCACTATCTAAAAGGTAAAAATATTTAATCAGGTGGTATGCCGCTGTGGACTTTTGATCACAAAGACTAATAATGATTCCTTTGAGTTCAGGTTTATTTATGGCTTTCACTGATTTTTCAATAGACATTAAAACCCACAACATAGCTCTTACCGTTAATAAGCTTTTAATCTTCTCTTTAAGAACAAACTCGGACTCACTCGCATCGTATTCATCTGATTTTTTATACTGTTCAAACACATAGCTTGCTAGTGCATCTATTTCAGAAGAGTTCGCGACAATAACAGATGCCATCCGTAAACTTGCATCGCAGATAATCTCAATAATTTCCTGCAATTTAGCTTTTTTTAAACTTCCCGTCTTGTTTTTCAAAATCTGACTTAGTATTTCAATATTTTTATTACATTGAAATACTTGATGCATCATCTTGTCTGCGGCTGCTATACTTTCAACTTCACGATCATCTTGATGGTGGGCTTCTTCATGTTTGGTTCTATTCTTTCGATCTATGGTACGCTCTTCACTTACCTCACCAGTTCTTGCTATCTTTTCTGGGATCACTTTGTTGACGATCGCTGAAAAAATAACAGTTTCTTCTTTCGAAAGCGTAACTGGTTCAACATTATCAATAACACATGCTGTATGAGTAAGTATTTCATCAATCAAATCCATATCATTGGCATGATGAATAGTGAAAATCAGAATTAGTGAGTTATGCTTAGCAAAACTTGAATTGACCATTTCATGAATAGCATCTTTGTTCGCTTGATAATTTTCGGCTAGATATTTACCGAGAAAATAGTAATAAGTGTAGGCGATAGTGAACTTAACAGAGCTATTTGATTGAAAAAGTAACCCAGAACTATCAAAAAGTCGGTTCTTAACCGATTCTTTCATTAAATATTCATTTGAATAATCTCTATAAAATTCTGCAAATTGAAACTCTGAAAGTTGCGAGTTATCACCTTTCTTAAATATTTCATATGCAAAATTAGAGCAAAAAGTGAATGCGGATCCAATTGCGCTATCTTCATTATTAATACCGGACTTAATTAACCTAGCAAGTATTAATGCATGATAGCAGTGACCATATGCTGAAATCTTTAAATCCTCAGGCATAAAACTTTCAAAAGTCTGTAGAATAGATAAAATAAAAAAAGGATAGCGAGGAAGTACCTTATTATTGATTACAATAGCATTTACTTTATCTTCTAATTTGTCAATTAAAGTATAATCGACCTCGTCCGTGCCATCTTTAAGAGAGACCCATTTTTTAATTAGCTCTTCTTGTTTGCTATGACAAAATGGCTTTAAGTTTATCTCTCGGAATTCAGCAAACCTTTCGTCGTCAGAGTAGTAAGATTCATAAATATCAGAGCTAGAAAAGACAGAAATGTTAACGAAGTGTTCTTCAGCATATTTAATGAGCTCGGCACATTTAGAGTCTTTCGATAAGTTATCAAAATAGATACGTTTGTTTGTACTCTCAAACCAACAATTGAAGTCTCCGGTTTGCTGGCTGAAGAAAATTTCCTGTAGTATTTTACGTTTATCTTTACCTGTACCGACTTCATCAAAGTCAACCATTAAGCTAGGCTGCGATTGATCAATATCATTGATATAGAGCCAAGAACAAAACTTTGTTTTTCCTGACTGACTATCCCCAACAACAAATTGCCGACTTTCAGAATGAAAACCGGCAGCATCATCGATGTCTATTTCAAGGCCATTTTTGTTAACTGGGTATGCATAAAGATTTGGGAACACAAATATTTCTTTAAGAGAAATATCGTTTTCTTTGGCAGAGCAAAACTCAATATTGCAAAGACGAGACTTAGTAGCTTCATTTAGCTGGAAGTTTTTTTTTAACTCGTTAGCAACAGCTTTGATTCTTTCGTATACATCATGCCATGCTTCCTCTCTGCTCAACCAAGTGGAAACAGGCTTACCTTCATAAGGTATAGCCTGATATACTGACATATTATCAAAATCAAGCCACCCACATGTTTTTGCAATAATTGGTATTAATTGCTTGTTAGGCTGTGTTTTAGAAAATTCTATAGCTTTATGCCACTCTTCAATACAAGCATCAGAGCTAAGCCAGTTGGGAGTCACTAAAAAGACTACTATTTCAGCCTTTTCAAGACTTTTCAATATTTCAGATTTCCATGGTTGCCCTGCCAATATTTTACCGTCATGCCACTGTTCGATTATCCGATTTCTAACCAACATAGATAAATGGACTTCCAGCTCACGCCTATCGTCATTATCTTTATGGCAGTAACTATAAAAAAAACTAATCGGGTTATGTTCCATTGCTTTTTTCCTTGTTAGTCAACACGACTAATAAAAAAATAATTCAAAATATATTTTTTACTTAAAACGTAATTAAATATACTTTACCTAACTCAATGTCATTCTCAGTTGATCTTGAAGCTCTTCTAGATGAACAACTAATACATGTTGATAGTAATCAAGAATTTTTCGAAATATCGTTAAGAGGCACTAGCTCTAAAAGTAATTATTCTAATTTATCTATACGACCGCTCCTCCATGAATAGGTAATGAAATGGTGAGCTTCTTTAAAGTTAACCAAGTTAACCAAGTTAGCCTAAAATACAGACTAACTCAATTAATATTAGCAAATATAGCTCCAGCAGTATTGTAGTGGCCGCACGCAGGGCGAGTACAAACTTTTGGTTATATAAAATACCATTTAGTTTGATGCGAAATAACGACGGGAAGTAACTGGATTTAGAGGTTATCTTGTGCTTCGATTGACCCGAATTCACATGTAATAGGATGTCCCATTGGAACTCATTCGCAGCCTCGGTCAAGTTAAAGAAACGCGTTCACACATCAACCAAGTCTACCCAATACAAGAGGTCAGCTTTCTGTTGCTAGTCGCCGTTAGTTGTGGTCATCAGGGCTGGTCTGATATCGAAAATTTCGGCAACGGCAATCTGGAGTGGCTACGACGTTATTTTACTTACGAAATTGGCATTCCAACTTGCCAAAATATTGCCTGTGGCGGTTAGGGTCAGATGAAAATTAACTCTGTTACTTAGCCCCCCAATAACATGATTTTTTTATTGAGTAGTGATGCGCATCACGCTACACTTCATTCATGATTAAATCATTTAAACACAAAGGCCTTAAGAAGTACTTTGAAACAGGCAGTGCTTCCGGCATTCAAGCAAAGCATAAAAGTAAGTTACGTATGCAACTTACTGCAATTGATACCGCCCAAGAAATTGATGACATCAATTTACCCGGTTTTAAGTTACATCCCTTAAAAGGTGACCGTGATGGGATTTGGTCTATTACTGTAAACGGTAATTGGCGCATTACTTTCGAGTTTATTGATGGCAATGCTTATATTCTCAACTATGAGGACTACCACTAATGAGTATGCATAACCCTCCGCACCCAGGTGAATTCATATATAACGTCTATCTTGAACCTGCAGGCTTGAGTTGTCGATATTTAGCCAAACAACTGGATGTGGCTTCTTCGACGTTAAATCGAGTTTTAAAAGGTCAAAGTGCTGTATCACCAGAAATGGCGCTGCGTTTATCAAAAGCATTAGGCAGAACACCCGAAAGCTGGTTAGCTATGCAAGACAATTATGATCTTTGGCATGCAAAGCAGCACCTAAATTTAGCCAATGTACATGAAGTCAATTTCGCAATGACTTGAAGCCAAGCATTCCTACGCCATGTGTTAGCAAAACATTATGGCAAGTTATCAAACTCGATTAGACAAAAGAACTCTGAAAAGATACAAAGCAATAAGTTTGCTATCAGCATGAGTAAAGAGACAAAATCAGGAAGGAGCACTTATTATTGGTCTTGTAGATTTAAAATTAGCCGTAACGAATGCCGAGGCTTGGAAGTCGACTATCCTTGCCAAAATTGGCAGTGCCAATATCAAGGTAATGCGCATGGACGGCACACCATATCCAGACGAATCACATGATTACCCAGAAGGGCTTTTAGTTGTTGATGGTCAACTCAACCTTAAAGTAGGCTCGGACGAGATTACAGTTCGCGCGGGTGAGATTTTTATTGTTCCAGTTGGCATCGCACATTCCGTGACTTCGGGCAGTACAGGTACATTGGTTATTCTTGATGCATAAACCCTAGCCAATTAAGGTCAGGTGAAAATTAACTCAGTCGTCTCTTTCAACTGCCTGCGCTGTATCAAAAAATACCATCAAAATACAACTCCCCTCTTTTCAGTGCTATTCTTTTACCCAATCGCGGAGGATATACAATGACTCAAATAAACAGAAACATCGTTGAAGATGCGTTATCGCTCTCAACGAACGAACGGGTAGAGCTTGTCGAAAAGCTACTTGAAAGCTTAGACGCACCGAATGCTGAGCTAAACGCTATTTGGGCACGAGAGGCAGATGCTCGGATTGAAGCGTATGAAAAAAAACAGCTAAACTCCAAGCCCTTGTCTGAAGTGCTAAGTAAATATAAATGAACGTAGAATTTTTAGACATCGCCGAAAGGGAACTCGATGATGCCTTCAAATACTATGATGGTATTTATAAAGGCCTAGGATTGAGATTCATTGCTGAACTAGAGTCGTCGATAGAACGAATTAAATTACACCCAGATGCTTGGCAAAAAGCCAGCGCAGTTACGAACAAGTGCTTACTTAACCGATTCCCATATTCAATTATTTATCAAATTAAAGGCGACTTGTTACTGGTCGTTGCTATTGCCTCTAGCCACCAAAGACCTAACTACTGGGCTAATCGAACGAGTAGCTAGAACGAAAACAAAAACTCAATAGTGATATCTCAACTGAGCGATCAAAATCGCATCATCTTGATATTTATAAACAATTCGGTGTTCATCATTGATGCGACGAGACCAATAGCCTGCAAGGCCATGCTTTAAAGGTTCAGGTTTACCAATCCCTTCATAAGGCTCGCGCTGAATCTCTTTAATCAGCAAATTAATCCGCTTTAATACTTTCTTATCTGTGCTCTGCCAGTAAAGATATTGATCCCAAGCCGCGGTAGAAAACGTGAGTTTCACTCGATTAATTCTCTTTCAACACCTTTCCCAGCTTCCAGTTCAGCAATAGACTCCAACAAAATTCTGGCGTTCGCTGGTGAACGTAGCAAGTAGGTCGTTTCTTGCATGGCTTCATAATCTTCTAACGACATCATCACCACTGGGCTTTCGCTTTTACGCGTGATAATGACTGGCGAATGATCATCACAAACCTTAGCCATTGTCTTAGCCAAGTTAGCCCGAGCAGTGGTATAACTAATAGCATCCATCATTTATTTCCTGTACTTAATTCTGTACCACTGAGTATAAAGTAAACACCTAAAGTAAATCAACAACTCACCCGCAGCCGCGATCAGTGAAACCCTTCTAATCAGGTAGTAACACCAATCCATACCTCGCGTTCCTGCCGCCGCCTTCTAGGCGATATAAACAGCCTTTTTCAACCAAGTCACCAAGGTCTCGAGTGGCGGTGGCTTTGGAGCTGCTGGTGATGCTGATGTATTTTTTGGCACTAAGTTCACCTTCGAAGCCGTCGGATCCAGCATTAAAGAGCTTGTTAAGTACTTTCTTTTGGCGTTCGTTCAGTTCGGTGTGTTGATGTTTTTCCCAAAATCTGGCTTTCTTCAATACAAAGTCGACTTTCTGAGCAGCTTCTTGCTGCGCGAATAGAACGGAGTCGACAAACCATTTTATCCAGTCGGTAATATCTAAATTGAGTTGGCTGGCTTTGTTTAGTCCATCGTAATAGGCGTTTTTGTCTTTCTCGATTATCGTCGATAAGCTGAGTAATGGCGGTCGGTTGAGGTCTTGAGCCAATGCCATTTCGGCAATCGCTCGCCCTACTCGACCGTTGCCATCATCAAATGGGTGGATGGTTTCAAACCACAAGTGCGCAATCGCTGAGCGAACAGGACCAGAGAGAACGATCTCTCTCTCTGCTTTTAATGGGTTCGAGCAGTTAAACCAATCTAGAAATCGGTTTATTTCTGTATCGACTTGATGCGCTGGCGGCGCTTCGTAATGCACTTTCTCATAGCCAATTGGGCCTGAGACGATTTGCATAGGTTCTGTGGAATCTCGCCATTGACCGACTTTAAGGCTACGAGGCAGCAGACTGTTTTCTTGCTGCGGAAGGACTAATTGATGCCAATGAAACAAAGTGGCTTTTGTGAGTTCTCCAGCGAAGCTATTACGCACGTCGACCATCAACGCCGCCATGCCTTCTGCCCGCGGATCAGCGACTCGCGTTGGTGGATTACTCAAGCCTAAGAAGTTCTTGATAGAAGAGCGCACGTCTTCACGATCCAAACGCTCGCCTTCGATCTGGCTAGTGTTTATGGCTTCGCTCACCATGAGGTCGATATAAGCATCGTACTGCAACGTCTTTTCCAGTTGGCCTATTCCACCAGACAAACGACCAGCCTCTAATGCGTACTGATACAAAACATTTTGGCATTGCGTTTCATCAAAGGTGAAGTTTGGCCAATCAGGATGTTGCCAGCTGTATTTCATAATATGAGCCGATTAAGTAAACTATTCAACTCAGGATATCATTATATTATGAGCCGAATAAACTTATTATTCGGCTCAAGGTTTTTATTTAGTCGCCAGCGGAAGTCATCAAGACACAACGCCTGACTTTTCAATGCTATCTTTTCACTTAATCAATTGGACAAAGAACGTTAGAAAAGATACAAAAACCACCAGAGCAACAAACGAATTCAAGAAGGAGCGTAGAGGATTAAAATGGTAGATTTTACAAATGGTAAATGGATTTTTGAGCCAAAATTGAGTGAGGTGAGTCTAGACTCAGTCTCTATAACCACTGAGCCGAACACGGATCTCTGGCAACGTAGCTACTATGGCTTTCGTAATGACAATGCTCCCGCATTACAGATCGAATCTGGTGAAAACTTCACCTTTACCGCAAAAGCCAGTTTTATTTACCAAACTCAATTTGATCAATGTGGTCTTATTATCTATCTCGATAGTGAAAATTGGTTCAAAGCCTCAATTGAATACGAAAACCAAGCATTTTCAAGACTAGGAAGTGTCGTAACGAATTTTGGCTATTCAGATTGGGCCACATCAGACATCCCTCTACCAAAAGAAATCTGGTATCGCTTAAGCCGCCGAGGGGCAGACTTTCTGATTGAATCATCATTTGATGGTATTGTTTTCAATCAAATGCGCGTATTTCATTTGCATCAGCTTGGTGAGACAACAGTCGAAATGGGCAAATGCAACCCGCCACAACCCGCAGAGAAATCGGTAAAATTTGGTGTATATGCGTGCAGCCCTCAGAATTCATCTTTTACCGCTACATTCACCGACATGAGTTTAGAGCCGTGTAAATGGCTAGCCCACTCCGCCTAAACCCAACGTCAAAGATGAAATTTGGCCAATCAGGATGTTGCCAGCTGTCTTTCATCGTGTGAGCCGATTAAGCGAATTATTCGGCTCACATGGGAATTGGTCTAGGAAACCGCCCTCACCAACCAACCTTTCATCTCCTCTAAGTCGTTTTTATGGTCTGGAAAGCGCTCAATAAGCGAGTCGACGCAAGCGGCGATGGCATCTGGTCGATACATTACGCCAATCAGTTTTTCTGCCAGTTGTTCGATTGGATCTGGGAACAAGCTGTCGGTGAAGGTTTGTGCCGCAGTAATGTGCGCGTTATTCAGATCGAGGTGAATCTCCACGCCACCCCATTTAAAGCGTTCGTCTAGCGTGTGGGTAAATTGAGGCGATTTACCAAAGTTCCAATCCCAACTTTGTTGCTGTTCAAATTTTTCAAGGAATCCTGGCAGATCAGGCAAGGCTTCAGGAGAAATTTCTTCTATGACGGGTGTTGTTTCATCAAAGTATTCACAAAACGCTTCGACAATAGCGTCACAGACACGCTGATGGTCAATCGTCGGATACAAGCTGTTTAGGTTGGTGACTCGAGAGCGTACGGAAGTAATGCCTTTCGACTGGAGCTTTTTTACATCAGGATTGAGATAATTGGCTAATCGGCTTAAATCTGCGTGCAGCAATAATGTACCGTGGTGAAAGCCACGATCTTTGGTTTCTTTGTAGGCGGAGCCAGAGAATTTACGCATCTCTTCTCCTTCTCCCACCACTAAATCGTTTCGACCATTGGCGTAGCCTTCAATGCCAAGTTTTTTCAAGCCTTGCAACACTATCTCAGTAGACACTTCTTTGTTGTATTCCGGCTTACCAGCCATGAAGGTGAAATTTGTATTACCCAAATCATGAAAAACCGCGCCGCCACCACTTTGGCGACGCGCAAGATGAATCTTATCTTGCTCCATATTACTAATATTGCATTCTTTCCAAGGGTTCTGAGAGCGACCAATTACCACAGTGTCGGCATTACGCCACAGAAACAACACGCGCTGATCCGCTGGCATAGAGCGAAAAATACAATCCTCTACTGCGAGATTAAAATGAGGGTTATTGGAGTGGGAAAGTAGAATTCGACTAGCCATGACACTTTCTCTTTAAATATCGGTAAATAAGTACACTCGATGTTAATAACATCCGTTCTTATTTACAACGACTTAGTTAGCCGCAAAGAAAAAAGGACAAACATAAAAGGGTAAATCACTTCTAGCGATTTACCCTTTTTAATAAAGACTTAAAAATAAGTGCTTTTATAGTCTAAATTTAGCGACTTCTTGGTTAATTTGTCGCCCTAAATCATGCAATTTTTTAGCCTGTTCGGCGGCAAGTTTGCTTGCATCTGACATCTCATCACCAACACCTCGAATGGTTTCGGTGTTGCGGCTAATTTCAAGTGTAACAGAAGATTGCTCTTCAGCAGCCGTCGCAATTTGTGCTGCCATATCATTGATTTTGTTAATAGAGTCAAGGATTTGTCCCAAACTTAGATTGGCCTCTTCTGCATCTGAAACACTCTGATTGGCCATTTCCTTACCTCTATCGGTCGCTTTGACAGCACTTTCTGCAGAAGCTTGTAAAGACTCAATCATACCTTGAATTTCTTGAGTTGAGCTATGCGTACGTTGCGATAAAACCCTTACCTCATCAGCTACCACAGCAAAGCCGCGACCTTGTTCACCAGCCCTGGCCGCTTCAATTGCTGCGTTTAGTGCAAGCAAGTTAGTTTGCTCAGATATGCCACTAATAGTTGATAAAATAGAGTTAATACTTTGCACATGCTTATTTAAGTCACCAATAATTTGACTTGCTCGGCCCACTTCTTCCGCTAAAATTTCTGTAGAGCGTTGACTTGTCTCAACTTCTTTACGGCCTTTCTCTGTTATCGAAACACAATCTCTAGCAGAATAAGCTGTTTGCTCTGCATTGGTAGATATTTCTTGAGTCGCAGACGCCATCTCTGTCACTGCAGTCGCTATCATGTGAATTTCACTTTGATGGCGTTGCAACCTCTCGTTTTGCTGATCTGATACTTTAGATACACCACCAGCTTCAGACAGCAAATCTTTAGAGGTATCACTCAAACGACTTATAATGCCATGCAACTGCTCGACAAATCGGTTAAAACTCGTAGCCAATTGACCAATTTCATCGCCACTTTTAACCTCTAACCGAATCGTTAGATCTCCATTGCCATTTGCAATTTCATCTAAGCTTTTAGTAATGGTGCTGAGATTTTCCAACATTACCTTCAATAACAAAGACATAATAATCAAAATGACGACCAAGATGATAAAACTAATAATTACCTGACTTATAAGCTGACTGCGTACTGGGGCAAATAATGTCTCTTTATCCATTACTAATATAAGAGACCAGTTTGAATTAGGGATAACTGTCGCATAAATAAGTCGATCACGACCATCTAATGACATATCTTGAAGCGTACGTTTAGAAACAAGTTTCTCTAACAAACTGCCAGCAAAGTTTTCATTTAGCTCTGACGCTTTTTTACTTTGTAATGTCGAATCCGGATGCGCAACTATTTGGTCACTTTTGTCGACCACTACAGCGTAACCATCACCTGGAACGTTGAGCTTACTAACAAAGAGTGTAAGTTGTTCTAGGGTAAGGTTGGCACCAATAGCACCAATAAACTGATTATCTTTTTTTACGGCTTCTGATAATGTAACGACATACTCATTGGTACTGGCAGAAACAAATGGAGATGCCAAAAAGCGTCCATTAGACTCTTTTGCCCCTTTATACCAGCTTCGAACACGAGGATCATAGTTAGGTGGATTCAAATTAGGATCATTGCGATACATTTCGCCTTCTTCATTACCAAAATAAGTAATGGAGAAACCTAACCCTTCTCTGACTTGGTCTAATAATATATAAGGTTTAATTTCAGGATGTTCTGCGATACTTTTCGCTAATTTAGATACCGCATTTTGTCTATCTTTGAGCCAGTTCCCTACGTTATCGCTAAATACTTCAGACACAAGATCAACTTCCCCCTCAAGAGCTGACTCGATATTTTTTTGTAACGTAGTAACACTTTGAATAACTAAAGCTATAAAAAAAACAACAAAACAAATAACAGTAATGACAAGAATTTTTTTGCGTAGTGAGAAATTTTTCATAATACCAATCCATCGACCTTAAAGAGACATGCTTTCGCAGGCACAAATTTCATTTATTTTAATTTTAGATAAGATTTGCATACACCTTCAATAGACTAAAAACGCGCTCCATAGGTCAATAGCTATTACCATCGATCATAGAATAACCAATCAATTAAAGTCAAAAAAACTTAGTTAATTATTGTGAGTTGACGTTAGATTTTGTGTACTAAAAATAGACTCCTATCAATAAATTTTAGGCATAAAAAAACCACGATGTTTTCACACCGTGGTTTTTAGGAAAGAGCCTAATACATTAAATGTATTCGACTTTTTCAATCTCATATATTACTTCACCACTGGGAACTTGAATGGCGACTTCGTCACCTTCCTCTTTCCCGATTATGGCTTTTGCGATTGGCGATGCGTAGGAGATTTTCTTCTCTTTTACATCCGCTTCATCATCACCGACGATCTTATACGTGACGGTTTCTTCGGTATCAACATTAAACAGCGTTACTGTCGTGCCGAAAATCACTTTGCCTGATACTGGCAAAGATTTCACATCAATCACTTGTGAATCAGCCAACTTACCTTCGATCTCTTTAATACGACCTTCAGCAAATCCCTGTTCTTCACGAGCAGCATGATATTCTGCGTTTTCTTTTAAGTCGCCATGTTCACGCGCGGTTGCGATGTCCGAAATCACGCGAGGACGGACGACAGTTTTCAAGTGATTCAGCTCTTCTCTAAGACGAGCTTCACCTTCTACTGTCATTGGTACTTTTTTCATTATTTCCCCAAGTGCAAATCTTGCAGTCTTCTTACTTTTGTTTCACCTGTTAGGCTAATCGCCATACTCGTTGCTTCAGCACCAGCCAATGTCGTAGTGTAACAAACCTTGCGCTGTAAAGCTGTACGACGAATAACAGAAGAATCTGCAATCGCTTGCGTACCAGACGTGGTATTGATGATGTAATCAATCTCGCCATTTTTCATCATATCCACGATATGAGGGCGACCTTCATTCACCTTGTTCACTTTACGAACTTCAACACCATGTTCCGTTAGGTATTTCGCTGTGCCTTCTGTACCAACAAGGTCGAAACCAAGCTCAGCCAGACGACGAGCCACATCAACCGCGCCTTCTTTGTCCATATCACGAACACTGATAAAAGCACGACCAGAGGTTGGCAATACCGTACCACCGCCTAATGCGGCTTTACCAAAGGCCTCAGCAAAAGTATCACCTACACCCATGACTTCACCGGTAGACTTCATTTCAGGCCCAAGAATCGGATCGACGCCTTGGAACTTGTTGAATGGGAAAACCGCTTCTTTCACGCTGAAGTAAGAAGGAATGATTTCTGTGGTGAAACCAAGTTCTTCCAGTGTTTTACCTGCCATCACCAAGGCAGCAACTTGCGCCAAAGAACGACCGATACACTTAGACACGAAAGGCACAGTACGTGATGCACGAGGGTTCACCTCGATCACATAAATCTCGCCATCTTGCACCGCAAGCTGAGTATTCATCAAACCAACAACGCCAAGCTCCAGCGCCATGTTTTTGATCATCTCACGAATGTCATCTTGCACTTCTTTTGACAAAGAATAAGGAGGCAAAGAACACGCAGAGTCACCAGAGTGAACGCCCGCTTGTTCGATATGCTGCATAATGCCGCCAATCACAACTTGCTGGCCATCACTAATACAGTCGATATCAATCTCAATCGCCGCATTCAAGAAGTGATCTAGCAAGACAGGGCTGTCGTTAGACACTTTCACGGCGCTGGTCATGTAACGCATCAATTCTTTTTCGTTATACACGATTTCCATCGCACGACCACCTAGAACATAAGATGGACGAACCACTAGCGGGTAGCCGATTTCAGCGGCTTTCGCAGCCGCTTGATCAACACTGCGAACGGTCGCGTTATGAGGCTGTTTGTAGCCCAAACGCTGAATCATGCTTTGGAAACGCTCACGATCTTCTGCACGGTCAATAGACTCAGGCGTAGTACCAATGATTGGCACGCCTTCGTTTTGCAAGGCACGAGCAATTTTCAGCGGTGTTTGACCACCGAATTGAACGATCACGCCTTTTGGCTTTTCTTTACGAACGATTTCTAACACGTCTTCAAGCGTGACTGGCTCGAAGTACAAACGGTCAGACGTATCGTAATCAGTCGATACGGTTTCAGGGTTACAGTTCACCATAATGGTTTCGTAACCGTCATCGCGTAGGCCTAACGCGGCATGTACACAGCAGTAGTCAAATTCGATACCTTGACCGATACGGTTTGGACCACCACCAAGAATGATGATTTTTTCACGATCCGTTGGCGCTGCTTCACACTCGTCTTCGTACGTTGAGTACATGTAAGCCGTGTTGGTCGCAAATTCTGCCGCACAAGTATCAACACGCTTATAAACCGGGTGAACGTTCATCAAGTAACGACGCTCACGCATCGACTTTTCCGTCACACTCAACAAGCTAGCAAGACGCGCATCAGAGAAACCTTTGCGTTTTAGACGACGAATCACGTCGTACGTCATGTCGATCAGACCTTTGTCTGCCAACGCCGCTTCTTCTTTGATCAAGTCTTCGATTTGCACCAAGAACCAATGGTCAACGCCAGTAGCTTCGTACACTTCATCAACGGTCATACCAGAACGGAAGGCATCACCAATGTACCAAATACGGTCAGAACCCGGAGATTGAAGCTCGTAAGCCAATTTCTCTTTGCTGTTTTCTTCCGCGAAATCCAACTGAGGATTGAAACCGTCAGAACCTACTTCTAAGCCGCGCAAGGCTTTTTGCAAAGACTCTTGGAAAGTACGGCCAATCGCCATCACTTCACCAACCGATTTCATTTGCGTCGTTAGACGATCATTGGCTGTTGGGAATTTCTCAAAAGTGAAACGAGGAATCTTGGTAACAACGTAGTCGATTGCTGGCTCGAAACTCGCTGGTGTTTGGCCGCCAGTGATGTCGTTTTGCAACTCATCAAGGGTGTAACCAATCGCCAATTTCGCCGCGATTTTTGCAATCGGGAAACCCGTTGCTTTCGATGCCAAAGCGGAAGAACGAGACACACGAGGGTTCATCTCGATAACCACCAAACGACCTGTTTTTGGGTCCATACCGAACTGTACGTTGGAACCACCCGTTTCTACACCGATCTCACGCAATACCGCCAAAGAGGCATTACGCATGATTTGATATTCTTTATCGGTCAGGGTTTGTGCTGGCGCAACCGTGATAGAGTCGCCCGTGTGAACGCCCATGGCGTCAAAGTTTTCAATCGCACAAACAATGATGCAGTTGTCTTTTTTGTCGCGGACAACTTCCATCTCGTACTCTTTCCAACCAATCAAAGATTCATCGATGAGCAATTCGTTGGTTGGCGACAAGTCCAAACCACGAGTACAGATTTCGTCGAACTCTTCCATGTTGTACGCGATACCACCACCGGTGCCGCCCATGGTGAAAGAAGGACGGATAATACATGGGAAGCCAACTTCCGCTTGCACTTTCAGCGCTTCTTCCATGTTGTGAGCAATACCCGCACGTGGACATTCAAGACCAATAGAGCGCATCGCTTTATCAAAACGGCTACGATCTTCCGCTTTGTCGATCGCATCGGCTGTTGCACCGATCATTTCCACATTGTATTTTGCTAATACACCGTGACGCTCAAGATCTAAGGCACAGTTCAGTGCCGTTTGACCACCCATCGTCGGTAGAACCGCATCTGGACGCTCTTTTTCAATGATCTTTTCTACGGTTTTCCACTCGATTGGCTCGATGTAAGTCGCATCGGCCATCGCTGGGTCTGTCATGATAGTGGCTGGGTTAGAGTTCACCAGAATAACGCGAAAGCCTTCTTCACGAAGCGCCTTACACGCTTGCGCACCCGAATAGTCAAACTCACAAGCCTGACCGATAACAATAGGGCCCGCACCTAAAATTAAGACGCTTTTTATGTCAGTACGTTTTGGCATAATATTTCGCTCCGCTCCTACTTTTAGGCTTTAGTGGCTTTGATGTTTTCAATAAACTGATCGAACAGAGGCGCCACATCGTGTGGGCCTGGGCTCGCTTCAGGGTGACCTTGGAAGCTGAATGCACTCTTATCAGTACGTGCGATGCCTTGCAAAGAACCATCGAACAAAGATTTGTGAGTCATCACAAGGTTAGCTGGCAAAGTCTCTTCATCTACCGCAAAACCGTGGTTTTGGCTGGTGATCATCACTGTGCCTTTTTCAATCGCTTGCACCGGATGGTTTGCACCGTGGTGACCAAACTTCATTTTCTTCGTTTTCGCGCCAGAAGCCAAAGCCAACAGCTGATGACCAAGACAAATACCAAAAACAGGAATATCCGTTTCTAAAATTTCTTTAATAGCTTGAATCGCATAGTCACAGGGTTCTGGATCACCAGGACCATTTGATAAGAAAACACCATCTGGATTCATCGCCAAAACATCTTTTGCGGGCGTCTTCGCTGGCACCACCGTTAAACGGCAGCCACGCTCAACCAACATACGCAAAATGTTACGTTTTACACCGTAGTCATAAGCCACTACGTGGAAATCAAAAGATTCTGGTGTGGTGTGACCTTTCACAAGATCCCACGTAGACTCTGTCCATTGGTACGCTTTCTCAACCGTTACTTCTTTGGCTAGATCCATGCCCTTCAAGCCTGGGAACGCCTTGGCAGCAGCAACCGCAGCCGCTTCATCTAGGTTTTCACCTGCCATGATGCAACCAGCTAATGCGCCTTTCTCACGTAGAATACGCGTTAGCTTACGTGTATCGATGTCAGCAATACCCACCACGCCTTTGCGTTTCAAATAAGAGTCTAGAGACTCTTGTGAACGCCAGCTACTTGCTACTAGAGGAAGATCACGAATGATCAAGCCTTCACACCAAATTTTGTCGGATTCTTCGTCTTCAGAGTTAACGCCAGTATTCCCGATGTGGGGATAGGTCAGGGTGACCATTTGTCGAGCATAGGAAGGATCAGTAAGAATCTCTTGATAACCAGTCATCGAAGTGTTAAATACCACTTCAGCCGTTGAGGAGCCATCTGCTCCGATCGACACCCCTTTAAAAATCGTGCCGTCTTCCAGAGCCAGAATCGCTGATGTTGCCAAAGGAACCTCCCATTTAGAGCCTTTCAGGTTGCAAAAAAGCGAGATAAACCGGCGGCTCATCTCGCTTTTAAGAAATTGCGTTTTTGCCGTGCATCTGTTGATGGATAACCAACAGATCTCGCGTTCAAAAAATCTGCCTAATTCTACTCTTATACGCCTTTAGCGTCCACCGAATTGCCGCCAAATCTGGTAAAAACACGGAATTTGCCTGCATTTTTTCTTGACTTCTTAGTCAAGAATAAGCAAGACGCAAAATAACCTCTTTAGCACAACAATCCATCGGCCACATTTTTAGCGGCATCGTATCCCTTTAAGTTACCCAACACAGTCAATGAGAAAACCATCGCCGCCGCAGGACCTTTACCAGTCAAAATATTACCGTCCATCACCACAGGCTCATTGGCAATGTATTCTGCGCCAATCAGTCCTTTTTCAAATCCTGGGTAACAGGTTGCTTGTTTATCAACCACAAAACCATGGGTACCAAATACCACGGCTGGTGACGCACAAATCGCCGCTAATAAAGCGTCTTGAATGTCATGTTTTTCCAACATATCGATCAGCAATTCGCAATCACGCAAATGTTCCGCTCCGGGCATGCCACCCGCCAGCACAACCGCATCAAAAATCTGATCCGCCACATCGGTCAATACCACATCAGCCTCGAGCTTTGTGCCATGCGCCATCACAATGTGCTTTGACTCATGAATACTCGCCACCGTAACGTCTACACCGCCACGTCGCAATACATCGATAATCGTAATGGCCTCAATATCTTCATTGCCATTAGCAATAGGAACCAATACCTTGCTCATACTTTACCTCTTTCCAATACATTAAATTCATAAAAGCGTTAAACAACGACTTCGTTTAAAGGCTTTCTATTTTCAGTGTAAACAAACAGGCCGCTTCGCGCCCGAGCGCTGTTTGCCCTTTTTTTTCTATTTGATAATAATTTTTCCGACGCCCAACCAACTCGAACCCCATGGATTCGTAAAGCAAAATAGCGCCGTGATTCGACTCGCGCACTTCTAACAAGAGCTCATTAACGCCTTGCTGCACGACCGCATCTGACCAAACCATGATCAACTTTCTAGCCAGCCCCTGTCTACGGAAAGAGGAATCAATCACAATTAATTCTAATTCGGACTGATCAAGCACCACCGATGCAGTTAACCATCCAACGATGGATTTTTGTGTGGCATCCCCTAATTCAACCAGCCAATTTTGGCGTATCTGCAACGCCTCCGCGACTAAACCTTCCCCCCAAGAATGAGGGTTAGACAAGGCATCAAGCTGAATAATGGGCTGTAAATCGGACTCCGTCGCCAGACGAATAGAAATAGAAGGTATCATAAAATAGAACGCCTCATGGAAGGCTAAAGATTAACGGAAAAGGCTCGACTGCATAACGTCCCATGCTTCCTTGCGCAATTCGGGGATACGATACAACTCAGACAAACTGACAATACGCGCGGTAGGATAGTGTTTTAATGGGCTTTCAGGTGCTAAGTCTTCCACCAGCTGAGTGATTTGTGCACCAGCCAGTACCAACAATGGCGTGTCAGGAAAGTCTTTTACTAAACGCCCCACATAACTTTCCAAGGCGCCAAATAACCAATCTGTGCGCTTCCAAAAATGGGGATTTTTCAAAGCACCTGGCCACGAAAATGCACTGCCCTGCCATTCATTAATCGGCTGTTTCAATAAGGCTTGACCCATTTTTAACGCCAAACGTTCTATCTCTTCCGCTTGAGAGAATACTTCGGGTACATCGCTCAAAATCAACAGCTTATTTGATAAAGCATAAGCATAAATATTGAGCCGCGTGATGTGAGTATTCAAAGCTGGATCTGGCTCAACCACAATATCGACAGCCAACTCTTCGATTGGCTGTAAATCTTCAACAATGATTTCCGGTCCTGCATTTAACTGTTCACGCAAATGATGCACCAAGGGGTCTTTCTCATCCGTAGCGCGTTTCTCAACTGGAACAGAAACGGGTTCTACTGCCTTAAACCCCGCAGATGATGGCGGCGGAACAAAGCCCGCAGCGGCCTCAACGGCAATCGGCCAGGGCTGAATCGGCATAAACACCGTCCCTGTCACGCTGTCTGAAGAAGACAGCCAAGACACCACCCCCATTTGCGCTAAGCAATGCGTTTGAAAAGCCTGTTGAGGTGGTAATTCGCGGGACATAATAACCTTAATCGCAGTCGTAAAAGTGCACATTCATCGAGTTGAATATTGGTAAGCAAATATACTCGCTTACGCCAATAGATGCCACTTGATGGCCTAAAGCTTGCTAGAGATCTTTACGCAACAGCTGTGTATAATCACGGCCAATTTTGAGAAAACTCCTAAAAGGTATAAAAACATGGTGTCTTTGTTATCTCGTTTAATAGTGATCGCTGCGGTTTCAATAAGTAGTAGCCTAAGCTTCGCCAACAACTTGCCAGACCTAAAAGGTCGCACTATTTTAGCCGTCACGGAAAATGCCTACACGCCACTTAACTTTGTCGACCCAGCCACTGGCGAAGGCATAGGTTGGGAATACGATGCCATGAACGAAATTGGCAAACGCTTAAATGCCAAAATCGAGTGGCATCTAAGCAGCTGGGACACAATGATCCAAGCCGTCAAACAAGGCCAATACGATGTCGGCATGGACGGCATCACCATTAATGAAGAGCGTGCCCAGCAAATTGACTTCACCATTCCTTATATGACGTCTCAACAGTTCATGTTAGTTCGCGCGGATGAAGATCGCTTTAATGATGCCAAATCCTTTGCGGCCAACCCAGATCTTCAGTTTGGCGCGCAAGCTGGTACCACCAACTTTTATGTCGCCGTCTACGATGTGCTTGATGGCGATGAAAGCAACCCACGCATTACCTTATTAGAAACTTTTGGTGCTTCCGTCCAAGCCCTAAAATCTGGCGATGTGGACAGCGTATTAATGGACGCCGCATCGGCTCGTGGTTACATCGGCGCCAATCCGGGTGCGTTTAAAATCGTTGGCGGTCCATTGGGCTCCGAAGACTTTGGTTTTATCCTAACCCCCGGCTCAGACCTTGTTAAACCCATCAATGCCGCCATCGAAAGCATGAAAAAAGACGGCACACTGGATGCGTTGAACAAAAAATGGTTTTTCGACTATAACCAGTAAGCCCAACGTCATCAGCACAGAGTAACGGATCGTCTACTGTTTAGACCGTCCGTTTTTTTATTAATGACGACCAAGGAATGGTCCTGCTATGAATTGATTATGCCCTTTAAAAACACCGTAGAACGCACACCTTGGTGGTTAGTCTCTATCATCATCCTTGCTCTGATTCTATTATGGAACATGGTGGCGGACGAAAGCTACCAACGCATCGCCAGCGCCCTTAGCGAAGGACTATTCACCACCATTGGGGTCACATTTGCGGCTTTTATTTTGGCCAGTTTGCTTGGTTTACTCATTGCACTGGCTGGGTTTTCTCGTCATCGCATACTTCGTGAATTCGCCCGTTTTTATGTGGAAATCTTCCGCGGCATTCCCGTCCTAGTGCTCTTATTCTACATCGCCTTTGTCGGCGCACCGGAAATGGTAAAATTCTATAATTGGGCATTACAAATACCGATTGAAGCGGGCTGGATAGAAAAAGCCACGACAAGAGATTTCTCTCTACTGTGGCGCGCCATTATCGCCCTTGCCATCAGCTACAGCGCCTTCATTGCCGAAGTATTCCGCGCAGGGATTCAAGAAGTTGGCACAGGACAAATAGAAGCCGCAAAAGCATTAGGCTTATCCAACTGGCACCGCTTCCGCCTCATCACCCTACCCCAAGCCATGCGCAAAATCTTACCGCCCCTTGGCAACGACCTCGTCGCCATGATCAAAGACTCCGCACTCGTCTCGGTATTAGGCGTACAAGACATCACCCAACTCGGCAAAGTCTTCAGCTCCTCCACCTTCCAATTCTTCGAAACCTACAACGTCGTCGCCTTCATGTACCTCGTACTCACACTCAGCTTATCGTTATTGATCCGCGCCTTTGAAGCGCATTTGAGACGCAATGATCATCATTGATTAAAACGAGAAAAGCCAACACTAGGTTGGCTTTCGATGAATAACTAAGGGTCATTCTATTTCGTAACGGATACTGACTTCATCATCTTGTCTATTAGCTTCATATTCATACCCCTTAGCTAATTCATCTAGTAATCTAGCTGTTGTGGGATACTTACTTCTAACTTTATCTGCATAGCCTTTATACCGATCAACTAGTACTCTTTCCTGACGACCTCCCTCACTAAATGCTCTTGAAGTCACGCCTCTATTGTTATAAACCCCTGTTGAGAAACCCCGGCGAATGATATCTGAGTCTTGATCTTCAAGCAGTTCACAAACTGAGAAACAAGGCCATATATCTTCTTGTTCATGTGGACACTGTGATATCCACTCTCCAATGATAGTATCAGTTACTGTTTCTCTGTCGTGATCTCGTCCAAGCTTACGTGTCTCTGCAACCCAAGAGTTGAATTGACTCTCATCAATCGTATTATTCTCCAATTGTCCAGGCACACCTTTTATATGATGTAATATTCTCCAGGAAAATTCGGCAAGATTTTCATTCGATATAAAGCCATCATCAGCATTTAACAACTCTCCTTTTATTGGATGAGAATGACGGATTAATTCAAAAAACATTTTCGGGTTAATTAATAGTTCTTTTTTTAAATTAGGTGGAGTGAGTTGCTCAGTATCATATATTGAAAAATAGATAAACTCTAAATAAGCCAGTTCGCTTTGTGAAAAAAAAGTACTCTCTGACACACTCTCAATTGCTTTTCTTACACTGTAAGAATCAGGAAAATCGACACCTTCCTCTACAACCGTCATCATACTTTTCAAGATATTATAAACCAGCTTTGGCTCAGTCTTTATAAAGTCATGTGGAAGCATCGAGAATGCAGAAATATAACGATGATTTTCAATATATTTCAATAAAATCAACTCAAATACATCATCACTTATACCAAATTTAAATTGCACCTTACGCCAGTAGCTATCCTGCACCTCACGATTCTGCCTATCAACAAGTTCAAATGTCTGTTTGATTGGCCGCAAACATGTGAAAAGAGATACTTGTTGATCAATATTCAAACCAAAATCTGCTATTTTTTCTTCTAGTATAGCCAAAAGCCTTACTAAATTTTCATTTTCCACTGCGTTTATGATGCCTGATACAAATGCATCTTTATACTTAGCTCCTTCTTCCAAGAACTGTTCTATTAACAATTGAACTAATGCTTCTTCTGTTAAACCAAGGTCGCATTTTACTAAATGAAAACCTAATAAATGCTGTTCATTGACTAGAGTTCGAAACTCTTTAATACCTGAAACACCGCGTTCAAATACAATATGCTTAATGGCCTCAATTCTACGTTGAGAGAGCAACTCCTCCATAGCACGAAAATCCCTTCTATCTCCTTCCGGTAAATGCCCCCCTAAACCAAATAACCAACGATAGCGAATAAACAAGTCCTCAGGTTGATTCGAAAAATATATTTTCTCCAATTCTTGGAAGCCTTCATCAATTTCATCATTAACTTTTTTTCTTTGCTGAAGATTCAAGAGCGATCTCAATTCCATAAGGGTTATTTCTTTATCTAAATCGTCAAAATCAGCAACACTCCTCACTAAACTAATTAATCTCTGCTTGAACTCACCCTCAAATGCAAAATAATTTTTCAGTAGCTTGGCTATTCGTTTGGGCTTTCCAACTGCTAACTTGAGAATTGTCTCTCCTATCCAAGATAAGTAATGAGGGTAATAAGTTCCTTTTTCCGAATCACTTCCAGCATCATCCTCTCGCCATTTTGGTTTAGCATTCTGCATCCAAAAACCACCCAATGGACTTGGAACCAAAGAAAGTAGAAACGTCCATGAAAAATCAGGATACTTGCGAATAACTTGCTCCAGTATTTCTATTTTTTGTTCTGGAATTGCTAATGTTGCTGCTGACACAGCTCTATAAAAAGACTGCAATGTAGAAAATGGAGAATTTGACCAGTTTGATTGCTTAGGTATTTTATTAAGCTCTATTAATATATAAGTGACTCTAGGTAATTTACTGGCATTCCAAGCAATTACTTCAAGAGACCACAATAGCCCGCTGTACCAACACTGGCCCATTGCTCCAGAACTGGTTGTATTTGTTATCAATGCTGTGACAGATTTGTCTGGACGACGTAAGCTCTTTTCTAAACAATCAAGGTAAACGTCAGGTGATGCCTCTGCCAAACGAGGCAGGTAACTTGAAAGAGACATCCAACGGCTTTCATCGACATCAAATAATAATTCTCTTACTAAATCATCAATACCGCGACTAATCTCTCGACTATTCGAAGAACCTGAATTCTCACCAAATACCTTTAACCTACTTAGAGAATCCAATATTGATTCAATTATTACCCCTGATTCATTTCGTACTTTTTTATAAATAGCTGCCATGAACCTCTGCTCTTCCGGCAGTTCCAGCTGAGGATCATCTAGTTCTAATATTGACTTACAAAGTATAAAAAACTGACAAAATAAAGACGAAGGAATAGTCGGGGTAATTAAATACAATAATTCTATCGGGGATTTAGCTTTCCATATATTACTTATATTTAAAACGGGAGAGTCATCTATATTCACTAACTTCGCTAAAGCATTTTCGATAATACAATAAGGCTTATTAGTAAGTGCTTCAATAAATGCTACATCGCCTTTTTTGTCAGAGCTCCATGCTCCAATTAACATAAGTATCGCTAAGCAATCACTATCATTTTTTTCTATCCAGCCGGGAGTCTTAATTGCTGGGTTATTAGCTTTAATCCTTCTATATACAGACCAAGATCGGCCTGTAGAAGACGTTAATCTCCTAGCATCACTCTCCTCTTCTCCTAGTTCAATCAGTGCTTTTTTAAAGTCATCAGGCTTCAGTCTAGTCACCACGATTCTGTTAGCAGCATTTTCAAAAGGGGTGTGCGGATCACCATGACAAACTGGTTGGATAACTGTCATCCCTTCCCTTGAGCTAGGAGCATATTTTGAGCCATAAGTATCAGAAATACATAATTTAATATTGGGATTGCGGTCAACAAAGCGCCAACCTTCATCTTCGGTGACACATGCCGCATTACTCTGGATTGGATGATCACTTAAAACTGAACAACAAAAAGCAATTGCTTCTTCTCGGCTATCCGCCTCAACTACAATAAGTGGCTTTTGATGTTCTATTAATTCTTTTAGTTTTTCGATTGCAGGTTGTCTTTCAGACGTAATAGCTTGTCTGGATATGGGTGGACTAGAAGCTTTACTCCAAGATACCCAAAATTTACTTAATGATGTAATGCCAAATCCAGTTAGACCCAATATTTCAGCGAATTCGATAGCAACGCTGGGAGTATTCTCAAGCCAAGTTTCTATATCATCCGCATCAATCACTGATACTGTTTGCCATTCGCCTAGAGATGTTTTTTCTTGTTGCCATATCTCCTTCTTATGCCACCGTCTAGGAGAAACAAAAACATAGTGTGTATTTTCTCTTTCTAATTTTGGTAGTTGCTCTACGCGCTTATTGAAATCATCATTCGCTTTTGAAGTGATACCAGAATTACAACCAATTTCCCAAACTGAGTCGCCCTCAGGAACCCAAACACTAGCACTGCTTGATGTAACTTTTCCATCCCAGCCTGGCCGATATATTGAATCTCCCGCAGGCATAGCTAACGCTGTCAGCTGATTCGTTGACGAAATAAGTTTACGAATCAGACGTGGAAGTTCAGCTTGAGCATCGCGAGTATCACCCCACGCCTCAATTTGATTTGCTGTTATCTTCATAACTTAACGACTCCCTCCGCAATACGATTAGATGACTTCCTAACTTCTGGCGCTTGGCGCTTGGCGCTTAACTAGAAGTCCTGATTAATTCTTTTGATACTAAGACGCTTTTCCATTTACCACCACAAAAAAACAACGTGAAGTTAGTTTTTGAATGATGTAGATGGAAACAAGAATAGCCCGCCACCAGCAACCCAAACACTCGAGTGAATAACATTCCGACGAGGTAGGCGGTAGTTTCGAGGAGGAATGTTATTCGGTCGGTGGGAATCAACGCAGTTCGAGTAACAAGAACAACCCCATCCTAGCCTTCCCCTTGAAAGACAAAAGGGGAAGGAACAGAGACGCATCGCCAATAACTCGAACATCATGAGCAAATAACATTCCGACGAGGGAGGCGGTAGTTTCGAGGAAGGAATGTTATTCGCTCTATGATTACAGCAGCTTAGCCATTAAACACTGGGATAATGTCTCTGCCGTATTTGGCGATGATTTCTTCTTCGTCGCCGCTGTCTAGGTAGATGTTGAATTGCGTGGTTCCCGCTGTTTCTAGGTCTTTGATCTTGGCGATATGGTCTTCGACGCTTCCCAATACACAGAAGCTTTTGACGATATCTTCGGTGATAAAATCGAGATATGGGTTGTCGCTTTGGCCGTGTTTTGAATAATCATAACCGCGACGTTTTTCGATGTAATCGGTTAAGCTTTTTGGCACTAAACCTGAATCACTGCCATATTGCTCAACGATGTCTGCTACATGGTTGCCGACCATGGCAGGGAACCATTTGGTGTGTTCGATACAATAATCCATGTCACCAAAATACGCTGGCGCGGCCGCTTGAATTTTGAAGTTGGACATATCACGACCTGCCTCCACTCCAGCGTTAATAGCTTGATCCTTAAACCATTTTACCAAATCTGGATCACCAATTTGTAAAATCAAACCATCACCAACTTCACCAGCGGTAGCCAAGGCTTTCGGGCCATACGCGCCAATCCACACAGGCAATTCATAACCTGTCGCCCAGGGCAATTTAACCGGTTCTGGGCATTCGCCGTATTCCACTTCTTCACCACGCACCATGGCTTTTACCTTGATGGTAAATTCCGCAAGACGCGCCAAGGTCGCAGGTTTTTTGCCCATTACTCGCATGGAAGAATCACCACGACCAAGACCGATGTCGAAACGGCCATTACTTTGATGCGCCAAGCTGGCGTATAAGCTAGCCGACAAAGACCAGTCACGAATATTTGGGTTGGTCACACAAGGGCCAAATCGCATGGTTTTAGTGTGTTCCATACACATCGCCATGGCGACAAACGACTCACGCCACAGGATATGTGAATCGTAAAACCAGCAATAAGTGAAACCCGCCGCTTCCGCCTGACGAACAAGATTTCGTGCGCGATCTGGGCTGACGAAGCCTTTAAACGTAATACCGAATTCCATAATGTGTTCCTCTTGTGATTATGCTTTTTTAATATTTTTAAAAATTAAATCTGTTCTAAATAACTTTCCGCGATGCACTGACCACAGTAGCCATAAACTAGTGTCCATCTGGTGGGCAGATACGCACCCCCGCATGACTAAACGGCACATCTTTCGACATGTTCAATCGAATCAAAATCGGCGTTAGCGCTTCTACGCAGCGAGCACTGTCTGCCAAGCCTGCGTTGTAGGCTTTGGTGCCCATTTTTTCGATCAAATCCATAACGCGTTTTTTCGCTTCAAGGTCATTGCCGCACACCAAGATGTCGCAGTTGATGGCACGCGATAAGTCATTCAAAGTCACTGCAGAGACGTTATGTAAGGCGCCCACCACAGGAATGTCGTCGCCCAATAACAACTGCGCCGATTCCGTTACCGAACCTGCCTCTGGCATCACCACGACTTTTGGATTACCTGGCGCCAATGGCACAACAATGTCGACCAAGGTTTTGCTAACCAGCAATGGCGCTAAGGCAGTTAAGGTGTCGTCATGTCCACTGTAAGGCACCGATAAAATCACCAAGTCGTCTGCGGCTTTGGTGGCGTCTTCCATCGACAATCCCGTAATGTCAGCTTTGCAATCCAGTTCCGCCAACTTAGTGACAAGCTGCTGCGCGGTTTCTGCTGCCTTGGCGGGATCACGAGAACCCAATACCACGCTGATACCAGCCAACGCCAAACGCAAGGCCAGCCCTTTCCCTTGCGGACCGGTTCCGCCAATGATGGCGACTTTATTGCTTACTTCATTTTTCATCGAAAAAGATCCTCGTTGTGAGCACGAATCAGGTCTCGGCTCGAACTGTCGGTTTTTGGCCAAGATAGGCCACGAAAAATAATCACTGGCGATTTAGCCCTTTTCTCCATTAACAACCCAGACGCCGCCGCAACTTCATCGGCAAAGGCCGGCACAGTGACACTCAACGGTCGTCCAAACGCATCCAGCTCACCCAACATGTGAACCACACCCGGCACATTCGCCAAGCCAATCGCCACGTTGGTTTGCCCCAGCCGCCACGGACGACCAAAGGTGTCGCTGATCACCACGCCCAAATCACAGCCAAAATGCGCCTCTAATTTGTGACACAGTAATCGCGCACTTTTGTCTGGGTCTTCAGGCAATAAAATCAGTTGTCCGGGATGATCGGCATTCGATTCATCCACCGCCGCATTGGCGCAGATATAGCCATTTTTATGCTCGGCAATCAGCACGCCCTCTTCTTGTTCAGGCCGTTTCATCGCTCGCACAATTCGGCTTGATTGAGAGAGAATCACCTCGACTTTACGCGGGTCTTTATTGACGGTTTTCGCCAACTCTATCGCCTCTTCACTAGGGGTAATGTCATCTAAATAGGCGAACGCACCTTCGCTTTTCGACACCACTTTTTGCGCGATGACCAGAATATCTCCCGCCAACAAGGTTTGATTTTGAGCACTTAAGGTATCAATAATGATTTGCGCCAAATCATCGCCTTCTCGAAAGTTCGGTAAGCCCATTAGACGAAACATGCTCATAGAATCAGGCATAGTGGTGTTCCTTAACGAACGTCTTCTTCATCAATGACGAACCCGTGCTGCGCCATGCTTTAAAGCGCTCAGGTTGACGGATCACGGCGACTTGCAGGTCTTCGCTCTGATCAATATCCAAGGCAAGATTGCTAAGATGAAGACTGCGACAAGCCAGTCGGTTATTCAGGGCGTTGGCTTGGTGAACCGCGGCAGAATCACAGCCGTATTCAAATTGAATGGCATCCGGTGGTGATGTCAGTAAGGCATTGGTGCCGCCATCTTTGGCAACCGCAATCACCACACTGGCGTCTTTTGCGGCCGACATCAGCGCGACAAATTCCGCAGGATCGAGCATGGCAATATCACTCGGGACAATCAGCATGCTGTCGTAACCCGTCTGTTTTACCCAATCACAGGCAAAATCCAACGCGCCGTTTAAGCCGTTTTCCCCATCATCAAATAAGGTGTTGGCTTCATAAGTCTGAGCAATCGCCAACACATCAAGAGACTCGCTGACCACCAGCACGTCTAACATGGGAAAGTGACGCTGAAAAAACGCTAGGGTGTTTTCAAACAGCGTGAGAGACAAACTTTCACGAGCTGCATCCGACAAGCTACCAACCAATCTTTGTTTGGAACGTTTAGGCGCTTTCATCGGAATCACCACACAAAGCTTGTCCACGAAAAAAGGAACCATTGAAGATGATGTTTTTAAAAAAGAAGTCATTAGGCCGCCCTCTGCTTTTGATGAGACAAAGCAAACTCGACCACTTTCGTGAGTAACGCCGTTTTCTCCTCAGGGGTTTTCATTAAGGTTGGTGTGACTAATACATCCAGACCTTGCGCTTGCAACCACGCGGCGTCTTGCTGATCAAGATCGTCAATCACAATGGCCTGTAAGAATGTGCTGTAACAGTCATAGATGCCTTTTGAATCAACGCTTTTGCCCGCATTTTCAAGCATTTTATCCGCTGGGCCTTTTACTGTTTTTCCACCAATTAAAGGTGAAATGGCAATAATATAAGCACCGCTTTTTTCCACCGCTTGCTGAATGTCCGGTACGGCGAGAATCGCTCCAATGCTAACAATCGGATTACTCGGCGCGATTATAATCAGGTCGCTACTGGCAATTTGCTCTAAGGCTTGAAGCGTTGGTTTGGCTTTTGCGATGCCTTGATACTCGATATCCAGCACGTCAGACTGACAATGTTCACGCACAAAAAACTCTTGGAATGACAACCAACCCTGTGGTGTTTTCACTCGGGTTTGCACTACATCGTTGGTGGGCAACAGGATAGGTATGCTGACGCCATGACGTTTTGCCAAGCGTTCTGTTATTTCACTGGCGCTGACGCCTTGGTGCTTTAAATTCGTTCGGTAAATATGCGTGGCGAGATCCAAATCCCCCAGAGTCATCCAAGTGTCTTGCCCTAAGGCTTTTAGCTCGGTGAGTACTTGATGCGTTTCGTTTTGACGTCCCCAACCTTGCTGACGGTCGATCTGATCGCCCAAGGAATAAATCAGCGTATCGATATCTGGCGAGACCCAAAGACCGTGAAATTCATCGTCGTCAGCAATGTTGCCAATGATCTTGGTCGAGCTGGCGTATGGACTTTTTGCCAAACCTTCGGCGGCTTTCGCACCACCTACACCACCCGCCAATAAGGTAATTTTCAAGTCTGACATCACGCAACCCCTTGAATCGCAATGCGGTTCGCTAATGGTGCTTTGATGCTATTGGCGGCTATTGGGTAATCTTTTACGATGTCATATTTGGTGCTGCGCTGTACCGCATGCAAACCCGCTGCGTGAATATTGGCCACCATGTCTTCTGGGAAGACTTCTTGACCATGCGTTGCCCCAGCCGCGCGGGAAATGCTTTCATTCATTAGGGTGCCGCCCAAATCATTGGCACCGGAACGCAGCATTCTGGCGGCTACATCGGGGCCCATTTTTACCCATGAGGCTTGAATATTATCGATATGACCTTGCAGCATCAGGCGAGCAATGGCGTGCATTTTGAAATGCTCGTCTTGCGTTGGGCCAGGGCGAACCTTGTCTGGGCTGTCCTTGTATAAACGAGTTTCGTAATGGATAAAACCTAACGGCACAAACTCAGTAAAGCCACCGGTTTCCTTTTGAATATCGCGCAATAATTTAAGGTGATTGGCCCAATGGATCGGCTGATCTACATGGCCGTACATAATGGTCGACGTTGTCGGCACGCCAACCGAATGGGCGGCTTTGATAATGCGTACCCACTCTTCTGTAGTAAGTTTATTTTTGGTCAGTTGTTTACGTACTTCGGTATCTAGAATCTCTGCCGCCGTGCCCGGCATAGAACCCAAGCCAAGATGTTTTAACTCGGTCAAAAACGCCTCTGGTTCGAGGCGGCCTTTTTTGCAGCCATACCAAATTTCAAATGGCGAAAAGGCGTGAATATGAATCTCTGGCACACGTTTTTTCACCGCAACAATCAACTCACGGTAATAATCAGGGCCAATATCGGGATGCAATCCGCCCTGAATACAAACTTCTGTCGCGCCGCGATTCCAAGCTTCTTCGGCTCGATCAGCCACTTGCTCAACGGTTAAAAACTCCGCTTCTTTGTCGCCTTTTTCTTTGGCGAAGTTGCAAAATCGGCACCCCATGTAACACACATTGGTAAAGTTGATATTGCGGGTAATCACAAAGGTGCCCACATTCCCGACGCGCTTTTCACGCACTCTGTCAGCCGTATCGAGTACCGCTTGCGCTTCTGCGCCTTGCGTAGCAAACAAAGTACAAGCGTCTTCGACGCTCAGCTCTTCGCCCAATAAAGACTTATGCAAAATTGTTCGAACGGCGTCGCTTACTTGAGCATTGTGTGGCATTAACGAAAATAGGTTCATGCGATGACTCCTCCACTTACTTGAGCTGCATGGCTAACCAGCGACGCGACTCGTTGCGTTAAATTAGGGGTTAGATATTTATTGTCCTGCTGCTGGAAACGGTCATAAATGGTCAAGCGTTCTGCCAGCGAATAGCCCAACCCTTCACAAGCTTGCGCGACACTGCTTATTTGCGGCCAGGCTCTTTCTGGGTTGATAAAATCTTTGGTCAAAGGCGAAATGCCGCCCCAATCGTTGATGCCAGCATTGATGTAACAGCCGTATTCGACTTCCAAATTAGGCGGCGCTTGTATGCTGATGTCATCTGGCAAGATCAAACGGGCAACGGCGATGGTACGCTTCATGTCGTCTAAATTGGGTTCTTGATAGTCGGCCATCGCGGTGCCTGCTTTGGCGCGAAAGTTCTGAATAATGACTTCTTGAATATGTCCATAGGCCAAATGACGATCACGAATGGCGATAAGACTGTGTACTCGGTCTGCCCAGCTTTCACCAATGCCAATCAGAATGCCTGTGGTAAAGGCAATATCAAGGCGACCCGCTTGCTCTATGGTGTCGAGTCGACGTTTGGGAGTTTTATCTGGGCAAGCATAATGAGCTTGGCCTTTCTTAAGTAACGTATTTGACACATTTTCTAGCATCATACCCATGCTAGCCGCGACGGGTTTCAAGCATTTCAGCTCGTCAAAAGACAAAGCGCCTGCGTTAACATGCGGTAATAAGCTGGTATGAGTTAAGACACTTTCACATTGATCATGCAGATAATCTAAGGTGCTGCGATAACCCAAATGAGCCAATAGATCACGGGCTTTTTGATAACGTTCTTCGGGGCGCTCTCCCAAACTAAACAAGGCTTCTTTACAATCGAGTGCTGCGCCCTCGTGCGCGGTTTTTAGCACTTGCTCTGGCGTCATGTAATTGGCGTGAGGTGAATCTGGCGATTGTACAAAGGTGCAATAACCGCAGGTATCACGACACATATTGGTCAAAGGTATGAAGACTTTTTTGGAGTACGTAAGTTGTTTACCCCAAGCGTTATCACGCTTTTTGGCGGCTTCTTGGCAGAGTGCGTACAAGTCTGGCCCAGTCGCAAACTCATAAGATATGGCTTCAGAATCAGAGATCATACTCACTCCACGCGTTGATGATTAGAAGAGATTAAATTAACTTTTTTTACCATTTGGTATAAAAATTAATAGCAATCATTTTGCGTGGAGTAAATTGTTTTTATTAGTGCAAAACCCGCCCCAATAAAGGGCTAGCGCTCTAAAGTTCAGTTAAGTAAAAACTTAACCAAGAGGTTAAGATGATGAAAAGTGGCATTTTTCTGCACATTCTAAATGCACATAAAACACTCAAAAAAACTTAAATGGAGGAGAAAACTCGTCTGAAAATATTTTTAATTATTTTTTTTGGCACCAAGAGCGCGCACAACAAAATCCGTCACCGCTAACTCTGCTCGCTCAAAGTCCGCCTCTTCAAGGCGACTTTTGCCGAGTAAGACTTCCATTTGCACCGAGAAATCCGCGTAAGTTTGGGTGGCCGCCCATATGGTAAAAAACAGATGTTCGGGATCGATTTCTTCAATTAACCCTTTATTTATCCAAGACTTAACCAATACAACATCACGGTCGAACTGAGGCTTTAAATGGCTAATGAGGTACTCTTTTAAGACAGGTGCACCACTGATAATCTCATGGGCAAACACCTTAGAACCATTTGGATACAGTCGAGAAAGCTGCATTTTTTCGCGCACATAACGACGAATAACGGCTTCGGGGGTATCGCCTTGAGCTTCTAAAAAAGAAAGCTTTTCAATCCATATATCGAGCATCTCTTTCAACACGCGTTGGTACAGTAACTCTTTGTTTGGAAAGTAATAAATAAGATTTTGCTTAGAAATATTGGCCGTCGCCGCAATGGCTTCCATAGAAGAACCGCTATAGCCTTTTTCAGCAAAAACGAATTCGGCAGAACGTAATATACGCGACTCTAACTCTTCTCTATTCATTGATTGTTTTGTGCGTTTCACTTTTTTCTCAACCAAAATCCAATCTGCCTTACATCAAAAGATGCTCTTTTTTAAGTCTTATAAGACGCTGTTTTTATTAAATATTATCTTTTAAACAGGCTTTAAAATAACACAGTCAGATGCTTCAAACGAGCCTTTCTCAGCAAAGTTGATTAAAACTTGGCCTACTTATTGCTGACCGGAAAGACAAGTTGTTGATATTTTTTTATCGGCATTTTTTACCTTTTGGTAAAGATATTGGAAACAGAAGTAGGAGCTAGTAATGCAAGACCTTCGTATCAACAAGCAGCGCCTTTGGGACACCTTAATGGAAATGGGCGACATTGGCGGTACAGAAAAAGGCGGTTGTAACCGTCTTGCAGGAACAGACTTAGACAAGCAAGCCCGCGACCTTTTTGTATCTTGGTGCAAAGCCTGCGGCTGTAGCGTTGAAGTCGATAAAATCGGCAATATCTTTGCCCGTCGCGCGGGAACAAACAATGATTTACCGGCTGTCGGCACCGGCAGTCACCTTGATACCCAGCCGACTGGCGGTAAGTTCGACGGAGTCTTTGGTGTGCTTTCTGGTGTTGAAGTACTGCGCACATTACATGAAAACAACATTGAAACCCCCACTGCGATGGAATTTTCCGTTTGGACCAACGAAGAAGGCTCACGTTTTCAGCCTGCGATGCAGGGCTCTGGTACGTATGTGGGTCGCTTCGATTTGGAAACCGAATTAAACAAAACCGACGTCAATGGCATTCGCCTCGGCGACGAGTTAGAGCGCATTGGTTATTTAGGCGAGATGGAATTAGGCAGCCGACACATGGGCGCATTTTTCGAAGCGCACATCGAACAAGGGCCAATTTTAGAGGATGAAGAAAAAGCCATTGGTATAGTTCGACTAGGCCAAGGCATCCGCTGGTACAACATTGAAGTGGTCGGTCGCCCTTCTCACTCTGGCACCACGCCTATGCATCTTCGCAAAGACGCCATGCTCGCAGCGGCGGCTATCGTGACTGAAATGAATGCCATCGCACTGCGCCATGAAAATGGCTTAGGCACGGTAGGCTTTATGCAAGTTTGGCCAAACTCCCGCAACACCATTCCGGGCAATGTGAAATTCAGCGCCGATCTGCGCAACCCTAAGCCGGATGTTTTGCTCACCATGCACGAAGAACTCGTGGCGTTTTGCAAGGAAATCGCCCTCGATCATGGCGTTGAAGTGAACCTTGATCCTTTCTGGTATTTCGCACCTGTCGAGTTTAACGCGTCCGACGACGTAAAAGCCGCCGCAGAAAAGCTCGGTTATAGCCATATGGACATTTACGCAGGTGCAGGACACGACGCTTGCTACATGGCGGATCTGGTGCCAACTGGGATGATATTCACGCCTTGTTTGAATGGCATCAGTCACAACGAAGCGGAATACAGCTCACCAGAAGAATGCGCCGCTGGCGCCAACGTGCTGCTGCACGCCATGCTCGAAGCCAGTGAACGCATCGCCAAAGAGCACCAATAAAGCATATGTATAAGTCATTGAAAGACAAGAGAAGACAACAACGAACCATTGAATGAAATCATCCCCATAATCAGAAAATAGAAAAGGTGGCAATCATGACCAGCAAGTCTGTTAAACAAGGTGAGTTTTATGAGTTGGAGGTTGGTAGCGACCTGCAACAAAGTTCAGCGTATAACGACGATTTAGCGCCAACCAAAGTCAAAGATCGTACATGGAGCAAGTGGCATATTGCCGCGTTATGGGTCGGTATGTCGATTTGTGTACCAACTTATACCTTGGGTGGTGTTCTAACCGCCTACTTCGGCTTGTCGGTGATGGAAGCCTTGTTTACCATTCTTGTGGCTAACATTATCTTGCTGGTGCCACTGACACTAAACGCCTATCCTGGTACAAAATTCGGCATTCCCTTCCCTGTGTTATTACGTTCATCCTTTGGCATGGTTGGCTCTAACATTCCTTGTTTGATTCGTGCCTTGGTTGCGTGTGGCTGGTTTGGAATTCAAACCATGTTTGGCGGCCTAGCGATTCATTTATTCTTATCTGCCGTGTCGGATGGTTGGGCAAGTTTAGGAGGCGTCGGAGAAGTGATCGGCTTCTTCATTTTCTGGGCGCTGAACATGTACGTGGTGATCCGTGGCGCAGAATCGATTAAATGGATGGAAACCTTATCTGCACCCTTGTTATTGATCGTTGCCATTGGCCTGATGTTTTGGGCAAGCGACAAGGTCTCCTTTACTGAACTACTGGCCACACCAGCAAGCCGTCCTGCCGATGCGGGCTTTATGGGGTATTTTCTTGGTGGTCTCACCGCCATGGTGGGCTTCTGGGCCACCTTATCATTGAATATTCCCGATTTTAGCCGCTATGCAAAATCACAAAAAGATCAGGTCATTGGTCAAATCGTTGGCTTACCTATCACTATGTTCTTTTTCGCGGCCTTAGGCGTGGTGCTCACCGCTGCGTCTACTACATTGGTTGGCGAAACGATTTCTGATCCAATCTCTTTGATTGGTAAAATCGACAGCCCATTCTGGGTCGCTGTCGCTATGATCTTGATCGTGATTGCGACACTTTCCACTAACACTGCCGCTAACGTGGTGTCTCCCACTAACGACTTTCAGAACTTAGCCCCAAAACTGATTAATCACACTCGTGGTGCCTTGCTTACAGGCTTCATTGGTATTTTGCTAATGGGCTGGGAATTACTCAAAAAATTAGGTGCCTTGGAATCCGATGTTAGTGTTGAAGGTATGTATTCCAACTGGCTATTGGGGTATTCAAGTTTACTTGGTCCAATCGCCGGCATCATGATTGTCGATTATTTTTTAATCAAACGTCAGCATTTAGATTTGGTCGCATTATACACACCAGACAGCCTTTATCCTGCCTTTAACAACGCAGGGCTGATCGCCTTTGCCGTACCTGTTTTGATTACGCTAGTAGCATTGAATGTACCAACACTGGGCTGGTTTTATAACTACGGCTGGTTCACTGGTGCTTTCACTGGTGCCATCGTGTATTTCATCCTTGCCAACATGCAAACGGCTTCGGCCACTCAAACTGACGCGTTGCCGTCATAACTATCATTCCCTCAGCGGCATCGCTTGATGCCGCTTATATTTTTCAACTGGAAAAGGACGACACATGAGTAGTCTATTTATAAAAGGTGGGACGATCGTCACCCACGAAGAAAGCTTCAAAGCCGACATTCTTTGCAAAGACAACAAAATCGTCGAGATCGGTGACATCAGTGTGCTACCAAACGATGTTGAAACCATTGATGCCACTGGCAAACTCATCATGCCAGGCGGTATCGATCCACATACTCACATGCAGTTACCTTTCATGGGCACAGTCGCAAAAGACGACTTTGCTTCAGGCACAGTGGCGGCGCTCGCCGGTGGCACCACCACTATTATCGACTTTGTCATTCCCAACCCTCAGCAGTCCTTGTTAGACGCGTATCATCAATGGCGTGATTGGGCGAAAAAAGCCCATGCAAATTACAGTTTCCATGTCGCCATTACCTGGTGGGATGACACAGTCGCAGAAGAAATGAAATTATTGGTAAAAGATCATGGGGTAAACAGCTTCAAACACTTCATGGCTTACAAAAATGCCATCATGGCGACCGATGATATTCTAGTGGCGAGCTTCACCAAGTGCCTAGAGCTTGGCGCCATTCCTACCGTTCACGCCGAAAATGGTGAGTTGGTGTATCACTTACAAAACAAACTCATGGCGGAAGGCATGACAGGCCCAGAAGCGCATCCTCTATCGCGCCCTTCTTCTGTCGAAGGCGAAGCCGCCAACCGTGCGATCAGCATTGCTAACACACTCGGCGCGCCAATCTATCTTGTGCACGTTTCCACCGAAGAAGCGGTCGACGCCATTCGTTACGCCAAAGATCACGGCCAAACTGTATTTGGCGAGGTGTTAGCAGGTCATCTCACCGTTGACGAAAGTGTGTATCAGAACCCAGATTGGGCCACGGCGGCGGCGCATGTTATGAGCCCTCCGTTTAGACCCAAACACCACCAGGATGCCCTTTGGAAAGGGGTTCAAGCTGGCACATTACAAACCACCGCCACCGATCATTGTGCTTTCTGTGCGGAACAAAAAGCCATGGGCAAAGACAACTTCGCACAAATTCCGAACGGCACAGCAGGCGTGGAAGAACGTATGATGGTGCTCTGGGAAAAAGGCGTCAACGAAGGCAAAATCACCATGAATGAATTTGTCGCCTTAACTTCGACCAATACGGCGAAAATCTTCAACATCTACCCAAATAAAGGCTGTATTCGTGTTGGGGCTGATGCCGATTTGGTGATTTGGAATCCTGCCGCAACTAAAACGATTTCCGCGAAAACCCACCATTCGAAAATCGAACACAGTATTTTTGAAGGCATGGAAATCCATGGTGTGCCAGAAACCACGATTTGTAACGGCAAACTCGCTTGGCATAACAATGTACTGATGGCCGAATCTGGCGATGGGAAATACATAGATCGGCCAGTATACGCGCCTTTCTACGAATCATTAAGAAAGCGCAAAGAACTGAATAAACCCAAAGCCGTTGTGCGTTAAAGATAAGCAAAAACAACCTCATCCTAACCTTCCCCTTAAAAGAAGGTGTCGCAGGAGGTAGTCAGCGAAGGTTGGATAAGTTTTGTAGGTCGCGGCTTTAGCCCGACAAGACGTGAATTGTCGTAATGCGTTTTTTGTCGGCATAAATGCGCGACCTACAAGATCAACGGAAGTCGTTTTGCGACCCCCTATTGAAAGAGGAAACTAAGCGCTAAAAAACGAAGGTAACCAAAGCCTGTAGCACGACAAAAGACATAATGCCGGCCAAAATGTCATCCAGCATGATGCCGAAGCCGCCATGGACGTTTTTATCAACCCATGAGATAGGCCAAGGTTTCAAAATATCGAATAGGCGAAATAACACAAAGCCCAGCACGATATAAAACCAACCCGCAGGCGCCAGCCACATGGTGATCCAGAAACCAACAAATTCGTCCCAGACGATACCAGCATGGTCATGTACGCCCATGTCTTTCGAGGTTTTACCACAAAGATAGATTCCCACCAGCGATGTCACTACCAGTACGATGAAGTACGCTGTGGCGGTTAAATCTTGTAGGAACCAGATAAACAAGGGCACAGCAGCAAGCGTACCAAAGGTTCCTGGTGCTTTTGGCGCGGCACCAGAGCCAAGGCCAAATGCCAAAAAATGTATCGGATTACGCCATACCGACGCGGGGGCAGAGTTTGCCATGAAGCTTTACCTACTCGTTAAATTAAAAATTAGAAGTGTTGCCAGCCTGTTATCTCGCCATCATAGTTTTGAATCACAAAACCCTTGTCGACAATTTCCCCCACCTTGGTACAAGGCAAGCTAAGTGTTTGAGTAATCAAGGCTATTTCAGCGGCTTGTGCTTTTGGTGCGGTGAAGCACAATTCGTAATCATCGCCACCCGTTAGCGCCAATGCCACCGCCGTTTCAGGTTGCCAACGACTTAACTCAGAGGAAATCGGCACACGATTCGCATCGATATTCGCACCAACACCAGAGGCTTTGAGTATATGCTGGATATCTTGCGCAAGGCCATCGGAAATATCCATCATGGCATGCACCACGCGCTTCAGTGCCATACCGGCAATTAGCCTTGATTGCGGTCGCCAGTAACGATCATAAAAATAATCAAAGCGCTCACTCGATACTTGCAACTCACCCGTCACAATCGGCACCGCGGCCGCGGCATCACCAAGCATTCCCGTCACATAAATATCATCACCGACTTTTGCCCCACTGCGCTTTACTGCCATATCGGGTTCCACATAACCGTGCACTTGTAGCGTGATGGTTAACGGCCCTTTCGTGGTATCACCGCCCACTAAGGCCAAGCCAATCGGCTCAGCCAGTTCCGCCATGCCTTGCGCTAGACCCGCTAACCATTGCGGATCAGATTCAGGTATCGTCAACCCCAAGGTGAAAAATGCGGGCTTGGCCCCCATGGCCGCCAAGTCACTCACACAGCTTGCCACCGCACGGTAACCAATATCCACAGGATCCGCATCGAAAGGGAAATGTCGCCCTTCGACCAAGGTATCCATGGAGAATACCAAACTCTGACCTTGTGGCACTTGCACTTGCGCGCAATCATCACCGATACCCAACAAAAGATCTCCACGCCCTTGCGTACTCGCCATGACAGACGCTTGAAAGATATTTTGTATCAACTCGAATTCTCTCAACAGAAGATCCTTGCTTATCTCAATTAAAGGTTAAATAAAAGGCATTTGCTGAGCAGTAAACGCACGTCTATTTTAAAACAGAAAGGATACCGTAATGTCAGCAGTCTGTCAGAAGCAAAAAGGGCAGATTGCTGAGTACAACCTGCCCTTTTGGGAATGCATCATTACCACAGTAAAAAAGCGTTAATCTTCAGAACGCTTAGCCCGTGTCTTAGGCGTTGGGATCACTTCTAGATAAAAAGATTTCCAATGCTGGCTTTGTGCCGAGCTAATATTGGTATTGATATCGCCTTCGTGAATCGCACGCGCCTTGTCAGCGGTTTGACCAAATTTGCAGTTAAATCCCCAAAAATCCGCACCATCTGGCAAGGCTTTATTACGCTCTGCTTTGATGTACTGCTTAACTTCATTTTTCGCTTCTTCAATGAGGCGCTGGTATGGCTTTTTTGGGTGAGACAACACAAAGTTCTTTTTCATTATGATCCTAAAAATATTGGGTAAGGCAGCGTAACCACCTTGATACCCGCCTATGATAGCGGGTTAAGAATGAACCAGCCATGAATAAAACAGTAAAATAGTTAATCAGAAACACTTTACTCAAGACTTTATTCTAAGCGCTCCACTTCAATGCCAAGCGCTTTCGCTCGCGTCATCCACATTTTGCGCGCTAACGCTCGCATGTTTTCAACGCTATCCATTTCATCCATGATTTCCACACCAAGCAAGGTCTCCACTAAGTCCTCAAGAGTGACAATTCCTTTTGTCCTTCCATATTCGTCAACCACTAATGCAATATGCTGCCGCTCATTAAGGAAGCTATCCAACAGCATTGGTAACGATACTCCTTCAGGAACCACGGTAATATCACGCTTTAAAGACTTAAGTGTTTCATCATGTTGATCCGCTGCTTTGCTTAACAAAATATCATCTCTCAGAACAAAACCTGTAATATCGTCAAAATCGGACTTATAAACAGGCAAACGTGAGAACGGCTTATTTTTAATGAGTTCAAATACCTCCGAAACGGTTTTGTTCTCTGAAAGTGCGAAAGCGACAGTTCGGGGCGTCATAACATCCATAGCTTTTACAGACCCATAGCGAAACAAATTACCAATAATTCTAGATTCACTATCATGAATTTGTCCGCCTTCTTTACCAAGCTCTGCCATGGCAATAAATTCATCTCGACTAAAATGATGCAGCGTCTTTCCGTGAGATATTAGCTTAGTCAGCTTCTCTGAAACCCACACGATAGGATAAAGAATGACAATAAGGCCCTGTACAAAATGCATCATAGGCACAACAAGCTTTGACCAATAAATAGCACCAATGGTTTTAGGGACAATTTCAGAAAGAAAGAGAATTGCCATAGTCATAACCGCTGAAAATACACCAAACCACGCACTCCCAAACACCGCTGTTGCTTTCGCTCCTGCCCCAATCGCCCCAGCCGTATGCGCAATGGTATTGAGCGTTAAAATAGCCGCAAGTGATTGATCAATATTGTCTTGTTTTAACCGCTTTAAACGCGCAGCGTTTTTCGGTTGTTTTTCTTTGAGACCTTCAACATAAGAAGGCGTAATACTCAACAATACAGCTTCAGCTACAGAGCAAAGAAATGAAAAACCTATCGCTGTCAGAACATAAACAATTAATAATAAAGCATCTGTACTCACTATCGACATCCTCACATTCACATTTTGGCTACTTCTAGGCTATTCATCATTAATTTGATAACCCGCTACAACTCCGTACTTAACCTAAAACACATTGCTAGTGCCCTGACTAAATCCAGATATCGCGCTTCTGCAAAAAAGACTTTTCTGTGGGTTTTAAGGCACTAAAGCTATGTTAATTTAGTCTGCAATTAGGATATTAGGTTCAAATAAAATGAGAAGCTCTAAAACAAATAAATGACAAAATACAGTCTCCAATAGAGTTGTTACTTCTTAGGCTGGTTAAGCGCCTAAAAATAAAAAATAGGCATAAAAAAGCCCCGTTACTAACACGTAATAACGGGGCTCTTAACTGTCTTTTAATGACGCTTTCAGAAACGTTTACATAATCGTTTTTCGATTATTTGTTCGACTCTTTATTCGCTTCTCGGCGAGCGGCGATTTCTTCGCGGCGCACGCGTTGTGCTAGTTTGTCTAAAATGCCATTAACGTATTTGTGGCTTTCGGTCGCACCAAAGGCTTTGGCAAGTTCAACACTTTCGTTGATCGCAACACGGTAGGGTACGTCTAAGCGTTGAGACAATTCATACGAACCGATACGCATCACCGCCAACTCGATTGGATCCAGTTCGCTTAATGGACGATCCAGTAGCTCTTCAAACAAAGCGTCCAGTTTCTTAGCGCTGGCGGTTACACCTTGTAGCAATTCACGAAAGTAGACTTTGTCACAAGAATCCATATCTTGATCTTGATCCATCACGAACTGAGTTTCTATCTCGCTAACCGCTGTTTTGTTCATTTGCCATTGGTAGACGGCTTGTAATGCCAAACGACGAGAAGCACTGCGCAATTGCGAACGTGAAGGTTTTTTATCCTTACGTTTTGGTGCTGGAGTTTGGTCGTTTGTTGTTTCCACTTCGCTCATTTTTTGCCTCAATTGTCCAGACCACGCAGCTTTTTGAGCTGGCGCTTTTGCCTTTTTGGCTTTTGTCTGTTTGGCTTTTGTTTGTTTAGAAAATACCCTTGGTTGTTAAAGAGCGACCAGATACGGCTTTTAGACAGCATCTGAGTCATATCGACCAAAGGTACGAATATATGGGTTGTCTTGGGCGCAGATTATAGCAACATTTATTCTAGGTTTCTCGGCAAAGTTGGCGAAATATCGGCAAGAAAAAACGATTTCTACCGATTTTTTAAAAAAAGCCTAAAAAAGCAATGACGTTACTTTTGCTTATTCTTCTGTCTCGTCATCAAAATCTTCGTCTAAATAACTTGGCAGGTACACCAAACGCACATCTTGCCCAACCTGACGCACGGATTTGAGCGTTAGCTCAACCGCTTCGTCCATGGTTTCCAACGGCAATTTAAACAAGGGACGCGCGCTGGAACCCAATAATTTCGGCGCCATATAAACAATGATTTCATCAATCAAACCGGCGGCCAAAAATCCACCCGCTAATTCCGCACCCGCTTCGACTAAGACTTCGTTGATACCCGCATCGGCAAGTTGCTCCATCGCGTCCAATAAGTCGAGTCGACCATCTTCGCCACGAGGCACAAAGCGCACGGTGACGCCTTTTTCGGTCAGCACTTCTAGATGCTCTTCTTCTACTTCGTCTTCGACGGAAAACACCCATGCCTGATGAGTTGGGTAAAGAATTTTGGCTTCAGGAAGGATAGACAACGCCGTGTCCATGATGACACGAATCGGCTGACGCACGCTTTTGGGGTCCGCTTCTTGGTCGTTATTATCAATGCGAACCGTCATGCTTGGATTATCGGCTAAAACAGAACCAATCCCCGTCACAATAGCATCACTTTGAGCACGCAAACGTTGTACATCAAGACGCGCTGCCGAATCGGTAATCCATTGGCTTTCGCCAGATTCCATTGCCGTGCGGCCATCCATGCTCATGGCAAGCTTCACTCGCACATAAGGAAGACCTTCACGCATGCGCTTGAGGAACCCCGGATTCAATGCCTCACATTCCGCTTCTAGAACCGGGCCGGTAATTTCAATACCGGCTTTTTTCAATTTCGCTAAGCCATTACCAGAGACCTCTGGATTTGGATCTTGCATACCATAAACAACACGTGCCACACCGGCTTTGATCAAGGCGTCGGCACAAGGTGGCGTTTTGCCTTGATGACTACAAGGCTCCAAGGTAACGTAAGCCGTTGCACCAACCGCGTCGTGTTTTGCGTCCGCCAAGGCATTGACTTCCGCATGACCTTCTCCCGCTTTGACATGAAAGCCTTGGCCAATGATTTGCTGATCTTTGACCAACACACAACCAACACGTGGGTTTGGATGCGTGGTATAGCGGCCTTTTTTCGCGAGCTGAATGGCTTTTGCCATCCAATATTCATGGTTATATGTCATGCTTTGTCTTCTTTTTCCGATTCAGGGGCGTTTTGTTTTGCATCTGGAGCAATAACGCGGTGGTTTTCTAGACGGTCTATTGCTTCACGAAATTCACTGATGTCTTTAAAACTGCGATACACTGAAGCGAAACGCACATAGGCCACTTGATCAAGGCGTTGCAGCTCTTCCATCACTGCTTCCCCCGTCCAACGAGACGGCAATTCGCGTTCACCAGTGGCTTGCATTTTTTCCTTGATACGGGTGATCGCGGTTTCCACCGCTTCAATGCTGACAGGGCGCTTTTCAATGGCTTTGAGAATGCCATTACGCAATTTGTCTTCATCAAAGGCTTCACGACTACCATCACTTTTGATCAGTTTCGGCATTTGTAATTCAGCCACTTCGAACGTGGTGAAGCGCTCTTGGCAATGGATACAGGTACGACGGCGACGCACTTGAGCGCCTTCAGAGACTAACCGAGAATCCACTACTTTCGTATCTTGAGTTCCACAAAAAGGGCATCGCATGGTGCTTCCAATATCGCTAATTTGGTGTAAGAATGCCTGAAAATTAGGCCATCGTGTGATGGATGAAATCATACCAACCCCGCCATAATATAGCTACCAAGCTACTGTGTGCGCTTTTATCATTCTTCATTCTAGAAGATTGGATGAATTTATAAGGATTTATATGCCGTTCGCAGAATTATCGGGCTTGGTTGCGGCCTTATGCTGGACTGTTTCTAGCTTGATGGCACCAGGGCTAATCCAGCGCTTTGGCACCATGCGCTTTAATACTTTTCGTATTGTCATTGCCAGTTCCATTCTTTTGGTCATCTGCGTAATCTCCCAACGATTCAATGCCACCTTGTGGCAACATGCCGAAATCATCATGCTGTCGGGCCTATTGGGGATTTTCATTGGCGACACCATGTTATTTAGTGCAGTACATCGTCTTGGCCCTCGCCGCACTGGGGTACTCTTTGCCACCAATGCCCCCATGTCGATTCTATTAGGCTGGTTATTTCTAGGGGAAAATCTGTCTTTCAACCAGCTGTTTGCCTGTGGCTTAGTATTGGTCGGTGTGGTGATCGCGATTCTATTTGGACGTAAAAATAGCCTACATGCTTGGGAGCAAACCAAGGGGAAATTGAGCGTAGGCATTTTGCTCGCGCTTGGCGCAGCACTTGGTCAGGCCAGTGGCGCCTTGCTGAGCAAACCGGCCCTCGTGGATGGCGCAGATCCGATTGCCGTCTCCGCATTACGGGTCGGGACAGGCGCACTGGCTCTTGTTCTGGCTTACGGCTTATTTTATCGACACAAACAACCAGCCGATGCGATTCCCTTTAGCCAACTCACGCGCTTTGATTTCATGGGCATTGCCGCCCTTGCCACGATCGGCATGGTCATTGGCATGAGTGTCTTGGTCTGGGGCGTCGGCAACGCAAACGTCGGGATCGTTACGACACTGTCGGCGGTCGTTCCCGTACTGATTCTCCCAGGGTTATGGATTACCACAGGACAGCGCCCTGCTTTTGGCGCATGGGTTGGGGCAATTTTCGTTGTGGCTGGCGCGGCTTTGATTATTCTGAAATAGCCACGATTGTGCTATTCTTAACGCACTCAATTTTCAATCGGCTCTCCAGCGATCATCCAGCTTTGTATTTGGCATATCATGGAGTGTTTTAACGAAATCCTTGCACGATAGTCATTGTGCTAGGATTTCTAATCATAGGATAAGTTGACTCTTTATGGCTCAGTTTGTATACAGCATGAATCGCGTTGGGAAAATTGTTCCGCCTAAACGCGAGATTCTAAAAGACATTTCTCTTTCATTCTTCCCTGGCGCTAAGATCGGTGTATTGGGTCTTAACGGTTCTGGTAAATCAACGCTATTGCGTATCATGGCGGGTGTGGATACCGAGCATAATGGTGAAGCACGTCCAATGCCGGGCATCAAAATCGGCTACTTGGAACAAGAACCACATCTTGATCCAGAAAAGAACGTGCGTGGCATTGTTGAAGAAGCCTTTACTGACGTGATTGAGGCCATGGCACGTTTGGATGCCGTCTATGCAGCATACGCAGAACCCGATGCAGACTTTGACGCCCTAGCAAAAGAACAAGGTCAGCTTGAAGCCTTAATCGAAGCGAAAGAAGGTCACAACCTAGATCGTGCCCTTGAAGTTGCGGCTGATGCCCTACGCCTTCCACCTTGGGACGCCAAAGTAGAACACCTTTCTGGTGGTGAGCGTCGCCGTGTCGCGCTTTGTCGTTTGCTATTAAACAAGCCAGATATGATCCTACTAGACGAGCCAACCAACCATTTGGACGCCGAATCTGTAGCTTGGCTAGAGCGCTTCTTAAAAGATTACCCAGGCACCGTTGTGGCGATTACCCACGACCGTTACTTCCTAGATAACGCCGCTGGCTGGATTTTAGAATTGGACCGCGGCCATGGTATTCCATACGAAGGCAACTACTCGTCTTGGTTAGAGCAAAAAAATGCTCGTCTAGAACAAGAAGCAAAGCAACAAGCCTCTCACCAAAAAGCCATTAAATCCGAGCTTGAGTGGGTTCGCCAAAACGCCAAAGGCCGCCAGTCTAAATCCAAAGCCCGTTTGGCTCGATTCGAAGAAATGAACTCACAAGAGTTCCAAGATCGTAACGAAACTAACGAATTGTACATTCCACCAGGACCACGTCTTGGTAACAAAGTCATCGAAATCGAAGGCGTTAGCAAAAGCTTCGAACACAAGATGCTACTAGAAGACTTCAACATGGTGGTGCCACAAGGCGCTATCGTCGGTGTGGTGGGTGGTAACGGTGCCGGTAAATCTACCCTGTTCAAAATGATCGCTGGCATCGAAAAACCTGATACAGGCACAGTGACGTTGGGCGAAACAGTACAACTGGCTTACGTTGACCAAATGCGTGAACTGGATGGCGACAAAACCGTGTTTGAAGAAATCGCAGATGGCCTAGACATGATCACGGTGCACAACTACAAAGTACCGTCTCGTGCTTACATTGGCCGCTTTAATTTCAAAGGATCTGATCAACAAAAATTGGTTAAGCATTTGTCTGGTGGTGAGCGTAACCGTTTGCACCTAGCGAAACTGCTTAAAGAAGGCGGCAACGTATTGCTACTGGATGAGCCGACCAACGACCTAGACGTAGAAACTTTACGTGCTCTGGAAGACGCCCTACTGGCCTTCCCAGGCGCCGCGATTGTTATTTCCCACGACCGTTGGTTCCTAGACCGTATCGCAACACACATCCTAGCGTACGAAGGCGATTCTAAAGCCGTCTTCTTCGAAGGGAACTACGCAGAATACGAAGCCGACTACAAAAAACGTACCGGCAACGACGCCACACCAACGCGTATTAAATACAAACGTATTGATGCGTAATTCTATTTAATAGGATTGGTTGGGGTTGAGAATGGAAAACCGCTTGCAGAAATGTGAGCGGTTTTTTATGCGACGTTAAGTGCAGTCAACTCTTTTTAGTATCTAGCTTCTTTATAAGTTCCATCATCAATTCATGTGTATTGATAGGATAGGAATCTATATTAGTTTTTGTAAAATCTCTTGCAGCAAACAATCTGTTAGCTATTTCTATTTTAATTTTGTGCTGCTCTTCTTCAGGTAATGATGCTATATAAGGTGTTATTGCTTTCAAGTCTAGTGAAATTTGCTGGTGTTCATATTGTTGAGCTCGATGCTTTGTTGATTCTCTAGCCAAGTACGCTGCGGGTATAGATAACATTACAGCGAGAACAACGCGAAAAATAGAACTCTTCCATTCAAAATTAGTATTAGTTGTCTCCCAAAATGAGTAAGCAACGATGGCAACTATTAATCCCATACAAGCTAAAGACGCGTACCTCATCCGATCAGCCATCAACTTTTCATCACCAGCACTGGTCTCGAAATCCCCTGCGATTACTCTGCCTGATGCATGACCTAATATATCGTTAATTTGGTTCTCTTTGACTTCAATTTCTTTTAAGGCATTACTATATAAGATAGAAACTTTTTCTATCTCTGTCTTCATTTCAGTTTCTAGCAGTTTTGACCTTTCACTAATCTGTATGATTTTAACTTCATTTTCGTTTAATAGTTTCTTCACTCTTTCATCATGCTTTGCACTTTGAATAAAAAGTTCGTTCAGCTGGTCCTTTGCAGATTTAAAGCTATGAAAACTATCTAATCCAATACTTTCATTACTACTTAATGAGCTATAACCAGCAGCTGCTAATAGATCATTTGATTTCTCCACTAATTCAGTGCTCAGAGAGCCAACTCTTCCATCAGACAATCCAGATTTCAAAACAGCAAAACCTAGCTCTACTCCTTGTCGAGGAACTTGTATTAATCGATAAATTATATTTTCTCTGGTATTTCTATTTTTAGCAGTATCATTGTAATTATTATAATCGGAGGTAGCACCATAAAAGCGGTCTAGACTCTTTCTAATTTCTGCATTCTGGTGGAGCGACTCATTATTTTCTATTCGGTAACGAAGCTGTGAAACCAGTTCCATAATTTCATGAATTTTTTCATCTGCGCTTAAAAGTATCTCTTCCATTTTCATTCCCATATAAAATTCTATTCATGATGGCTGCAATATTAAACAATAACTTCCACCGATTTTTGCTTCTCTCAAAAAAGCATTTTCAGCGCTGCGTCTCTGGGTTTGCTTTCGCCTTGTTTTGACTCTGACGTCTAGTGACAGAACATAAAGCATCAAACTGGCGCATGATAGTTTTATCAATCGCATCCGCTTTTTTAAGGCCTTTAGCTGTTTTATGCACAGAATGTAAAATATCACTCATGACTACGCCCTCTTCGTTTGGCAAAAAAGATTAGGTTAACTGTAGCATTTTCTTCGACGCTTCCGCCAAGAATCCTGAACGCGATTTGTATCTTGGATTAGCGGCCACCATTTTGTCGATTTTGGTGATCAGCAGATGCGGTAGGGTTACGTTAATTTTTTCACTTTTTCCAAGCAATGGGGTGATGTCTATATTCACCACAGTCCACACGCCATCGACGTAATCTGGGTTATCTTTATGGACTGAGATTGAACTGGCTATTGGAATGTCTTCACCGTCTTCTAACAAGAGTTCAAGATGAGAAAAGATCGCTTCTTCGGCAATCTCTAGTGCTTCATCAAATGTATCGCCAGCCGAAAAGCAGCCGGGCACATCTGGCACAATCACCCCGTAGCTAACGCCGTTATCGGTATGTAATACTATTGGATATTTCATTGATCGTACCTCTGCTAAAGCCACTAATGAGTTTAGTTGAGCTGAGCTTGTTTCTTTATGCTATTAAAAGTACCAATCGGTAATTTTTAAATTAAATAAACTATAACTCCAATAACTCTTGAGGTGAATGGCGACAACACTAGAAACAAAAAAGCCGCGAACCTTCCAGTAAGCAGCTTCTATAAACAGAGTCGGGCGCTATACAATGTCTACACTAATTAACGTGCCATTTGATGCAATGACTTCGTTTTTGCCCAAGCATGAATCGGTTGTAATAAGTCCGTTAAGGCTGCCTGTCATGAAGAAGAAATCATCGATATAGCCTCGACGAACACATTCTTGTACGCCCTTCAACAGCACCGCCTTTTTCTGTTCGAAAAAATCGGTGCCGCTGGTTGAGTAGTGGTAGGTTTGTCCACTTTTGAGAGAAAAATCACTTGCGATAGGTTGGCTCGACACTAAGATGCCGTAGTTGTAATAAAAGTCACAAGATTGATAACTCTTGTCATTAATTTTGGGACGTAAAACCTCTATAGCAACAAGTGGCTGGCTGTGGCTAACGGCGTATTCAATATCACTTGCCAAGAGTGGAACACTGCACTGATAACAGATTTCCACTTCGATACCAGATAACTTGTCTTTTGGTAGCTGAGCGCCCTGATTCTGGAAAATTTGAAAGTCAAAAATAGGCGATAGAATAAAAACACCGGAATCCTCAACGACTTTCCAGCCTTTGATGACGGCACCTTTGCTGGTGAGTTCAGCGATCAACTGATCTTGTGCATGACAAATATCGTCGTAGCTGTCTAGGATAGAAGTAAATACACCCTCTTTAAAAGCACTAAGAATGGCGGAGTATTCTGTAAAATTCATCAATGATCCCTTAAAAAAAATTTCGCTGTCAAACACCATTGCCTGAAGCCTGAGGACGCGCCCCACGGGTATTTAAACGAATACGATAAATGGAAGTAGAAGCGGTAATATACAAGGTCTCTCCTTGGTGATTAGAAGACCTGTCTGTCGCAAAAGTGCAGTTAGATACTTTCTCCGGCACCCCTATTTTGCCTAATAATGTGCCATCCGTGTGGTAAATCTGAATACTGTCTTCCGACGAGGTATAAACCCAACCTTGTTGATCCACTCGAAAGCCATCGGCTAACCCCGGTGACACCACGGCAAACAACCTTTCGTTACTTAGCTTGCGCCCCTGCTCGACATCAAACACTTTAATATGATGATTTCCCGAGCCGTCTTCTCTTAGCGCCGCAGAAGTGTCGGCGATATAAAGTTTTGATTCATCTGGTGAAAAGGCCAAACCATTTGGTTCTTCAATCGTATGACAAACAACGGATAGCTCACTGGTGATAGGATCAAAACGATAGACGAAATTCCCCTCTTGTTCAGACTCTGCTTTATAGCCTTCTACATTAGATAAAATGCCGTAAGGTGGATCAGAAAACCAAACAGTACCATCTGACTTCACCACTAAATCATTTGGTGAGTTCAAACGCTTACCAAGATATCGGTCAACTAACGTAGTTGTCTCACCTGTTTGCAAGTCGGTTTTCTCAATAGATCGACCACCGTGACTGCAATGCAATAGGTTGCCCTGCAAATCTAGATAATGACCGTTGGTAAAGTTAGCAGGCGAACGCCATACCCTTAGGCCTTTCTCCTCGTTCCAACTTAATATTCTATTGTTAGGAATATCACTCCATAATAGGGTTTGTGAATGATCGAGCCAAACGGGTCCCTCACTCCATGTTGCTCCGGTGCATACTTTTTCTAAGTCTGATTTTCCTAATAAAATCGATTCTATTCTGTCATCAAATTTTTCCATGGCGATCACCGTTACCTCTACAAGCACTGTAAATAAATCAATGAAACGCCCCTTTCAACAAATGAAAAGGGCATTAAAACGTTAACTATTTCCAAATGGCTTTGTAGTGTTCACGATAATTGTTGTCTGGATCGAAAATATCGTTTTGACCACCGTCAAACTGAATATTCTCCGGAGTGACTAAGTGTACAGGGGTCGAAAAGCCACTGTCAGCAACGCCCGCAAAGGCTCGGTTTAGTTCATCAACAACTTGCCAACCATGCATATTAAGTGGCTCTGGTACTGTACCTACTTGGTTAAAATTAGATCGAATACGCGAGTAAGCCGATTGACTGCCATCACCAGCGGATATATTGCGGGGTAGCTTATCCGCAGGCAGGCCCGACGCATTTAATGCCGACCCGATGTAATCAAAATAAAGATCATTGATCCCCAAAGAGTAAGTCCACTGACCTTGATGACGCTGCAACAAAGAAGTCGTTAGCTGAGGCATGCGTGTTGACGTATCTGATAATGGCGTGTCTTCCACAGAGATCAATGTACATCCGCTACATTGCTTAATGACATTTGCCATGGCGTCTGATTTTGCGATCGCAACGGCATAAGCTGAATCAGTAAAAATGACAACACCAGCCTTACCATTGGAGCCTGCCACAGCGGCTAATGCCGCAATCTCAGCCACATCATCCGCACTAGTCGTAATGTTAGAGAAGAGATTTTTGCTTGGAACGGGACCTGGGGTTGGCGCAGAATGCCAGCCCACGACCTTAATGCCCTGTTGTGTTGCGGTTTCCAGTGCTGCTGATTGTTCGTTCACATCAAAGCCCCCTAATACAATACCGTCCGGCTTTAATGCTATCGCTTGGTTAAACGCCGCGGTACGGCCAGATACAGTGCCCTGCCCGTCTAGAACACGAACGTTCCAACCAGTCCAGACTGCAGCCTCTTCTACACCATTACTAACACCAAGTACCCCACCGTTACGCATATCAGATGCTAAAAAAACAATCGTTTTTCCAGACACAGCTTTAGGACCGGTTGTTGGGCCATCCCATTTATTATAAGGAGCCGTGGCCGCTTGAACTTTTGCTTTTGCCATCTCTAAAAAATCATCCGCCTTGGCGCTAGTCGCTCCCATGGCAAGTAATATAGATAAACTCAAAGTGCTGTATTTTAAAATTGACTGATATTTTTTCATGACAACCTCATTCGTATTTTTTGTTTTTATACATCGCAGTTAAATATCGAACCCATTAACGCGCTTCCCTACGCCTTACTACTCACTCTTTTTAATAAGTCGTTTTATACGACCACCTCGGCGCTGAGCGTACCCAGCAATACCGATGGATATTAATAACGTTGCGCCGTTAAACAGAGGTTCAATATAAAAGGCACCACCTAGCTGCTGAATGCCGGAAATACCCACTGCCAGAATAGAGACCCCAATAAGAGTACCAAGTACATTAACGCGCCCCGGTCTGATCGTCGTTGAGCCAAGAAAAGCCCCAACTAACGCGGGTAAAAGAAATTCCAAACCGACATTCGCTTGACCAATACGCAGTTTCGCGGCCAACAGTACTCCCGCAAAAGCGGTCAATAGCCCAGAAGTAACAAATGCCCCAATGACATATTTTCGGGCTGGAATACCATTCAAATCCGCTGCTCTTGGATTCGCACCAATCGCATAAAGGCAACGACCTAGAGGCAAGCGTTCAGTGACAATCCATAGCAAGATAGCAATGCCCATCACGTAGAATGCAGGTGCAGGTAAACCCAAAAAGAAAGCATTTGAAAGAGAATAGAAATCGGCATCCAGTGAACCAATTACCTGACGCCCTCCGGTATACCAAAGTGCAACGGAATAGATCACTGTGCCTGTACCTAACGTGGCAATGAAGGAATCAATTTTCGCCATTTCAACTAACAGGCCATTCAGAAGACCAAACAGCATGCCACAAACTAGAACGACGAAAACCGCCATTTGCCAGCTCATGCCAAATTTGGTTTGAAGGCTAATCGCTAAAATGTGCCAAAGCACAATGCCATAACCAACGGTTAGATCCATCTTCCCCGTTAACATGGGTACCATCGCAGCCAACGCGAGAATCGCGATAATGGATTTATCACTTAAAATTGAGCGTAAATTCAGCATAGTCGGAAAAGTATCCGGCAATAATACGGAAAAAAATAAGATCAACAGTAGGGTTAAAATAGGTAAACCATACACTGGAAGATAGCGCCCAAAATGAGAAAGAAGTCCCTCACCCGCTGAATTTTTATCGTTATGGTCCGGCTCTAATGCCGTAGATTTTATGGAAGTTGTCATTGTCTGCTACTCACTATAATTGTTATTTTAGTTCATCAACTTTTTGAATTAACTGGGCAAATTAATTAACAGCACCATCTGCCGAAGCCACCTCCAGCATATTGGCAAAGGTCATCTCATTTTCAGTTAACTCTTTATGAATGCACCCTTTGCTAAACACATAGCAGCGATTACAAATCTTCTCTATTTCTTCAAAGTCAGTAGACACCACAATCACAGTGAGGCCATTACTCACCGAGGCTTTGAGCAAATTATAAATTTCTGCTTTTGCTCCCACATCGACACCCGCTGTAGGCTCATCCAAAATCAAGACTCGCTTATTTAAGTTTAACCAACGCGCCATAATGACTTTTTGCTGATTACCGCCACTAAGATTCTCAATGGTTTGGTCAGGATCTCTTGGACGCACATCAAAACGATCTATCAAATCACTCGCAATATTCTGCTCTTTGGATAAGGTATTTAATGCAAATAAAGGAGGGTTACCCAACAAGGGGTTAAGAAAAAAATTGTCTTGAACCGACATGGACATCGCAAGATTCTCTGCACGTTCGCCAGCCACATAACCGATACCAGCATGAATGGCAGCGGAAGTAGAGTCTAGGCTGAGCAATTTGCCATCTAGGCGTACTTGACCATTAAATATTGGATAATCACCAAACAAAGCCCGTCCTACTTCCCCTTGACCGCCACCACGTAAGCCAATCAGACCGAGGATTTCACCTTGTTTTACGTAGAAAGAAACAGGGCCAACGTTGCCCGCTTCAAAGTTAGAAACGTCAAGTACAGTTGGCGCGCTAGGGTCTACACTGAGACGCTGGAAATCTTTTTGGGCATTCCCCACAATCAGCTCTACTAATGCTTTCGCCTGCATACCCTGAGTGGCGCATTCTGCAACCAAACGACCATCACGCATAATCACCATGCTATCGGAGATTTCCATGACTTCGTCTAATCGGTGAGAAACATAAATCATGCCAACACCTTTCTGACGCAAATCACGAATCACTTCAAATAAGCGCGCCACATCGGCGGCAGGTAAACTCGCAGTAGGTTCATCGAGAACAAGAATTTTTGCTTTGCAATACACTGCACGCGCAATGGCGATAAGAGACTGTTCTGCACGTGATAAGCGAAATACTCGAGTACGTGGATCAATGTCTGCGTTAACACTGGCTAACGCCTCTGCGGCACGTGCGTCCGTTGCTTGCCAATCAATTAAGCCAAACTTTTTACAATATCCCATGGATAACGCCATGTTTTCTGACACTGTCATCCAGTCGACTAAACCTAAGTCTTGATGAATGAAAGCAATCTCATCATGGTGTCTGTTTTTTTGATCTAACTTGACGCCTTGATAGAGGATCTCACCCTGATCTTCTTGATAAATACCCGCTAAGGTTTTGATCAAAGTCGATTTACCGGCACCATTTTCCCCCAATAGCGCCACGACAGAATGCGAGCCTACATTAAAAGACACATCATTCACGGCCAAACTATTGCCAAAACGTTTGCTCACATTCTTAAACTGCAAAAGAGATGTTACTGACTTTTGTTGTTCACAAGCTTCCAACATGACCTCTCCCCACTTACATTATTTTTATTGTTAAGTAATCGATGTCTATTAACGCTGATATTTACCCGTCTTACTGTGTGAGTTGTTGAATCTGACTCCAAATATCAGGGTGAATCTCAATGCCACCGGCTTTTTCATGCTTATCAATAAAGGCTTGTATTTTGGATCCAGCAATAGAAACCTCACCACTTTCAGCAGGCTCTGATGCCAAAACATAGTCACGAATACGCTGCATTTCTGCTGCAAACTGGTTTTTTTCGATGGTTTTGCTTAGGTCAATGGCAATCAAGAATTGCGATACACCAAACTCACCGTCTTGATCTTCGGTAATGGCCGGAACTGAGCGGCCGCCTGTGATGGCCGTTAGCATCATATCTAGCACGATAGACATAGATGAACCTTTCCAAAAACCCATTGGAAGAACACGTTTGTTTTCCCAAATAATATGAGGGTCTTTGGTCAAATTGCCTTCATTGTCATAACCACCAACAACAGGCAATTCTTTATCGGCTAAGACATGATTCTGTAGCTGACCATAAGAGAATTGAGACATAGAACAATCAACCAATACAGGGGGCTCACCTGCAATGGCCATAATCAGCGGATTGGTTCCGATGCGATGATCTTTCCCTCCCCAAGCGGGCATTACAGCAATAGAGTTTGTCGCCGCAATACCAGCAAAGCCTTGGCGAGCCATTTCCAATACATAAGCTCCACCGCGCATCCAATGATTTGAATTACGCATACCGACCATACCAATGCCATACTCACGGGCCAATTCCATGGCACGATCAGCACAAATTAAACCATTCAAAACACCCGGCCCATAATGACAATCCCACTGCTCTAGTGCGCCCATCTGATTGACACATTCTGGGATAGCATTGAGCTGAATTTGCCCTTTATCTACTTGACCAATAAAGACCGGAAAACGATTGATACCATGAGAGTAAACCCCTTCATTCGCCATATCTGCGAAACCTGTCGCTAGACGTTTAGCCATGTCAGACGCCATGTTTCGAGATAAGAGAATTTTTTCATACGTATTTTGAAGTTGTTCTACCGAAATGATAGGCATAATAAGCGCAACCTTAATTCCGTATTACGGAATATATTGTTATTGTATTTCCGTATAATGACACAAAGCCAGAATATGTGAAGCTTTTTTAATCAACTTTTATATTTTTTATTCACAGACAAAGCTAATCGCTTAATTTTTAAATAAAAATTAAGCGATTGAATATCGAGGAAGAACATTTGAAAAAAAAGGGGAAGAGACAATTCATCAGTATTGCTCACTAACAGAGCAAACGATTACTCTCTTAATAGACGCAACTAAAGCAGTAAACCAGATTCATGAGCAATACGTTCAAGCGTGGCCTTGGCATGAGCAATGTCTTCATACCAATGATCATTCTGCGCCCACATTTCTATGACAAAAGGCGCCGCATAGTCTATTTCTGCCAGCGTTTTAAAAATGGCATGAAAGTCAACTTCACCTTGACCAATAACCAAATCACGGAACTGCCCTTTGCACTCAGGTGAGACGCGTAATGTGTCTTTGAGATGAATTTGTACAATATGATCTTGACCAAGTTTTAACTCCGTTGGCACATCATGATTCCAGCCAGAAATATTGCCCACATCCGGATAAGCCATGAAAAACGGAGAAGGAATTTCGCGTTTCAGCACCTCAAACTTGCTCAAGGAATTTAAATACGGCGTATCCATGATCTCTACACCAAGCAAGACACCCGCTCTCTCAGCCATTTTGACAGCACGTTGCATGCCTTCTACAAAACGACGATGGGTTTCTTTTGACTGCGGTTCATAATAAACATCGTAGCCCGCCATCTGAATACAACGAATACCAAGCTTGTAAGCCAATACAATGGCCTTTTCCATAATCTCAAAAGCGCGCTCCCTTACCTTATCGTCCATCGAGCCAAAAGGGTATTTACGGTGAGCACTCAAACACATTGATTGCAGTGGCATATCCAGTTCAATGCAAAGATTTCTGAGCGCATAAATGTCCTCATCAGACCAATCCAAGCGGGCTTGTCGGTCCACGGTTTCGTCGACCGATATTTCAAGAAAATCAAAACCTAACGCTTTGGCATTAACTAAACGCTCACGCCAGCTCAGCTCAGCAGGCATTGCTTTTTCATAAATACCCAGACGGAACTTCTTTGCAAAATTAATCACAGCATCACCTCAAAATAGTTTTGCCTCGATGAGCTTGGCTGTTTTTGCTATCGTCTCAGCCAAAGAATCAAAGCCTAATCGAGCCATCTTAGGCGTCAGTGATGACACACTAATGGCGTAAATGGGCATTCCATCTTTATTGAAAACTGGAATGGCTACGCAGGAAATACCTGCTTCATTTTCTTCATCATCAATTGCAAAACCTCGCTCTCTGACTCGTTCCAACTCTTGAAAGAATGCGCCTTTTTCCAGGATGGTATTTTCCGTTAGCTGTCGCATTGTGTTGTGATTACGCTGCCAGTAAGCTTCGCGTATCTGGTCTGAGGCGAAGGCTAAAAAACATTTACCCGCGGCTGAGCAGTAAGCAGGCGAATGCAAGCCAATATAGGTTCGAGTACGAAACGAAGCATTGCTTGGTTCTAACTTGTCTTTGAAAAGGATGTTATCCCCATCAAACGCCAAGAAATTTACCGTTTCATTAATGACATCAAGCAATTGCGTTAAATAAGGTTTCACAAAACCAGTCACATCTGAATTTAACGCCACCTGCCCCACATGCAATAGCTTCATCGTTAGTCGATAATCACGACCACTGGATAGCTGAGTGACATAGCCCGCACTTTCATATGTTGAAAGAATGCGATGGGCTGATGACTTGGTCATCCCTGTTTGCTTAGCAATCGTCTGCAATGACGCACCATTGGGAAATTGACCTAAAAACTCCAATACACTTAACGATTTTAGAAGTGACTTTATTTGTTCACTCATTCATACCTACCAATATTTTTCAATTTCATTATGGAAGGATTCAGCAATCGAACGTCCTTCTTCACTGACCAATGCACGGCCTGCAATAAAAGACTTCACTTTAAGATCTTTAAACAAATACAAATCTTCAGGCACAATGCCACCCGTGATAGATAATTCGATGCCTAAATCCGATAACGCTTTCATTTTTATTAGATCTTCTTGCGTCCATGTCACACCCGCTAATTCAGCGTCTCTTGAACGATGATAAATAGCTTGTGTAATGCCCATCTCAACCCAATCCTTAGCATCCTCTAATGTCCAGTGACCATATAGCTCAATTTGAATTTCACCAGAACATTCTTCAGCCACTTTATAGGCTGCGCGAATGGTCTCTATGTGTGCCGCTGCACTCACAGTGACCCAATTAGCGCCTGCCGCCAATGCCATTTTCGTTAAAATAGCACTGGCATCGGTGATTTTCATATCACAAACAATAACATGTTGCGGGTATTTTTCGCGCAGCAAAGTGACACTTTTCACCCCATGAGCGAATGCCAAAATAGTACCTATTTCAATAACATCCACATAATCGGCAATATTTTCTACAGATGCCATCGCTGTCTGTATATCAGTGGCATCTAATGCGATCTGCAATAAAGGTTTAGTCATAGCGATTCCTTCAATAATGAACATTTTAATTAGGCTTTTTCAAACTTTTGACTTTCGAATTCTTTGCTCTCAAATTCTTTAAAGAGACTAACTAGCTGCAAATAACGCTGATACTTGTGTTGGTAAGCTTGATAGTGACGTGGATTAGGCTCTATTCGTTTCGTCTGAATGTTCATCGCAGCTAAGCCCAATTCAATGCTAGCGTATTCACCAACGCCCACCATTGCCATCAACGCCGCACCTAAAGACCCCGTTTCTTCGATACTAGGAATTTCCACCGACATCCCCGTTAAGTCCGCAAGCATTTGCATCCACACCTCAGAAGTCGTTGTCCCTCCCGTCACTCTAAGAACAGAAGCACGAGGAAAACGGGCACGCATTCGGTCTAAATGAAGGTTATGACAAAACAGAATTCCTTCCCAAATAGCTTGAATCAAATGACCTTTGGTGTGATGGGCTTGTAAACCATAAAAGCCTGATTTAATACCCAACCCCATGTTGGAACCATAAAGAAAAGGCACAAAAAATAATGAGCTCGTTGCTACAGGCAGCGCCGCCACCAATGCCTGATTCCCCAAATGGTCAATTTCACCATTTTTGCCTAGGTAATCATGAAACCACTCATAATTGCTTGCTGACGTTGGACTAGCATCATGAATAATATATTGCTTATCCAAGACATAATGACCATACACATAGTTGTAATTCGACTCTTCTATGTCTAATTCAGAAGGAATACCAGTCGCAATACCTGAGGTCACAGCCCAAGTACCTGTCACATAATTAAGAGTATCCTCATTAGCATTAATACCAGAGCAAATCGCAGTCGAAACAACATCAAACAAGCCCCCAAACACCGGAGTACCTGCCTCTAAACCAGTTTCTTCAGCCACTTTTTGAGTGACATAGCCCGCAAGCTCATCAGGTTTAATAATCGGAGGAAGTGCGGAAAAAACTTCCTCAATACCAAACACTCTCAGCAATTCAGGATCATATTCACCGCTAGTAGCATTAAAGAAGTTACTCTCTGATATATTGGTTAATTCAGCGGCGATGTTACCGGTCAGGCGATAACGTAGATAATCGTGTGCCATCAAAATAGCACCAATTTGTCGATAGTTTTCCTCTTCGTTGTCTTTTAACCAACGCACAATGGAAACAGGGTGCCCTGTCCATAAGGTTTGTAGTGTCATCGGATAAATAGCTTCAGGGATTTTGTCTTCTTGCCACTTTTTCACAATACCAAGGGATCTGGAATCCGACGAGATAATACCATTACGTAAATTTTCGCCCTTTTTATCTAACAGATATACCCCTTTTCCTTGGGCTGAAATACTCAAGCCTTTTATATCCGCAGCTGCAATATCAGCAGATTGAAGCAGTTTAACAATGGCGGATTTCGCGTCACTCCATAAATCGTCTAGGGCACGTTCTACCCAGCCTTGTTGCTCGTTAAGCACTTTCGCAGACACTTTCGCAATGGCTATTTGCTTACCATTACTGTCTAACAAAGCCGCTTTCATAAAGGTACCGCCAGAATCTAAGCCAATAAAATAATTCATCGGTCTTCTCCTTCAGACAGAAAAAGCTGATCTATTAAGTCTGCTAACACCCAATCATCATCGTTCGTTGCTGCGGTGACTCTATCCGCTAACTGCTGTATAGCCTCATCAGCATTCAACATAGCAACGCCCATTCCAGCCAACATCAACATAGAGATGTCGTTATGGTGATCACCAACAGCCACTACTTGCTCTGCTAAGATGTCTTTTCCTTCTAGGTACTTAGCTAAAGCAGCGCCTTTAGTATTACCAATTCGTGCAAAATCTATTCGATTTGTCCAAGAATATTCCCCATTAAAGTGCTGCTGCACAAAAGGCAATCCGGCAAAATGATCAGCACTCTTACCCTCAACAACAAATTTCCACACATGAGGATGGTGTTCAATTTCGTGATGAAAATCGTTAATTTTATGTATTTGCGGACGATTTTCTCTTGGAAAGGAATTTGCCCATTCAGATAACGATTCCACATATGGCAAAGGACGATATTTCGAGTGAAGCATGGCATTAGTAACATACATAACTGTCGTCAAATCATGCTCTGCGGCGAGCGAAACAAACTGTCTCGCTACGTCTTTTTGCAAAGCATTGTGTTCTAACACTTGCTCATTTTGATAATCGTAAACATAAGTACCATTACAGCAAATAATCGGTGTTGTCAGGCCCAGCTGCTGATAATAAGGCCTCGCTGTCGTATGGTGCCGTCCTGTTACTATTAGAACGGGGATGTGCTCGGCTAAGATGCGAATTTTTTCAATCAAGATAGGACTAATAGTACGATCAGATTTTAGGACAGTTCCGTCTAAATCAAGCGCCAATAATTTATACATAATCTCTACTTCTTTTGACCATAATAAGCATTCTTGCCGTGCTTACGCATGTAATGTTTATTCAGTAGTTCGTCTTGTACTTTGATTTGCTGATTCAACGCCCGAGTGCCAATCGCCATCGCAGAGATTTCTTCTAACACCACGGCATTATGAACGGCATCAAATGCATTTTTTCCCCAAGAAAAAGGCGCATGGCCAGAAATAATGGCACCGGGAACCGCCTCTTCATTAATACCTCGTCGGTGGAACTCCTCAATGATCACAAAGCCTGTATTCTTCTCGTAATCATTCGCAATTTCATCAGCTGTCAACATTCTAGTGCAGGGAATATCACCGTAGAAATAATCCGCATGAGTCGTGCCTAAGGCAGGAATATCTAATCCTGCTTGCGCCCATATAGTCGCATGGCGTGAATGGGTATGAACAATACCGCCAATCGTTGGAAACGCTTTATAAAGCTCTATGTGCGTCGCAGTATCGCTCGATGGATTCAGACTCCCTTCAAGGCGCTGCCCATCTAGATCAATGATGACAATATCGTCGACCGTCATTGCACTGTATTCCACACCAGACGGCTTAATCGCAATCACACCTCTGTCTCGATCAATTTCTGACACATTGCCCCATGTGAAGGTCACTAGACCATATTCAGGTAGCTGTAAATTGGCCTTCAATACTCTTTCTTTTAATGTCTGATACATGATGATTCTCGAAAAATAATCTGCATATAAGGATTTTCTAGCTTATTTAAAACGCCTCTAGACTCGGCACTTAAACGAATAGAAAGCACCGAGCCAAGGCTTTATGACTACTTTGATGCGGCTAAAATATCGTTGATCATTTTGTCACCATGCTCTTTAATAAAGGCATCCCAAACAGGCTTAACGGCTTGCTGGAAAGCCGCGCCATCGACATCTCGGTTGACTTTCATGCCATCTTTTTCCAATTGAGCAATCATAGAATCTTCTTTTTCAATACTCAGCTTGCGCTGCATCTCAACAGCTTCCTGCGCAACTTGCGTGATAATCGATTGATTCGCAGGGCTTAATTTATTGAAGGACTTTAAGTTCATCGTAAAGGCAAGAGGCGAATAAGCGTGTTGAGTCAAACTTAAGAATTTCTGCACTTCATAAAACTTAAAAGACAAAGTCACGCCGATAGGATGATCTTGTGCATCAACAACACCTGTTTCTAGTGCGGTATAGAGCTCCGAAACCGGAATTTGGGCCGGATTCGCACCTAGCATATTAAACATATCGTTTAAGGCTTTAGAATTATTGACCCTCATACGTAAGCCTTTTACATCAGCGGGAGTACGAATTGGCCCTCGGCTATTGGTCACATTACGATAGCCATTTTCTGGGTAACCTAGACCTTTTAAATCAAAGGCTTCCATTTGTTTAGAGACAGACTGACCTACCTCTCCATCTAACACTTTGTAAGCAGTTTGGCGATCAGGAAACATAAAAGGCAAGGTAAATGCAGCCGATTCAGGTAATAAGCCGGAGTAGTTATTCAATCCAACAATGGAGAAATCTACCAACCCAAAACGTGTGCTCTGAATCATTTGCTCGTCATTACCAAGCTGACCCTGAGGAAAGATATTGATTTTCACATCACCGTTCGTACGAGCCTCTACCTCTTTCTTAAAAAAAACGGACATATCTTGTTGCAGATCTGACTCGGGAGCAGCATGAGCTAACTTTAATGTCGTCTCTGCAAAACCTGAATTTGATAAAACAGCACACGAAACAACGGATACCAGACCAACACCTTTAAATAATCTTTTTATTGTTTTCATTATTTTCTCCTTGGGTTATCCAATAATAAATTTCATCGGAACAGTGATGATGCTAGGAAATACTATGAAGAGTATTAACAGCAAAACATAAGCGCCTATGAAGGGTAAAATGCCCTTCACAGAGGTGGAAATAGAGACTCGAGACACGCCGCACACGACATTTAAAACCGTGCCAACAGGAGGCGTAATTAGGCCAATCGAGGTGTTAATAACAAACATTAAGCCAAAGTAAACCGGATCAATTCCCGCCATTTTGACGATCGGCATTAACAACGGAACTAGAATTAAAATTGTCGGACTTAAATCCATCACCATACCGACTAAAAAAACCAGCAACATGATCACTGCCATTAACAAACGAGGGTTATCTATCATAGGGGCTAGAATTTCAGCCAGTTGTTGAGGAAGTTGTGCCACAGTAATCAACCATGCAGCGACCATGGCACACCCAACTAAAAACATCACCATCGCTGTAGAACGCCCTGCCCGACCCAGTACGTAATACAAACGTTTGAAGCTCAGCTCTTTATAGATAAAAGCGGATACGAAAATAGCGTACACAGCAGCGACAACCGCGGCTTCTGTTGGAGTAAATATACCGAAACGAATACCACCCAAAATGATAATCGGAAGAAACAATGCCCAGATTCCGTCTTTTAACGCTGCTACTTTCTCTTTTACGGTGGCTTTTTTCTGTAGTGTCAAATTCTCTTTGCGGACAATAAAACTCCATAGAAACACCAGTGTCACACCCATTAACAAGCCAGGAACAATACCGCCAATAAACAAGTTCTTAATGGAAATACCACCCGCAACACCAATCAAAATGAGCGGAATAGACGGTGGTATAACTGGGGCAATAATGCCACCAGACGCCAACAAGCCGATGGATGAGCCTTCTGGATAATTGGCTTTCTTCATCATTGGATAGAGGATACTGACCAAGGCAGCCGCATCTGCTACCGCTGAACCAGACAAACCAGCTAATAAAATAGAAGTGAAAATTGCGACATAGCCCAGTCCACCTTTACGATGACCCACAAAAGTATTAGCAAGACGCACAATACGTTCAGAAAGACCACCTGTCGCCATTACCTCCCCTGCGATCAAGAAGAAAGGAATCGCCAACAAGGTAAAGCTATCTACACCACCAATCAGTGCCTGGGACAAAATGTCTGCACTAAACAAATCCATATGTAGCATTAGCGCCATAGAAGACAGCAATAAAGCAAAAGAAACAGGCAGGCCCAGTAAAATAGATAAGATCAACACGCCAAGAAATATAAACAGAGTCATTCGTCATCCTCCTGTTCCAATAACCAGCTAGGATTAAAGATTCGAACCAGAGAAATCAGACCAATCAGCAAACCTGAAATTACCCCAGCTAGTGCAAATAATGCCGATGGTAGACCTGTTAACGGAGAGATATTATGCCAATTGGCTAAGGTTTGATTTAACGCACCAATGAATAACATGCTAGATGAAATGAGAATAACCAACCAAATAAGTCGGTTTAAAATCGGCACGGCAGATGGAAAAAAACGTTCAGAAAATTCTGTTACGGCAAGATGCTCTCCCCGACGCAACACAACGGCGGCTCCCAACAAAACAATCCAAACCAGACCTAACCGCGATAATTCAACAGATGAACGTATACCTGATGAAAAACCATAACGCAGAACCACATTGGTAAAGACCAGTACCACCATCACAGCCAAAATACTTGTGATCAGTACGTCAATAATCTTCCACATCCACTTTATTATTTTTTTCATGGTGTAAAACCTCTAAAAACTGAATGGGAAATCCCATTAACTGCTTTTTATACTTATTATTTTCGTTTGATCGTTTACTGTCAGAGTGTAGAAAACAGTAAAATCGACATTTATTCCGCAATACGGAATAATTTAAAACGATATTCCCGTATAATGACACAAAAATAAATTAAGTGAAGCTTTTCTGTACAGTTTTTTAGAAATTTGCGACTTAAGAAAAATAGGCATAAAAAAACTGCCTATCTTGATCACAAAAGATAGGCAGTTCAGTAGCGTGCATTAAAAGCGTATTTTATAGATCATAAAAAACATGACCCTAAATGAACTACCGCTTCTTCAAGATACCACTAGCAATGACGACGCCAATGCTGACGAAGATGAGTCCGGCGATAGAATAGCCTTCTAGGTGTTCGCCAAGGACTGGGATGGCGATGAGGGCAGCGAGTACGGGTGTGAAGGCGCCGATGGCGGCCATATTTTCAGCGCCAAGTTTTTGGATGGCGTAGCCATAGGAGAATCCGGTCATCAAGCCGACAAGTAAACTTTGCACAAGGATTTGCCCTGCTAACATGTCCCAAGACGCCTCAGCCAAGCCACTGGAAACCAGACCTGTTGCCCATAAAATAGCCAAAGCAATGAATGATACCAAGCCCATCAGCGCGGTTGAGACTAATGGTGGTAAGCCAGCAATCCGTAAACTGACGGTATACACCGCCCAGAAGAAGCTGGCTGCCAGCAGTAATAAATCGCCTTTCCATGTGTTTTCAGGTGCAGTCAGCAGCGACAAGCTGAACAAAACCAGAACTCCAGCACAGACAAAACTCAAGCCTATTTTGCGTTCACGGCTCACTTTTTCTTGATAGAAAAGCACGGCCAACAAGGTTACGAAGAAGGGAAAGGCACCAAGAATCAGTAAACCTGCGTGAGACGCTGGCGCGTATTTCAAACCGGTCGCGCTGAGATAAAAAAACGGCAACCCTGCACCACAAATGATACCGAGCAAAAGAATAGGAGATACTGCTTTAACCTGAGCTCTAGCGCGCCATAAGAAAGGAAACAGTAATAATGCTGGCGGAGAAAATCGCAGGATACCCAAATCGAAAGCGGTCAAAGTGTTGGTCATGCCGGCTCGCATACTGACCAACCAAGAGGCCCAAATCAAAATGCTCACGAACGCGGCACAGAGACCAAGACGAAAACCCCAACCCGTGGCGTATTGTTTGTATTTTGGTGGTTCTTGAGCGGACATGGTTGATGTGTGTTGTGTGACTGTTTGCGGCATAACCACCTCGCGGGAAATCGATAAGATTATTATCTGCCTTTACCTGCGAGCATGTCCTTGCTATTTAGCCTCATAAAAGGCTATTTTTTAGCATATAACACCCAATTAAAACCAATTAATTACTAAGTATGCCAACATGGATAAAACCGATCTAGACATTCTCTCCCATTTACAGTCCGATGGCCGTCTGACCAACGTTGCCTTAGCGGAAGAAATTCATCTATCGCCCTCGCCTTGTTTACGCCGCGTGAAGCAGCTTGAAGACACGGGTGTGATCGAGGGTTATCACGCCCGCATTGATCGCCAAAAAGCCGGTTTTTCCATGACGGTGTTTGTGGAAGTGCGTTTGAAAAGCCATGCTGGCGACAAACATATCGTATTTGAAAAAGCGATTTTGGAGATGGAAGACATCATCAGCGCGCATTTGGTATCTGGCATTGCAGACTACCGGCTCGAAGTGGTCGCGGTGGATCTACAAGATTACGAGCGTATTTTGAAAGCCTTGCAGTCCTTGCCTCATGTCAAAGACATTCAAAGCCACTTTGCCATTCGTTCAGTGAAAACGGCGGCACCATTGCCTCTAAAGAGAATGTCCACATAAGATCTCAAATGGGGCCTAATAAGCAACAAAACCGCTTATCTATCGATAAACGGTTTTGTTGTTAAAACGGAAAGCGTTATTTTTAGACTTTAAAACTGCCGACTTGCTGATCCAAAATTTTATATAACTGTGTAATGTCTTTGGCTTGCTGTGCTAGTAGGTCAGAGACAGATTGAACCGAGTCGGTTTGATCTTTCAACGACACCATGTTGCGGTTGATGTCATTAGAAACAATCGATTGCTCTTGCGTCGCTTGCGCTGTTTGAGCTGCCATTGCTTGAACTTTTGCAAATGACGCCTGTATACCGTTAAATATTTTAGTCACTTCACCAAAGTTGGTAACCGTAAACTCAGCATTGTCACGACTGTTTTGAATCGCTTTAGAGGATTCTGTGACATTGATTTTTAATTGTTCAATCATGCCTTCAATTTCATTGGTGCTGTCTTGGGTACGGGTCGCCAAGGTACGAACTTCATCCGCAACCACCGCAAAACCACGACCTTGTTCACCCGCGCGCGCTGCTTCTATCGCCGCATTCAGTGCCAACAAGTTGGTTTGTTCGGCAATATTACGAATCACTTCCAAAACAGAGGCGATACTTTCTGAACTTTTTTGTAACTCACCGGAGCGACCAAGGGCAATCTCGATATCTGCCACGAGTGTTGTAATAGCGTGTTGAGATTTATTGACTGCTGCCATTCCATTTTGTGTCAAATTATTCGAATTTTTCGCCTCATCCGCTGTATCACGTGCTACCGTCGCCATTTGTTGATTGGACATATCCATTTGGTGGCCAGCACTGACAATCGAAGCGGATGCATTAGATAGTACCGTAGTAATGCCTGAGGTTTTAGCCGCTACTTTATTTAGCTGTCCCGTCATTTCTCCCAAGGAATCAGACTGTTTGTGAATGCTGCTGATAATCCCTCTTAGACGATCCACAAAGTCGTTAAACTCTTTGGCAAGATCACCTAGCTCATCGTCAGTCGAAAACTTAATACGTTGCGTTAAATCGCCATCGCCCTCGGATATTTCACGAATGCGATGCGCCAAGTACGTCACTTGATTTGCTAGCGTTTTAGGGGTTCTGTAGCTAAACCAAGCGGCCATCAACAAACCAAGTATCACGATAACCAACGCAAACTCTTCAAAAACAAAAACTTGTTCTTCTATACGCTTCTTGGATAAATCTGCATGGTTGTTGACCGCTTCACCGGCTTTGTCTAGCATATTCCGCAATGCTTGGAAGTCTGTATTGGCTTTTTGTTCTGCCGCATCAAATCCTGGCTCACCCGGCTTCAGAGCCACAAACGCATTTGACGCATTTAGCCAAGTATTGAAGGCTCTTTCAAACTCTCCTAAAGATTGATAAACCTGTGGCTCATTCGCTAAATACTGGCGAAATAAATTAAAACGATCTTTTACCTGCTGTGCATTTTCAACGCGATCTTTTTCTTCATTAGCAAGATTGCCAATGCCAACCACAATTCGTTGCTCTGCAAGCTTGGCTTGGTAAAGGTCGCGATCCGCGTTTAAAATGGCAGCTGAGGCTTTTCCATAGGATTCAGCTTGTGCATTTAGAGCGGCGTTTAGTTGATTAATGATGTATCCCATCGATACGGATGCAACAATAAAGATAACACTCATAATCAAAACAGGTACCGAACTTTTTACTCTGATAGAATTTAAACGCATTGCTTTGTCTCCTAACAAAAACTATCGCTTTTACACATGTGATTAATGATAGAGTTGTTGATGCCTGAGAGGCAATGTGGATTAACAATTACCTACATTTATACTGAACTAAATAACGTATTAATACGTTTCTATTGACTTAACTCAATAAAAAACTAACTCATTGACCTTATTAACTTTATTTAAATGAAAAGCAAACTTTACCGATTGATAAAAATAGCGCTAAGCCGTAAAAGATCGCTTAGAAAATGAGAGCAGGATGGCAAGATTTTTCTGATAAAAACCATGAAAAGAGTATTTCAAAACATGACTTTTCCAACTCATAGCGCCAAACTTGCTCTAGCCGCTTGGTTAGAAACACACACCGAGTTTCGGCTACCCACTCACGCAAACGATCTGTCTAGTGCCCTCAAAGAGCTGGAAACCTCACCTCAATCCACCAGCTACCTAGCTCAGTTTATACGACTCAAACGCTACTTTAATCATGCGATTCTAGGCTTACTGGTCGTCTGTTTTTTGTTGGGTTTTATGGCGGTTCCGCCCGCTTTTGCGACAAGCCAATCCAATCAGGTGAATATTTTCTGGCTGTTCATTATCTTATTAGGATTTCATGCCCTAAATTTTGTCGTTTGGTTTGTCACTATGATAGCCACCATGAGACAAAACACAGAAAGCAAAGGTATGTTGCTAGGTCTACTGATGTTTCTTAACAAAAAGCTAAGTAAGCACTCACATATCAATACACACGTAAGTGCCGCTTACCTACACTGGCAGTGCGCCACGCGATCAAATAAGTGGTTAGTTAGCAGTATTTCTCACGGTGCGTGGGGGTGCTATTTATTAGCTGGCTGGCTTATGACCTTGCTCCTATTACTGACTAATCAAGTCAATTTTGTCTGGGAAACCACGTTATTAAGTGATGGTGCTTTTATTCAATTAACACAAGCCTTAAGCATTGTTCCTCAGTGGTTTGGCATGACTCTGCCAAATCAATTTGATATTCTCGCTAGCCGAGTGGATCTCGTTGCGCAAACGGCTAGCACAAGACAACATTGGGCGAACTTCTTGCTCGCAAGCATTATGTTTTATGGCGTCCTGCCTAGACTGATTTTCACTGTTTTCTGCTTGAGCATGTATCACATTAAACGTGCGACACAACCGCTTAGCACTCAGGAAAAAATCATTCAAAATCGCTATCGCCAACCAGAAAGCCAGCGCCGCACTGTCCTAGATGCGGATCATCACAGAGTAGAAAGTGGCTCTAAAAATATGGACGAAGCGCATAAGAACACGCTTCCAGACAGCGCCTATTCACACAACTGGGCTTTATTTGAATGGAGCCAAAACAAGCCTGAGTGCTTACACTCAGCCTCCTCCGTGTCTTTATTAAACAACCGAGAAGAACAGGATCGCTTTTTAGCCTCGTCCAGCGACGAGCCTATGTATGTTCTGGTCAATGCTGGACAGAGTCCTGATCGTGGCACACGACGCTTTTTCTCTCGAGCGGCCACGGTATATCCTTCATTATTGATGGTGATAACGGACGATAACAACGCCACATTTCTCGAAGACTGGCAGCGCCTCGCCAGAGAAACACGCCTTCACTCTTCACAACTCAATCAAAAGGACTAAGCCGTGTCGATTTCCCTTTTAGTGGTTGGCCACGCGAACACAGGAAAAACCTCCTTGATCCGTACTTTACTGCGCAAACAAGATTTTGGTGAAGTGAGTGACAGAGCCGGAACCACTCGCCACGTAGAAAGCGTTAAGATCAAAATTGGCCAACAATCCGCCATCACCTTGACCGACACCCCAGGATTTGAAGATTCTATTGGTCTTTGGCAAATCCGCCATTCAGACGCCTTTCGTTCTTATCAAGGCGCGGACTGGTTACTGCCCTTTTGTGAAAGTTCGTTCGCACGGGAAGAATTCGAACAAGAAGCAAAAATTCTAAAACAATTAACGAAAGCCGATATCATTTTATACGTGATTGATATCCGCCAAGCACCGTTAGGCAAATACCTTGATGAGCTGGCCTTGCTGGCCAGCGCCAATAAACCCATTATTCCTATTTTGAATTTCAGTGCATCGACCAGTGCCCATATGGAAGCATGGCGTAATGTCCTCGCTGAACGCCATTTGCATGCCGTCATAAAGTACGACACAGTGGCGTTTTATTTTGAAGATGAGAAGCGCCTCTATCAAAGTATTCAGAGCTTAATGCCTGAGGACTATGACACTCTAGCTCATCTCATTAAATCGCGCGAAGACGCAGCCCAGCTGCGTAAAACCATGGCAAGCCATCAATTGGCAGGATTGCTATTAAAAGCCGCCAGCACTCGTATTGAATGCACCTGTTATCCACCAACAGACGATGACTCGCAGATGTTTGAAAATAAAATACGCACACTAGAGAGTCACTTTATCCGTCAACTTTTGCGACTTTATGAATTCCAAGAAGAAGACTTAGTAGCCACACCGCTGGCCATTCAAAATGACCGCTGGCAACAAGATATATTTGCGAAAGAAACACTGAAAGAGTGGGGAATAGAGAGTGGCACCAGTGCGTTAACAGGGGCGGCAATTGGCGCAGGCATTGATGTCATGTCGGCAGGATTAACGCTAGGAACAGCCACAACCATTGGCGCTTTACTCGGCGCGACGTGGAAAACAGGACAGCATTATAAAGACACCCTGAAAAGCAAGCTGACAAAGCGCTACTTCTTGTGCTTGGATCACGCAACTCTGACACTCTTGTGCTTACGTGGACTCAGTGCCATTCACCACTTACATCAGCGTGGTCATGCTACACAAAAAGCTTATGAGCTCAATGCTCAAACGCAAAATGATGACTTAATTGCTCACATAAAACCGTATTGGAAACAGGCCCAACAGCACCCAGAGTGGGCAACACAAGAGCTGTCGGATAGCCACCCGAGCTTGCAAAAGTTACAAAGTCACTTAGAAAAAACGCTTGAGAAAAATACCGATTAACGATTAGTGAGCCTGCTGGAGTTCGCGATCTAAACGTTGCTGAGTGTCGTGCATCTGTTGCTCGCATTGTTTCATTAAGCTTACTACGTCGATCTCTTGTAATCCTGAGGTCTCAATCGGTGGTAACATTTCAACCAGTACTTTGCCATTGTCCCAACGGTTTAACTGCACTTGACCGTGGGTACTACTACATACCACCGGTACAATCGGAACGCCCGCTTGTACCGCGGCATGAAAAGCCCCCCTTTTGAAAGGCAACCAGCCGCGTCCTCGACTGCGAGTACCCTCTGGAAACATCCAAATAGACAGTCCCGTTTTTGTCATGCTAGAGACAATCTGATCAATGGTGGCAATCGCTTGTCGCCGATTTTCTCGATTAATCAGGAAGTTACCACTGGCCCAATACAAAATACCAAAGAATGGAATCCAACGTAGGCTGGTTTTACCCACGGTCACAACCCCTTTTGGCACAACCACAGCCAAGGTAAATAAATCAAAGTTGTTCTGGTGGTTCGCCACGTAGACGGCTTGAGGAATATTTTTTGCGGCTTGCGCCACTCGACCTTCAACCGATAAACCAAACAGAGGGCCTACTTGCGCAAACACTCTGCCCAAATAATACACACGATTTTTCGACCATAACGTCAGCAGGCAAAACACTATGCCAAACAGTGTTACCCCAAAAACCAGCAATAATAGCAATGTCATCCGTAGCAAAAGCAACATATTGGTGTCAACCTTCCTTAACAGCTTGAAAGATTCATTATTGTACACCTCAGGAAACGACCGTTTTTCCAATACCGTCGCGAAATAATCGCCTAGAGATGTACGTTTTAGTGCTTATGAAAAGCCTCGCGCCACTTATAAAACTCCTCTGCAATCAGAGGTTTGGAATAAAAATAGCCCTGTATCTTATCACAATGATATTGGTTTAAAAGTACCACACCTTCGGCATTTTCAGCGCCTTCCGCTGTTACTTGGAAGCCCAGGCTATGGGATAAATCGATAGTGGCTTTGGTAATAAATTCATCGCCTTTATTGGTATCAATGTATTGAATAAAGGCGCGGTCAATTTTCACTTCATTCACGGGCAATTCACGCAAATACGATAACGAAGACTGGCCTGTACCAAAGTCATCAATAGCAAGATGAATACCCATTTTTTGCAGAGCATTTAAAACATTAATGACTTTCACACGGTCTTTCATCACCGCACTTTCCGTGACCTCTAAGGCCAAGGCCCGCGTCGGCAAGCCATTTGCTTTTAACGCCTCCGACACCATAGTCGGCAGTTGCTCATCCAACAGATCCAAAGCAGATAGGTTCACCGCCACACGAATTTCGTCGCCTTGAGACCACCATACGCTCAACTGTGCTAGGACGGTATTAATCACCCATTGAGTCAGCTGCTGAATGTTACCCACACGCTCTAATAAACCAATAAACTCATCTGGTGGAAGAAAGCCTAATTCAGGGTGAATCCAGCGAATTAACGCTTCCGCTTCGTGACAATCATTTAATGCCACCCCCACTTTAGGCTGATACACCACAAACAATTGATTGGATTGCAACGCCATTGGTAGATCACGAATAATCGTTAACTGACGACGGTGGTTTTCATCCTGACCTACTTCATAAAACACGCATAACTCATTCGAATCTCTGGCTTCATCGGCCACAATGTCCAATCGTCGCATTACGCTATTAACACTCGACGTTGCATGCTCAAACGGCAATACTGCAATACTGATGTCCAAACGAATACCTGAACCCGTTTCCACTTCAAACTCTTCATTGAATAAACACTTTAACTCAATGCAATCGTCTACAGTAATGGGACGGTCGAGAATCAATAAGAATTTGTCACCACTTAATCGCGCCAACATACTGACTGACGACCATTTTTGCAGGCGCTCAGCCACTTTAGAGAGCAATATGCTGCCCGCATCAAACCCCAGCATATTGTTAATGTGTTTAAAGTGACGAATATTAACCAACACCAAACCGCCTTGTTCTTTGGGCAGCTGCTCACTTAAATATTGCTCGACAGCACTCTGATTAAACAACCCCGTCAGTTGGTCATGAGAAGCTCGATAGGTCAGCTCAGCCTCCCTATTAATAATAGAATCCTGCATGGTCTTCATGGTATTGGACAAAACACCAAATTCCCCTGCGATATCCGGTGCCTGTACTGGACCTTTCGTACCACCCAGTCCTATTTGTGCCGCATAATCCACCAATCGATTAATGGGCTGCGTCATATTACGAGCAAGCGCCACACCAAATAACAATGCCAATGCCAACGCACCAGCAAAAATTAACACCAACTGACTACGGGTGTTATTGTAGCTTGCGAGCCAAGGCCCATAGGGTAAATGAATGATCCCCCATTGAGTTGGGATACCTAAATCCACACCAAGTGACAAATAGTTTTCACCATCGGAAAACACAGGAGACTCAAGAATATTTTCAACATCACCAATACTATTAAATAGCCTTACCTTCTCATCCGTTGGCAAGGTTGAAAAGCCTGCCAATTTTTCTTCATCATTGGTCTCATAAACAAAACTAATATCCAGCCCTGTGACGTTTTTAATTTGTTCAGCTAACGCCTGATCCAATAAAAACGCCATACCTACCCAAGCAATGATATTGGGGGCTCTTACAGGCACCAACACCAATTGATAAGCACGATTGTCAAAATCAATCATGGTGCTGATCGAAGCGCCGCCAGAGCGACGAGCGGACAACACAAGCTCAGAGATGGCACTGCTCATGTTCACTTCTTGGGTCACACTGATCATTTCACCTCGTGGTGAGACCAAAAGCGAAATGTCAGCATTAATACGGGCACCATGATTTTGTAGAACAGACTGCAAGGTGCCTGTTTCTCGCGTCGCTACCGCTTGTTTAAAGCCAAAATCTGACGTTAGTATTTCAACGCCTTTGGTTAACTGCTCCGCGCGTGCTTCCAGTAATAAGTCAAATACTTTGCGCGAGACATCAATAGAGTCTACGCCCTGCCTGTAATTGTCTTTCTTTAATGATGATAATACCGCCAACGCGGTACCCAGCTGGGCTAGCGCAAGCAGTATTAAAACAAACATAATCAGTCGTGCTTGAAAGCTTTTCAATACTCTAAAACCTCTTTGATGCTAATGACCTAGGCTGCTGAGCAGACGCTCAAAAAACACGCATATCTATGGATAATAGGGCCAATTTAAATTGTATGCCATATTCTCATGAACGATCTTGTATTTACGCAAAATTTAACATAAGTTATCAATTTAAACTTCTGTTAATTCACTTATGAAAGATCAAACGTACCGAGTTTATCAAGCCATCAAAGTCGATCCACTTGCTTCACAGCAAGCCATTGCAAACCGACTCAACATGAGCCGAGAATCCGTCGCCGGTCATATCATGCAGCTGACTCGACAAGGCTATATTTTAGGCAAAGGCTATTTGCTTGCTGAGCAAAACACCTATGTTGTTCTAGGGGGGGCCAATGTGGACATCAACGGCCATAGCAGTAAAAACCTACATTCACATGACTCAAATCCAGGCACTATTAGCCAAAGCCCAGGCGGTGTCGGACGTAATATTGCCGAAAATTTGGCACGTTTAGGCGAACATGTACATTTGATCGCCCCCATCGGATTAGATCAGCGTGGCGATTGGCTTATCGAACAGACCCGTTTGAGCGGTGTGGAAACGCACAACGTCTTACGTCATGAGACATTACCCACAGGCACCTATCTCGCCATCAATGACAGCAATGGCACCCTACAAGCCGCTATCGCTGACATGCGCATTATCGATAACCTAGAGGAACAAAAGCTCATCAGCAAACAAGCGCTGTTACAAAGTGCTCATCGTATTATTATCGATGCCAATTTGCCCGCTGATATTATTGCTTGGCTCGCCCAACAACCGCTATCAGCCCATTTTATCGCAGACGCAGTTTCTACCGCAAAAGCGCCTCGTTTACGCGCTATATTGCCTAAATTAGCCGTGCTCAAAGTCAATCAAGACGAGGCTCGTGCGATTCTCGATTGCACCGAATCCGACCCAGAACCCCTCGCAAAGGCCTTAGTATCGGAAGGGGTTGGGCAAGTCTTACTCAGCCTAGGCAGTCAAGGCCTACTTTACGCAGACACGCAACACACGGTTCGACAAGCTTGCTACCCGACTCAAGCCGTTAGCGATACAGGAGCCGGAGATGCACTATTAGCGGGCTATTTAAGCGCTTGCCAACAAAACATGAACCTAGATCAATCACTGTCTTTTGCACTGGCCTGTGCCGCCATGACACTAGAAAGCCCTCATGCCAATAACCCAGAACTGACTGTTCAAACTGTTACCCAATGGATAGAAAAACAATGAACCAATACCTAGACATACACCCAGACGTTGCCGCTGCGCTTGCCGCAGGAAAACCCGTTGTTGCACTCGAAAGTACCATTATTTCTCATGGTATGCCGTGGCCACAGAACGCCGAAACCGCCAAAAAAGTGGAACAGATCATTCGTGATAATGGCGCAGTGCCTGCCACCATCGCGATCATTGATGGTCGACTAAAGGCAGGATTAAGCAACGACGAGATCGACACCTTAGCGAAAGCCGGTTTATCGGTCACCAAGTGCTCTCGTCGTGATTTACCCTTTGTCGTGGCTCAAAAACAACACGGCGCCACAACGGTAGCCGCTACCATGATTATTGCCGCCATGGCAGGCATTAAGGTTTTTGCCACTGGCGGCATTGGTGGTGTTCATCGCGGTGCACAGCAAACTTTTGATATTTCTGCGGATTTACAAGAATTGGCGAAAACCAATGTCGCTGTTGTCTGTGCAGGCGCAAAATCCATTCTTGATCTTGCGCTAACCCGTGAATATTTGGAAACTCAAGGCGTGCCAGTATTAGGCTATAAAACCGATGTACTGCCTGCTTTTTACACCCGTGAAAGTGATCAAACGGTAGATTACAACATGCAGTCTGCAGGTGATATTGCCGACTTCATTAAGGCAAAATGGGGAATGCAATTGCACGGCGGAGCGATTATTGCGAACCCAATTCCGGAAGCCTTTGCAATGGACAAAGCCGCTATCGATGCAGCAATTAATCAGGCATTGACGGAAATGGAAGCGCAAGGTGTCGTTGGTAAAGAATCAACGCCCTTTTTACTTGCACGTGTTGCAGAGTTAACCGGTGGTGACAGTTTAGCGAGTAATATTCAATTGGTGTTTAACAACGCACGTTTAGCGGCCGAGATCGCTTCCGCACTTTAATCAAGTGAACGACATGGCAAACACCTAGGTTTGTCATGTCTAAACTGGCCTCAGCTCTGCCAATAATTGTCTTTCCAGTAGTCGATTTGATCGTCAGCCAGAAAACTCCAAGCAACAAATCGACTGATTTTTTGACCTTGCGCCATATCAATCGTCTTCACCTGACGAGCACCCACTTCTTTTAAGCTACGATATATCGTCTCTAAGTTCGCCTGACGCGCCACTAAAGAAGTAAACCAAAAGCAACGATCAGCGTATTGCGCACTCTCTTTAATCATTCGTGCGACAAACCCCGCTTCACCGCCCTCACACCAAAGCTCTGCCGCGGTACCACCAAAATTCAGCACGGGCTTTGTCACTACTTTACCTTTTACACCACGCCATTTACGTTGTGACTCATCCACCATCGCTGATTCACTGGTATGAAACGGCGGATTGCATAAGGTCAAGTCAAAGCGGTCTTTCTCTTTCCAGACACCATCAAACAGCTTGGCCGGTTGCGTTTGTAAACGCGCCACGATCGCGCCTTTTAAACAAGCATTAGACTTCACTATGGTGTCACAGGTTGCCACAGCAACAGGATTCACATCGGAACCAACAAACTGCCAGCCATATTCTTGATGACCAATAATCGGATACACGCAGTTTGCTCCAACTCCCACATCTAAGACTTTTACCCCTTTTCCTCGAGGAATGACACCTTCATTACTAGCGGCTAATAAATCGGCAAGGTAGTGAATGTAATCAGCTCGACCGGGAATTGGCGGACAAAGATAGCCAGGTGGAATATCCCAAAAAGCCACGCCATAAAAATGATTGAGCAAGGCACGATTTAATGCTTTTACGGCATTGGGATTGGCAAAATCAACCGACTCATTGCCGTATTGATTCAGTTGAATGTAGTTGGAAAGTTCTGGGCAAGAATCCGCCAATAAAGCAAAATCGTAACGCGCACGATGCGGGTTGCGAGGATGAAGCTCTAATTTGTTAGTGCGTTTGCTTTTTGTATTCTTGCTTTTTAAGACCACAGGGATGCCATTGTGTTAAACCAAAATGCGAGTATAACCGAATTCCTCATCAGGGACTAAATCTGCTGATACGTCATCACTCTAGAATATTACGGCTCTGGATAAGGAATTAATGTTTTTGCAACGTCTTCAATGAGTGTTCTAAACCATTTTACAGCAGGGTCTTTCTCAATACTTTTGGGCCAGCTTACAAAGTATTTGGAATCATAAGCAAATCTCGATTTCTGCATAATGATTAGAACTATTATGCATTGGCTTTAATCCCTAAGGAAAGCCAATATGACTTTTCTGATTTTCTCTCGTTTTATAAGGCTATTGTCATGCCCACTGCCAAGCAGACGTTCCTGTACGGTCTTTTTTTTAGCGCTGTTACTGTGCTCTTTTGGGGGATGCTACCTATTGCGTTAAAACTCTCTGGCCACTTTTCCGACCCCATCACGCTCACTTGGCTACGTTTCTCTGTCGCGGCTCTTATATTGGGGTTATGGCAGTGGCGGCGAGGAAAGTTAAATGAATTTAAATGGCTAACAAAACAGGACTGGCTACGGCTTTTGGCCGCTGGAACCTTTCTCATCATTAACTACACCAGCTTTGCATGGAGCTTAGACTTTTTATTACCTGGCTCTGCACAATTAAGTTTTCAAATCGCCCCTCTTTTCCTCGCTTTAGGCGGATTATTTTTCCTAAAAGAACGCATTAACTGGCAGCAGTGGTTGTGTTTTGTCGGAATTGGCTTGGGCATGTTGATCTTCTTTCATCCCGTTATTGGACAAGATGGTCAAGGCTCAATGTGGGTTGGTTTTGCTATTATCCAACTGTCTGCTGCGGCTTGGTCTCTGTATGCTTTATTGCAAAAATCATTGTTCAAACGCCTCGCCCCGACAAATATTTTGCTGGCAATTTATGTTTATGCCTTGATCGTGATGTTGCCATTCTCATCGCCCAGTGAGCTATTGAAAATGTCTTCTGACGACGCTTGGATTGCGGCTTTTTGCTGCCTAAACACATTGGTCGCATATGGTGCGTTCGCACAAGCCATGCGTTACTGGCAAACCGTACAAGTCAGCGCTTCCATTGCGTTGACACCCGTAATGGCCTTTATATTAACGGAATTGTGTGTGGCGTTAGGATGGTGGTCAGGCAGTATCAGCTCTTCTCATGCCGACTTATTAAGCTTATTTGGTATGTTGATTGTGATCGTCAGTGCCATTAATGTGCAATTGATCAGCGCGAGAGTGCAACGTAAAGCAGCTTTAATGACAAAGGCACTGAATGAAGCCGTCTAGCCTTCCCTTATCCATCCTATAACCAAAGCGTAAACGGCATAATAGACAACCCCAGAATTAAAATAATCGCAATCAAAGTAAAAAAGGCTTCCGCTGGATTTTGGCGAGCATGCTGTAAATACCCAAGAATCCACTGCCCAAAAGAAATAGGACGCATGGTTTGGGCACGAGCCATTTGATCTTCGCGGATTAACTCCCGCGCTTTGGTGGCTTGTTCCTTGTCTTTTACCCACAAGCCAGCCATGGAGACTTGCCAGCGACCTGCAGAAGTTTCATAAAAGTCGATATCGTGATCCGCTAATAATTGACGAATATCATCCGCTTCTTCATCTGGAACATATTTCAGCCGAAAAACCAACGTCGCCATAGAATACAACCTTACGCATAAAAATGAGCGGTAGAGAGTAAGAGATGCCAGACAATATTACAATCTTGTACTGTCCTGCTGCATGTTAGCAGCGTGCTCTTCTATCCAAGCGATCACCTGCTCTTTGGGTAATGGCCGACAGAAGTAGTACCCTTGAACTCTGTCAACCCCAAGCTCTCTGACGGCATCAAGCTGATCCTCTCGCTCCACGCCTTCCGCTACCAACTTCATGTTTAATTCTTTTGCCAGCTTAGTCACCGAGGTCAATATCTGACGGGTAAACTGGTCGTCTTTTAGACTCGCAATGAATATCTGGTCCAACTTTAAGGTGTCATATGGGAAACGACGCAAAAAATCCAATCCCGCATAGCCAGTGCCAAAATCATCTACCGACAAATGAATGTCTAACGCTTTAATGTGTTCAAAACGACTCACCATAAGAGGCAGATCAATGGCATTTAAGGCACTGGTTTCTGTTACTTCAAGACCTAAACGCCCTTTTAGCTCAGGGTATTCATCAAGAATACTGGCCAAATTCGGCGCAAAACTCTCTTTCAATAAGCTGTGTCTGTCTACATTCACCGAGATATTAATGTCGCGCAAGGGTGCTGGATAATCTCGATAAAAATCCCCCACTTTACGAATCACCATCCACGTTAACTCATCGATCAAACCAAGCCGATCCGCCATATCAACAATCACAAGGGGAGAAACTTGACCATGATGCGCAGAACGCCAACGAATCAGGGCTTCCATTTCATATTGCCCCTCCACGTTCAGCGATACAATGGGCTGAAAATACACCTCCATGGCATTATTTTTAATAGCTCGTTTGACGCAATGCCTTAGAGAACGTCGGTAATAAGCAGAAATAGAATATCCACTGCAAAAAATAATAGCCAACAATAGCCAACACACAAACATAAAGGGCCACAGTGCTAGCAAGCGACTCTCATATAGATCGGTTGTTAAAAGCACCTCTAATTCGATTGCCCAGTCATCAAGCGTCTCTTTTTTGGTTTCTAACAGACCAGACACAATATGGTTTCGATTAGAGAACAACACTTGCTTGCCAAGGGTTAATTCATACGCATAATCAGGCAGCAATATTTGATCCACCGTCATCGCAAAACTGCTTGGCGGTGCTAAGCCATTCACCCCCAGTCCGTCAGGTCTTTGGTAAAAAGCAAAAAAGGTAGACTCTCCCAAGGTATTCGAATTCATCAATGATACGGTTTTACGATCCTTGCTTTCCTGTATACGTGACACGATTGATTTATAGACAGAAATATTAATGGGCCCCAAGTTAGAGCAATAGACTTTAAAGTTGGCATTAAAAAGCCCAAATTCTTTAAAAATAGGAGAATAAAAAGTGGCGCGTCGTAAACGGTCAATGTCCGCTTTTTCACACATTACATCGCTGCTATCTGCTACCTGTTGTAACTCTGTAAAAATACTGTCCATGTGCTGTGACAAAGCATTTCTTGCCATATCGGTTCGTTTGTCTAAGTCATTTAATAAAAACACATAAAGCCCAGCAGCAAAAAAAAGAGCCGTAAACAACACAGAAAGTAAACCACACAACAAAATCATCTTCTTTTCAATAAAGGCTAGTGCCCCGATGTCGCTCAACATACCACCGCTTCCCTCCTCTTCTGTTCCATCAAAATAAAGCTCACACTGTCCACGACGACTTCGTATTGTGACAACAAACCCCGACTGTTTACAGAGACACCAACAAACGCCCATAAAAAAGACCGCATCAAGCAGTCCTTTAATATATAGCATATTACGTCAACTAATTGCCGTGTATCTCTATGAGGGCCAGTCATAAAGCATCCTACGTATTATTCACTTTATGACATGGCATAAGGAACCTTGTCTTGAATAACATAAGTTAGTTGGATACTTTTTCAATCACGATAGAAAGATAACCAACTTCAACACCGAACTTTGTCATGACTGACTCGTTAATGACAACGCCATCTTTGACCATATACATGCGATCATCTACATTCACCTCTATCAAGTCACCGTCGTACTGAACTTGTAAGACATAATTCATAAACAGGGCATTGCCGGCTATTTTTACGTCACCGGAACCGATCACATCATTCGCTGTTGCCGTATATTGACCTTGCGCATTCGGTGTCATGGTCCAAGTACGATTTTGGACTTCACCATCATCAAAAACAAAGACTTCGGCTAACGTTCCAACGCCATTTTCCCAGCTCCCTTCTAAAGTAGCATTAAAATAACGAATCACTTCACCACTGCGGTTTTTCAAAATACCATGCGCGGTTAAAGGTCCCGAAAAAAATGTTTGTAACTCAAACTTAGGCTCATTTTTAGCGTACAGAGAGACATCTGGGGTTGAACAGGCGGTTAACAGCAACATGCTCAGCACGACCGCCATTATTTTACTTGTGATAGAACACCATATGTTTTTCATAGTCATTTCCTTAGAATCTGCACTGTCATAGACAAAATAAAAAAGCGTCGCAGTGATGTATTAAAAATAATGATACTGAATATCTACACTCTGGTATTTGCCATTTTCATCACAAATGTTGGCGCGACCAGTAAAACGCAATAACGTCTTTTCTACAGGATCATAGGCAACCACAATCGGGTCCACGGCCATTTTCACGAACCAAGAGATGGGAGATAGCGCAAAACAAACCGCCTTATCCTGAGTTCCATCAAGGCACTCGGCTTTAGCAACTCGAAAAGAAAAAGTCGTTTGTTGGCTAGGCACCAAATACTCGATGTCCATCTGTTTGCCTGTCTTTAAGGTGTCCCAATATTGCTTAACAAAGCCATCAAAACCGGCATCAACGACAATACCAGCCACCAACGGAATGGTACCCACTTCAGGCTGTGCAGTACTATTTTCTAAATAGTTCACTTGCAAGCGGTTATTTACCTGTTTGACCTCTATGGTTTCTCCATTGCGTTCATTAACCTGAGAAAAACTGGGTGCGATGCGCGACTGAGAATAATCGAGCGTTTTATTTGCAAAAACACGACCATCTGGCTCTGAATATTCCACTTTATGGCTATTGTCATCGAGCATTTGATGCGTTTCTCGATACAATAATGCGCCTGTTTTCAAACTATAAGCACTGCCTACTATTTTAGAGAAGGCAGCATCACCAGCGGCTGGCGTATCAGCTAAGCTGTAGGCACTCAATAATAAAGAAAAAAACAATGTCACAAAGGACCGCTTCTGCGGCAAACACACAAAAGATAGCTTCATTTCTCACCCTTACATTTTAGATTACGCCATACCCTTACTTATCATCAAGTGAGATCATTATCAGGTAAACTGAGCACTGATATGCAAGCAAATACGAGAAAATTTATGCATCAAACAATGCCCATTTCTCGCTAAGCCAGATCCCCAAAGGTATCACCAACGACCAAACAATCGCTACAATCAATAAAGTCAGCCCAATAGGTTCTGCTAAACTAATACCTGACAGCTTTGCTCCAGCAAAATAACTCAATGTCGGCCCAATAGCACCCATTAACGCACCCAATAGATACCGAGAACGAAGAAAAGATAGACTGTGGGCAAATAACGTAGCAACACTTACCCAAAGACACAGCAACCAAACAGGCGGCCATTTTATTGAGTCTAGATTATTGGCAGAAGAGGAAAATATTCCCACCTGAAACAAGGTGCCATCCACCAAGAGACCCAACATTAAAAAGACCGCAAATAGACGCCATTCTCTTCGGGTATGCATAAAATAACGATCATGTAAGAACAAATACAGAATGGTGACAGCGAGAGCCCAAAGGTTTCCCGCTAGTAAACAGATGAACCAAACTGTTTGAAATAAAATGGCATTCAGTAAAGATTTCATGCCATATACTCCCTTCAATTTGCCGCAATAGACAAACGATGATCGGGTTTCGCAAACACAAATTGCCCTGTACTAATGGCGCGCTCTTTGAAACCGCCTTCGCAATAAGCCAAATAAAAGTCCCACATACGACAAAACACGTCGTCAAATCCCATGTTCGTCACTTCATGACGGGCCGCATGAAAACGCGTACGCCAATCGGCTAGAGTTTTCGCATAGTGTTCTGTAATGTCCTCAAGACCGACTATTTGCATATCTGTTTTTGAGGCTATTTTATGAGCAATCACTTGATTTGATGGTAAACATCCGCCGGGGAAAATGTAGCGCTGGATAAAATCAACGGAACGGCGTGCATAATCATAACGTTGGTCAGCAATGGTAATGGCCTGAATCACCATCACGCCGTGCGGCTTCAACAGCTCGCTGCACTTAGAGAAATAACTGTCATAGTATTCATGGCCCACCGCTTCAATCATTTCGATAGAAACAAGCTTATCGAATTGACCTTGCAAATCACGATAATCTTCAAGTAACAAGGTGATCTTATCTTGTAAACCTTCTGATTCTACTCGCGCCTTGGCAAACTCATACTGTTCTTTGGAAATGGTGGTCGTGGTCACTCGGCAGCCATAGTGCTTCGCCGCATGAATCGCCATACCGCCCCAACCCGTGCCTATTTCCAATAGATGGTCGTCTTTGCTCAATTGCAACTTTTGACAAATTCGATCCAATTTATTCACCGACGCTTCTTCCAAAGAAGAATTTATCTGTGGATAAACGGCCGATGAATACATCATCGTAGGGTCTAAAAATAAAGAGAAGAAATCATTGCCTAAATCGTAGTGGGCGGAAATGTTATCTTTGGAGCCTTTCTTGGTATTAGCGTTCAGTTTATGAACAATTTTCGCACCAATACGACTCCAAATAGGGCGTTTAGCATCCATTTTATTAATCAAACTGAGATTGGCCACCATCAAACGAATCACTGCCACCACATCAGAAGAAGACCACCAGCCTTTCATATAGGCTTCGCCAGCACCAATACTGCTGTTTAGGAATACATCACGATAAGCATGAATATCGTGAACTTGAATATGCGCGATATAACGGGTGCTGTCCTTGGCTTCTCCGAAGGTATAGGTTTTGCCATTCTCATCTAAGGTTAGATGTCCAATCTCCAATTTTCCTAACATCGCAAACACCATCTTGCGTGCTAACGTATCAAACCATGTTGTTGTGTTATTTTTTCTCACTTTCTGATTTTCCATACTAACGGAGTTCATAATGATTAATCTCCTAAATGCAATTTTTCTACCTATTTGATCTTAGTGGTAGACGATGAGTTTGGATGCGAATAAAAAGGCACCTTTTTTATCCATAACTTTAGTGCTTGCCAATAAATGCCAAAGGCCACTTGCATTGTCATGACAGGATAACGAAACAACACCTTGGCCATGGTAGAAGACGTTAACGGCATTCGAGTCAGCGATAAGGTGGCATCAAACACACACTTTTCCCCTACCAGCTCTTTATTTTGCATGTGCACTGCTAATTTTTTATGAGGAACATTACTTCGCCAATCGTAAAAATGTTCCATCGGATGAAAAGGCGATACATGCATAGCCTTGTTAAATTGCATACGCTGCGTAGACTGAAGCGGATCACATTTTAAAACGTAAGGTATTTTTTCTCGCCAAGGGGTGTTGGTTACTTCAAGCAACATGGCTTGTAGTCGCTCATTGTTATCAAAACAGTAATAAATAGTGATCGGATTAATAATAAATCCGAAGTACCGACAATTTGTCAGCATACGTACTGGGCCTGATAGATCCAAACCCAAACGCCCATTCACTTCAGATAACACCGCCTGTTTAATGGATACAGACGATTCACCAAAGTAATCTTGGCGAGAAAATCGAGCCAAGGACCAAGGCTTCATAGACCACCAAGGACTCATTCCCAGCACATTACCTAACTCATCCAAATCGAAATACATCATAAAGACACGATAACGAAACGCATGAGCACGCGGTAAAAAACGACGATGCCGCACAGTGCCATAATATATGGCGCTGTGCTTAGGCAAAAAATCTACCATGTGATTCCCAATCCATTCGCAACACGCACGCCGCTCCAACAACCATCTTCATGGAAACCATTACGCCAATAAGCCCCACAAAACCAAGTTTTATTAACACCATTAATATCTGACCAACGATCTTGCGCCTTGATACCTGCCAAGGTGAAGGTAGGATGAGAATATTGAAAGCGCCCGACTATTTTGTCTTCTGCAATCATATCTGTCTGATTCAAGGTCACCACATAAGTCGTATCACTGGAAAAATGCTGCAAAATATTCATATTGTAGCTGAGCGTCGCAGGCTTAGTGCGATCTTTTCCAAGATGGTAATTCCAACTGGACCAGGCAAGTTTTTTCTTCGGCAATAATCTTGTGTCAGTATGAAGAACGACATCGTTATTTCGATAAGGAAGTGCCGATAACACCGCTTGCTCGTCTACAGAAGGGTCCGCCAACAAAGCCAACGCCTGATCACTATGACAAGCAAACACCACTTGATCGAAGGCCTGCGTAGAACCATCTGCAAAGTGAATCACCACATTGGTTTCAGAGCGATGAACCTTGTCGATCGTCGCGCCAAGCTGGATACGATCTTTAAAGGTGTCAATCAAAGGCTTTAAGTATGCCGATGAACCGCCTTCAATAACTCGCCATTGTGGACGGTCATTGACACTTAATAAGCCATGGTTTTTAAAAAAACGTACGAAAAACACCAAAGGAAACGCCATCATCTCATCCAGCGTTGACGACCAAATTGCACTTCCCATCGGAATAAGATAATGACTCGCGAAACGATGGCCGTAGCCCTTTTCTTGCAAGTACTCCCCCAGCGTCACACCTTCTTTTAGCTGCCCACTTTCTAGATCTTGGATCGCTTCCTTGTTGAAACGAAGAATGTCTTTTAGCATGCCAATAAAAGAAAAGTTCAACAGGTTACGGCGCTGCGCAAAGAGCGTATTGAGATTATTACCACCATATTCCAGTCCTGTGTCCTGACAACTCACACTAAAGCTCATTTCTGTTGCCTTAGAAGCCACTCCCAGCTCATCCATTAACCGAATAAAATTGGGGTAAGTCCAATCATTGAAAACAATAAACCCTGTATCAATTGCCCGAGAGCCTTGCGCTTCTTTTACTTCCACCGTTGCGGTATGACCACCAATACGATCGGCCGATTCAAATACCGTTATGTCGTGTTGTTGTTGCAAAAGATACGCACTGGTTAAGCCAGAAATCCCTGAACCAATTATGGCAATTTTCACTCATTGTCCCCTTAGAATATGTGTCGTCATTAAACCAGCCAAGCTGATACAGTCGTCTACTGTTACTGGTTATGTTACTGATTAGAATTTTTTTTAGGTGCCAACATAGACAACCATAATTTTGGAAAGTGCCGCCCTGCCCACAACATGGCAGATAAACGCTTGGGAAAGGCAAATTCAAAAGGACGAGAAGCCAATGCGGTAAACATTCTTTTCGCGGCGTCATCGGATGACATTAAAAAAGGCATGGAAAAGGTATTTTTTTGCGTTAATGGCGTGTCAACAAAGCCTGGCAAAAGACAAGTTACGTCAATATTGAATTGCTTTAAATCCATGCGCAAAGAGGATAGAAAGTAACGCACAGCCGCTTTACTAGCACCATAAGCTTCGGCTTGTGGGAAAGCCGCCTGAACCGCTTGCGAACTCACGCCCACCAAATGTGGACGCGAAGATTGTTTTAACAAGGGCAAACACACATCCACACTGTTCACCAATCCAAAAAAATTGACTGACATGATTCTATCCATCATTTTCCAATCAGGATCGGTATCCGTCATATCGAGGTATTCACAAGTACCCGCGTTTAAAATGACACAATCTAAATGCGCGGTGTGCGACAAGAGCGCTTCTCTTACTGCATGCACTTGGCTATCGTCAGAGATATCAAAAGGAACAAAGGTTAAGCTCTCATAAGTCTCTGACAGAGAAACCAACTCACCTTTTGTTCTCGCACTTGCTATCACTTGCCACCCAGCGTCTAAATACTGCTTTGTTAACGCTAAACCAATTCCGGAACTGGCGCCAGTAATCCACACAATACCTTTGTCCATTCTCATCTCCCTTATTATCTCCTCAAACTATCTGGCTAAGCGTTTTTTCAACCCTTTTACTGCCGTTCCCAACAAAGGCACGTGTTCGTATATCAACTGACCAAGGTCATACACGTCTTCGTGAAAATAAATGCGCTCATTAAACTGTACCTGACTCATGCCGCGTACTGTAATGGTTTTATTGCCTAGCTTGGGGTGTTTAAAATGCATATTCCATTTGATGTAGGCTGTATTTTCAGATACGAGCTGATCCAAATATTCAAAGCGCCCACTGTGAACGTTGACACACATTTCGGATAAATAAGCATGTAAGTTCTCAGCGCCGCGCAACTCATGTACGGGATCTTTAAAAAGCACATCTTCAGTGTAAACATCACCCATTTTGTCTAGCTGCGGATGCTTCACGTCTTGATAAAACATCTTAAAGCGCTCAATTAACAAAGAATTGGAAGCCATATTTGCGTCCGTCATATTCATCACTTACCTTAGCTATTTACCCAATAGGGCATGTTTTTGTGTCACCATATTGTATTTAACGCACAAACGCCCAATTTGGATCACTTTTAAGGCTAATTTAAACACTACTATTTAAATAAATAAAAGTGATCCACACGAATAAAGACAGCGTATATTTGATACAGCGCAAACTAAGCGTATGACAATTTTGCTTTTTGGAGCGATAAATGGAACGCGCAATTCAACTACCCAACGACGAACAAAGAGTCACGGACATATATGCCGTTGCTGAACATAGAGATCAAGCCGCCTTAGGTCGTTTGTTCGATCACTATGTTCCTAAAGTAAGATCCTTCTGTCTTGCCGCACAACCCGGTGCTAATTTAATGGCCGATGACATTGCGCAAGAAGTCATGATACGCATCTGGAACAAAGCACACACTTACAAACCTGAATCGGCGTCACTCAATACTTGGGTATTTACCTTAGCGAGAAATGCTCGTATTGACTACTTACGTCGGAACAGTCGGCATCAATCGGACATTGATCCGGAATACCTTTGGGAATATGTGATTGACGAAAACGCCGATCCATTTAAAGACGCACAGCAAAAAAGAGACCAAGAGCGTATTCAGCAAGGCTTAGACAAATTACCGCCAGACCAAAAGCAGGTTTTGTCAAAAGTCTATCTAGAAGGCAAAACGCACAAGGAAGCCGCTGAAGAATTATCTCTTCCTCTTGGAACGATAAAATCTCGGGTTCGCCTTGCTTTGCATAAACTCACTATTTACGTTAAGAGGTAGTATCGATGATCCACTACCATCCATCGATTGAAATACTCACTGACTACGCTGCTGGTTCACTCCCTCTGGCGCATTCCTTGTGTGTGTCCACACACCTAGAACACTGCCCTGAATGCCAACAGCAAATCAGAAAATTGGAAATGCTTGGCTCACACCTGTTTGATCAGGTACAGACGGAGCACCGTCAACTCAGTAACCTGAAAGACAGTTTCTTTAAGAACCTAGCGCAACAGCCTAGTCCAAAAGAGAAGCATAAGGTATCGCCGCAAGAGGACAAAGCGATTCGATGGGATGATTACGCCATTCCACGTAGCCTGCGCCAGTTCATTACCAAAAGCTACGACGATCTAACTTGGACACGCCTGTCACCCTCGTTTAAGATTGCCACGCTTTACAATGAAGAAGGTGGGGCACAAGTTGCTCTAACCAGAGTGAAAGCAGGCGCGCATATGCCCACTCACACTCATACAGGTGACGAAATCACCCTTGTATTACAAGGAGCATTCTCGGATGAAAGTGGCATTTATCGCCAAGGTGATTTCATCAATCGTGATGCCAGTCATAAGCACAAGCCGATAGTCACAAAAGACGCGGAATGCATCTGTTTGACTGTGCTAGATGCACCTATTGAGTTTACGGGTTGGTTAACAAGGTTGTTAAATCCGATTATTCGCCGTTACCATCCTCATTCTCACTAATAACAGGATGGCTCAACGCTACTCAAGATAGATACACGATTGCAGACGTTAGCCAATAACAAGCAAATTTTATGAAATTCTGGTATAGTCCTTGTTCAATCTAAAAACAAGGACTATTTATCATGGCAACTAAAAAGAAACAGCCGGCTGCTTCGGAAACTTCGGAATCCATTGAAAAGCAAATGCAAGAGTTTCTTGCGCGCGGTGGACAGATAGATAAAATCGATTCAGGGGTTAGCGGACAATCTCAGTTAACAGGATCACGCCACATTTCTCTTGGTAACAGCAAAACGAAAGCTCAATAAGCTTTCGTATTTTGTTTATCCGGTTGAAAATGGGTTAGTAAAAGAACACTCGGTACAAGCCAACCCTTGAATAATCAAGCCCTTGGTTTATCTAGCGTTCTTTTTCTCTAACTCGTATGCCAAGCCAATAGACAATGCCTGCGCCAAACAAAGCGAAGAAGACAACGAACGAAAAGACTGAATTTCAGCTTCTTTGACGACAAAACAAACCGACGCAATGGACGCCAAAGGGCTTATTTGATTGTCTGTAATCACAATAAGAGGCACCTTTTTGTCAGCCGCGGCTTTTGCCACCATCTGAGTTTCTTCCGCATAAGGATGAAAACTCACCGCAATCATCACATCGTTCTCATCCAACGCACTGGCTTGCTCTTTGTACATACCGCCCACGCCGTCAATCAAATAAGCCTTTCGATCAATATGACGTAATGCATAGGCAAAATAACTGGCCACAACAAACGCTCGCCTTACTCCCACAACGTGCGCTGCATGGGCTTGGGACAATATTTGTATGGCTTTATCCAAATCCTCAGCCGCGGTGGTTTCTCCCAGATGCCCAAGGGCAATCGCGTTTGCATGGGAAAATCGAGTTAAAAGTTGAGAAGGCGATTGTTCACTATTTTCATCCCCAAAAGCTTCTCTCGCCATACGAATTCGATCTTGGTAACTTGGCGCCTCCTCCATAAGATTTTGCTGAAATAATTTCTGCATTTCACTAAATCCGCTAAAACCAAAAGCATTAGCAAAGCGAACCCAAGTAGAAGGATGAACTCCAGCGTCTTTTGACAACACGGCAACCGTACCAAATGCTACGTCACTGGGCGCATCTAGAACAAACTCTGCCACTTGACGCAACCGCTTACTCAACTTTGGATAATGCTGTTTAATCGTCTCTTTTAAGTCCGTCAATGACTCTGGCGCAACGTCTGACATAAAATACTCTCTGTACTCAAAGTTCTCTCCAATAACCGCAAGCACAGCAGCATAATGAAACAAAGGGCGTATTAGGAGAGAAGAAATTATTGCAATTTTAGAATAAAAATTCTAACTTAGTGCTTACTAACATGTCTAGTATGAAACCGCTAGATATCGTCTCTAACTGAAGAAATCATATAAAAATAGGACTCGTATTTTGAACGAAGCTGATCGTAAATTTTTTCGCCCTAAATGGCGTCGTGTCGCCGCTACCGTCTTCTGTTTTGGCTGGACGCTGGTGGAATGGCTATCAGGAGAACCTTTCTGGGGGATTATTGCGGCCGGCATTACTTTTTATTGTTTATGGAATTTCTTTTATAAATTCGACGACAACCAAGAAACATCCGAATAAAACCAAAAGCGCGCTCTAATACACACCAGTAGTAGGCTATTTATCTATGGCTAGACGGCCCACCATTCAAGACTTAGCTGACGCAGCAGGCGTCAGTACCGCCACCGTTGATAGAGTACTAAACAGACGATCAAAGGTGAGAGAGTCCACGTCCCAGCGTGTACTCATTGCTGCAGAAGACATTGGCTACCATGCGTCTGGGCTACTCAAAAAACGTGTTCGAGAGTCCAAGCCCTGCAAACGATTATCCATTTTATTGCAACGCAGTAATGATGAGTTTTACACGACGATGGGAAAAGCCATTCGTCAAGCCTGTGCACAGGAGACACAGTTTCAGTTTGAGACTAACATCGTTTTTATGGATGAAGTAACGGCTGAATACATTACTAATATCATCATTGAGGAAAGTAAGCACGCAGATGGCATCGCGCTTGTTGCATTAGACGATCACATACTGAATCATCAGATTGAAACACTGGTTGAACAAGGTATTCCCGTTTTTACTATTTTGTCTCCTCTATCTACCACCACCACAGGTCATATAGGTGTTGATAATCGCAAAGCAGGCCGCACTGCAGCTTGGGCGATCTCAAGATTAACAACAACACCAGGAGAAATTGGTATTCTTCTCGGAAGTCATCGTTATTTAAATCAAGATATTGCCGAAATAAGTTTTATTTCCTATTTCCGTGAGATTCAGCACTCTTTTCAGTTGCTCCCACCGCTAACCAACTTAGATGATGAAACACTGGCCTATCAAGCGACAAAAGCACTGCTCGACAACCACCAAAATCTGATCGCTATTTACAGTGCTGGAGGTGGCGTAAACGGTATTATAAACGCATTAAAAGAAGTCCAAAAAAATCAAAAGATAACCCTTATTTGTAACGAACTCACCTGCGACACACGTTTGGCGTTATGTGACGGGACAATCGATATGATCCTCGCCACTCCGGTACAAAAACTTGCACATAAACTTTCCGACTTATTTGCCGAATTCTTCAGCCATAAAAGCCCCAAAATACTTGCCCCTGTTCAGCTTTCTGTCGAACTACACATTGCTGAAAATATATAAAAACTCGTTTAAACATTACCTACCAACACATTAAAAGAATAACGTAAACGCCAGCACGCAAAATTGGTTAAAAACAACGCAACAGCAGAGATAAAAAAGCAGCTTAGTCAACACTAAGCTGCAATGGGAGTATAAATGTATCTGACTAGACAATGCTCTACTCTAAGTGGTTTTCTTACGTTTGTTCTGGCGTTGTTGATCAATGATAACCGCAACAACAATGATGGCACCTTTGATTATGTCTTGATAATAGGCATCAATGCGTAGAAACGTAAAACCGGAAAGCATAACACCCAAAATCAAAGCACCGATCACCGTCCCCGCAATACGACCTCGCCCACCAGACAAAGACACACCACCAATGACCGCAGCGGCAATCGCATCCAATTCATACATCAGTCCCATACCAGCCTGCGCTGTTTTAATGCGTGCAATAGCCACCATGGCAGCCAACCCAACCAATAAACCCGCAATGGTATAAACCTTGATTAAGTGACGATCTATATTAATGCCTGATACACGCGCGGCTTGAGGGTTTGCACCTATAGCGTAGGTGAATTTTCCAAATCGGGTATAGCGCATGACCACATGAAAAATAATGGCCACAATAATAAAGATAACAACGGGCATCCAACGATCTAAGGCATTCCCTAACATGGCAAATTCATTGGTAAAACCAGACACAGGGCTACCATCGGTATACCAACGAGCCACACCTCGAGCCGACACCATCATGCCTAATGTGGCAATAAACGGGGGTATACGCGTTTTTGTGATGAGCCAACCATTCACAAAGCCAGCCAATGCCCCAACCGTTAAACCCACCATCAAGGGTACAAAAAAAGGTAAATCTGTTAGCGCTGGAGAAATGACCTTGGGCCAGTTACTGGATTGAGCAAACGTTGCAGCAATCATGGCCGACATCGCCACCACGGACCCAGAAGACAAATCTATTCCTCCGGTTATGATGACCATGGTGACCCCTATGGCAATAATACCAATAACAGAAACCTGTAATATGATGATTTGCAACCGACTCATATTCATTAAAAAGCTCTGACCGACAAAAATCCAGCCGAGTATTTCAAACATAACGGAGATGCCAATCAAAACTAATAAAATACTGACTTCCGCAGGTATACGCTTTTTCTTTTGCGCATCTGGGTTGTCGTTTACTTCTTTCATGGTGTTGTCTAACGTCGTCATAAGAACCTCTTATTTTTCTAATTCTTGTGCTATTGAGCGGCCAAATTCATTACCGATACTTGATCTGCTTCTGAACGATCTAAGATGCCAGTCACACGCCCCTCATGCATAACCAGTACGCGGTCACTCATCCCTAGTACTTCAGGTAACTCAGAAGAAATCATGATAACCGCGACCCCTTTATGGGCTAACTTGGTAACCAGAGAATGGATTTCAGCTTTTGCTCCAACATCAATACCTCGAGTGGGTTCATCTAAAATCAAAATACGTGGATGGGTCAGTAACCAACGAGCAATCAACACTTTTTGTTGATTGCCACCTGAGAGGTTCTCGATGGCTTCTTCCATGTTTGGGGTTTTTACGCGTAACTTTTTGCACAAAGCTTCAGATTCTTCGTTCAGTCTTCTTTGATCAACAAAACCACCGCCACCGACAAAATGCTCATGCAAAACAGCGGACTGAATGTTTTCTTGAATGTCCAAAGACAAGAAACAACCTGTTTCTTTTCGGTCTTCTGTTAAAAACGCCATCCCCTTCATTATCGCGTCGTTAGGATTGTTGATATGGACTTCTTCGCCCTCAATCCACACGGAGCCTGAATCTGCAGGAGTGACACCAAAAATGGCCTCTGCGACATTGGATCTACCTGAACCGACAAGACCTGCAAAGCCTAATATTTCGCCGGCTCTCACATCAAATGACACATCATGAAACACACCACTAAGGGTTAAATTTTTAACCGATAAGAGGACATCACCAAGCTCAACCTCCTCTTTTGGAAACATCTGATCCACATTGCGACCCACCATCATTCGGATGATTTCATCACGGGTGACGTCAGCTGAAGCATGCGTGCCAATGTATTTTCCATCACGAAACACAGAAAACTCATCGGCTATTTCAAATAACTCACTCATTTTATGAGTGATATAAACAATACCAATACCTCGTTTGCGTAAGCCTCGAATAATCTCAAATAAATGCGCCACTTCGGTCTCAGTAATAGCAGACGTCGGCTCATCCATGATCAATACATCCGAGTTAAAAGACACGGCTTTGGCGATTTCAACCATCTGACGATTCGCCACAGACAAGGTGCTAATCTCAGCCTCTGGATCCAGCTTAATATTAAGACGGACGAATAATTCTTCCGTCATGCGGGCCATTTTGGCATGATCAATAAAGCCAAAGGCATTGGTTGGCTCTCGTCGAATCCAAATATTTTCGGCCACTGTCATTTGATTCATCAACAGTAACTCTTGATGAATCATAGCAATGCCAGACTCTTGCGCTTTCAGAGGTGTTTCTAAGGTAACCGGCTCTCCTCTTAATCTCACTTCGCCACTATCTGGCTGATAAATGCCGGCAATCACCTTCATCAAGGTGGATTTTCCCGCACCATTTTCCCCCATTAACGCATGGACCGTACCCGGACGAATTTTCAAACACACATCGTCCAATGCCAACACGCCAGGAAACCCCTTGGACACATTGACAACTTCTAATACATATTCACACGAATGGTCTTTGGGAGGAGTTGCGCCATTCACAGACACGGTTTCCTCAACTGCTGCGCTATTCATAACGCAATCCCTCCTATTTTTATTTTAATTAAAAGCGTTTTTTCTTATGAAGATGCTTACAGGTAATCGTTTAAATTTTCAGGTGTGACCAATTCAAACGGTACCCATACTTTACGGTCCACGCTTTGACCATTAATGAGCTTAACGGCTGCATCTACAGCACCACGACCTTGCCCATCAGCACTCTGAAAAACCGTTACATCTAACTCACCCGCTTTCATGGCAGCCAAGCCGTCAGTAGTAGCATCAATACCTGCAATCACAACGTCATCCATTGAACGACCAGCGGCTTTTAATGCCTGAATCGCACCGATTGCCATTTCGTCGTTGTTTGAGATAACCGCGTCAAACTGGATACCGGCGGCAATCCAGTTCGTCATCAAATCGCTGCCTTTGGTGCGTGACCATTCCGCTGTTTGTTGCTGAACCACTTTTAGGCCTGAGCACTCTGGAGTAGCGATAACATCATGAATATCTTGTGTGCGCTGTAACGCCGCTTGGTTCGTTAACTCACCCATCATGACGACGATGTTGCCCTTGCCATTTAATAGGCGACACACTTCTTTTGTCTGAAGCGTTCCCGATACTTTTTCATCAGACGCCACAAAGGCTTGATTATCTGGAAGCAAATCAACGTTGATAGGTTGGCGATTAACGTAAATGAGGGGAATACCAGCGGCTTGGGCATCATCAGAAATGGATAAGGTTGCATCGGTATCAACAGGGTTAATAATGATGGCATCCACACCAGAAGCGATGAAATTCTGAACTTGATTTAATTGATTACCAACGCCATTTTTGGCGTCCTCTATTTGAACATCAACCCCCTGCTCCTTGGCGGCTGATTGAATGCCATTGCGCAAAGTCGTCAAAAAGTTATCGTCAAACAAGGCCATTGAGACACCAATTTTAAGATCCGCAGCAGACACTGATGTTGCGATAACTGAAGACGCGATGGCAGTAAGAAGTAGTTTTTTCATTATGCGATTTCCTCGAAAGTAAGCGCTGACACGCTCTAATTGTTTTTATTTTTTCCGGTAAAACGCGTTTAGAGAGCCGACTAACACACACTGTAAAGCATGCTCTGGGTCTCTAAACATTCGACTGGTTTATATCATCGCGATAGAAATCATTCGAATACGTATATTCCACAAAACATCAATATAGAATATACGTTCCAATTTGATTGATATTGCCACCGTTGTCAAGTCTAAAATGTAATTTAATAGCAGAGTAAAACCGCCTCCCATTTTGTCTTCCTCTGTCACACCTTTTAACACGCTCAAAAGTCATGGGTAGGCCAACACGGTAAAGAAACACCTAAGTATTATTTTCTAGAAATGATGTTTTTTGATGGAATATGAGGGAATAACAACAAACCTGATTGACGATATTTTTTTTTCAGAGCTACTATAAAAATGGAAAAATAATTCTAAAACCCACTTCGCATAGGGCTTATCTTAATAAGATGAATCATGAGCGATACTCAATAAAGGTGTTAATTCATGTCCACACTCCCTAAATTTGGTTTAAACCACATGGTTTGCCCCGCTTACTCTTTGAAAGACTTTCTCATGTTTTCATCACAACTCGGAGCGCAAACCGTTGAGTTTCGCAACGATGTTGGTGAAAACAGTCTAACCGATAGGGCGTCTGCTGAAATGGCAGGTCAACTTGCAAACGAATTAAACATTAAAGTGTTATCCATCAATGCACTCTACCCTTTCAACGTATGGAATGAAGAACGCGCCCAACAAGCCCGTGAAATGGCGACTCTGGCAAAGGCAGCAAAGGCGGAAGGTTTAGTCGTATGCCCTTTAAATGATGGTAATGAGGTAAGCTTCGACGACCTCAAATACGCGCTTTCTGAACTCGCAAAAATTCTCGAAGAATTTGATCTAAAAGGTTTCGTAGAACCATTAGGCTTCCCAATATCTTCACTTCGTTCTAAACGCGTGGCTATAGAAGCCATTGATGCGATTGGCCAGCAAGATAGATTCTCTCTCGTTCACGACACATTTCACCACAAAGGCGCTGGTGAAGAGGAATTCTTTCCCGAGCGCACGGGGCTCATTCATATCTCTGGCCTAGAAGACGACATAGCTTTCAACGACATGCTAGACGGCGACCGAGTGCTAGTCGGTCCCAAAGATCGTTTAGACAATATTGAGCAGCTCCGCACTTTACTGGCAGCAGGTTATGCAGGCCCAGTGTCATTCGAACCTTTCTCTAAAAAAGTGTGGGACCTTCCAAACCCAAAACAAGCGGTTCAAGACAGCATTGATTTTGTGAACCAATCATTAACTCAATAATCACTGACCAAATTCCTTCTATAAAAATACATTTAAGGTTTTTATGACTATGAAAATTGCACTCGATCCTTACATGCACCGCCACCTTTCTTTGGAAGCGCTGTGCAGAGCGACAAAAGACATGGGTTACGACCACATTGAATTGTCTCCTCGTGCTGACTTTTTACAATGGTGGACTCGTCCTCGCGTTTACCCTGAGCGCTTGCAAAGCTTTAAAAAAGCCATGAAAGATCACGACATTTCATTGTCCACTCTCCAGCCCATGTATCGTTGGTCTAGTCCATACGAAGACGAATGGAAAATGGCCATGGACAATTGGAAACGAACCATTGAAATCGCCGTCGAACTGGGTAACCCATTATTAATTTCTGAATTTGGCCGTGGTGGTTCTCCTGAACGTTCCAATGCAGACCGTCAAGGCATTCACACACCTGAAGCGTGTGAAAATGCCTTTTGGCGTTCAATGGACGTGCTGGTTCCTCTGTTGGAAAAAGAAGGGCTGACCTTATGTGTAGAGCCGCACCCAGAAGATTGGGTGGAAGAGATGGCTCCTGCTATCGATATCATCAAAACCATTAACTCGCCGGCGGTTCAGTGCTCTTATATTGCGCCCCACTCTTTCTACTATGGGGAGGATTTAGCCGAGACGATTCGCGCCACCAAAGGTGTTTTGCAGCATGCACGAGTAGCAGATACCTACAACCATAAAGGCTCGTCGCAGCTACGTTATATCGTCAACCCACCTGGCTCTAATGCTCGCGTCCACCAGCATTTAGACATAGGAGAAGGTGAAATTGATTGGGATACCTTCTTTAAAACCCTGCATGAAATTGGCTTTGATGGCGTGCTGTCCAGCTGCGTCTTTGCATGGGATGAAAGAGCGGAGCAATCGTCTCGTTTTATGCGCGATGAGATCCAGCGCTACGTCGACAAGTATTGGAAATAACCAACCGTTATAAACAACCCGCGCTATTAAAATAATGATAAAGGAAAGCAACATGACACTTAAAATTGGCGTAATTGGCACCGGTGCTATCGGCGCAGACCACACTCGACGCATAACAAATGCACTCACCGGCGCAGAAGTCATTGCACTGACGGACGTGAACCAAGAACAAGCAGAAAAAGTAAAAAAATCATTAGGACTTAACGCAACCATTTATAAAGATGGCCATGAGCTGATTGAAAAAGGCGACGTAGATGCTGTATTGGTAACGTCATGGGGCGGCACTCACGAGGAATACGTACTGGCCGCCATCAAAGCCGGCAAATACGTATTCTGCGAAAAACCATTAGCAACCACAGCTCGAGGCTGTCAGAACATCATAGACGCTGAAATGGCCGCGGGAAAGCGCCTTGTACAAGTTGGCTTCATGCGCCCATACGACTCTGGTTACAAAATGCTAAAACAAGCCATTGACTCTGGTGCTATTGGTGAGCCATTAATGATTCACGCAGCGCACCGAAACCCAAGTGTACCTGAAATGTACATCACACCGATGGCGATTCATGACACGCTTATCCACGAATTAGACGTATTCCGCTGGCTACTAGATGACGAATATGTGTCTGCCCAAGTCGTTTTCCCTCGCAAATCAAAATACGCTCACAGCAAAGTTGCCGACCCACAAATCGTCATGCTGGAAACGAAGAAAGGCACTCGCATAGACGTAGAGGTTTTCGTGAATTGCCAATATGGTTACGACATCCAATGTTCTGTCGTCGGCGAAGAAGGTGTCGCGAATTTGCCAGAACCTCAAGCATTAAGCATGCGTAAAAACGCCAACTTAGGACAAGCCATCCTAACGGATTGGAAAGACCGCTTTATTGAATCCTATGATGTTGAACTGCAAGACTTCATCAATGGTGTTCAAGCAGGTAAGTTGACTGGCCCCTCTTCATGGAATGGCCTTGCTGCCGCGGTATCTGGCGATGCCTGTGTGAAAGCCCAAGAAAGCGGCTTAATTGAACCAATCAACTTGCCTAATCGCCCAGAGTTCTACCGTTCATAGCCTTGCCTTGTCGCCATGCCATCACATGGCGACCCTTCCAAAGTAGGCGATTCCGTTCCCTGCATTGGCATGACGTGTTTTTATAAATCTCATAAAAAACAACAAAACATTGTTTTATATAGTTTTTTTATAAAAAAACATTATGGAAAATTTTGTTCTAATATATTGAAAATATAGAATATATATTCTATTATCTTCGAAGGTAGTTTACACAATAAAAAAAACAGCCACTTCATTTTCGACAAAGTACTATTCACCTTGTTGTCATTTCGGCTGATACAGGAGATGAAGAACCATGCTCAAAGATAAAACGTTAGATCTGATTTGTCTTGGACGCGCTGCGGTCGATATGTATTCAGAACAAATAGGCAGTCGTTTAGAAGATGTCAGCAGTTTTGCAAAATATCTCGGTGGCTCTTCTGGCAATATGGCCTTTGGTACGGCTCGTCTTGGCTTAAAAAGTGCGATGCTCACTCGAGTGGGCAATGAACACATGGGGCGCTTTGTTAGAGAAGAATTAGCCCGTGCAGGTGTCGACACCAGCCATGTTATTACAGACCCAGAGCGCTTAACGGCGTTGGTCGTATTAGGCATCAAAGACCAAGACACTTTCCCACTCATTTTCTACCGCAATGATTGTGCTGACATGGCCGTGAGTAAAGACGACTTTGATGCGGATTTTATTGGTTCAGCCAAAGCCCTCGTCATTACAGGCACTCATTTTTCAACAGAAAGTACGTACGAAACCAGTAAACAAGCCATTGCTTATGCTAAACAAGCAGGCACAAAATGCGCTCTGGATATCGACTATCGCCCTGTTCTTTGGGGACTAACCAACCCAGGCGATGGTGAAACCCGCTTTATTTCCAATGACAAAGTCTCAGCACACTTGCAAAGTATTCTGGCGGATTTTGATCTGATTGTTGGCACAGAAGAAGAAATACATATTGCGGGTGGCAGCACAGATACCATTACCGCACTGAAAAAAATCAGGGCGCTCAGCAAGGCCACGATAGTGCTGAAACTGGGTTCTCAAGGTTGCACCGTACTGGAAGATGCGATTCCTGACACAATGGACGACTTTGAACGACATATTGGCGTTCGCGTTGAGGTACTCAATGTGCTTGGAGCAGGCGACGCTTTTATGAGTGGCTTCTTGCGAGGCTGGATACGCGGCGAATCCGCCGAAAAGTCTTGTGCTTATGCCAATGCATGTGGCGCTTTGGTGGTTTCGCGTCATGGTTGTGCTCCCGCCATTCCAAGCGCAGAAGAATTGGACAACTATCTTGCTCGTGCGGCACACATTAAACGTCCGGATTTAGATCGTGAACTGAACCATCTACACCGAGTCACCACAGAAAGGCTACCTTATGACTGGCAAGACCTGTGTATTTTTGCCTTTGATCATCGTAAACAGCTCTTTGATATGGCTCGTGAAGAAGGTGCCGATCCGGTCCGAATTAAGACGCTCAAACGTCTATTAGTCGATGCCTTAGATGTGGGTTCTCGTCAGCTAGGAGGCAGTCAATATGGCGTCTTGATTGACGATACTTATGGACAAGATGCACTCAATGCGGTGACGGGGCGCGGCCTTTGGATTGGTCGTCCAGTGGAACTTCCAAGCTCTCGCCCTATCGAGTTAGAAGGCGGCCGGAGCATCGGTTCTCGCCTAAAAAGCTGGCCAAAAGAGCACATCGTAAAATGTCTCGTTTTCTACCATTCGCAAGATGAAATAGACCTACGCGTCGCACAAGAACGCCAAGTTGTTGAGCTCTATAACGCATGCTGCGCTTCGGGCCATGAATTGTTATTGGAGATTATTCCACCACGAGACAAAGCCTTTGATGACAGCCTTTTCACAAATGCCATGAAACGTTTTTACCACCTAGATGTTCGTCCAGATTGGTGGAAGCTGCCACCTCAATCAAAAGCAAATTGGCAAGCGATTACAGACATTATTCAGCATCACGATCAACACTGTCGTGGTGTGGTCATGCTAGGTTTAGACGCGCCCATGAACGAACTCAAAGAAGGCTTCGCTAACAGCGCGGGATTCGACATTTGCAAAGGCTTCGCGGTGGGTCGTTCTATTTTTAGCGAACCGAGCCGAGAGTGGTTAGCAAATCGTTATAGCGATCAACAATTTATCGATGCCATCGTGTCGAACTATTTGGAACTCGTCTCTTATTGGAAAGAACGCCACACCGCTCAGTCTCACCAGAAGCAGCCACAACAGAAACAGGCTTAAAGGAAATTCACATGACAACAATACAACTTACCATGGCCCAAGCCGTCGTCCGCTTCATGATGGCGCAAAAGATAGAAACAGAGAATGGCATTCACCCCATGTTTGCTGGCGTATGGGGGATTTTTGGTCACGGTAATGTCGCCGGTCTTGGCGAAGCGCTTTACCAAGTAAAAGATAAACTACCGACTTATCGCGCACACAACGAACAAGGCATGGCGCATGCCGCTATTGCCTTTGCAAAAACCAAAAATCGCCAACAGATGATGGCTTGTACCGCCTCAGCAGGCCCTGGGGCGGTGAACATGGTGACGGCAGCAGCCGTGGCACATGTGAACCGTATTCCTGTCTTGTTTCTTCCGGGCGATACTTTTGCCACTCGTATGCCAGATCCAGTGCTCCAACAAGTCGAAAGCTTCCAAGACATGACCATTACGTCGAATGATTGTTTTCGCCCAGTCAGTCGCTTTTTTGATCGCATTACACGTCCTGAGCAGCTGTTAACCTCATTACCGCAAGCCATGCGCGTGCTCACAGATCCGATAGAATGCGGCCCTGCCACCTTAGCCTTACCGCAAGACGTGCAAACGATGGCATTCGACTACCCTGTTAGCTTCTTCGCCGAAAAGGTCCATCGTCTACGCCGCCAAACGCCAGATTATTACGAACTAAACGACGCGCTTAAACTGATTCGACAAGCCAAAAAACCAGTCGTTATTGCTGGCGGTGGTCTTCATTATTCTGGCGCACTTAAAGAGTTCGATAGCTTTGTCAGCCAATTCAAACTGCCAGTAGGTGAAACACAAGCCGGCAAAGGCGCCCTGCCTTGGGATCATAAACACAATATGGGAAGCGTAGGCGTCACAGGCGCGGCCTCAACAAACAGCCTATGTGCTGACGCGGATTTGATTATTGCCGTCGGTACTCGCCTTGGTGACTTCACCTCAGGCTCTCGTTCTCTTATCCATTCTAATGCAAAAATTGTCAGCCTAAACGTGGCTTCCTTTGATGCCATCAAACATAAGAGCCAAGCGCTAGTAGGAGACGCAAAAGCAACTCTGCCACTATTAAGTAACGCACTGCAAGGCTGGAAAATAGAGTCTTCTTGGGTTGATAGAGCCGAAAACGAGCGCGCCAGTTGGCAACATATTGTCGATCAAGCGACCATGGATAAAGGCACAAATTTGCCCAGTGATGCCGAGGTCATTGGGGCCGTCAATCGCGCAGCTGACGAGAAAGACATGGTGGTGTGCGCAGCAGGTGGTTTACCAGGTGAATTACAAAAATTATGGCGGACGCGTTACCACCGCGGCTACCACATGGAATACGGCTATTCCTGCATGGGCTATGAATTGGCCGGTGGCTTAGGTGCCAAAATGGCAAGCCCTGAATCCGAAGTGTTCGTCATGGTGGGCGACGGTTCTTACCTAATGCTCAACTCAGAAATCGCTACCTCTGTCATGTTAGGCCAAAAAATCATCGCTGTTGTGCTAGACAACCGAGGCTTTGGCTGTATTAACCGTTTGCAACAAGCCGGTGGCGGTGCAGGCTTTAACAACCTTTTAAACGATTGTTTTAGTGTGCCTGAAGGCGCGCCTAAAACCGACTTTGCGGCTCATGCCAGGGCACTTGGCGCTAACGCTGAAAAAGTCGCCAACATCGCGGAATTAGAGCAAGCCCTTGTGCGCGCTAAGAGCTCCCCTATCAGTTATATCATCACCTTAGATACCGATCCGCTGAAAACGACAGCAGAAGGCGGACATTGGTGGGATGTCGCATTAGCTGAAGTCTCAGAGCGCAAACAAGTCAGCGACGCTCGCAAGGAATACGAACTACGTAAAGCAGCTCAATTTAAACACTTGTAATACTGAACATCATTTCGCATTTACTGATCGGAGAATAATAATATGAGCGTCAGAATCGGCATTAACCCATTAACTTGGACAAACGACGACCTACCCACACTGGGCGCAGAAACCTCCCTTGAAACCTGTTTAACAGAAGGCAAACAAGCGGGATTTAGTGGCTTTGAGTTAGGTCAAAAGTTCCCTCGCACACCAGAAGTACTTGGCCCTATTCTAAAAGCACATGGTTTGGACTTGGTTTCAGGCTGGTTCAGCGGCGAATTATTAACGCGCAGTGTCGAAGAAGAAATTGAGGCCATTAAGCCACATCTTCATTTATTGAAATCCCTTGGTGCAAAAGCCATGGTGTACTGCGAAGTAACGGGATGTATCCATGGACAAATAGAAACCCCCTTATCGCATCGCCCTATTATCAGCGAAGAAAAAATCGCTGAGATGAGTAAAAAACTCACTCAAGTCGCAGACTACTGCCTATCTGAAGGGGTGCAAATTGCTTACCACCACCATATGGGAACCGTCATTGAAAGCCAACACGAAGTTGATTTATTGATGAAACACACTGGTCATTCTGTTGGTTTGCTATTAGACACAGGTCATATGACGTTTGCTGGTGGTAACCCACTAGAAGTTCAAGCAAAACACGCGGATCGCATTATTCACGTACATTGCAAAGATCTTCGCCCTGAGATCTTAAAGGACGCTAAGAACCGCGATATAAGCTTCTTGAATGCCATGTTAAATGGCGTATTTACTGTACCTGGCGACGGCTTTATCGATTACAGCAGCTTGTTCAAACAACTTAAAGCCAGCAACTATTCTGGTTGGTTAGTGGTCGAGGCAGAGCAAGATCCAGCCGTTGCGCACCCATTAACTTACGCCACAATGGGGGCAAACAACCTAAAAGCGCTATGCGCTGAATCTGGGATAGACATCGTCCAATAATCACCGGCTTTTATTCGTGTCGTTAACGCTAGAGCACCCAAGTTAACGACAACAAAAAACACATGCAAACGTTAGGTACTCTCATGCAAACATTAGGTAACTACATTAACGGTCAGCACATGGCCAGCCAAAGCGGTCGCACGGGCCCAGTTTACAATCCAGCAACGGGGGCACAAAGTCTTAACGTTGCGCTGTCTAGCGCCGATGAAACTCGCACCGCGATTGCCTCAGCACATGAAGCGTTTAACACATGGAGCAAGGTCACACCGCTTAACCGTGCTCGCGTTATGTTTAAATTTAAAGCCTTGTTAGAGCAGCACGCAGACGAAATCGCCGCGATGATCACCAGCGAGCACGGCAAAGTTTTTTCCGATGCCAAAGGTGAGTTAACCCGTGGTATCGAAGTCGTCGAATTTGCTTGCGGCATTCCACACCTACAAAAAGGCGAGCATAGCCTGAACGTTGGCCGCGGTGTCGACAGCATGTCTTTGATGCAACCACTTGGCGTTTGCGCTGGCATTTCACCGTTTAACTTCCCTGCTATGGTACCAATGTGGATGTTCCCGGTCGCTATTGCTTGCGGTAACACCTTTGTGATGAAGCCTTCAGAAAAAGATCCTTCCGTACCGCTGCGATTAGCCGAACTACTGACCGAGGCTGGCCTACCTGATGGCGTTTTCAACATCGTTAATGGCGACAAAGAAGCGGTAGATGTACTGCTAACGGATGAACGAGTTCAAGCAGTGAGCTTTGTTGGCTCAACACCTATTGCTGAATACATTTACGCAACCGCTTCTGCCCATGGTAAACGCGTACAAGCACTGGGCGGCGCTAAAAACCACATGATCGTCATGCCAGATGCCGATCCAAGCCAAGTCGTTGGTTCCCTCATGGGAGCGGCCTACGGCTCAGCGGGTGAGCGCTGTATGGCGATTTCTGTTGCGGTTTGTGTAGGCGACAGCGTGGCCGATAATTTGATCCACAGCTTAAGCTCTGAAATCGATGCTATGCGAGTCGGCCCAGGTATCGGCTTACCTGAAGAAGCGCACATGGGTCCCGTCATCTCCAAAGAGCATTGCGCAAAAATCAAAGACTACATCGGCATTGGTGTGGAAGAAGGCGCGACGTTGGTACGCGATGGCCGCGATTTTGTCTACCCAGGCAATGAACATGGTTATTTCGTTGGACCAACCTTATTCGACAATGTCAAACAAGGTATGCGCATCTATAACGAAGAAATTTTCGGCCCTGTTTTATGCGTCGTTCGGGCCACCAGCTATCAAGAAGCCTTGGATATGATCAATGCCCACGAATACGGTAATGGCACGTCAATCTTTACCCGTGATGGCGATACCGCTCGTCAGTTCTGTGAAGACGTTCAAGTGGGCATGGTGGGCGTCAATGTGCCCATTCCTGTGCCCATGGCCTTCCATAGCTTTGGCGGCTGGAAACGTTCTTTGTTTGGCCCGTTGCACATGCATGGACCAGATGGCGTGCGTTTCTATACTCGCATGAAAACCATCACGGCCCGCTGGCCAACGGGCCTTCGCGCTGGCGCAGAATTTTCTATGCCAACCATGAAGTAGCGAATTTACTCGAGCTCAGTCGCCGATTGTTTTTTGTTTAACTCTCTAGTCAGCGACTTTTGGCCCACCTTATTGGTGGGCTTTTTTTTCACCTTCATGCTTGAAAACTTTTGGTCACATACTCGCCACACAAACGTCACGTCTTTGTCACATTGACACTCTACCCTGCTTAGTATGACATCTGAAATCTTATTAGAGCGGAGTACGACTGTGATACAAGTTGAGCGAATGATTGCCAGTAAATCGCCTCAGTTTTTCGACAAAAGCCCTCTTATCACTCGCCCAACGTTAAGCCTGTTAAAACGCTTATTCCACGAAAGTGAAGTCAATCAATTCCTGGAAAAAAACCACGGCTGTGTCGGCTTCGAATTTATTGATCGTGTACTGGATCACTTCAACTTTAGTTACCAAGTGAGCCAAGTTGATCGACGCAACATTCCTGCCAGTGGCCGCGTTATGATTATCGCCAACCACCCACTTGGTGCTTTGGATGGTCTTGCGTTACTTCGATTAATTGGTGAGATCCGTCCTGATGTAAAAATCGTCGCCAATGATTTGTTGATGGGCTTTGATGGTTTAAAAAAACTGGTCTTACCGGTCGATAATCTCGGTGGCAAAACCGGACGCCAGCAACTTAAAGCCATCATGAGCTGCTTACACAATGAAGAAGCCGTGATTATTTTCCCAGCCGGAGAAGTGTCGCGGATGTCACCAAGCGGTGTAAAAGACCAGCAATGGAATCAGAACTACCTTAAATTGGCGCAGAAAACCAACAGCCCATTATTGCCCGTTCACATCGGCGGACGTAACTCCATGTTGTTTTATACCAGTTCTATTTTGTATCGCCCATTGTCTACGCTGCAGCTTGCGAACGAAATGTTTCGTCAGCGAAATCGCAAAATCCCCATGCAAGTAGGCCAAGCTATTCCGATTCAAGAATTGGCACAATTACCGTTAAGCGATAAAGAAAAAAACAAACTGGTCAAACGCCATTTGTACCGCATTGCCAAAGGCAGAAAACCGCTGTTAAAAACAGAAAAAACCGTCGAGCACCCGCAAAACCGACAACTGATCAAACAAGAGTTAAAACTGGCAGAACACCTTGGCAGTACCAAGGACAACAAACAAATTTATCTGTTTGATTACGACCCTATGTCAGTGACGATGAAAGAAATTGGGCGCTTGCGCGAGATTGCCTTTCGTAAAGTCGGTGAAGGCACAGGAGAGCGTTCTGATCTGGATAAGTTTGATCAATATTATCGCCATTTGATTTTATGGGATGAAGAAGAGCTAGAAATCGTTGGTGCATACCGTATTGGTGAAGTCGCAAGCTACATGAAATCCGATACACCAAATCGCATCTACAGTGCCGAGTTATTTCAATACTCTTGCGATATGGAGCCTTACTTCGAGCAGGGAATTGAATTAGGACGCAGTTTTATTCAACCCAAATATTGGGGCAAACGCAGTCTGGATTATTTATGGTACGGCATTGGCGCTTATTTGGATAAACACCCTGAAATACGTTACATGTTTGGGCCTGTGAGTCTAAGCAACAGTTATCCGCAAGTGGCAAAAGATTTTATTGTCTCATTTTATAAACTGTATTTTGCCGATAAAGAGCACTTGGCACGCTCTTTTACGCCTTACCAAGTCAACGCCGAACATGCGGACATTATTTCCGATATTTTCAGCGGTGAGGACTATGAAGAAGATTTTAGACTACTAAAAGAGCAGCTCAGTCACTTTGGCGCCAGCGTACCAACCTTGTTCAAGCAATACAGTGAACTTTGTGAGCCCGGTGGGGTTCGCTTCTTAGACTTTGGCGTCGATGCCGACTTTGGCTACTGTGTAGACGGTTTGGTCCTAGTAGACCTTAATACAGTCAAAGAAGCGAAAAATAAACGTTACCGAGGGCACAACAGCGGCACTCAGGCTTAATACCCTAGAATGCCCTAGCGTGAATCGTGGTGATGCCCTCGTGAATGAGAATGGTGACCATGGGAATGGTCATCCTCTTGTTCAGGGCGTTTAAAGACAACCAGATAAATAATCTTAATGACCAGCATCACACTTAACGCAATAAGAACGACCATTTGAATGTCCATCACAACACCTCGTTATTTTTGTTGGTGTCATTTAACTATAGGACATAAATCCGTTTATATTGTGAATTTTCGTTTCAATTGTGTATGAGTGCCGTAAGCCCCAGAATAGCGCACTGGGGAACGATTAAAGCTAGGAATACGCTTTAACCAGATAGCAGAAAACGCTCATTGAGACTTTTATTATTATAAATTAATTAGTTATAAAATATGGCGTAAGCTTTGCTTGCTATTTGCACTAGAAGCTCGCTTCAAAAGCACATTTCGTTGTACTCAGGCTTTTGCAGTAGCCTTACTTTTTTTGTCTATCACTAGACCATGGAGCTGGAAATGATTGAGAAAACCTACTTAAAAACCAAACCAGAATGCAAAGTGAAATTTGCCCTACCGGCCGACAAGATTGGCGAGGCCAAAAGCGTCGCTGTTGTTGGTGATTTTAACAACTGGGACAGCGAAGCCAATCCAATGAAAAAACAGAAATCTGGTGTGTTTGCATCGACAATCAGTTTGGAGATCGATACCTCGTACCAATTTCGTTATGTGCTAGATGGTACCGAATGGCTCAACGATGACATGGCAGATGCCTATGTTCCAAGTCCAATAAGCCCTGATACGAATGGTGTTATTAGCCTGTAATCCCCTTCCTATACCTTCGTAATACGATTAAAAAGCCCGTCTCGGCTCAACATTTGAGTCGAGACCTAATACCGTTCACCGCATATTTTGCTCATTCTGAGGCATCTCATAACCTTTCTTTCCTATCGCTCTAAAACGCCATTTTTTTGCCCTAAAAACACGAATTCATGGTTTCAAGCTGCAATTTATAGTCAAAATATGTACAATTGTTTTTATTAAACGCGCGTTTAATAAAAATTCAAATACTTCAATGATCCTAAACAGAGCATTGAAACAGACAAAAAGAGGCACAACATGGCACATCAGCAGCAATACATTCATGGCCGCTACCATGCATCCACCAGCGGTGAACACTTCGAGACAATCAACCCAGCCACAGGCGAAGTGATTGCAACAGTAGAGCACGCAGGACAAGCTGAACTCGATGCTGCTGTTGAATCTGCCAAACAAGGCCAAAAAGTCTGGGCCGCTATGAGCCCTGTAGAACGCGGACGTATTCTTAAAAAAGCCGCTGAGCTATTGCGTGAAAACAACGAAGAGCTTGCCCGACTTGAAGTACTAGACACAGGAAAACCCTTACAAGAAGCCATTTGCGTGGACATTCAAACAGGCGCGGATGTTATCGAATATTACGCAGGCCTAACGGATAAGATCCAAGGGGATTACCAAGACCTTGGCAATGGCAACTTCTTCTACACTCGCCGCGAGCCACTGGGTATTTGCGCTGGCATCGGCGCGTGGAACTACCCGATTCAAATCGCTATGTGGAAATCCGGTCCGGCCTTGGCCGCTGGTAACGCAATGATCTTCAAACCGTCTGAAGAAACGCCACTTACTGCGCTTAAACTGGCTGAAATCTTTACCCAAGCAGGCTTACCCGATGGGGTTTTCAACGTCATTCAGGGCGACGGTCGTACAGGCCAAATGATCACCGCACATCCTGATATTGCAAAGGTTTCTTTCACAGGTGAAGTAGGCACAGGCAAAAAAGTCATGGCCGCTTCAGCGCAATCGTTGAAACAAGTCACCATGGAATTGGGCGGTAAGTCTCCGATGATTATCTTCCCTGATATGCCAGTGGATCAGGCCGTGTCTGCCGCCATGTTGGCGAACTTCTACACCCAAGGCGAAGTGTGCACCAACGGTACTCGTGTCTTTGTTCACGCTGATATGCTAGACGCCTTTACCAAAGAGCTAAAAACACGCACCGAAGCCATGATCATTGGCGACCCAATGGACATGAACACGCAAGTCGGTGCCTTGATTTCCAAAGACCATATGCAAAAAGTCTTAGGCTATATTCAAGCCGCTAAAGACGCTGGGGCGACCTTGTTATGTGGCGGTTACCAAGTCACGGAAAAGGGCTTAGACAAAGGCGCGTTTGTGGCTCCGACTGTCTTCACCGATTGCACTGATGACATGCCACAAGTACGCGATGAAATCTTCGGCCCTGTGATGTCAGTACTGAGCTTCACCGATGAAGACGAAGTAATCGCCCGCGCTAACGACACCAAGCTTGGCTTAGCGGCTGGCGTCTTCACCAAGGATTTCGCCCGCGCTCACCGTGTGATCAATCAGCTACAAGCGGGCATTTGTTGGATTAACGCATGGGGTGCTTCGCCTGCGGAAATGCCAGTAGGTGGCTACAAAGAGTCTGGTATTGGCCGTGAAAACGGCATCGAAACCTTATACCACTACACACAAAACAAGAGCGTCTATGTCGATCTAAACGACATTCAAAGCCCTTACTAAGCGAGACGCTTACTTAGACCCTAATTACAACGAGATAAGTATGGCAAACGAAACGTACGATTACATTATCGTCGGTGCTGGCTCCGCAGGGTGTGTGCTAGCAGATAGACTGACAGAAAGCGGCGAACACAAGGTGCTGCTATTGGAAATGGGCGGCTCAGATAAGAGCGTCTTTATCCAAATGCCAACCGCCTTGTCTTACCCAATGAACACGACAAAATACGCGTGGCAATTCCACACAGACAAAGAGCCGGGTCTTGATGGCCGTGAAATGCATTGTCCACGAGGCAAAGTATTAGGCGGTTCATCGTCCATTAACGGCATGGTGTATGTTCGTGGTCACGCTTGTGATTTCGACCAATGGGAAGAAAACGGCGCCAAAGGCTGGAACTACCAAACTTGCCTGCCCTATTTCAAAAAAGCCGAGACATGGAAAGGCGGTGCGGATTTATACCGTGGCGGCGAGGGGCCATTGTCGACCAACAACGGCAACGACATGACCTACAACCCGCTTTACCAAGCCTTTATCGATGCAGGCGAGGAAGCCGGTTACGGCAAAACCGACGACTATAATGGCTACCGTCAAGAAGGCTTTGGCCCAATGCACATGACGGTAAAAAATGGCGTGCGAGCTTCGACCTCCAACGCCTATTTACGTCGTGCCATGGCGCGCCCTAACCTAACGGTAAAAACGGGCGTGCTAAGCCATAAAGTCCTCTTTGAAAATGAAAAGGCCGATGGCAAAAAAGCGGTTGGCATTGAGTTCAGTAAAAACGGCCAAACTCAACAAGCCACTGCTAGTAAAGAAGTGATTCTGTCGGCAGGTTCCGTTGGTTCACCACAGTTGTTGCAACTGTCTGGTGTCGGTCCAAAAGAGGTGTTGGAAAAAGCAGGGGTGCCTGTACTGCACGAACTGCCTGGTGTGGGCGAAAACTTGCAAGACCATTTAGAAGTCTACTTCCAGTACTACTGCAAACAGCCTGTGACGCTCAACAGCAAACTTGGCTTGATCAGCAAAGGCTTGATCGGTACACGCTGGATGTTGTTTAAAACAGGGCTCGGCGCGACCAACCACTTTGAATCCTGTGGTTTTATTCGCTCTCGTGCGGGGCTAAAATGGCCAAACATTCAATACCACTTCTTGCCTGCGGCCATGCGTTACGACGGCCGAGCAGCGGTAGAAGGCCATGGTTTCCAAGTACACGTTGGCCCGAACAAACCAGAAAGCCGGGGCAAATTGTGGATTGAATCGTCTGATCCAGCAGCCAAACCTCGCATCTTGTTTAACTACATTTCCACCGAACAAGACAAGCAAGACTGGCGCGACACGATTCGCCTAACCCGCGAAGTGCTGCAACAATCTGCGCTAGACGATTACCGTGGCGATGAAATCCAACCAGGGATGCACATTCAGAGCGACGCGGAAATCGACCAATGGGTAAAAGAGAACGTGGAAAGTGCGTATCATCCATCTTGTACCTGTAAGATGGGCGACGACAACGACCCAATGGCCGTACTTAACGAGCAATGCCAAGTGCGAGGTATTGAGAACCTTCGCGTGGTGGATTCGTCAATCTTCCCGACCATCACCAACGGCAACTTAAACGCACCCACTATCATGGTGGCCGAAAAAGCCGCCGACATGATCCTTGGCAAAGCACCACTGCCAAAACTCGACGCGCCAGTTTGGATTCACCCTGAATACGAAACTAAACAGCGTTAAGACTATTAAAAAAATCAAAAAGCCCCAAATTGCGAGTAATGCAACTTGGGGTTTTTTAGTATCTCTATTTTCGCTTAATGATGGCATTCAATCATTAAAGAGATGTTGAATATTACTCTTAATCAATATCAGAATAAGGCACTTTTCTAATAGCTGATTTTTTGAGAAAACCAAGAACCTTCACAGTTATAAATGTCTTTCCATGTGCCTTTCGCAGTTTCACCATCAGCTGTCAATTGCCCCGTAAAATTTACAACCGAAACATCAGAATAAGCAAAGCCTCCAGAAATAAAGCCAGCTGAATTTATTTTTCCTGACACTAAATACTTATGCTGAAAAGTCCCCACTAGCTGCCCTGCTATGTTTTCATACAAAAAGCTAATGGTACCAATTGCATCAGAGCAAATACCCTGGGAATGTGTCTTAGTCTTAGTAACGGCAATAACCTTGTGAATAATTCGAGGATTCCATTTCTCACTCACAGGTTCATCCGGCTCACTCTTCTCTACCCCATTTGGCGCAACACACCCAGCTAATAAAAAAACACAAATACAAACAAGCCAGAACCTCATAAAATTATATCCTCCTGTTCCACCTACCGTTAGAAATTGACGATATGCACCAACTTCATTAAGTCTAATCTGATTTTTTTCTCTATATAGTTTCGTCTGTTTTTTATAATCAATCATTCTAAATCTCCATATACTTCACCTCAATACTCTTGCCAAATTAAAAAGGGTATAACTCTTATAAAATGCTGATCTAACTCCTTACATCGCTTAACAAAATACGGATCATGGCTAAGAATAAGCCTAAAAGTTAGGCTAGAGCCTGTCGAACCCAAACCGCAATAAAAAGGTATGATGAGAAAAATACAATATAAACCAAGGTAATCCTGTAGTATTAATTTTGCCCCCCCCCAAAGAAAACTGGGATACCAATGGGTCAGCATTGGCACACCAACAATCAAAGAAAAAAATAAGCCTAATAGAATAAGGCTAGTTCTTCTCTTAATATGCTTTTTTTCTTTTTTGGTGCTATAGGGGGGCACTCTGGAAGCGGTTTTTCATATCCTAGCCACATAATATTCTCCATAAATGATCAAAATTAAACTTCGGAAAAACAGTCTATTTACTAAAATCATTGGTTGTGTTTTTTAATAGTTGATACAAATCTTTTTTTTGTTGATCTGTGATGTATTTAGCGATTTCAATTTCTTTACCCTTTTCCATCATCACAAGGCAGATTTGAGATTTCTTTTCTTCTAAATAAATGGCTTTCATTTCTGATAAATCAAATTCGATATGTTGTCTTTTGAAAAAAAACGATTTCCAAAAATCAAAATAGCCTGAACCAAAGCCGATAAATAACGGAGGTATTCCACTATCGTACGTTAAACCATTATCAGTAATCTTGATTGTTAAATCCGTCACCTTTGTCAACAACCTATGCGCCATTTTTAGAAGAACAAAGAAGAGAGTTATAGTCGAAATAACACCTAGAAACAAACCAAAATCCAACGCATCAAAGTTTAACATTTGGTATATTTTAAAAGTGTTCACTAACGCAACACCTGAGAATAAAACAAAAATCAATGCCAATACATAACGAGTAGCGCCCAAATTAACGTAGCTAATCGAGAGGATAGCAACGTCATTGTATTCTTCAATTTTTATATCTTTAACGTGCGAAGTTTCAACCTGCATAACGGAGATTCCTTATATTCACAGTA